>CAVKHS010000001.1:0-376089 GCA_963656095.1 Paratractidigestivibacter sp.
ATGATGGTCAACTCGATTTATTTCGAGATCTAAAATCTTAACGGGACAGTAGTGTACCAATATAGTAATGTTGATGTCGTCTTTGCCTCTGCTGAGAACGACGGCCGACGGCAGGTGGCGCAGATAGATTCTATGGTGGCCGACGGCATTGACCTTCTTGTCGTCTCTCCAAGCGACGCCAAAACGGTGGCTCCAGCTATTGAGCGTGCCTACGATAAAGGTGTTCCGGTCATTCTTTATGACCGGATGACCCAGTCTGAGAAGTACACCGCTTTCATTGGTGCTGACAATGTTGCCATAGGCCGCTATATGGCACAGTTTGTCATATCGCAAGTCAATAATGGAGATGAAGTCGTGGAGATCACAGGACTCGAAGGCTCTACACCCGTTGAGGAGCGGCATCGCGGCTTTATGGAAACGATTGCAAAAAGCAATAAACACATAAAAGTAACTACCCTTCAAGGTGATTGGACAATCAAAACTCCGCGAAAGTTGATGTATCAATTTCTTAAAGAAGGTCATCGCCCTGTATGTGTTTTCTGTCATAACGATGGCGAAGCCCTTGGCGCTTATCTGGGTGCCAAGGACATGGGGATGGAGAAAAACATCAAATTCGTCGGTATCGACGGATTGCCCGGCCCTGACCAAGGTGTGGAGTGGGTGCGCGAAGGGAAACTTACGGCTTCATACATCTATCCTACTAAGGGTGAGAAAATCATTCCCCTCGCAATGAACATCTTGCAGCACAAGCCGTTCCAGCGCATCAATATTCTTACCTCTGCCTTGGTGACAAAGGACAATGCGGCTATCGTTGACATGCAAAACCGCGAGATGCTTAACCAAACGGCTAACCTCTCAGAGTTATACAACAATATCGACAGGTATATCAACTTGTACCAAAGCCAAAAGATCATACTCGTGATGGCGGTCATCGTGGTGCTGTTACTCATCGTCATTGTCGGCTATCAAGTCTATCTGCGCAAGGCAAAGGAGCAAATCAACAGGAAGATGTTGCAGTTGGATAAAGAGAAGATCGACTTCTTTACCAATGCAAGCCATCAGCTACGCACGCCGCTGACGCTGGTAGACGGCCCTATAGAGCAACTGCTCGAAAGCAGCACGTTGAAGGGGGTGGACCGGAAGACGGTGGAAATGGTGAGCCGCAATGTCCGTCAGCTGTCCTCGCTGATCGATGGCGTGCTGTCGTTTGATAGTGAAAATGGTAAGGTTGACGACAACACCGCAACGGCTTATAAATCTTCTCAACAGGAAGATGCCCGCGTCAGAGAAAGCGAGGATGATAGTACACCGCAAACCACATTGGCTGATGACATCATCGGCGAGGATGACAGCCGTCAACAGATTCTCATCATCGACGACAATGCTGACATACGTCACTATTTGAGAAGCGTGCTGGATAAGCATTACAATGTCTTGGAAGCTGTCAACGGTAAAGAAGGAGTCAGTATGACACAGAAATACTTACCCGACCTTGTCATCAGTGACATCATGATGCCAGAGATGAACGGATTGGAGTGTTGCCAGATCATCAAGCGGACGAAGATCACTTGCCACATTCCCGTCATCCTGCTTACTGCACGCGCTCAGGAAGCGCAGCGCATTGAAGGCTTTGAGTATGGAGCCGACGAATATATGACCAAACCCTTTAGCTCTGAAGTCTTGCTGGCACGCGTCAACAATCTGCTCAGCAACCATCAACGGTTGAAAGAGATCTTTGACGGCAACTCAGAGTGGGTCCAAGTAACGAAAAACATCGAAGGCACTGACAAACAGTTCATCGAACTATTGCGTAAGACGGTGCTGAACCATATTTCTGACCCAAAATTGAAGATGACGCAGGTGGCCGACATCATGAACATCAGCTACATACAACTTTATAGAAAGACAAAAGCCATCATCGGTATCACACCTGTGGAACTGCTGCGCAAAGCCCGCATGAAACGTGCGCTGCGACTATTGCAGACTACAAATCTCACCATCGCTGAGATCGCCTATCAGACTGGCTTCGGAAGTCCTTCGTATCTCAGCGTATGCTTCAAAGAGGAATTTGGTAAATCACCAAGCGACATCAGGAGTTCCGAAAACATAGAACGTTAAACTCTCAAGGCTATGGTTATTTCTCATATAAGCCCATCAAAACATTTCACAAAAGACCTCTCTCTGAACCTTGCATTCTAGAGAAGAGCAGAAGCGAAAAGCGGCCTCTCTCCATCAAAAAACAACAAGGAAAGTGTGAAAAAGCTGGTTTCTCACCATCAAAATAGTGGTTTCACTTGATCAGAAAGGCTATTTCACACGATCATCTCGGCGTGTTGACCTTGTCAAAACGCCTTTCTGAGCAAAAATTCTCTAGAGAATTTCTGCTCAGAAAGGCGTTTTCTTCTTTACCCACTTGGTCTTTTCTTTTATCGTAAAGGCGAAACCATTATAACATACTTATTATCAATAGATTACAAAAACACTCGTAATTTTCGCAAAATTCAGAGCAAAGTGACCTCTCGTGCAAAAGATCGCCAAAATAAGGGCCGTTTTTTGTCAATTTTCTAAACAAGCACAAACATTATAACATAGCAATCTCTTCTGCAGCAATTGGTCTTTTGACGATTCTACCATCGGCTGGCAGCAAGCCAACTACTATTGGACATCCGGTTCCAAGGCTGAGGTAGACTTTCTCGTGTCAGACGGCATGTATGTCTATCCGCTGGAATGCAAAGCCGGCAAGACGATGAACGCAAAGAGCTTGAAAGTCTATTGCGAGAAATACCGCCCCAGACTGGCTCTGCGTACAAGTCTTTTACCCTACGAGCGCAACGAAGAGACACACATCGTTAACATTCCGCTCTATATGCTCTTCGCTCTTTCTGCCGAGCTGGACGGCGAGTGACTTACGTCTTCTTCATAGCGATAGTAATAAAAACTGTGTCTGGGAATCGCCGATGAGGCTGACCAGCCATGCGGGACGGCGCAGATAGTCGGCACAATAAGTCCATGAGAGCAGAAACAACTGGTTTTGCTCTTGGTAGAAAAAAATGGTAGGCGTAAGTCGTCTGAAAGAAGACACAGCAGGCAATGTCTCAAAGAAAAACACAGAGATAAGGTAAGAGGTGCTTAATCGAAAGGTGAGGTAAGGCGAGATTCATGGTTGGTTGAGTAAACGATACCGGGCGTTCTTGACAAGCGGCGTGCTGAGGTATCCGCGTACGGTATAGTATTCCGGCTGACCGTTTTGGTTATGGGTGAGCATCAGATAGATGTCGTCGGGTGCCCCGTTGTCGTGTTTGATGATGGTGTCGACGACGAGTCCTACCTGCTGCGCTTTTTGTTGCTCATCGGTCTGTCCGGTCTTCACGTTGAAGGCGACATTGAAGTATCCCCCACCCTCCCATGTGCTCTCTACGGTGATAGCATCGGTAGAGAGCGTGGCGGCCTTTTGTTTGCTCACCGGCTGCGTCACCAGCACGGAAGTGGCAGAGAACATTTGACGGGTAGTGACATCGTAATAGACCAGCGCGCGGTACAGCGAGTCAGCCTTAGAAGCCCAATTGAGTTTCACCGGTGTGGCTATTCTCACAGTGTCACCGCCATCTACGAGCAGATAGTCAATGGCTCCCTTGTCCGACGTATGCATCATGCAGAAGTCGGCACGAAGATAGGAATAGCGGCTGTCGCCCGACTCGTAGGAGTCGTTCTTGCACGATAGCAGGAGCAGAACTCCCGCTATCAGCATGAAGGCCGCTGTCGGTCTTGGGATTCTCATTGACATACGAATGGTATCAGAACTTAAATGTGAGTTTGCTCATCAGCGACTTCAGACGGCTGTTCTCGGCGTCGCGCGCGTTGTAGTAGTTCTTCACGGGGTTGGCATACTGGTTGAGCAGACACTCGCGAAGGAACTTCTCATCCTTGTTCTCGATGTCGATCTTTGCCAACTGACCGTTGATATACTGCTCGAAGATCGAGCGCTGCTTGGGCGAATACATGTCGTCGTGCTCCTTGTTGCCTTGAAGCATGTCGAGAGCGACATAGTTGCCGGGGTACAGACGGTAGTTGTAGTGGATCTGTGTGTCGATATACTTGGCTACGTTGTCGAAGAGCTGGTTCTTGGGTGTGCTGGCGTTTTGCTTGCGCAGCCAGTCGTTGATACAGGGAGCGCAGTGGTACTGTATATGTCCCTTGAAGCCTTTGATGCCCACGCTCATGCTCTCGATGTCGTCGCCTGGTGTTTTTTTCCAGAACGGGACGTCGCGCTTAAGCTGGAACTCACGTGCCTTGAGGTAGTCGCAAGGGTCGTACTCATACGAGATCGTCAGTGGCACGATATGCAGAGCGGCCAAGCGGTCGACGATGCTGCCTTCACCGCCCATAACCATCATCTTCAGAATGGCAGCCTGAGTGTTGTCGGTAGAGTCCTTGGAACGGCCCTCACGCTGTGCAATCCACACGTTTTCGTTCTTCTCGCTGATGACAAAGTGCATGTATTCCGACATGCGCTTGCTGGCCTTGTACATCTCCACGGCATGCAGCGCACGCTCCACGGTAAACGACTTGTTGATGCGCACGAGGTCCTTCACCCATGGAATGGTGAGCAGATTGTCGCCGATGGCGATCTCACACGTCGTGGTGAAGCCCACGTCGAGCAGCAGTTTGTCGAGCAGAGCAGAGTCGAGAACGATGTCGCGGTGGTTGCTCACGAAGGTGTAGCGATGGTTGATGTTTACGCTCGAAGCGTCCATACTGCAACCGAAACTGGCCTTGTGGATGAGATCTTGCAGTACCGGATAGCAGAAAGACTTCTGAAACTCCAGATTGGTCTTGCAGCTTTTCATTTTCTTGCCCAGGTCTTCCAGCGACACGCCGGGGAAGAGAGTGGTGATGACTTGCTGAAACTGTGGGTCGGCCAACAGCCGGTCGTATACTGCGGGAAGCTCCTCCGGGTTGAAGGGGCGAATGGGATCAAATTCTGATGGAATGTTCATATTGCTTAAATTTTAGAGGTGTCTATGGTTACAGATTCGTCAATCTCTAACGCTTATCAGTCTTTCATCTCGGCGATAATCAGCTCGATGCCTAACTCTTCGATGCGGTTTCTGTCTGCAGGACGGATGTTTGAGTCGGTGATGATCGTGTCGACAGTGTCCATATCGCAGATCTTGGCAAAGCCGCGGCGGCCGAACTTCGTGGAGTCAGCCAGAACGATGACGTGCTGGGCAGCCTTGATCATCTTCTGATTGAGGTGGGCCTCACGCATGTCGGTCGTGGAAATGCCGAAGTCGAGGTCTATACCGTCCACGCCAATGAAGAGTTTGCTGAACGAGCAGTCCTCGAGGATCTTCTCACTGTATTGCCCTACGACAGAGAGACTGCTGTGGCGCAGCATGCCGCCGAGCTGGATGATGTCGATATTCTCGTTCTTGGCCAGTGATATAGAAGCCTGCAAGGACGCCGACACGACGGTGAGACGCCGGTTGGTGGTGATGCAGTTGGCAAACGCATGGATGGTTGTTCCCGAAGCGATGATGATGGAGTCGTTGTCCTCGATCAGTTTGGCAGCCTCCAGACCGATGCGGTGCTTCTCTTCGGGACAGCAATGCTCTTTCTCATTCACCGAGCGATTGTTGGCAAAAGGATTGATAGCGATGGCCTTGCCATGGCTGCGATAGAGCTTACCTTCCTTTTCCAGTTCGGTGAGATCCTTGCGTATCGTGACCGACGAGACTCCGAGCTTGTCGGCCAGCTCAGACACGAGCACAACGTTCTGCTTGAAGAACTGATCCATGATAGCCTCGTGCCGCTCTTCCTTGGTCATATTGCTTGTCACCATAACGTTACTTTCGACGATTGTTATACAAATATACGACTTTTTCCTATTACACGTTTTGCTGTATAGAGGTTTAACAATAAATTAACACAGAAACCATTGCTCAAACAGCAAGAAAAAATGCACTGATCATTTGCGACTGTCGTAGAAACGAAAAAAGGGACGCGGCCACGATGACCGGTCCCCAAATTAACTACAATAGAAATTAAGCGAGATTATGAAATACAGTAGTTACGAGAATGTTCTCTACGCTTATAAGTCCAGCAAGGTGACGGTAGCGCGGAAGTAAGCTTTTGAAGCCTCTGGGTTCCACATCATCTGACCGCCGACCGGCATGGTATACTTTCCAACCTTCAACTTATAAGTGGCACCAAGACGGACATCGTTGACCCCAGCGTGCTTGCCGTAGAGGTTGTTCTGGATTCCATACGCGTCTCGAAGCTCTTTCTTGTAAGGATCGAGAGCGAAAGCGGCTGCCACAGAGGCATCGACATTCCAGTTCTCATCCTCATAAAGACGATAAGAAGCCTGCACGAAGGTAGAATAGACGTTCTTTGCAATGTCCTTGTTGACAATTTCTCCACGGGCGTCACGGGCCAAGTTACCACGATCACGTCCTTGGACAAGTGTAGCCCAAGTCAGAGTAAGCGGGAAGTTGCATTTCGGAGCGAAATCATAGCTGACAGCCACATCGGTCAGATGAGACGTACGGTCGGCAGCCCATGTGAAGTATTTACCATTTCCGGGGATACCGTTAGAGAAGTTCCACAAATCCCATACGGCAAGGTTGAAGCCACTATGGTTGAAATTGAAGTACACATCAGCCTCTTTATAGTCACCGTCGGTAGCCATGCCACCCCACAAGCCGAGCTTGAAGTGACCATTGTTATCTGAGATGGAGACATCATTGTTGAGGATGAGTCCGTTGCCAACCTCAAGACCACGCCAAAGGTGAGATGTCTCGAGACTTGCGTTCTCGTGTAACTTCTGTGCCTGAGCAGGTATAGCTGCCATGCCAAGGAGGCAGAGAGCTGCTAAGAAAAACTTTTTCATAGGGAGATGTCAATTGAAGTGAAAAACAAAAAGCCCCGAAATAAACACCGGAATGATCCCGGGGCTCCAAATGATAGTTATGGATGGGAGACTCTATTAGCAGAGACCGAATGCCTTGCCTACAAAGGCTGCGATGATAGCACCGCAGATAGGACCGAAGACAGGCACCCAAGAGTAGCCCCAACCACTGTCACGCTTGTGAGCCATCGGCAGGATAGCGTGGGCAATACGCGGTGAGAGATCACGGGCAGGATTCATGGCGTATCCGGTAGGACCACCGAGAGACATACCCAAAGACACGATGACGGCTGTGATAGGCCATGCGCTGACAGCACCGACATTGGCAACATCGCCATAAGTGCCTGTACCGATGATCATCATCAACAGCACGAAGGTGGCAACAAGCTCAGTGAAGAAGTTGGCTGCTTTGTGGTCAATAGCCGGCATAGTGCAGTAAGTACCGAGCACGGCTTCTTTGTTCTCCGTGATATTGAAGTGGTCGCGATAAACGAGCCATACCAAGACAGCACCTAAGAAACCACCGAGCATCTGGGCTACGATATAGCCGATGACACTGGTTGCGAGAGAAGCTGTCACACCGGCATTGGCGAGGAAGGTGCCAAAACCGCCTGTGCAGGCCAGACCGATCGTAACGGCCGGATTGAGGTGGGCGCCACTCCCATGAGCAACAAACACACCGGACATCACAGCAAGACCCCAGCCAAAGGCGATGACTACCCAACCGGCGCCCTGTGCCTTACTCTTGTTAAGATTACATGCGGCGCATACGCCATCTCCCATAAGTACGAGAATGAGAGTTCCAAGGAACTCAAGAGCACATAAGTGCATTAATACTGGATCCATAATAGTTATAGTTTTTAGTTTGGTTATTTTGAAGTTGCTGAACAAGATTTCGGTAGAAGGGGATAATAGGACGGAACTTCTCAGCACGCATCCTATTATCCTTTGTTTCTACTTCATCGTTCTATAGTAATTCCCTAATTTTACAGTGATATTCTAATGGGATCATTTCTTTGTCAGAGTTCTGCTGACAGCGTCAGCCCAACCCTTCTTAGCCTCTTCGATCTCCGGGCTGTCCTTGACAGGCTCAAAGGTACGCTCCACCTGCCACTGCTGGCGCAGCTCATCGATATTCTCCCAGAAGCCTACTGCCAAACCAGCGAGGTAAGCAGCGCCGAGAGCCGTCGTCTCTGTGATCTTCGGGCGTACAACGTTAATACCCAGCAAGTTGGCCTGGAACTGCATCAGCAGGTTGTTGCGTGAAGCACCGCCGTCGACCTTCAACTCGGTCAAAGGAGCATTCATATCCTTGGCCATCGCCTGTGCGATGTCGTAGGTCTGGAAGGCGATGCCGTCGAGGGCTGCGCGGGCGATATGGGCGCGGGTGGTACCACGGGTAATGCCACAGATCAGGCCGCGAGCGTATGGATCCCAGTAAGGAGCGGCAAGACCGGTAAGAGCCGGCACAAAGTAGACACCGCCACTGTCGGGTACGGTAGAGGCCAATTCCTCAATCTCACTGCTGCCATTAATAAAGCCGAGGCCGTCACGTATCCACTGCACGACGCTACCGCCTACATAGATAGACCCCTCGAGGGCATAGTTGACCTTATCACCAATCTTCCACGCTACTGTGGTAAGCAGATTGTTCTTGGAAAGCACAGGCTTCTCACCGACATTCAGCATAACGAAGCAACCGGTGCCGTAAGTGTTCTTGATGGAACCCGGCTCGATACACATCTGACCGAAGAGAGCTGCCTGCTGGTCACCGGCAACACCGGCGATAGGCACCTCATGGGCAAAGATGGTGGTCTTGGTATGTGCCATGACCTCTGAACTGCTCTTCACTTCCGGCATCATAGAGCGTGGAATGTCGAGGAGCTTCAGCAGATCATCGTCCCACTGCAACGTGTTGATATTGAAAAGCATGGTACGCGATGCATTGGTAACATCAGTGACATGGGCTGTACCACGGGTCAAACGCCAGATCAGCCAGGAGTCCACATTACCAAAGCGCAGCTTACCCATCTCTGCACGCTTACGTGCGCCAGGTACGTTGTCAAGGATCCACTTGATCTTAGTGCCGCTGAAGTAAGCATCGATAATCAGTCCGGTCTTCTCACGAACTTTGTCGACGAGGCCCTGAGCCTTCAACTTATCGCAGTACTCTGCGGTACGGCGATCCTGCCATACGATAGCATGGTAGATAGGCTCCTCGGTGTCGATGTCCCAGACGATGGTGGTTTCACGCTGATTGGTAATGCCGATGGCGGCGATATCCAAGCCGTTGATATCAATCTGAGTGATAGCCTCGGCAATCACGCTGGCCTCACTGGACCATATCTCGTTGGCGTCATGCTCCACCCATCCCGGTTTAGGGAAGTACTGTGTAAACTCCTTCTGTGCTACTGAACAGATCTGTCCATTGTGGTCGAAGACGATAGCTCTCGAGCTCGTCGTGCCCTGGTCAAGAGCCAGGATGTACTTTTTTTCGCTCATAGTGTTATTGGTTTAAGAGATTATATAACTTGTTTTTAATTGTTTCTAATAGGATTTGGCGTATAGCCTTAGCGATTCTGATTCAATGCTTTTGTCGCTTCCACATCGAGTGCATCGGCGAGGATAGAGATCGGATTCATGACGGGATAGCCTGTCGACATCTCTATCTGCCACTTACATGTCTCGCAGTCGGTGGAGACATAGTCGGGATCGACGTCCTTGATCTGCTGGAAGAGAGGGGCACCAATCTTTTGTGAGCGCTCGTAATTCTCTTTCTTGAAGCCGTAGGTACCGGCAATACCGCAGCAGTGGCTGTCGAGCATCATGAAGTCGAGCCCGGGAATCATCTTCAGCAGCTGGGTGCTGTAGATCGTCCAGCCCATCCGTTCCATGTGACAAGCAGTGTGATACGCCACCTTCTTGTGATAATCTTTGCGGAAGACCAGCTTGATCTTACCCTCATCGATCTGCTGACAGAGGAAGCGGGTAGCGAGCATCAGACTGTCGCGAACGCCCTGGTTGTCGACCTTGAGCAGGTCGGGATACTCGTCACGCATGGTGAAGGTGCAAGTGGAACTCGTAGTCAGCACGGCTTCATTGCCCTCTGAGAGTGAGCGGCGCATAGCCCGTATGTTGTTCTCGCCCTGTCGCTTGGCCTGACCAGAGAGTCCGTTGGCAATCAGCGCGACACCACAGCACTTCTCTTTCTCCAAGAGATGAACACCATAACCGCAGGCATTCATGATCTTGACGAAGTCCTGACCCAGCTTAGGATAGTTGTAGTTGACATAGCAACCATGGAAATAACCGACAAAATGCTTATAGTTCTGCTGCTCAGCCTCAGCGTGACGATGGAACCAAGTCTCGAACTTTGTGCCACTGTAAGCTGGGAACTGACGGTGATGATCGATCTTCATCACTTTGTCCAACACCGTCTTTGCGGGAGACAAGCCCAAGAAGAAGTTGGTCAGAGGCGCTACGAGCGTAGCCATCGAACCGACAAAATCGGTATTGGCCAACATGCGGTCACGCAGACTGGGGCTGTGCTGACTGTACTGGATGCGGGCTTCCTGAATGATGTCGCCTACTTTGACGCCATGCGGACAGGCTACCTCACAACGCTTACAGTTGAGACAGAGTTTCAAAGTCTCGTTGAAGAAGTCGGGATCCTTCATACGATAGCGCATCAGATCCGGTCCGGCATGCTTAGGTCCCGGGTAGTTGGGCTCTACAGCAGACACCGGGCAGTAGACCGTACAGATGCTACACTTCAGACATTGTTCGAAGTCATGAGCACTGAGATTATGGAGTTGAATCTTTTCAGACATAATAGATAGCGTTTAAAGGGAAAGTGTTGCAATCACAAAACGGCCAGGGCGGTCAGCAGATCCACGCCGGTGGCATCGCCCTGACGCTGAGGATCATTGCCGCAGAGGACAGAACCTATGGCATAGAGGTTGTCGATTGTCTTGCCGTCTTTACTGACTCGGAACTGGTTATCGGCTTTCACGCCGAAGCTCTCGTAGGGTTGCTTGTCAAAGAGCTTGTCTGTTGTCCAGTCGACATGACTGGCAGCTCCGTTCAATTCTACGTCCAAGCCAAAGACAGACTCGCGTACGCTGTAGTAATCCGAAGAAAGACCACCGCCGAGGAACGACCCCGTGGCCAGTACAAACTCATTGGCTTCCAGACGTGTGTCGGCGAGATTCTCGGTACAGACATACTTCAGACGATTGTTCTCAAAGCCTCCACCCTTGACCGTGTCGTTGGGAAGCAGTGTGCCACCCAACTGCTGGAAGCGGCGGCGCAACAGACCCTGAACACGTGTGCCGGGCACCGAGGGAGGGATCGTAGCCACAAAGCGAAGCGGCGTCTTCACGTTTTCTTTCAACACCTTCACCGCGCAGTCGTTGGCAATACCGAGGATAGCAGGCAAGAGCAACAGGTCGCACTCGCGGGGAGTGATGGAGTTCAGCCGGTCGGCAACCTCTTTCACATGGCTGTCGTCATCGAGATATTTGGCAATGTTCGTCGCTCTCATCTCTGAAGGACTGCGGCGTGCATTCTCCAACAACGGTGTCGTAAACGAGCGGACAGTCACCTCTGCACCCAAATCACGCAAGGCATCGGCAAGATAAGGCACGGCGAAATCGAGAAATCCCACGATATTGACCAGTCCTATCTTCTTACCTTTCAGCTCCTCGGCACTTCCGACGGTGAACATATCTTCCATCGTCAACCATGTGGGAACCAATTTGCCTATCGGTGAGAGGCGGAAATGGTTGCGATGAGCATCGCCCTGCGTGCGAACGCCCGCGTCGGCAAGCAACTGACGGGCTTGCGCAACCAACTGCTCTACATTGCCAAGACGATGATAAGGATGGCTTTCGGGAAGCGCGGCGATTGCAGCCGCGGGATCACTGACCGGTTGTCCCTGCTGGTAACCCAACAGATCGAAAGAGCCGGAATGGAAGTGGAGATTGCTTTGTCCTGCCGCAATGACAGCCACTCGCTTGCCTTTCTGAGCCTGTGCAATGGCGCAGGTCATACCACTCAGACCACCACCTATTATAATAGTATCGAATTTCATAATCTACAAGAATTAGGTTTTAGTTCATTCCAAACAGTTCCTGATAGATCTTCAGCGTCAGCTGATTCTCTTTCAAAGCGTCGCCCCAGGCAATCGGTCTGTCGCCTTTCCAGCGCTCCTGAACAAAGACGCTCAGATCCTCAAGGCCTTTCTTGGCTTCGCTATGCCCGAGCTGGCACAGCACACTCGACGCGCGGCAAGCACAAAGCTCGCCTTGGCAAGTGCCCATACCGATGCGGGTACGGCGACGAAGATTGGTCAGACCATGAACATGAAGCTTGTCGATGGCGAACTTCACCTCGCCGACGCTCACCTCTTCGCACTCACAGACGAGAGCGTGGTCTTCTATCTCGTTGTAAGGAATCTCCTTCGTGAAGGTGCCATGACGCCCGATCTCTGCCATCCGGCTTGTGGAGGCTGTGAGATTTCGGAAGTCGTTTTGCAGTTCACCTTTGATTTGTCCGGCACTCTCCTCAGAGCCCGGCAACGGTGTGGTAGCCGTTTCGCAAGGTTCGTCAACGCCTAATTTCTTGCATGCCAAATTGGTCGCTTGCTCCGCCATCAGGCGATAGGTCATCATCTTTCCGCCGGTGACGGTGATGAAGCCCTTGAGTCCATCGCGCTGCTCATGGTCGAGGACGATGATACCACGGCTGATGCTGCGGCCCGAAGGATCGTCGTCAGAGGCTACCAGCGGTCTCACGCCGGCGTAAGCACGGAGGATGCGTGAGGTCGAGAGACTGGGAGCCAACTGCATGCCTTCCCTGATGAGCAGGTCCACTTCCTCGGGTGTCGCCCGCATGTCATCGATCTGATCAAAAGGAACACGGTCGCTGGTCGTACCAATCACGCAGACTGCATCGTCAGGAACCAATATATCGCCATTGGCAGGCTTGCGGCAACGGTTGATCACCATGTGGTTGACACGATGCCCGAAAATCAGCAGCGTACCTTTAGCAGGGAACATGTTGATCTTGATATCAGCAAGCTGGGCCACAAGATGTCCCCAAATTCCTGCTGCATTGATGACTAATTTACAATGGATTTCGGTTTTCTCACCCGTATGGTTATTGCGCAGATGCACGCCTTTCATCACTCCGTTCTCAATGATGAAGCCGATGACTTCCTCATAGGTAGCCACTTCCGCACCATAACGCTTGGCGTCCAAGATATTGGCAGTGGTCAGACGGAAGGGATCGACAGAGGCGTCGGGCACACGAACAGCACCTTTCAAAGCCGGGTTCACGGCAGGCTCCAACCTGCGGGCTTCTTCCGGAGAGAGCACATCCGCACGGATTCCAGCCTTCTGACAAGCTTCTACAAACTTCTGTTGATAAGCTAAGTCATCCTCAGGCAAGGTGATAAAGAGACCGTCAGTCTCTTCCACGCAGTGCCGGGCAATGCGACGGAGTATCTGATTTTCCTGGATGCATTCCCTGGCAGACTCCTGATCGGTGACAGCATAACGGGCACCACTATGCAGAAGTCCATGGTTGCGACCTGTGGCTCCATTGGTGAAATCGCGTTTCTCCACCAACAGCACCTTCAAACCACGCATGGCACAATCTCTTGCAGTACCTGCTCCCGTGATTCCTCCGCCAATGATGACGACATCATATAGATTGTTCTCGTTCATGTCAAAAGACCTTTTAGGTTGATATTCTTGGTTGTTGATGCACAATCTTTCGTTTTATTTCGTTTACGAAACTATCGCATCTTCAAACCGAAACAAAATTAGGATAAAATCTCTAAAGTTGTTTCTTTTATTAATTTTAATTAACACAAAAGTGCGTTTGGTGTATTTTGTCCTATCTCAAAGTTTCATTTTAAAGCACAAAACGAAACAAAAACTGAATTAAATCGCCACAAGCATACTTTCATCAAGCAGATTTTACAGTTATGAAAAAGGCGGAGCAACACGCCCCGCCTTTTTGAGATAGCTTGATTTGAATAAGTTGATTGCTTATGCTCACAAAGCTAAAATTTTCTTTTCAGAAAATTATTTGTCTGTTTTACCTACAGTCTTATCCGTAACTTTGCCACCTGACTGACAGCAGCTTCTCTTTACTTGCTGGCAATGCGCACCTTCTTTCTGCTGCACATGACGGTCACAGTGCTACTGATCATCGTCGCTATATTCCTGATTACCAGTGCACTGTTGTTGCCGCTTGTCAGCGTGCTGTTACTGTGCATTGTTTTCTCCATGATGACGGCCGCGCATACCGTGTTGCGGACGCATCTGTTGGTAAGTCTTATACTGGTCTTCCGAAAGGATGCCTTTCAGCTCCTTTTCATAAGCCGCACGCTGTTCGAAACGCTGTTTCATCTGAGCTTTCTGCTCATCAGAGAGTTCCGGACGCTGTCCGCTTTCTTTGTTCTGGCCAGCACTTTGGTTCATCTGAGGGCGTGAACCGCCTCTTCCCGGTCTCAGGACACTTTCGTACTTTTTGTTCAATGCCTCCACCTTCTTCTGCTGGTCGGCATTCAATCCAAGTTTCTGTGTCATCATGGTTGTCACTGTGGCCGCATCCATCTTACGGGGCTGGCGTCCGTTTTCATTCTGTGCCATGGCCACTGTCATCGAAAACAGTGCCACAAGCATCAACATCATCTTTTTCATATTCATGCGTTTTTTGTTTCAAAGCACACATAAAGCCCCACAAGCGCTGTCTCGTATGGATTTTGCTGTCCACAAACGCCTTATACGTCAGAGACAGTCTCACTCACCCGACTGAGCATGTTGCAGCACTCTTTGTTGCTTCTTGCTTACTTTGACGCACACAACCACCGAGTGTTTAACGACAAAAACGTGAAAATAAGCAAACGAGGCATATCCGTCGCCCACAAGGGGCAACGTTTTCACGATCAGTCGCCCATCATATCCACGATTGCGCCCAGGTCTTCGGGATTGATGTCTCCCTTGACCAGCACCCCCATGCAGCTACTGTCACTATACACCGACATGACAATCTCGTGGATCAACTCTTCGTCTTTCTTGATCATCACCAGCACATCGCTGTCACCCTGCTTGGTACGCGCATATTCTTCATAGCCATCTTTACTCAAGGCGGCAACCTGTTGTGCAAACTTCTTGCGTGTGCGCTTCTTGCAATTGCCCAAGCGAAGGACACGTGCAGACTTCACCTCTTTCAATACGGCCGCTACATTGTTATCCTTCACCTTGTTACCTGCCAATGCCATCAACACGCCGGGCACACTGGTGTACTCTGCTTTCTTCTCACTGCGAAAGGCATCAAAGACTTTCTGAGCCTGTTGGGCACATGCAAACTGCGTGGCAAATGCCACCAGCAGCATCAATAACATCTTCTTCATCATCATCTGATTTCTTTCTTCTAAAACGATTATATAACTGTTGAAGAAACGAGCTCTCCCCCTGCTTTATTGTATATCAAAGCATTTATGAAGCCAGTGCAACAGAAGGCAAAAGCCATGTGTAAGTCAGAAAACGGAAACGGAATAGTTCGATAGCCTACTAAAACAATAGGGAGAATTCCAAGATTCTCCCTATCTATCAATTAGGTATCAGTTATGTCTCACAAGTCTCATAATATACAACCTGAGCCTTAAAAAACCAGAGCATAGGTCAACATATACGAAGCTAAAGCATCCCTATATATATAATAGGTGTTGCCGACGAGACAAAATTCAATTCTGATGTCACTATTGCCGGTAAGCCGGATTCTGATAAGCCTGCTTTTCCTCTGTCGTCATATCCAGAGCATCGAGCTGTCCCTGAGGTATTGGACGCAGATAATACTCCTTCGGGATTGTACGTTTATAGACTTTGCTCGTATGATCGTTGTTGCCTGTACCTGCAATCGTATATGTCCCGGCACGCTCTGCCCACTTTTGTGTGCGCACGAGATCAAACCAACGGTGTCCTTCGCCAAAGTATTCACGACCCAGCTCGTCAAGCAGGAAGTCAATGGTAATCGTTGCCGGAGTGGCAGCCACCATCTCTTTGCTGTAGTCAGCAACCTTCTCCTTGTTCTCGGCATTACAGTAGCGCCACTTTCCGGCGCGCGCACGGATGACATTGATCATCTTTCGTGCATCGTCGTTCTTACCTAACTTCACGGCAGCCTCAGCAGCGACGAAGTAGAACTCAGAGAACTTCAGGGCCACAAACGGACGTGTGCTACCTGCGTTAGGCTGTCCCAGTCCATTGCCGTTGTCGGTGCGATAAGGTCCAATCTTCCAAAGGATAGGATACATAAAGCGGCTGATACCGGCAGGATCGACCACATAATCAGAGCGACCGGGCAGTGTTCCGCCACCGACACCGTCGGCATTCTTGGAATAGTCAATGCTGCTGTTGTTGTCATTGAGGAAGGTCAGCACAGCATCACCGGGCTTGATCTTCATGTCATTAGCGTTAAGAGCCTCCTTGCCGCTATACTGCGAGTCTTTGTTCCAATTGGCGCGGAAACAAGTGGTGAAGGTACCGTCGTAGCGTGAATCCTGTGTCTTGTTGGCAAAGGTATGTGTGAATACTTCCTGAGGAGGCGCCATACGTGTCCAAGGGCGACCAAGGGCCTGCACACACTCACGGCGTACGGGATTGAACACCTTACCGTCCGTTGTCTTAGCAAGCATGTTGGGATAGTTCCAGCAAACCATCCATGAAGCGAAATTATCAGGTGCGCCACCACTGCCATAAGTCAGCGATCCACCGTTATACTCCTCGCTCTTCTCGGTATGGTCAGCCCAGAGCATACACTCAGCATTGCGGTCATTCTGTGCGAGGTTAACGTCATAGTAAGTATCCATCAGCTTATACGGGCCAGGATTGTTGATACCTTCCACTGCCAGGTCATAAGCCTTTTGGAAATACTGCTGTGCGGAGAGCCCGTCAGGATCCTTTCGCTCACATTCAGGATAGGTAGGAATGCCATTCGGATTCTCCAGCCACCAGCCATAAGTCAGGTAGGCTTGCGCCAGAACCAAGCGTGCTATGTCTTTCGTCACGCCACCGCTGACACGAGGCTGCTCGGGCAGAGACGCTATAGCTTTAGTCAGATCGGGGAAGATCGCCTTGGTATAAACCTCCGGCACCGTGTTGCGCTTGGAGACACGCGTAGCGTTGGAGTTGAACTTCAGCTCTCCTGCTCCTAAGTCAAGAGGCACGCCACCAAAGGTCTGCACCAGTCTGAAATAGTCAAAAGCGCGGAAGAAGCGCGCCTCGGAAAGCAGACTCTCGCTGATGCCGGCAGCTTCGCCATTCTCGATGGTGCCGCTTGCAGTGTTGATATAGGTGAAGGCATTGCCCCACAAAGCGTCGGAGCGACTCGTAGAAGCATTGAGCGAGCCTACACCGGAGAGGTCGGCATCCTTGAAGTTGCCGTCTGCCGACTGTGCCCAAGTGTACTCATCAGTACCCGTCTCACATATATTATAATAGTAAGCGTTGCCATACGTATCGCGCAAATGGGCGTACAGCGCAGTGATGCCACCCTCGACACCGGACTGCGTCTTGAAGAACGACGGGTCGTAGATGGAACGGGGCTGCTCATCGAGCACGTCGTTGCAGGAAGCCAACGAGAGGAGCCCCAAGGATAGAATTCCTATATTGACTAAAAGATTCTTTTTCATGATGATAGCAGATTTAGAAGGACAAGTTGAGACCAAAAAGGAAGTTACGTGTTGAAGGCGTGTTGTAGCCAACCACCGGCATGACATGTGCACCAGTGTAACCCTCCATCGTAACAGCCATTGTGCCTCCATTGTTACTCAAAGTATTGGTTTCGGGATCGAGACCACACTCGTTCTTAAACGATGAGAAGAAGACAAACGGATTCTGAACCGACACATAAGCACGCAGCTTGCTGATTCCTAACTTCTTCACAGCGGCCATTGCACTGAAGTCGTAGCCCAAGGTGATGGAACGGATCTTCAAATAACCTGCATTGAAGTAACCGAGCGTAGTGCCATACTTCGGGTTATCGCTCGTGGTGATGCCGCCCGGTTTCGGATACTTGGCATTGGTATTGTCCTCTGTCCAGTAGTCTACGTCGATATTGTTGCGGCGTCCGGAGAGCATGTTCAGATAACCATTGGCGGAGTGGAGCGCGCTGATGAGCTTACCGCCGATCTGGAATGAACCGATGACACTCAGGTCGAAATGCTTATAACCCACGCTGGTGTTGAAGCCACCCATCAAGTCTGGCTGCATGTCCATCACCTGACGGTCATCAGAGTTGACCTGTCGTTTCGGTGAGCCATCCTCGTTGTATTCACCCGTGTATTCCACTTTGATCATGCCGACATTGCCACCTGGCTCAAGGATATTCATGTATTTGTCGTCTTTCTGCCAAAGTCCGATCTTCTTATAGTCGTAGATGACATCGATCGGATGGCCGACAAACCATCTGTTGGCCACATCTTGCTGAGCACCGGAAGCCAAAGCGACGAGTTTATTCTTATTGAAATAGAAGTTCACACCAGCGTCCCATGTCCATCCATAATGGTCCTGAAGAATCGTACCGTTAATGGTGAACTCCATACCAGTATTGCGGGTCTTACCGATGTTGGCAGTATAGCTGTTCACACCGGAAGTAGACGGCAGGGCAACACCTAACAGCAGATCATGAGTGTTCTGCAGGTAATACTCCACCGTACCGTACAGTCTTCCACCGAGCACCGACCAGTCTACACCGACATTCCAAGTGGAGGAATACTCCCAGCTCAGTTCGCTGTTGGGCAATGTAGAGACATAATAGCCGCGTGTGAACTGATCACCGAAGTTGTAAGTACGGGAGCTCAGCGCACCAAGTGTGGAATAAGGAGAGATACTCTGGTTAGATGTCTCGCCATAACCTGCGCGCAGCTTGAGGTTGTCCAGCCAGGTGACACTCTTCATGAACTGTTCCTTTGCGACATTCCAACCGAGAGACACAGCCGGATAAGTGTGCCACTGATGGCCCTTAGCCAAACGTGAGGAAGCATCAGCACGGAAAGCAACGCTAAGCATATAGCGGTTGTCATAGTCATACATCACACGTCCCATCCAAGAAACGAGGCCGCTCTGCCAGTAACCTTGGTTGCCGGGGTTGACAGCAAGGTTCTGTGTGGCTGCACCTATATTATAATATTGGAAGTACTCAGCCGGAATAGCCTGACCGGACATGTAGGTACGCTCGAAACGTGTCTGCTCTGCTGAGTAGAGTCCCGTGAAGTTGATATGATGCTTCTCGGCGAAGATACGGTCGTAGGTAAGTATATTCTCCACAGCCCAGTTCTTTGTGATGTCTTGCTGCACAGAAGCTGAGTTGGGTGTCGTGGCTGTTGAGCTGCCCACTCCAGTGCCGGTGAAGGTACCCTGCTTGGACGAACGATAGTTCAAACCGATGTTGATACGGTAAGAAAGACCTTCTATCCACGGACATTTCACCTCGGCGAAGAGCGTGTTATAAGATCCGAAGCCCTTGTTCTCATTGAGCCAGTCGTCCTCCAAACCTTCGGCCACGCTGCGCGTGAGCACCCATTGGTTGTCCTGTGGCATGTTGATGGTACGTTTGAGCTTACCGTCGGCATCGTAAGGCGAAGCCAGCGGACTCATCGTCAGGACGTTGTACAGTCCTACCTGCGTACCGGTCACCTTACGATAACTGTTGTTGCTGGTCAGACCAAATCGGAAGTAATCGCCCACACGCTGGTCGAAGTTGGCACGCACAGAGTAGCGGTCAAAGCCTTGGGTAGGCACCACGCCATCGTTGTGATAGTAACCTGCGCCAAAGCTATAGCTACCGCCGTTGGTACCGCCCGACACGCCGACATCATGACTGGTAAGGAATCCTGTCTTGAAAAAGAGGTTCTGCCAGTCAGTGTTGACGTCATCAGACTCGTCAACAGTGTTTTCAAACTTCCCGGCATACTTGCGAAGCTTGGCAAACTGCGAGCCGTTCATCATCGGATATTTATGAAAGAGTTTCGAAAAACCGACGTAGGCGTTGTAGCTGACCTTTGCCGGAGTACCCATAGCTCCCTTGACGGTGGTGATCATGATCACGCCGTTGGCACCACGCGAACCGTAGATGGCCGTAGCAGAAGCGTCCTTGAGGATGTCCATGCTCTTGATATCAGCCGGATTGATGTCTGAGAGATTGCCCATAAAAGGAATACCGTCCAAGACGATCAACGGGTCGTTGCTGGCATTGAGCGAGCGCTGACCACGGATACGAATCTGCATCTCGGCACCCGGCTGCGACGATGTCTGTGTCATCAGCACACCGGCCACACGTCCCTGCAATGCCTTGGCAGCATCCTGAGCCACGATCTTGTTCAGATCCTCACCGCCGACATTGGCGACAGAACCCGTCACTGCCTCACGGCGCTGCGTACCGTAACCGATGACGACAACCTCATTGAGGCTGCGACCGTGCTCCTTGAGGGTGATGTTGAGATTGGAGTTACTGCCCACCGGCACTTCCTGCTCATCATATCCTACGTAAGATACAATGAGTGTAGCACCTGGTTTTACATTGAGCGTGAAGTGACCGTCGAGATCGGTCACCGTTCCATTCTTTGTACCTTTTTCCATGATGGTGGCACCGATGAGCGTCCCCATCTTGTCACTAACAGTACCAGTAATCCGCTTGGATTGCTGCACAGCTTGTGCCATACCGACATTACCAGCCACAGCCGTCTGCGGTAGAGACAGAGCAGCAGAGGACAGTAAGCCTAACACAAGAGTAGTCTTTCCTATATTGATGTTCATAGACTTGATAAATAATAGATAGGTTTAGATTAAATATATCGCAAAGTTAGATCAAAAAGTCTAAATTCACTTTTTCTATTGTATCATATTCTTTTGCTCACGTTTCAAATCCTACAATATCTAAATAATAGTACAAAAGGAGAATACCGTCCGTCTACCAATACTATGACATGAAAAAAGAGGGAGAAGCACTGCCTTTCCCTCTTATCTTATAGTATATTTGTCACTTACAAGCTTTACAGTATTCCCAACTGATGCAGGAACACAGCGAGAATACACACAGGTGAGACAAAGCGGATGATGAAGAGCCAGACGGAATAGAGACGACCCCGCACTGTGCCCCAGTTGGTAAACTCGTCTTTGACAATACGCTTCGGCACCACCCAGCCAATGAGGATGCAAGTGAAGAAAGAACCAAGCGGCAAAAGAATATTGGAGGTCAGATAATCGCAGCACTCCAAGAAGGTCTTTCCGAAAAGACTGATGTCTGCCGCACCGCACGACAGAGAGCAGAGCACTCCGATGGTCACACACACCAACGTCTCCATGATGGCTCCCTTCTTGCGCGAGATATGCAACTCCTCATAAAACATTGCTGTGCCGATCTCGTGCATGGAAATGGTCGAAGTCAGTGCCGCCAAGGCCAGGAGCGCATAGAACAATACGCTGATGATATAACCAAGCACGGGGCTGAATGCCTGCTGAAAGACATTGGGCAACGTGATGAAAATGAGCGAGGGACCACTGTCGGGACGCACACCCACCGAGAATGCTGCAGGGAAGATCATCAGTCCGGCCAACACAGCGATGAGCGTGTCGATACCCGCAATCTGCAAGGCTGACTTTGACAGATTGGTTTGGCGGCTGAAATAAGAGGCGTAGGTACACAGACAAGCTGTACCGAGCGACAGCGAGAAAAAGCTCTGTCCCAAGGCATCAAGGAGGACATTGCTGTCGATCTTACTGAAGTCGGGCTTGAACAAGAAAGCGATACCCTTACCAGCACCGGGCAAAATACAGGAGGCCACCACGATGACGAGCAACAATATAAATAAGGTGGGCATGAGCGTATTGCTGAACTTTTCGATGCCTTTCCTTACTCCGCGGATGACAACCAAATGTGTCAACACGATGAAAGCGATGGTCCACAGCAATGGCTTCACGGGGTCGGAAGAGAAGTTCTTGAAATAAGCTGCCACATAAGCGGGATCGCCATGAATGCCTCCCAGCACGGAGACGACAAGATACTGCAAGCACCATCCGGCCACCACGGCGTAGAAGCCTAAGATGATCATGGACGTGATGCCACCCATATAGCCGATCAGCGACCACCAACGGCCGCCCAACTGATAGTAAGCGCGAGCTGCATTGGAAGCACCATGGCGCCCCACGATAAACTCGGAAATCATTCCAGGTATGCCCAGTATGAGTATACTCACCAGATAGACAAGCAGGAATGCGGCTCCACCGTCCTGTCCAGTCAGATAAGGAAAACGCCAGATGTTTCCCAGTCCTACGGCAGATCCTGCCGTAGCAAGGATGACGCCTATCTTAGTTCCAAAGCTACCACGTTCAGACATAAGCAATGATGAATGTTGAAATAAAGGAGTGAGGCTTTTTCTAAATCACGTTGAACTGATGCAAGAAGATGCTCAGGATAGCCAGCGGACAGACGAAGCGCACCAAGAAAAGGAAGACGCCGAAGAAGCCGCCCCGCAATGTGCCCCAGTTGGTAAACTCATCCTTGACAATCGACTTAGGAATGAACCAACCTAAGAAGATGCAGGTCAGGAAGCCACCGACCGGCAGGAAGATCTGTCCGGTGACGAAATCAAACACATCAAACAGTGTTTTGTCGCCCACATGCAACCAGTTGACAGCGCCCAGCGACAAAGAGCAGAAAGCGCCAATGATCGTGGTAGCGACTGTCACGACCGTTGCACCTACCTTGCGCGACAAGTGCAGCTCCTCACTAAAGAACGACGTGCTCACCTCAAGCAAAGAGATCAGTGAGGTCAAAGCTGCCAGACTCAGCAGCGAATAAAACATCAACGACACGATCCAACCGATAACCGGCATACCCGAGAACGCCTCATTGAAGACATTGGGCAGGGTGATGAACACCAGCGACGGGCCACTGCCAGGGTTAACGCCCACCGAGAAAGCGGCAGGAAAGATGACCAATCCGGCAAGGATGGCAACGAAAGTGTCGACCAAAGCCACCTGAATGGCAGAGTTGGCGAGGTTGGTTTGTCGGGTGTAATAAGAAGCATAGGTGCAGATGCATCCCATGGCGATGCTCAGTGAATAGAAGCTCTGACCCAATGCATTCAGGAAAGTTTGGTGCGTCACCTTGGAGAAGTCAGGCTTCAAAAGGAAGGCTACACCTTTCTCAGCACCCGGCAGCAAGCACGCAGCCACCACGATGACCAGCAGCAAAATGAAGAGCGTGGGCATCAGCAACTTCGAGGCTTTCTCAATGCCACCGCGGATGCCATGGATAATCACGAAGTAGGTGACCCATAAGATGACGACCGTCCAGAAGATCGGACGCACCGGACTGGCGGCAAACGTGTCGAAATAAGTCTTCACGGCAGCCGGATCTCCACGCAGGTCGCCCACGATTGAAGCATAGATATATTGCAGGCACCATCCCGAAACGACGGCATAATAGCCCGTGATCAAGAATCCAGTGAGCACGCCTAACAGTCCCACATATTTCCAAGCTTTTCCGCCAGACATCTTGGAATAGGCACGGAAGGTGTTCGACGCGCCGTGACGACCGATGATAAACTCTGAGATCATACACGGAATCCCCAACAGCAACACACAGCCTAAATATATAAGGATGAAGGCAGCACCACCGTTCTGTCCCGTCATATAAGGGAAGCGCCATACATTTCCCAAGCCGACGGCTCCACCGGCCGTAGCCAATATCATGCCTATCTTACTTCCGAAACTTGCTCTTTCTTCTGCCATAACATACAACTCATTTCTATTTAATTGCAAAATTATAAAATAATATTGTAATTTTGCAGGAAAAAGCAATAAAAGATAACAGATATGTACAACATCCTAAAGTCGTACCCACTGTCAGTACTCAGCGTAGTGGTGATATGGGTGCTCTGTTTGATTCCTATTCCAGAGACGCCCTTAAGCGACATCCGCATGATCGACAAATGGACACACTTCGTCTTTTACGGTGGTCTGTGCGCCGTCGTATGGGCAGAATACGGCTGTCAGCATACCCGTCCGCTCAACAGACGAGCATGGATCTACACGCTTTTGCTACCCGTGATCATGGGCGGCTTGATAGAAATCGTTCAAGCCACATGCACAGGCGGCAACCGTAGCGGCGACATCATGGACTGGGCTGCCGACAACATCGGCGTGGTGCTTGGCCAGCTTATCGGTATTCCTCTGGCACTAACTCTCTCCAAGTGGAGAAAGGATGGACAAGCATGTGGGAATTGTAGAAGTGAGGATCACCGGTGACCTCCGGTCCGATGAAGTCTGGCTTCACAAAGTCTTCCGTCTCACTGTCGAGTTCCACCTCCGCCATGACCAGTCCGTCGTTGGCTCCATGAAACTCATCCACCTCGAAAGTATGGCTTCCGCTCTTGACCAGATAGCGGTGCTTGTCGATGACGCCTCCCTGGCAGAGCTGCATGAGATGACTGGCCTCGTCCAGCGTAATCTCTTTTTCAAACTCATAGTGTGTCATCCCGCCATCACGGCTCTTGCCCTTGATGGTGAGGTAAGCTTTGGCGTCACGCACACGGACACGCACCGTGGCACCCTCAGCAGGGATATATCCTTGCTGAATATGTGAAGAAGAAAAGGCGACGCGCTTGTACGCGTCGCCTTTCTTCACGAGGAATTTCCGTTCTATCTCCAGTCCACTCATCACACTGTGTGTTTTAATAGGATTTGCATTCTTCCGCAGGCTACGCCACACGGCTTACTGCACGAAGAAGAAAGACCAGATGACATAGATGATAGCCAGCACAATCAGCGCGGCAAAGATGATCTTCACGATCTTGTCGCCCTGGTCTTTCTGTTTGGTCTCGTGATTCGCTCTTTTCGCCTGCGGCGCCACATTGTTCACGGCTTCAGCCGGGATGTGACTGTTGTTTTTCTTCTTACTACTCATAATTTTTTTTTTAGGTAAGGTAAGTGTTGATATGAGCCTGCAACCCCACCCTGCTTACAGGTGAGCCTGCTCCTCTTCGGGGAACTCCATCAAGTAGGCTTTGACAAATCCATCGATCTTTCCGTCCATCACGCCGTCCACATCAGAGGTCTGATAGCCCGTACGGTGGTCTTTCACACGACGGTCGTCAAAGACATAGCTTCGTATCTGGCTTCCCCACTCTATCTTTTTCTTTCCTGCTTCAATCTTGGCCTGTGCCTCCATGCGCTTCTTCATGGCACGGTCATAGAGCTGACTCTTCAACAGCAACATGGCCTTGGCGCGGTTCTTGGGCTGGTCGCGCGTCTCGGTGTTCTCGATGAGAATCTCCTCTTTCTCGCCCGTGTCGGGGTCCTCATACTGGTAGCGCAGGCGCACGCCCGACTCCACCTTGTTGACGTTCTGACCGCCGGCACCACTGGAGCGGAACGTATCCCAGCTCACGCGGGCCGGGTCTACATACACCTCGATGGTGTCGTCAACGAGCGGAGTGACGAAGACACTGGCAAAGCTCGTCATGCGCTTGCCCTGAGCATTGTAGGGCGAGACACGCACCAGGCGGTGCACGCCATTCTCACTCTTGAGGAAGCCATAGGCATACTCACCGCCCTCGATGGTCATCGTCACGCTCTTGATGCCGACCTCCTCACCTTCCTGCATGTCGGTGATCGTCACCTTATAGCCGTGGGCATCGCACCAGCGCATATACATGCGCATGAGCATCGAGGCCCAGTCTTGGCTCTCAGTACCACCGGCGCCGGAGTTGATCTTCATCACAGCTTCCATCGAGTCCTCTTCCTGGCGCAGCATGTTGCGGAGTTCCAAGTCTTCGATGGACTTGATGACCTTGGCGTAGTCGTCATCGACTTCCTGCTCGGTCACCATGTCCTCCTTGTAGAAGTCGAAGGCGAGCTGCAGTTCATCGGCCTGTTGCTTGACGGTCTTATAGCCGTCGAGCCATTTCTGTAAGCCCTTGACCTTCTTCATCTGGGCCTCGGCGCGCTTCGGGTCATCCCAAAAGTCGGGCGCCTGCGTGCGAAGCTGCTCTTCTTCAAACTCTACTTTCTTTTGGTCGATATTGAGATAATGATGGAGTTTCTCTGTACGATCCATCACATCTTTCAATTGATCTGCTGTGATCATTGTTCTTAATTTATAATCAAAAGCCTCACCCCCAACCCTCTCCCAAGGAGAGGGGCGTGAAATGCTGCAAGGGAAGACATTATTTCCTAAATGATATGATTCGTTGTTTGTCGTTGCCAATCGCTTCTGCTTAGCATTCATACATCTTGTCGATGACTGCCGCATAGTTCTTATAGATGACAGGGCGACGCATTTTCAGCGTATTGGTCAATTCGCCCGATTCCATCGAGAAATGGTGAGCGAGCAGCGTGAAGCGCTTGATCTTCTCATAGTTGGCCAAGCTTTGCTGCAGTGTCTCGATGCGCTCCATCATCATGTCGTGGATTTCCTTGTTCTCACAAAGGTCTTCACGACGCTCAAACTTGATGTTGTGTGCCCGTGCATAGTCCTCCAACAAGCGGAACTCCGGCACGATCAGCGCGGAGACAAACTTACGCTGGTCGGCGATGACAGCCACCTGATCGATGAATTTATCCACGAGCAACAGCGACTCTACCATCTGCGGGGCGATATATTTGCCGTTGCTGGTCTTGAAGAGATCCTTGATGCGCTCTTTGAGGAAGAGCTCTCCGTCCTTGAGATAGCCGGCGTCACCGGTATGGAAAAAGCCCTCCTCATCGAAAGCCTGCTTGTTGAGCTCATCGCGATGGTAGTATCCCTTGGTGATCGTCGGGCCTTTGAGCAGAATCTCGCTGTTTTCTCCGATCTTCACCTCTATGCCCTGAATAGGCCGGCCCACCGAGCCGATGGTGATCTTCTCACCGATATGGTCGCAAGAAACGGTGGCCAGACTCTCTGTCAAGCCATAGCCCACAATCATGTTGATGCCGAGGGAATGGACGAAAGTCTCCACTTCCGGGGACACGTAAGCACCCGCCGTAGGGAAGATATTGGGGTGTTCCAGCCCCATCACCTTGCGCACAAGACTAAGGACTGACTTATCCAGTACTTTATATTCCAATGCCAAGGGCAACGGCGGACGCTTGCCGTTGCAGATATAGTCTACATTATATTTCTTGCCGACGCTCAGCGCGTGATAGAAAAGTTTTTGTTGCCATGCACTTGAGCGGTCCATCTTGTCCTTGACAGCCTGATAGACCTTTTCCCAAAAGCGCGGCACGCTCGACATGGAGGTAGGATGTGTCTCGCGCATGCTCTCCTGGATTTCCTTGGGATAGGTGTTGATGATGAGCTGTGCTCCCTCGCCCAAGGCCAGATAAGCCCATCCGCGCTCAAAGATATGGGTGAAGGGCAGAAAGTCGATGACACGGTCGTTCTCCGTGACAGGCACGCAAGCGCCGTTGGCCTTCATGGCTGCTGCATACTGTCCATAGCTGAGCATCACGCCTTTGCTGTCGCCCGTGGTGCCACTGGTGTAGAGGATATTGCAGAGATCATCGTCGTTGGCCTGCTTGTAGAGCGCTTCCACCTCGGTCTGACGCGGCAGATCCTCGCCGAGCTTCAGAAAGTCTTCGAAGTAGAGGGCGTTGGGGTCATGCGAACTGATGCGCACGCTGTCGTCGTAGATGATGATACGCTCCAGCGAAGGACACAAGGCAAACACGCGGTGTGCCTTGTTGTATTGATCCTGCTCACCGACGAAGAGGAAACGCACCTGTGCGTCGTTGATGATGAACTGTATCTGCTGTTCCGAACTGGTGGCATAGATAGGAATAGAGCATGCCCGGATGCCATACGCACCAAAGTCGGTGTAGAGATACTGTACGCAGTTTTGCGAGAACACGGCAATATTTTCCTGGGGCTTGATGCTCAAATTCAGCATGGCGTTGCTTACTTGCTTGACACGCAAAGAGAACTGTTTCCAGGAAACAGTCTTCCATTTCAAGCTACCAAACGTACGGAACGTCAGAGCACCCCGCGAGCCGTACTTCTTTGCCTGCTCATGTATCAGCACAGACAGATGACTTCTATTCTGCATAGTACTATGTATTATTTATTGTTGCAAAGATAAAGAATTCTTATTAAAAAGTGAAATGTTTAGGCAGTTTTTATTAATTTTGCTTGCATAACCATTTCTATTTCCGCAACATGAGACACCAAGACTATATCAACGACGCCGTGGAGCTACTCTCCCGCCTCATCGCCACGCCATCGGTCAGCCGCAACGAGAAAGAGGCCGCTGACGTGATGCAACAACAGATGAACACTTATGGACTCGCCACGCACCGCGAGGCCAACAACGTCTGGGCGATTTGCCCGGACTATGACAGCACCAAGCCAACGATCCTGCTCAACACGCATATCGACACGGTGAAACCGGCCGCTTCGTGGGTTCACGACCCTTTCAAGCCGACACGTGAGGGCGATCAGCTCTTCGGCTTGGGCAGTAATGACTGCGGCGGCGGCTTGGTCACACTGCTGCAAGTATTTCGCTATATGACGCTGCGCACGCAGCCCTATAACCTCGTCTACCTGGCTTCCGCCGAGGAAGAGGTGTCGGGAAAGGACGGCATCAGCCGTGTCTTGCCGCTGTTGCCGCATATCGACGTGGCCATCGTGGGTGAACCGACGGGCATGCAGCCGGCCATTGCGGAGAAAGGACTGATGGTGCTCGACGTCGTCAGCCACGGCAAGAGTGGTCATGCGGCACGCAACGAGGGCGTCAACGCAATCTATGAGGCACTCGACGACATGCGATGGATTCGGGATTTTCGCTTTGAGAAGGTGAGTCCTTTCCTCGGTCCTACGAAGATGACGCTGACGGTGGTCCATGCGGGCACGCAGCACAACGTCATCCCGGACGAATGCCGGATGCTCGTCGACGTGCGCACCAACGAATACTATACCAATGAGGAGGTCTACGACATCGTTCGCTCGCATGTCAAGAGCGATACCCACGCTCATTCTTTCCGTCTGCATTCCTCGCGCATCGACCCGGAACATCCGCTCGTCAAGCGTTGTGTGTCGCTTGGCCTACAGCCTTTCGGTTCGCCGACGCTCAGTGATCAGGCGCTGATGCCCTTCCCTTCACTGAAGCTCGGCCCCGGTGAGTCGTCGCGCTCCCACAGTGCCGATGAATTCATCAAGATCAGCGAAGTCGACCATGCCTTCACGACCTACCTGCAAGTGTTGGAAGGACTGAAGGAGAGGATACCGAGGTGGGAGGGAAAATAAAGCATGCGCGGTCAATCATCTCCGCATCGTTTCACAACAATCAACACATCGAGAAGTCTATGAGTTACACACAACTGATGTACCACATCGTCATCGGTACAAGAAGTCACAGGCCTGTTATTGACAAAAACTACGAACGGGAGCTATACAGTTATATACTTTCGTTCACAAAAAACAAGAACGGCCACCTATATAGAGTAGGTGGCATGCCTAATCACGCCCATCTCTTAGTGGGTCTACCTTCCACTTTGGCAGTTGCAGATTTCGTTCGCATGCTGAAGATCTCTACGAATAACTTCATGAAGGAACATCAACCTGAGTTCCCGATGTTCGAAGGATGGCGCAGCGAATACTTTGCTGCCACATGTTCACTTCGTGAGAAAGATAAGATCATCGAATATATCAAGAACCAGAAAACGCATCATGCGAAGGTCTGCTTCAAGGATGAGCTAAAGCAGCTACTGGAAGAGTACGGCATCTCGTACAACGAAGATTACCTATAACTTCCACGCGAGACATTTTCAAGGTCATGGCCCTGCGACTCATCTCTACACCGAGTCGCTCACTCGTAAGGATTTCCGCTACGCTCCAGTCCTTACTCGTTCGACGACTCGGTGCTTTTCATCGTGTGACCTTTTCAAGATCATTATACACACAACAACCAAGTATGTTGCTACCAAGTTCCTTGCGGGACTACTAAAAGAGCACTGGGCAACTATCAAACCAAAAGCAAAGTGCTTTGATGTGACTCATGTCCCTGAAAGGGACACACTCTTAATGACCCCAAGTCGTCGAGCAAGTAAGGGCCGAAGCGAAGCGGAGGTCCTTACTTGCGAGCGACTTGGGGTAGAGTCGCCCACTTTTGTGATACTTCGCCATCACAAAAGCTCGACGACCTGGGGTCAATCATAGTGTGTCCCTTTCAGGGACATTATACGCTGAGAGCTTAATCACCCACTCTTATGAAGTAACAACCATTTTATCCGACAAAAACACGTCCACAAGAAGTTGCAATCTAGAGAAGCGGAAAACGGAGAAAGAAGGATAAAAGTGCCATTTCATCGATTTTTCATGATCAAAACGCCGAGATGATGCTAAGAAAAAGGTACTTTGATGGAAAATTCTCTAGAGAATTTTCCATCAAAGTACCTTTTTCATGCGGTCAAAGTACCTTTTTGACCGCCAAAAACGGGCGTTTTGGCGAAGTAAACAGCTAATTTTGACAAGTAAAAAAGCGGATTGTCGAAGCAAAATCACATAAATCACTAATATACAAACAATTATGAAAGGTTCTCCATTTTGGGCTTCTTTTCGGCCAACACCCATGTTGTTTCTGAAAATCGCCTAAAAATTAGCCGAAAAATGTCAGTTTACACGACAAATCAAAGCACGTAGGTAAGAATACAAAAATAGGCAGATGCAGTAACGAGCGCATCTTAAGCGAACTCCATTACCATATCTGCCTATTCTACTACTATGTCTGTTTACTATGTTACTCTGTCTTATAACAAGACGTCGCTCTGTCTGTTTACTCTGTCATCTGCCGAGCCATGCCTCGGGATTGAGCTTTGCTCTCTCCTTGCGTAACTGGAACTGAAGGATATGATCAGGGCCGACAATGCCGAGGATCTGGCGTGTGCGCACCTTCTGTCCACGGCTGACGCTGACCGACTTCAGGTTACAGTATACCGAGATATAGGCTCCGTGACGCACCATCACCACCATGTTACCGCCATAGCCAATGACTGCGCTGACCTCACCATCGTAGACACAACGTGCCTGCGCACCGGGGCCACCCATGATGTTGATGCCCTTGTTGTCGAGCGTCACGCCTTTCAGTCCATCCACGTTGTACTGTCCGAAGTGGCTCACGACGCGATAGTTACCAGTGATCGGCATTGGCAGTCGCCCGCGGTTAGCTTCGAAGCCATTGTTCATCATGCGGTCAACGGTAGAGAACTGCTGTGCCTCCTGGTTCTGCTGTTGCACCTGCTTGATCTCCTGCTGCGCGCGCTGTGCGTCGACCTGTTGTTTCAGCTCAGCAGCACGGCGCATCGACTCTGCCTCACGGGCAGCCTGCTCAGCAGCCGCCTTACGTGCCTCAGCCTCGCGCTCAGCAGCCTCACGGGCTGCGAGCTCACGGGCAGCAACCTGCTGAGCCGCACGCTCATTGGCCAACGCCTTTGCGGCAGCCTCCTGACGGGCCTTTGCCGCAGCAGCCTCGCGGGCACGCTGTGCAGCCACCTCAGCCAAGGCAGCCTGACGGGCCTGCTCCTTGAGCTGAGCCTCACGTTGACGGGCCTCAGCAATACGGCGCGCATTCTCGCGCGCAGCGGCTTCGGCAGCAGCCTTTCTCTGTGCCAGCAAGGCAGCACGCCGTTTGGCGGCAGCCTCAGCGGCAGCCTTACGCTTCGCCTCGGCGGCAGCACGGGCACGCACCTTCTGCACCTCTATCTCCACGAGTTGGTCGATCTTGGCGTTGAGTGCGGCATCTTTCTTATGCTGTTCAGCAATAACGGTCTGTATCGTCTTCTGCTGTTGTTGCAAGCTGGCCACCACCTGCTGCTGTTCTGCCTTGTTGCCCTCGAGCTTGCGCTTCTCCTGCTGTCCTTTATATAATAAGGTGTTCTTCTGTCCTTTGACGTTTTGCAGTTGACGATGTTTGTTGTTGACCTGTCCCTGCTTAGCGCGGACAGCCTCACCCTGTGCCCTTTGATACTGGGCATACTCGCGTACGAAGCGTAGGCGACGGTACATCTGATAGAAGTTCTTTGCTGAGAAGATAAACATCAGGCGGTCCTGCACCGAGCGGTGGCGTGCCATATAGCGCATCGACTTGATGTATTTCTGCTGTCGGTCGCGCAACTGCTGCTCTAAGGTTTTCAGCTGCGAGTTGAGGATACCAATATTTCCCTCGATATGATGAATGTCCTTTTGAATACCCTCGATGTTGTGCTGCCGCTGATCGATCTCCCCGTTGATTGCCATCAGGTGCTGCAGGCGCTCAGCGACATCGGCTTTGTTTTTCTTCAACGCTGCCTCCTGCTCCCGTATCTTCTTCTGTATGGCAGCCCGCTGGTTCTGCAGTCCACGGATAGAGGCGTTGGTGTAGACCGTCGCGTTGCGGCTTCCAGCGTTGGAACGTACGTTTTTCCGCCTACTTCTCCGACCGTTGCTGTCCGCAGCTCTTGCCTGCCCTGAAGCAGCGGCCACCTTTCGACGCGTAGTCTGCTCGGTACGATTGGTCTTCCGCACCGTGACAGTCTTGTGCCGTTTTTGCGCATTTAGGGTGAGCGCGAGGCTCACAGTGATCAATAAGGTAACTATTCGTCTCATTTACATGCTGAGTATTTTACCAAAAACATCCTTTACGTCCATCTGTTTATAGCGGTCAGACACTGTTGACTGCTCGTCCCAGTCGCTGTCGGTCTTGAGCTTTCCCAATTCCAGTGTGACGGTGCACTTCTGTGCTTTCTTCGTTGCCGTAGTAGTGAAAGAGAAAGACTGTGTAGCCGGGAACATCTTGTTACCAAGCGTCTTGAAGTCGGAGTAGAGCCACACCAACGCAGAATTGCCGTGCGCGGCACTCTTGTAGTTGACATCAGTCTGCAAGATACGAGCACTGGCCGTGTCAGCTTTCCACGTAAAACTCATATTGCCGTTTTGCAGCGAGATAGGTCTTAAAGTGCCCGTTTCATCGGCATTCACCATATATCTCGACAGATCACCCTCGCCCACTTTCTGCGTGCCCGGGAGGAAGAGCTGATTCCAAAACAATGCCTGAAGGGAATAGAAGTTCAGACCATTGTCACGGAGGAAGTCCAACTGGTTGTAATCGCCCTTGATATACTCTTTGTGCATTCGGTCGATGACCAGCACATAGTCGGGCGTAAACTCCAGGCGTCCCACCTCACTGCCCAAGAGCGGGATGAACAACTGCAAGCGGATGACCTTGTCGCGGCGCATGTGCAGCGATCCCGGCACGGTGATCTCCTTGTCGCCCATGGCAGCGGTGAACGACATGGAACTGACAATGTTCTGAGCATACACCTTTTGGTCGCTGACGCGCTGTACAAATGCCAGTTGCTGAAAATGGTCAGCTTTCGCAACCTTGGGAGTTTCCTTGGTGGCGGAGGGCAAGGCTACAGTATCCTTAACGGCAGCCTTCTGTGCGCCACACGAAGTAAACGCCATCAGGCCGACGAGGAGCGTGAGAATGATATGAGTTCTTTTCATCGTCTTATCTTCTATTATTTCGTTTACTGTTATGTTTTCCTGCCAATCCACCGGCGATTTTTTGCCGCAGCGCAGTGGCATTTCCGCTACCCGCCTTCACAGCCTGTGTCCAATATTTCAGTGCTTGCCCACGCAGTCCGGCGGCGCAATAGATGTCTCCGGCGTGCTCCAGCAGGTCTGCACGCATGGCAGAGTCCGAGAGGTTGGCCAAAGCCTGGTCGATATAGAGTTTGGCTTCGGTGTAGCGGCCCTCCTTATATAATATCCAGGCATAGGTGTCGAGGTAGGTTGAATTCTTCGGTTCGGCCTTGATCGTCTTGGCACTCATCTCCTCGGCCTTTTTGAGATCTTTGCCATCAACGCTCAGGAAGTAGGCATAGTTGTTGAGCGTCATCACTTGGTCGGGCTTCCACTGCAAGCAACTGTCGAACGCGCCGTAAGCTTTATCGTTCTGTCCTTTGTTGTGGTAGATCTCTCCCATGATGGCATAGAAGTCGCTCACGATGTCGGGATTGCTCTTAGAGTTGATGACCGAAGTGCCGCGCTGGAAGGCATCTAAAGCGCCATCGTCGTCTTTCTGATAGTAGCGGGCCAGACCCGTGAAGTAATAAAACGCCATTTCATCGGGGTTATAGAGCATACCCGGCTCACTGAGCGCTGCTATTTCTTTCCAGTTTTGCTTCGACCAATTGTTTTGGATGAGCTGAAAACGGGCGCTGCCATTGTCGGGCGCAAGCTTCAAGAGATAGACGAGCGCGCTGTCGGTCATCGCCACCGGCATTTTCTTGAGCGTGTAGTAAGCTACGCGCATCTCAGCCACATCGGTGTCGCGGGGCATCACCTCTTGCATACGGTCGAGCAGTCTCACCACGCCGAGCGAGTCGCCCTTGGCGTCGCACTCCTGCACAGCCTGCTTGAGAAACATGGCGCGCGTCTGTGCCGGCGTATTCTTGCCCAAGAGTACTTCTGTCATCATCCGGCGGGCTAAAGAGTCCTGACCCGTGGCGCGGTAATAGTCATACATGGAACTTTGGGCGTAGACATTGGTCGGATCGCCCTTCAGCACTTGCGTGAGAAGCTTGTAAGCCTCACTGCCACGCTTGTTCTGCATGAGCCAGTTGCCCAACATCACGGTGAAACCGGGATCATTAGGGTGGCTGTCGGCCAGTCCCTTCAGTGTTTTATAGGTCATCTTTTTGTCGCCCATCAACTCGTAGACACTCATCTTGCCGAGCGTGAAAGAGTCGTTGGGACCCTCGATCTGCTCCAGCCGTCCGATGGTATTGAGCATCATCGGATAGTTCTGCTGTTGCTTGTAGAGCTGAACGAGGAGGTTCAGCACATCGCTGCGGTCACGATTGGCGGCAAAGAAGCGCTCATAGGACTGGATTGCCTGAGCGTAGTTGCCGGTGCCAATGTAAAACTGTGCGAGCCGTTCCTGGAAGGTATCGTTCTCTGGGCTGAGCATCGTGGCCTTTTCGAGGCATTTCATCGCCAGTGTGTCTTGCTTGAGTTGGGAGAGATACATGGCTTTGAAATACCACGCGTCAGCCGCGTTGGGATTGATGTCAAGGCAATGGTTGAGCAAGTCAAAGGCTGCATCATAGTGCCCTGCCTCTTGTTGGCGGATCGCCTCCAGGAAGAAGAAGTCATACCGGCGGCTGTCGTTATAACTCAACGGCGGCAGGGTGGCAGTCGTCCTGACCGTTGCTTTCTTGGCGGCAGGGCGCTTGCGGTCCTTGGCAGTAAGCAAGCCCGGCACGAGCAACAGACAGAGCAGACTGAAAAGAAAGATGCGAAGTTGCTTCATGTTCTCTGTACTATTTTACACCTGTATGTCCATATCCTCCCTCGCCGCGCTCGGTTTCATCGAGCACTTCCACGCTTTCAAACGCGGCTTTGGCATATTGGGCGATGATCATCTGGGCGATACGCTCCCCGTCTTTCACCACGAAGTCCTCGTTGGAGAAGTTGACGAGCAGCACCATGATCTCACCACGATAGTCAGCGTCTATGGTGCCCGGCGTGTTGAGCACGGTGATGCCATACTTCAAAGCCAAGCCACTGCGCGGACGCACCTGTGCCTCGTAGCCGTCCGGCAAGGCGATGTGAAGACCCGTAGGCACTAAGCGGCGCTCCAAAGGATGCAGCGTGATCGGCGCCTCGATGTTGGCGCGCAAGTCCAGACCGGCGCTCTGAGGGGTAGCGTAGGCTGGTAAGGGCTGATGCCCCGTGTTGACTACTTTGATTCTAACCATATTAGATGCAAAATTAAGCAATTATCCCCACATTGCTTTATTTTTTTGATTAAAAAGACGAAAATCGTTGGACAGAAGACAAAGAAAGAGTAACTTTGCGGGAAAACACTCAGCAGCAACGATATGAACTGGCAACAACTGATCTCAAACAAGCGTCTCGGACAAGAGCTCCGCCATCCGCTCAGACACGACGCCCGCTCGGAGTTCAAACGCGACGGCGACCGCCTGATCTACTCCGCGCCTTTCCGAAGACTACAAAACAAAACGCAGGTGTTCCCGCTACCGGGCAGCATCTTTGTCCACAACCGACTTACGCACTCGCTGGAGGTGAGTTCGCTCGGCAAATCCTTGGGCGACGACGTGGCGCGACAGCTCGTTGAGAAACATCCCGAGCTGGGCGGTACACTCTTTGAGGAAATCGGCACCATCGTGCAAACGGCCGGTCTGGCTCACGACATGGGCAATCCGCCCTTCGGACACTCTGGAGAGAAGGCGATCCAAACTTACTTCTCCGAGGGTGAGGGCAGCTATCTGAAGGAGCGGGTAAGCCCTGGCTTTTGGGATGATCTGACGCACTTCGAGGGTAACGCCAACGCGTTCCGCCTGCTGACCCACCGCTTTGTAGGCCGGCGCCCCGGAGGTTATGCGATGACCTACTCCACGCTGGCCTCTATCGTGAAGTATCCCTTTGCCAGCAGCATGGCCGGAGAGCATGGCAAATTTGGCTTTTTCCAAAGCGAGGCAGAGGTGTTTCGCCGGATAGCCACTGAGCTCGGCATGATATGCAACAATGAAAACAGGTCGCAACTAAGCTACTGCCGCTACCCGCTGGTTTACTTGATGGAGGCAGCCGACGACATCTGCTATGAGATCATGGACATTGAGGACTCGCACAAATTGAAGATTCTGACCTTTGCGGAGACCTCTGACCTGCTGCTCGGATTCTTTGACGAGGACGGGCGCAACCATATCCTGCAGCGGCTGAAGGACGAGGATGTGACGGACCGCAACGAGCAGGTCGTGTATATGCGCGCCTGTGTGGTGGGACTACTCGAGCACGAATGCGTGAACACCTTTGTGGAGCATGAGGAGCAGATTCTCAACGGCGAGTTCAAAGGCAGCCTCATCAGCAACATGAGCGAGCCGCTGCGACTGGCCTATCAACGTTGTGTCAAGACGTCCTATGCCAAGATCTATCAGAGCAAACCGGTGCTCGACGTGGAGCTGAGCGGTTACAAGATCATGGAAACACTGATGCAGACACTTGTCAACGCGGCTGTCCATCCCGAGAAATTCCATAGCCAGCAGCTCATCAAGCGGTTCAGCAGTCAGTACGACATCCATAGCGATGACCTCGAAACCCGCCTGATGGCTGTCGTAGACTATATCAGTGGTATGACTGATGTTTATGCCCTCGACGTCTATCAAAAGATCAATGGCATCGCGCTGCCGATAGTGTAAGAGAACAAGAACAGATCGTAAGTTACTAAAATTCCAGCGTATAATGTCCCCGGAGGAATTCGAATAATGAAGTAAAATAGAAATGCGGTGAGCACAGACAAATGGTCTTGCTCACCGCATTTCACTATTATGAATGGAGAGAAGCGGCAAGCTCCTTCCTTAACTTTTCTTTGGCATTGGCATCTTCAGCGCCTCGGGATGTTCCTTGACAAAGCTGTTGATGTGCCGGATGCGCTTTTCCTCAAAGATCTCGTCGACAGCAATAAGGATACCGCTCTCCTCGACATCACCAAACTCATAGTTGACGGCTGTGCCAAAGAACTTCATCGTAGGACTCAGATTCATGTAGGCGTTGACCAGCGGCGGGATGTTATAACCCAACTCACGCACCTGATGATTGAGAATACGATAGTCGGCTTTGAAGTCACCTTTGCAGAAAATTTGACGCAACTCGTCTTCAGGTGTGTCGATTATCACCGGTTTCATCGGTGCTACAAGTTGATCGGCATCACCGAAATGTTTGCGCAGAAAGTAGAGAATCATGTCGCGACCACGACGCACAAACGACGGGTACATCGTCATCTTTCCCAAGAAGTATTTACAGTGTGGGTTGATGACCGTCAGCGCACCCAATCCATCCCACAGATTATCCAAGGCGAAGATGCTCTTGGTGTTCTTTCTGACATTCTGATATTCCAAAGAGACAAACGAGCGGCCCAACTCCACTGTATATGGGGCATAGTCACGCATGAACTCATCAGAGAAGTGGAACATGTGGCTCATGGCCAGATTGGGCTGGCCCTCAGCGTTGATCTGCCAATCCTCACCAAAGAGATAGCGGTAGCCACCTATGATCTCCTCGGCTTCGGGATTCCACACGATCAGCTGCTTGCAGCCGTTTGACATCGTGTCGAACTCATCGATGTCGACCGACTTACCCGTTCCGCCACCTGCCGTGCGGAAGGCAATCTCGCGCAGACGGCCTATCTCCTGCATTACGTGCGGCGCTTCCGTGGCACGAATGACATAAATTTCGTTGTGGCTCTTGTTGGTTGTACGCAGACAGCGTTCAGGAGTCAATTCACTTTTCAGCAGTTCCTTGCTGATGGGTTGGATAATCTCTTCTTCCATTTCTGCTAATATTGGTTGCGTTCACTCCCCCCGTAGGCTTGCTGGGCCTGCCTGTTCGTAAACCTTATTCTCTACAAAAAGTGCCCATTCCTTCGGCGTTTTGCTCTTGTCAAACGTTTGCCATGGGATCGGCTTGCCGATGACGACGCGGAACTTCTTGTGTACGTTGCGATACATCTCATCGACAAGAAACAGCATGGCGATGTTCACCTTCAGCCCCAAACGTTTCTGCCAACGGGCGATACGATAGAAACGATTGGAGTTGCGTCCGCTGAAGTATATGGGGACTACGTCACGATGATACTCTACACTCTTGGAGATGAACGTCTTCTTCCATGGCAGGTCATGGATGTGGCCATTGGCCATACGGGAGTTGAGACCGGCGGGAAACATGAGCATGTGGTTGCCGCTCTGGAAGCCGGCCTCCACCATGGCGGGGAAGTTACGGCTTTGCTTACCCGTCTTGTTGATGCCGATACACACCGGACGCAAACCGGGAAGGAACAGCAACAGGTCATTGACGAGATAACGGAAGCGCCCATCGTAGTGGTCACCGATGATCGCACCAAGACAGACACCGTCCTCACCACCCAGCGGATGGTTGCTCACAAAGGTGTAGAGCTTGCCATCGTCCTTGTCAGGCAGGTTTTCCTTGCCTTCAATCGTCACTTGCATGTCGAGGTACTTCACGCATTCCTTGAGCCATTCCGTACCGAACTGATGACGATGCTTCCACAAAAAATCATTGACTTCATCCTCATGAACGATGCGACGAAGCCACGACACGAGGAAGGCCGGCACATATTTTGAGCGCCGTCCCAACTTGCTTTCAAGAATCTTCCTCACGTCTACCGTCTTCTGAAAAGACTCCTCGACACTTTCCCCTTGGATGTTTTCTGTGCTTACGTCCATGTTATTCCATAAGATACTAATCAGATGCAAAAATAACATTTCTTTTTCATATTTCTTCAATTTTGGCACTAAAATTACAAGAAAAGTAGAAAAAAGGGCACACCACAAAGTTAAGACAGCCACATCTTTGATAAGACACCATGCTATGAGGCCACTAAAGGTAAGAAGAGAATCGAAAAAATATAGCCCCAAAATGGAGATAAATGGGGATTTTTATGTAACTTTGAACCCAAATACGCTATATAAAGATGTGTAGCCACGCTAAAAGCACGGTTCAAAGCAACGTAAAGATGGAAAAAACAGAAGAATATCACATTCCTGTGCTGCTGAAACAGAGCGTCAACGGACTGAATATTCAGCCCGGAGGCGTCTACGTCGATGTCACATTCGGCGGCGGCGGACATTCGAGAGAGATTCTCTCGCGAATGGACTGTACAGCTCATCTCTACAGCTTTGACCAAGACGCTGATGCTGAGCAAAACATCCTCACCACGGAAGGCGAGGGCAAGCGCTTCGTTGACGATACACGCTTTACGTTTGTACGCTCCAACTTCAAATACCTGAAAAACTGGATGCGATACTACGGCATGGACCATATCGACGGACTGCTCGGTGATCTCGGCGTGTCAAGTCATCATTTCGACGACGAGAGCCGCGGCTTCTCTTTCCGTTTCAACGCTCCGCTGGACATGCGCATGAACAAGCGGGCGGGAACCACGGCGGCCGACATCGTCAACACAGCCACTGAGTCGCAATTAGCAGATATCTTCTATCTCTATGGTGAACTGCGGTCGGCAAGACGCATTGCCGCCGCTATCGTCAAGGCACGGACCGACAAGCCCATCCTCACTACAAGCGATTTCCTCAACACCGTAGAGCCGCTCTTCCGACGAGAACGGGAGAAGAAAGACACGGCAAAGCTGTTCCAGGCTCTGCGTATCGAGGTGAATCACGAGATGAGCGCGCTCAAGGAAATGCTTGCCGCAGCCACAGAGTTGCTCCGACCGGGCGGACGACTGAGCGTCATCACCTATCACTCGCTCGAAGACCGCATCGTCAAAAACATGATGAAAACGGGAAATGCAGAGGGCAAGACCGTGAAGGACTTCTACGGAAGAATAGAAACTCCCTTCACACTGGTCTACAACAAGGTCATCACGCCAGACGATGACGAGCAGGCACGCAACCCGAGAAGCCGTAGCGCTAAACTGAGAATCGCTGAGAAAAAATGAAGAAACAAGAGCAAATAAACAACAATATAACCGACAACAAGGATGGCACCAGATCCCTAAAGGACATTCTGGGGACTCCGGCGGACGACAAGGCGAATAATACAACTGCCACTGCTGACGAGAAAAAGCCAAACGGACAGACCACCGAAAACGCCGACAAAAGTGAGAACAAACCGGCAGAAAGCCTGCCCTCGCTAAAAGAGATCATCGAAGAACAGGCCACTGAGGACGAGGCACCGCAATCTCGACTCTTCTCTCTGAAGAAGATCTTGGGTGGAGACATCCTCTACACGTCGTTCGTCAGAAGGCAGATATGGCTCTTCATGCTCATCGGCGCGTTTCTGATCGTGTATATCGGCAGCAGATACAGCTGTCAGCAAGACCTCATACAGATCGACAAGCTGCAGGTGAAACTCAAGGACGCCAAATACAAGGCACTCTCCAGCACCAGCCAACTCACAGAGATCAGCCGCGAGAGCAATGTCATCGACCTGTTGAAAAACAACAAGGACAGTGTGCTGAAGATTCCCAGTGCGCCTCCTTATAAAATAGAAGTACCCGAGGAGGACAAATAACGACATGAGCAAATTCAACAACCAGAAAATCATGCCACGCTACAGTGTCATCTGTATGCTGATGACCATCATCTCCCTCGGCGTGCTTATCAAGGCTGGATACATCATGACGGCTAAACGGGTCTACTGGATGAAGGTGGCAGACCGCGTGAAACGAGACAATGTGGTCATTCAGCCCATCAGAGGAAATATCCTCAGTTGCGACGGACAGCTGCTGGCCTCTTCGCTGCCCGAGTTCAAGATCTTCATGGACTTCCAGCAGCTTCACGATGCAGGCAACGACTCCTTGTGGGATGCTAAGGAAAAGCAGATCTGCAAAGGACTGCACGAGATCTTCCCGGAACAAAGTCCCGCTGAGTTCAAGGCCAACCTCGACAAAGGACGAAAAAAGAAGAGTCGACACTGGCCGGTGTGGCCCTACCGCATCAACTACAATACCTACTCTGAGGTATTGAAGTTGCCGGTATTCAACCTCACGAAGTTCCAAAGCGGTTTCCACTGCGAGGAACTGAACTCACGCGAGAATCCTTTCGGCACACTCGCTGAGCGCACGGTGGGCGACATGTATGCACTAAAGGACGGTGGACGTCTGCCACGCTGTGGCCTGGAGCTGTCGTTCGACAAACTGCTCCGTGGTACCAATGGCATCGGGCACCGCCGCAAGGTGCTCAACAAGTATCTCGACATTATTGACAAAGAGCCTGTCAACGGTTACGACATCATCACGACCATCGACGTAGGTATTCAGGACTTGGCAGAAAGAGCCGTCATCGAAGAACTCAAACAGCCGGAAGTCAACGGCGACGTAGGCGTGGCTATCGTCATGGAGGTGAAGACGGGCGACATCAAAGCCATCGTCAACATTGACAAATGCTACACGCCCGATGGACAGATCATCTATAAGGAGATCAAAAACCACGCCGTCAGCGACCTCATGGAGCCGGGATCGGTCTTCAAACCCGTCAGCATCATGACAGCACTGCAGGACGGCATGTGCGACACAAGCAAGATCGTAGACACCGGCAACGGCGTCTGGCCAATGTACGGACGGGAGATGAAGGATCACAACTGGCGACGCGGTGGATACGGTGTCATGAATATGGCCACCACACTGCGCGTGAGCTCTAACATCGGTGTGAGCCGAATCATCGACGAGTACTACCACAATGACCCGGAGAAATTCGTTCGCGGCGTCTATCGCTCCGGCATTGCCTCGGATCTCCACATCCCTATCGTGGGTGCCAGCCCGGCTAAGATCCGTATGCCAAAGAAGAACAAGCGCGGCGAGTGGCTCAACTGGAGCAACACGGCTCTGCCGTGGATGAGTATAGGATATGAGTCGCAGGTGCCGCCGATCTCTACGCTGACGTTCTACAATGCCATCGCCAACAACGGATGCATGATGCAGCCACGCTTCGTCAAGGCGTCGATCCAAAACGGCGAGGTCACTGAATATCCACCTCAGGTGGTCAAAGGACATTCTCAGATTGCCTCACCCGCGGTCATTAAGAAGATGCAGGTGATGCTGGAGCATGTGGTCAGTGAGGGACTCGGAAAGAAAGCCGGATCGACATCTTTCAAGGTCGCCGGCAAGACCGGTACCGCTCAGATCTCTAAGGGAACGGCAGGCTATAAAAATGGTATGACGCACTACTTGCTGTCATTCGCCGGTTACTTCCCCGCCGACAACCCGAAATACAGCTGTATCGTCTGCATACAGAAAGGAGGACTGCCCGCGTCCGGTGGCGGCATGAGCGGCGTGGTCTTCCATCATATCGCTGAGGGTATCATGGCACAGAGCGAGGGACGCGACGTCAGACAGGCACGCGACTCGGCTTCTGTCTTCGTCCCACAAGTGAAAAACGGCAATATTCTCTCTGCCGACTTCGTGCTCTCGCAGTTAGGCATCAAGACTAAGCGCAACTATATCGCCAATATTGCCAACACCAGTGCGCTGTGGGGACAGGCCAGGAGCGGCACTCACTACGTGGATCTTGTCCATCAGGGCGTGCCAAGTACCAAACATGTACCCGACGTCATGGGCATGGGAGCACGCGACGCTGTCTATCTCATGGAGCAACGGGGCGTGAAATGCCGTATCATCGGACGAGGAAAGGTCGTCAAGCAAAGCATCCCGCCAGGACAATATATCCACCGACGCGAGACGTGTACGTTGACGCTGGAATAAAAAAGACAAAACTGATAGAATCAAAATATAAAGAATAATATAGAAAGAAATGAAACTACAAGAGCTTCTCAAGGGCATCAAGCCCACCTCTATCATAGGGGGCGTGGATGCCGACATCACCGGCGTGGACATAGACTCACGCCAAGTCAAGGATAGTCACCTGTTCATTGCTATGAAAGGTACCCAGGTAGACGGCCATCGCTTCATCCCTAAGGCTATTGAGCAAGGCGCCAGTGCCGTGCTCTGCGAAGACATGCCGGAAGAAAAAACCGAAGGCGTCACCTACATCCAGGTGCCGTCCACCGAAGATGCCGTAGGCCACGTAGCTACGCTCTTCTATGGTGATCCGTCGAAGAAGCTCAAACTCGTCGGCGTGACTGGTACTAACGGTAAGACAACGATCGCCACCTTATTATATAACATGTTCCGCAAAATGGGATATAAATGTGGTCTGCTCTCTACTGTCGTCAACTATATCGACGGTGAAGCCATTCCGGCTGACCACACCACACCAGACCCAATCGAACTGAACATGCTCTTGGGCAAGATGGTAGAGGCGGGATGCGAGTATGCCTTCATGGAGTGCTCAAGCCACGCCATCGCTCAGAAACGTATCGGCGGACTGAAATTCACGGGTGGAATCTTCACGAACCTCACTCGCGACCACCTCGATTATCACAAGACCTTTGAGAACTATCGCAATGCCAAGAAGGCTTTCTTCGACGAACTGCCCAAATCTGCATTCGCCATCACCAATGCCGATGACAAAAACGGTATGATCATGGTGCAGAACACAAAGGCTACCGTGAAGACCTACTCCATTCGCCAGATGGCTGACTTCCGCGCCCGCATCATCGAGATGCACTTCGCTGGAATGTATCTCGACATTGACGGACATGAGGTCGGCGTGCAGTTCATCGGTAAATTCAACGTCAGCAACCTGTTGGCTGTATATGCCGCCGCACGTATGTTGGGCAAGGAGCCCGAGGAGATCCTCGTGATCTTGAGCACGCTCCACAGTGTCAGCGGACGTTTGGAACCCGTTCAGTCGCCCAAAGGCTTCACGGCCATCGTCGACTATGCTCACACTCCTGACGCTTTGCAAAACGTACTGAGTGCCATCCACGAGGTACTCAACGGCAAAGGACACGTCATCACCGTATGTGGCGCAGGCGGCAACCGTGATCACGGCAAGCGCCCGCTCATGGCCCAAGAAGCCGCCAAGCAGAGCGACAAAGTGATTATCACCAGCGACAATCCCCGTTTCGAGGATCCGCAGGCTATCATCAATGACATGCTCGCCGGACTGAATGCACAGCAGATGCAAAAGGTCATCAGTATCGTAGACCGCAAAGAGGCTATCAAGACTGCATGTATGATGGCACAGAAAGGCGACGTGATCCTCGTGGCTGGCAAGGGACATGAGAACTATCAAGAGATAAAAGGTGTCAAGCACCACTTCGACGACCATGAGGTCTTGCGTGAGATCTTCGGTCTCAATAATCCATCTCAAGACACTGCCGCCGCCGGCTGTGATAAATAACGGATGCTAAGACTATAAACAAAAAGAGCTAAGACATGCTATATTATCTCTTTCGTTTTCTGGAGCAGTTCGGTATTTCCGGTGCACGCATCTGGGGCTACATCTCCTTCCGTGCGTTGCTGGCTCTGATCCTCTCACTGATCATCTCAGCATGGTTTGGTGAGAAGTTCATCAAATACCTGAAGAGTAAACAGATCACCGAGACGCAGCGCGATGCCAAGATCGATCCCTTTGGCGTCAAAAAAATAGGAGTGCCCTCAATGGGTGGCGTGATCATCATCGTCAGCATTCTGATACCCGTGCTGCTGTTAGGCCGTCTGCGCAATATCTATCTGATTTTGATGCTCATCACCACGGTGTGGCTGGGCTTCCTCGGCGGCATGGACGACTACATCAAGATCTTCCACCGCAACAAGGAAGGACTGAAAGGCAAATACAAGATTGTGGGTCAGGTAGGCATCGGACTGATTGTCGGACTGGTGCTCTGGGCTTCGCCCGACGTGAAGTCCAATGAGAACATCGTGCTTCAGCGCCAAGGTCAGGAAGTGGTCGTCAAGCACCGCACCGAAGCACGCAAGACGCTGAAGACGACAATTCCGTTTGTCAAAGGGCACAACCTCGACTACTCGTCAGTGATGTCTTTCTGTGGTAAGCATAAGACAGCCGCCGGTTGGATTCTCTTCGTCGTTATGACGATCTTAGTCGTCACCGCCGTGAGCAACGGGGCCAACCTCAATGACGGTATGGACGGCATGTGCGCGGGCAACTCGGCCATCATTGGCGTGGCCTTAGGTATCTTGGCTTATGTGAGCTCGCATATCCAATTTGCCGCATATCTCAATATTATGTACATCCCAGGCTCACAAGAGCTGGTGGTCTTCATGTGTGCTTTTGTCGGAGCGCTCATCGGCTTCCTATGGTACAACGCCTACCCTGCCCAGGTGTTCATGGGCGACACGGGCTCACTGACCATTGGCGGCATCATCGGCGTATGCGCTGTGATCATCCACAAAGAGCTGTTGCTGCCGATCCTCTGCGGCATCTTCTTCGTGGAAAGCCTCAGCGTCATCTGCCAGGTATGGTACTATAAGCTCGGCAAGCGGCATGGCGTGAAACAGCGTATCTTCAAGCGTACACCTATCCACGACAACTTCCGTGTGACAGACGAACAGCTTGACCCCGACTGCAAATACCTGATCAAGAGTCCACACTCACCCAAGCATGAGTCAAAGATCACGATCCGCTTCTGGATTGTCACCATCATCTTGGCGGCTCTGACCATTATCACGCTCAAGATAAGATAAGGAAGACTGCTCAAAAAAGGTGAACCGAAACTATGATATAAGCGAGTCGAAGTTACTATATAAGCAAGTCGAAGCTATTATATAAACAACCCAACGTTATTATTTAAGCGGTTCGAAACTCCTATATATAATAAGGTATAGCCCCAAAGCGAACAGTCTGACTGGTAAAAAGCCAAAAGCGCTGCCATCAACCATTAACGGTAGTGCTGCAAACAATAATATAAAAACCTCGAAAGAGTAAAAACGTAGTTCAGCAATGAAAAGAATCGTTATATTAGGAGCCGGCGAGAGCGGCGCAGGAGCGGCCGTGCTGGCAGAGAAAGAAGGTTTCGATGTTTTCGTATCTGACACTTCTTCGATCAAGGACAAGTACAAGAAACTGCTTGACGACCATCAGATCGAGTGGGAAGAATGTCATCACACCGAGGAGAAAATCCTGAATGCCGACGAGGTCATCAAAAGCCCGGGCATCCCAAAAGAGGCTCCTATGGTGCAGAAACTGATGGCTCAGCACACACATATCATCAGCGAGATTGAGTTCGCCGGACGGTACACTCACGCCAAGATGATCTGCATCACAGGCAGCAACGGCAAGACAACAACCACCTCGCTTATCTATCACATCTTCAAGAGTGCCGGATACGACGTAGGGCTGGCCGGAAATATAGGCAAGAGCCTTGCTCTGCAGGTGGCAGAGGAGCCGCACGAGTACTATATCATCGAGCTGAGTTCTTTCCAGCTCGACAACATGTACGACTTCCGTGCCAACATCGCCATCCTGCTCAACATCACACCCGATCACCTCGACCGCTACGACTTCAAATTCCAAAACTATGTCGATGCCAAGATGCGCATCATCCAAAACCAGACAGCGGATGACCACTTCATCTACTGGAACGATGATCCTGTCATCAAGAAGCAACTCGACAAATACGACATCAAGGCCGTGCAGTGCCCGTTCTCTGAGCTGAAGGAAAAGGGGAGCATCGCCTATATCGAGGAAGGACAATACAAACTTGAGTACCCCACGCCATTCAATATGGAGCAGGAAGAACTCTCACTGACCGGCAAGCACAACATCTATAACTCTCTTGCCGCCGGCTTGGCTTCCAACATCAGCGGCATCAAGAAAGAGATCATCCGCAAGAGTCTGAGCGACTTCCCGGGCGTGGAGCACCGTCTGGAAAAAGTCTGCGACGTGGCTGGCGTGCATTATGTCAACGACTCCAAGGCCACCAATGTCGATGCTTGCTGGTATGCCTTAGAGAGCATGCGCACACCTGTCATCCTCATCCTTGGCGGTAAGGACAAAGGCAATGACTATAACGCCATCAAAGAGTTAGTTCAGCAGAAGTGCGTGGGACTGGTTTACCTTGGTGCCGACAACACAAAGCTCCACAACTTCTTCGATCAGCTGGGCATTCCCGTACGCGACACGCACAACATGAAGGATTGCGTGAAGGCATGTTACGACATGGCCCGTCCTGGCGACACGGTTTTGCTTTCGCCCTGCTGCGCCAGTTTCGACCTCTTCCATAACATGGAGGACCGTGGCGAGCAGTTCAAGCAACAAGTCAGAAGCCTGTAAAGGATACGGCCCGGAGGAATTTTGCCCCGGCCTTTCAACATAGATAACAAGTGGACAACAAGAAATTTGGAAACATATTCAAGGGAGACAAAGTCATCTGGATGGTGTTTTTCTTCCTTTGTCTTATCAGCATCGTGGAGGTTTTTTCGGCCTCTTCCGAGCTGACCTACAAAGGAGGAAGCTATGTCGCGCCAATCATCAAGCACATCGGCCTGCTGGGCATCGGTGTGTTCTTGGCTATCGTCACCCTTAACATCAAATGCAAGTACTTCAAGATCGCCACACCGATCCTGCTATTCATCTCTGTTGCGACGCTCGCATGGGTCGACTTCGTCGGTCACTCCACCAACGACGCACAACGATGGCTCTCGATCTTCGGCTTGCAGTTCCAGCCCTCTGAGATTGCCAAAGGCACGTTGGTACTCGCAACGGCACAGGTGTTGAGTGCCATGCAGACAGAGCGTGGCGCCGACCGCCATGCTATGCCCTACATCCTGGTAGTCTGTGCCTTCATCATTCCATTCATCATGGTGGAGAATCTCTCCACGGCCGCACTGCTGTGTGCCGTCGTCTTCTTCATGATGATCATTGGACGAGTGCCAGTCCAACAGCTTGGCAAGCTCATCGGAAGCGTCGCTCTGGTCATCGTCTTGGTGATTATGACGGTCATGATCTTTGGACACGACAATGAAGACGCCTCTACGGAAGGGCAGCTTACGGAACAAGTAGACGACAAGCAACCGGAGAAAGCCAAGGGTGGAGGCATGCTACACCGACTCGACACGTGGAAATCACGTATTGACAAGTTCAGCGACCACGAAGAGATACCGCCTGAGAAAGTCGACCTCGACAAAGACGCTCAGACAGCCCACGCCAATATCGCCATTGCTTCCAGCAACATCATCGGTAAAGGACCGGGCAACTCCGTGGAGCGTGACTTCCTTTCGCAGGCCTTCTCCGACTTCATCTATGCCATTATCATCGAAGAGTTAGGCATAGAGGGCGCTGCGTTTGTGGCAATGCTCTACATCATCCTACTCTTCCGAACAGGCCGTATCGCCAGCCGATGCGAGAACAATTTCCCAGCCCTCTTAGCCATGGGACTCGCTCTGCTACTGGTCACACAAGCGCTGTTCAACATGTGTGTGGCCGTAGGACTCGTTCCTGTGACAGGTCAGCCTCTGCCGCTCATCAGCAAGGGTGGTACGTCCACGATCATCAACTGCATCTACTTAGGTGCCATTCTCAGCGTCAGCCGTTCAGCGAAAAAGACACCTGAGCCTCAGCCGAAGAAGGTTGCAGCTGACAACGCGGCAACCAATGATAAGGAAACAAATGTATAACAAATAGTCATTTGGTACAGAAGAAACAAAATAAAGTAGAACAAAAATGATCAAAAGACATTTTTTTTGATTACTTTTGCGGAAAATAAGAAATAGGTGACATGGAGAAAGAATTAAGAGTCATCATCAGCGGCGGAGGCACAGGAGGCCATATCTTCCCTGCAGTCTCTATCGCCAACGCCATCAAAGCCAAATATCCCAGTGCTAAAATCCAGTTCGTGGGTGCCCTGGGACGCATGGAGATGCAGCGTGTGCCCGCGGCAGGCTACGATATCAAAGGCTTGCCTATCTGCGGTTTCGACCGTAAGCATCTACTGAAAAACATCGCTGTGCTCTTCAAAATCTGGAAGAGCGAGCGGATGGCAAAGAAAATTGTCAAAGACTTCAAGCCGATGGTGGCTGTCGGAGTAGGTGGATACGCCAGCGGACCGACCTTGAACATATGTGCCAACATGGGTATCCCATGCCTCATCCAAGAGCAAAACAGCTATGCCGGCGTCACGAACAAGCTGTTGGCAAAGAAAGCCAGCAAGATCTGTGTGGCATATGAGGGTATGGATCGTTTCTTCCCGGCTGACAAAATCATCATGACGGGCAACCCAGTCCGACAGAATGTTGTGGATGCAACCATCTCTAAGGAGGACGCAAGGGCCAAGTTCGGACTCGATCCCAACAAGAAGACGATACTCCTCGTGGGAGGCAGCCTGGGAGCGCGCACGATCAACGAGAGCATGCGACAGCATCTCGACAAGGTGAAAAATGCCGACGTGCAGTTCATCTGGCAGACCGGTAAGTACTACAATGCCGAGATGAACCAGACCGTGAAGGACTTTGGCGACATCCCCAACCTGCAAGTGCTCGACTTCATCAGCGACATGGGCGCCGCCTATCGTGCTGCCGACCTGGTCATCAGCCGTGCCGGTGCCAGCTCCATCAGTGAGTTCTGTCTCATCGGCAAAGCCGTCATTCTGGTGCCAAGCCCTAATGTAGCAGAAGACCATCAGACCAAGAATGCCATGGCGCTCGTTGATAAAGACGCCGCCATCTATGTCAAGGATGCGGATGCCCCCGACAAGTTGCTCGACAAAGCCTTGGAGATCGTACACGACGACACTAAACTCGCTTCACTGACAGAAAACATCAAGAAACTCGGACTGAAAGACTCCGCTGACGTCATTGCCAACGAGGTCGTCAAACTCGCATGGGGAAAACAATAAAACGCTTCGGAAGAGACGGGGCTCCTCTCAAGATGGGACTGTCATCCTTCCAAGATATGCAAATAACTCTTTAAACATCATGGAACTCAAAGATATAAAAGCCGTTTATTTCATTGGTGCCGGTGGCATCGGCATGAGTGCATTGGCCCGCTTCTTCATCCATAAAGGTCTCGTTGTGGCCGGTTATGACAAGACTCCTTCTACGCTGACACAACAGCTCGAAAAGGAAGGCATGGTCATCCACTACAAAGAGAACGTCGATGAGATTCCTCACGCTTGCCGCGACAGCAAGTCGTGTTTGGTCGTCTATACGCCTGCCATTCCCGCTGAGCATCAGGAATTGCAGTACTTCCGCGACAATGGATTTGAAGTACAGAAGCGCGCTCAGGTGCTCGGCATGCTGACACGCTCTCACAAAGGACTTTGTGTTGCCGGCACACACGGCAAGACGACTACGTCGACTATGTGCGCTCACATCATGCATCAGAGCCACGTCGACTGCAACGCCTTTTTAGGTGGTATCTCAAAGAACTACGGTACAAACTATATCCTTTCCAACACCAGCGACTGTGTCGTCATCGAGGCTGATGAGTTCGACCGCTCTTTCCATTGGTTGCGCCCATGGATGACTGTCATCACCGCCACCGATCCCGACCACCTTGATATCTACGGTACCAAAGAGGCATATCTTGAGAGTTTTCGTCACTACACCGAACTGATCCAGCCCGGAGGCGCCCTCATCATCCACAAAAATCTGGAGATGCAACCCAACGTACAGAAAGGTGTAAAGACCTATACTTATAGCCGCGACGAAGGAGACTTCCATGCTGAGAATATCAAGATTGAGAATGGCAACATCACTTTCGACTTCATCTCACCCGTGGAGAACGTCACGAGTGTGAAGCTCGGGCAGCCCGTACCTATTAATATAGAGAATGGTGTGGCTGCCATGGCACTGGCCCAGCTCAATGGTTGCACAGCCGAGGAACTGCGCTACGGCATGAGTACATACCACGGCGTAGAGCGCCGCTTCGACTTCAAAATCAACAACGGCCGTCACGTGCTGCTTTCCGACTATGCTCATCACCCCAAGGAAATCCAGCAAAGCGCCAAGAGCTTACGCGAGCTCTACCCAAACCGTAAGTTGACCGCTATCTTCCAGCCGCATCTCTACACCCGCACCCGCGACTTCTACAAGGACTTCGCTGATGCGCTGAGCCATTTCGACGAGGTCATCCTCACCGAGATCTATCCGGCCCGCGAGGCTCCGATTCCCGGCGTCACGTCGCAGCTGATCTACGACAACCTCAAGCCCGGCGTGGAAAAGAGAATGATCCAGAAGGCCGACGTCCTCAATTTGGTCAAGAGCCGCGACTTCGATGTGCTGATCATCTTAGGAGCCGGCGATCTCGACAACATGGTTCCACAGATCACACGTATTCTGGAAGAGAAAAAGAAATAAGGCATCCGGTGCGGCACAGTCCGCGCCGCGTGTCATCCTGAACAAGTTATCTGAACCATGCGGATGAACCGAGGAAAAATCATTCTGGGCACTATTGACTTCATGCTGGCGGCCTATCTTGTCATCGCTTTCGTCGTCTTTGACAAGCCTGATCAGGAGAAGCAGATATGCACTCAGGTCAATATCGACATAGCCGACGAAGCCACCAACGGCTTTATCACAGCTAAGGAGATCAAGAGCCGGCTGAAAGACGGTGGACTCTACCCTTTGGGCAAGCCCCTGTATACCGTCGATACACGCACCATCGAAGAAGTGCTGAAGAGAAGTCCTTTTGTGCAGTCGGCCCAATGCTATAAGACTCAGGATGGACATGTATGCGTCACACTCACGCAGCGTATGCCCACACTGCGCATCAAGTCCGTCAACGGTGACGACTATTACTTGGACGACAACAACAGCATCATGCCCAACTCGCATTACACAAGCGACCTGATCATAGCCACAGGCTACATCAACAAGTGGTTTGCCCGCAACTATGTGGCCTTTGTGGGAGAGGCTTTGATGGCCAATGACTTTTGGAAAAACCAGATCGAGCAAATCAACATATTGCCTGACAGAGGCATTGAGCTCGTACCGCGCGTCGGTGATCAGATCATCTACATCGGTCAGTTGCCTGAGACCAACAGGCCCGACAAGCGCAAGCAACTGGTCACCGACTATATCGACCGCAAAATGGACCGGTTGGAGAAGTTCTATAAATATGGACTCTCGCAAGCCGGATGGAACAAATACTCCTACATCAACGTGGAGTTTGACAACCAAATCATTTGCAAAAAGAGACAATACGAAAAAACGGAAGAACTGAATTGATAATTACTATTTACGTATGGCAGATTTTATAGTAGCAATAGAGCTGGGATCTTCAAAAATCACCGGCATTGCGGGTAAGAAGAACCTCGACGGCAGCATAAAGGTTCTGGCTGTCGTAAAGGAAGACGCTACTTCATGCATTCGCAAAGGCGTGGTCAACAATATCGACAAGACTGTACAGGCCTTGGGCAATGTGATCAAGAAACTCGAGAACATACTCAAGACTAAGATCGCACGCGTCTACGTCGGCGTCAACGGTCAATCGATACGCAGTGAAAAAAACATCATCGTCAAGCAATTGCCTGCTGACACCAAGGTGACGGTTGATATGGTCAACGGTCTGATGGATGCCAACCGCAGCATGCAATATCCTGATCAGGAGATCCTTGACGCTGTCACACAAGAATACAAGGTAGACAATCAGCTCCAAGTCGACCCGACAGGCTTTATCTGCACCAGATTGGAAGGCAACTTCCTCAACATCCTCTGGCGCAAGTCCTTCTACCGCAATCTCAACCGCTGTTTTGAGAATGCCGGTATCGCCATCGCAGAGATGTATCTTTCTCCTCTCTCTCTCGCCGATGCCGTACTCACCGATGCCGAGCGCCGCAGTGGCAGTGTCCTCGTAGACTTAGGAGCCGAGACGACAACCGTTGCCGTTTACTACCGCGACATCCTCCGTCACTTAGCTGTCATTCCCTTGGGCAGTAACAACATCACTAAAGACCTCACATCCTTGCAGATGGAGGACAAGACGGCGGAAGAGATGAAACTCAAATATGCCGCTGCCTATACCGACTCCAGCGAGATCGACATGGGCAAGACCTATCCTATCGACCACGACCGCAGCATTGACATGCCTAAGTTTGTGGAGATCGTAGAGGCCCGCTTGCAGGAAATCATCGAGAACGCATGGCATCAGGTACCCGACGAATACATTGGTAAACTCCTTGGAGGCATCGTCCTCACCGGTGGCGGATCCAACATGAAAGACATCGACAAAGCCTTCAAGATCCTTACCCACACCGATAAGGTGAGAATAGCAGGCTCTGTCACGACAACCATCATCTCCAAGAGCCCGGCTGTCACCGCCAAGGACGGCACCATGTGCACCGTGCTCGGTTTGCTGGCTAAAGGCAATATGAACTGTGCCGGAAGCGAAATCAGTGATTCACTCTTCCAGAACGAGCAAGCTGCCGACAGCACTCCTGACCAGCCCACCCTCACACACACTACGACAGAAAACGGCAAGGGCATCATCAAAACTGAGGCTGAGAAAGCCGCCGAAGAGGCTGCCAAACGCAAAGAGGAGGAAGAAGAGGAGCGTCGCAGACAGCAAGAAGCCGAAGAGGAAGAAGAGCGTCGAAGTAAGAAACGTGAGAATTCCTGGTTCCACAAAGCGGTCAACGGATTGAAGAGCTTTGGCCGCAAGATGGTAGAGGATGAGGAAGACGAGAAATAAAACTCAACATGATTACATTAAAGACAGACCACTATGCCAGATAACAACAACAAGATGGAAGGCAACAAGCCTTCCTCACTCACGGAAAGCGCCAAGCCTTCCATTCTCGATTTCGGTCAGCCTGACAAAGAGCAGAGTATCATCAAGGTCATCGGTGTCGGTGGTGGCGGTGGCAATGCCGTGAACCACATGTACCGTGAAGGCATCCACGACGTGTCATTTGTACTTTGCAATACCGACGCGCAAGCCTTGAACGACTCTCCCGTACCCGAGCACCTTCAATTAGGTGCCGAAGGTCTCGGAGCCGGCAACCGTCCCGAGCGTGCCCGTCAGGCCGCAATGGAGAGCATCGACCAAATCAGGGCTATGCTCAATGACGGCACGAAGATGGCATTCATCACGGCCGGTATGGGCGGCGGAACAGGTACCGGTGCCGCCCCTGTCATCGCGCAGGTCAGCAAGGAGATGAGTATCCTCACCGTAGGCATTGTCACCATCCCCTTCCGTTTCGAAGGTCCCAAGAAGATCGACCAAGCTCTCGACGGTGTCGAAGAGATGGCGAAGCATGTCGACGCCCTGCTCGTGATCAACAATGAGCGCCTGCGCGAGATCTATCCCGAGCTGACAGTTCTCGACGCTTTCGGAAAGGCCGATGACACACTAAGTGTTGCAGCTAAGAGCATCGCCGAGATCATCACCATTCACGGACTCATCAACCTCGACTTCAATGACGTGAAGACAGTTCTCAAGGACGGTGGCGTTGCCATCATGAGTACCGGTTACGGTGAGGGCGACGGACGTGTGAAGAAGGCTATCGACGACGCACTCAACTCACCACTGCTCAACGACAACGACGTCTTCAACTCCAAGAAGATCCTGCTCTCCATCGCTTTCTCCAACGAGAAGAACGACAACCAGGGGCTGATGATGGAGGAGATGAACGATGTCAACGACTTCATGGCAAAGTTCGGCGACGACTTCGAGATCAAATGGGGACTGGCCACAGACCCAGAACTCGGCAAGAAGGTCAAGGTCACGATCCTCGCTACTGGTTTCGGTGTGGAAGACGTGGAGCCCAAGGACCGCCGGGATCGCCATACACAAGAGGAAGCCAACCGCATTGCGCAGGAAGAAGAGATCGCAGCTGAAAGGGCCGACCGCCGCAACCGCTACTATGGCAAGGACGGCAAAAACCCGATGATGAAGCACCGTCCTCATGTCTACATCTTCACGCCCGACACGCTCGACAACGAGGATGTCATTCTCGCTGTGGAGAACACGCCGACCTACAAGCGTACACGGCAGATGCTCGACGACATCCGCAACACAGGTTCCGGCCATAAGGACGACAAGCCCTCAACCGACGAGCAGGCCGATACCGTGCCCGGCATCATCAGCTTCGCATAGCCCAACGGTGCCCTATGCCGCCAAAAACAAGGATTTAAAAACAACAAAGAGATATGACAAATCTATTTGATCAGGTCAGCAGTGACATCCGCACAGCCATGAAAGCGCGTGACAAGGTGCGTCTGGAGGCACTGCGCAACATTAAGAAATACTTCATCGAGGCCAAGACAGCTCCCGGTGCCAACGACACCTTGGAGGACGCAGCCGCTTTGAAGATCCTGCAAAAGCTCGCCAAGCAGGGTGAGGAAAGTGCCGACACCTATGCAAAGGCCAAGCGGCAGGATCTCGCCGACGCTGAGCTTGCGCAGGTGGCAGTCATCAAGGAATACCTGCCCAAGCCTCTCACTGAGGAAGAAATCACCGCGCAGGTCAAGGACATCATCGCTCAGACGGGTGCGCAGGGCATGAAGGACATGGGCAAAGTGATGGGACAGGCTACCAAGCAGATGGCTGGCAAGGCCGACGGTAAGGTCATCTCCACCATTGTCCGCCAACTCCTGGCATAACCTCCCGGTCTTCTGACCGGCTGATATAGCAAACTTTAAGCATTGAAGTCTCCCCTGTGGCATTGCCACAGGGGAGGCTTCTTTTTTGTCTAAACGCAATACCGCATCGTCAAAGGCTTTGGGAAACGACTGTTGTCAGAAGAGTTCCCTTAGCACCGGCAGCGATTTCATCTCCGGGAAGTTAGGGATATGCAGCCGATAGAAGGTCAGTATCGTGTCGACACACTCGTTTCGCTCGGCACTGCTCATGCGGAAAAATCTCATATTGTCGTAGTTCATCCTCATCAGCGTGCCTATTTTCGCCGCCTCCTCCGGCCGGAGAAAGTCTGGATGCAAGGGCCTTACGGGAGTAAACACACCATTGCGCAGGTCAAACCAGTCGCCCTCAGCCATCTCTTCCAGGTTAGGGAAGAAACCGATGAACCGCGACAGGCGCAGCATAAACACGAGATGGAAGTTGGCAAACTGCCCCACCACGTTGTCCAACCACGTCACACTGCTCTCCACATAGCCATACAGTGGCACGTCGCATTGCTCGTCTCGCAGCGCATAGGACAGAAATTCCGCGATGAAGAGGCCTATTGCCAGTTTCTCAGGTTGAAAAGGAATCGAGAAGAACGGCTGCGCCAGACGTATGTCGCGGAAGCGTTGCAGGTTGCGTGTGGGCCTGTCGTCATAGACTATCTCCAAGATGGTCAGCGGTTGAAACAGCTGCTGTTTGATCTTTCCCCGCCCGTTTTTCGAGACATGACAGATAAACGACGCTCTCCCCTTCTCTCTTGAGAAGACGTCGACAATGATCTGAGAATCACCATATCGCACAGATCTGAGCACGATAGCCCGCGTTTTTGTTTCCATACAACCGCAAAAATACGAAAAATCAAGCATTTAGAAAAAATTAATGAGAGAAAATTTGGTGACTCAAAGAAAAAGCAGTAACTTTGCACCCACGAAAATAATATGGTCCCTTCGTCTATCGGTTAGGACGAGAGATTTTCATTCTCTAAAGAGCAGTTCGACTCTGCTAGGGACTACAAACAGAAATAAAAAGTAGAAATTTAAAGATGGCAAATCACAAATCATCAGTAAAGAGAATTCGCCAGACCAAGGTGAAGACTTTGCATAACAAGTACTATGCAAAGACGATGCGTAACGCTGTTCGTAAGTTGCGCGCTACCACTGACAAGGACGAGGCTGCTAAGCAGTTCCCCGTGGTACAGAAGATGTTGGACAAGTTGGCCAAGACCAACATCATCCACGCTAACAAAGCTGCCAACTTGAAGTCTGGTTTGGCACAGCATATCAACAAGCTCGGCTAATCCGTGCTTCAGACATTGTTGATGTAAGATATTCAGCCGCTCTGAAAGAGCGGCTTTTTTGTGTCCCTACGTTTCCGCCTCACCTCCTTTCACCCGTCTTTTCACTCATTCGTCGTCTTCTACACCATCATAATAGCCACCCGTGCGCTTCCCTCGCAGATAGGGCTCAGCCACCTGATAGCGGATGCGATAGGCCGCACCCGTGTAGCCCTGCGCAGGACCAATGACCACCACCCAGCCATCGATGTATCCGGCATCACCGACAACGAGTTCATCGGGACCCGATACACCCACGGGCAGATCGCCACGAAACCGCCACATCAGTTGCTTGATCTTTCTTTCCGGACACTTGAAGATTTCCCGAATGCTCAGCCGGTGTCCGTCCTTCTTGCTGAACGACGCACAGTCCTCGTCCTGCCACGTCGCCGTGTCACGGTCCACGACCTGCGACTGATAGGTCACGATTTTTTCGTCCTCATAGCTGCGCATGATTTCCACGCGTCGCGACACTCCGCTGTCTTCCTTGAGAAAGGTCTCATAGCTCTGCTGCATCACGTTTTCGAAGCTTGCCTCATCCAGCCCATTCGGCTCATCCCCGTCGAGGATGCTGCATATCCAAGCCTTCACGCTGTCCAGTGCATGAACCTCGCCGTCGACGGGGAAATCCACTTTCACCGAATACGACAGTCCCCCACTGCGCCGCACGAAGCTATAGCCCGTCGTAGTGAAGAAGCTCCCTGCCGCTGCCGATGGCAACACTTGCAGACACGAAACTATGATGAGAAACAAACTACGTAATGTCATTGCCTGCAAAATTACAAAAAAAATCTGTCACACCTATTTGTTTCTGCACACAATCTCGCTTTTTTCGTCAAGCCCAAACAAAGCCTAATCCCTCTTCTTCCCCGTTTCTCCTGCCACACTTCGACATTCGTAACAAGCGACAAACATTTTGTTACTCCATCCAAACAGCCTCTTCCCTATTTTTCGTATCTTTGCCTCACCTATAACTAAGCAATACCACTACACACATGACTACCTTTCTAAGAAGACACTCCCGAGCACTATGGTGCGCATTGGCAACCGCGCTGCTACTGCCACCGTCGTCCTCCGCCGCCCAAAATCCGGTGATCCGTGACCAATATTCGGCCGATCCAACCGCCCGCGTCTTCGGCGACCGTGTCTATCTCTACCCCTCCCATGACATCATCAGTCCGGTGACACCCGAACGGCGGTGGTTTGCCATGGCCGACTACCACGTCTTTTCATCCACAGACCTCGCCGACTGGACCGACCACGGCGTCATCCTCGACCAGAAGCAAGTGCCTTGGACCAACCATGAAGGCTACGCCATGTGGGCTCCCGACTGCGTGGAGCATCAGGGCCGCTACTATCTGCTCTTTCCTTCCGGACTGGCGTCGGAGCGCGGCTTCGGCATCGGCATCGCCACAGCACCCAGTCCCATCGGGCCCTTCACACCAACCGCCAAACCACTGGATGGCGTGAGGGGCATTGATCCGTGTATGCTTCAGACCTCCCGGGGCGAGACCTATCTCTTCTGGGCCGGCAACGGCGGTATCACCGTAGCGCGCATGAACGACGACTATCAGTCACTGGCCGAGGCGCCAAAGACCATCACGGGACTGCCCGAGGGCTTCAAGGAGGGGCCCTTCGCCTTTGAGCGCAACGGACTTTTCTACCTAACCTTCCCCTGGGTGCGGCAGAAGAATGGCACCGAGACACTGGCCTATGCCATGAGCAAAAGCCCAGAAGGCCCCTATACCTTCAAAGGAATTTTCATGGATGAGTGGCCCGACAAGTGCTGGACCAACCACCACTCCATCGTGCAGTACCGCGGACAATGGTATCTCTTCTATCATCACAACGACTATTCTCCGTCGTTTGACAAGTGCCGGTCCGTACGCATCGACTCGCTGAGCTTCCGTCCCGACGGTACGATCGTGAAGGTAAAGCCGACGCTGCGCGGTATCGGCATCACCGATGCCCGTCGCCACATAGAGATCGACCGCTACAGCAGCATCTCGTCCACCGGTGCACAAGCCGTTCTCTTGGACGGCCTGCAACCCTTCCGAGGCTGGGCACTGCGCCTCAACCGCCAAGGCTGGGCACGATACAACCGCGTATCCTTCCGACCCAACCTCTGCCGTCTGACGCTCCGCGCCCGTGCGCAAACCCCGTCCACTGTTGCCGTGACTGTTAGCAAGCAGTGCGTCGCCCACCTCAACATAGCGCCCAGCGACACATTCTCCGAGCAGACGGTCACCATCGCGCCCGTCGCTGCCGCAACCAACGACATCAAGGTGCAACTCGAAAAGGGCAGCAATGTCGACGTAGACTGGATCTCCTTCGAAGGCAAACCGATTCCGGCCTATACTCAAGGCGGCATGCAAACCGGCCGCTACCGCAACTATTTTGCTGAGATGGGCTATTTGACAGCGGACATCGACCGCCGTGTCAACGACGTATTCCAAGAGGTGTTCTTCGGTCCCAACCGTGTCTACTTCGAAGTGGGCGACTCTTTGGGTTACATCTCCGACCTGAAGAACCACGACGTGCGCACGGAGGGCATGTCCTACGGCATGATGATCGCCGTGGAGATGAACCGCAAGGACATCTTCGACCGCCTGCTGCGTTGGGCTCAGCGCTACATGCTCATGCGCCAAGGGCCGTTGGCGGGGTACTACGCCTGGAGTTGCAAGACCGACGGCACGCACAACGCTGAGGGTCCGGCCAGCGACGGAGAGTTGTATATGATCACTTCGCTAATCTTCGCCTCCAATCGCTGGGGCAACCAGTCGGGTATCAACTACCTCGCCGAAGCCCAACGACTGCTGCGCCTCGCAAGGGAAGGCAACGGCCAGGACAGCGCCAACGCATTCATCAACCCTAAGCACCGCCTCATCACCTTCACGCCGAGTGGCTTCGGTGCACGCTTCACCGATCCGAGCTACCACCTCCCTGCCTTCTACGAGGTATGGGCGCGATGGGCTGGCGACGGTCACGCCGACTACTACAAGGCTTGCGCCTCTGCGGCGCGCCGCTATCTCCACCTCTGCATCGACCCGCACACGGCACTCTGTCCCGACATCACCGCCTACGACGGCAAGCCACTCACACCACCGGGCGACAAAGCTATGAAGGGAAACCGGGATTTCCGTTACGACTCCTGGCGCATGCCGATGAACATCGCGCTGGACTATAGCTGGGCCTGCGCCGACACAGCATGGCAACACCACTACGCCAACACCGTGCAGGACTTCTTCTTCAACAAGGGCATCGACGCTTATGTCGACCAGTACCGCATTGACGGCATGGCAGCCGAGAGGCCTTACGAGGGTGGCGGCAAACCCGGACTGCGTCATTCCGTAGGTCTCGTCTCCGCACTCGCCGCCGCGTCGTTAGTTGCCGACCACGCCAAGGCTCGCGACTTTGTCGAGCGTCTGTGGCGCTCCACCAACGTGCCCTTTGCCGACGGATACTTCGATGCCTACTACGATGGCCTGCTCCGTCTCTTTGCCTTCATGCATCTCAGCGGCAAATACCGTGTCATCGCACCAGGGCAATAATCCTTTCACACAGAGACTGGGAGGCACTGAGACAAATACAAAGATCTGAAAGTTAATAGTGAAATGTTATTGACAAAAACACCTCACTCTCAACTTTCAATCTAGAGAAAACGAAAGAGGAGAAATAAGCAAAAAGTAGCGCGAAAACCACAAAAACGTGAGTTGAACTGATCAAAACGGTCATTTGATGGCCTCATCTCGGTAGTTTTACAAGGTCAAAGTACCGAGATGATGTGGTCAGAAAGCCGAGATGACATGATGAAAAAGGTACTTTGACGAGAAATTCTCTAGAGAATTTTGCGTCAAAGTACCTTTTTGTGTTTGTCGAAATTACCTCACATTTATAACACCCTAGGTTTCAGTACTTTATAAAAATCACTAAAATTCGCATAATTCGGGCCAAGGAGGGTCTTCGTTCAGAAAATCGCCTGTATTTGGGCGGAAAATTGTCAGTTTCTTCAACAGATTTTAAGAGCGCCAACGTTGCGAGGGCACGACCGATTAATCTCACACAGAGACACATTATAAAGCGATACAATATAATTATCACAATACACATAATATTGAGGTCTCTATTCAAGGTATCATCATCGAAGCGACCAAGAGGTATCAATTATCACCGCGTCAGCCTGTTTTCACGATTTTCTTGCTGTGATGCAAGCCTGAGGCACGAAGGCTGTTTCTTCTCCGGTGCCGACTTGCCGAAGCTTGCTTCGAAGCAAGACGGCACCGGAGAAGAAACAAAGGGCACAGCCCTTACATCACAGCGAGGGTTTTACTTGTTTTTGTCAAAATGGCTCTGTGGCTCTGCGTGAGAGATAAAAGCCACCCTTTGAAGTTATTTTTCACAGCATAAGTTTTCGCTATCTCACGCTTTTTTAGTACCTTTGCAGATAAATACGAACTAAACAGAAATGGCAGAAAATCAACATCCAGAGGATAATTACTCCGCCTCCAACATTCAAGTGCTGGAGGGCTTGGAAGCCGTGCGCAAGCGTCCGGCTATGTATATTGGCGACATCAGTGAGAAGGGTCTGCACCACCTCATCAACGAGACCGTGGACAACTCTATCGACGAGGCTATGGCAGGCTTCTGCCACAACATCGAGGTGACCATCAACGAGGACGGCTCCTGTACCGTAGAGGACGACGGCCGAGGCATCCCCGTTGACGAGCATAAGAAGCTGCACAAGAGTGCCTTGGAAGTCGTCATGACCGTGCTCCACGCCGGTGGTAAGTTCGACAAGGGCTCCTACAAGGTCAGCGGTGGTCTCCACGGCGTTGGCGTGAGCTGTGTCAACGCGCTCTCCACTCACATGAAATCACAAGTCTTCCGCGAAGGTAAAATCTATCAGCAGGAATACGAAAAGGGAAAGCCGCTCTATCCCGTGCGCATCATCGGTGACACCGACAAGCGCGGTACACGCCAGCAGTTCTGGCCAGACCCCACCATCTTCACCACCACCACTTTCCAGTGGGACATCGTGGCGCGCCGTATGCGTGAGTTGGCCTACCTCAACGCCGGCATCAAGATCACGCTGACCGACCTGCGTCCCGACGACGACGGCAAGACACGCCAAGAAGTCTTCCACGCCAAGGACGGACTCAAGGAGATGGTGCGCTACATCGACCGTCACCGTCAGCATCTCTTCGACGACGTCATCTATCTGAAGACCGAGAAGCAGGGCGTGCCCATCGAAGTGGCCATCATGTACAACACCGACTACTCCGAGAACCTCCACTCTTACGTCAACAACATCAACACCATCGAGGGCGGTACCCACGTCACGGGCTTCCGTCAGGCATTGACCCGTGTGCTGAAAAACTATGCCGACAACGACCCGGCTATCTCCAAGCAGATCGAGAAAGCAAAGATAGAAGTAGCCGGTGAGGACTTCCGCGAGGGACTCACTGCCGTCATCTCCATCAAAGTCGCCGAACCACAGTTTGAGGGTCAGACCAAGACCAAGCTCGGCAACAGCGAGGTCACCGGTGCCGTTAACCAAGCCGTCGGTGAAGCGCTGACCAACTATCTCGAGGAGCATCCGGCAGAAGCTAAGAAGATCTGTGAAAAGGTGATTCTCGCAGCAACAGCCCGTGTGGCTGCCCGCAAGGCACGCGAGAGTGTGCAGCGCAAGAGCGTGATGAGCGGTGGCGGACTGCCCGGTAAGCTGGCCGACTGCTCCAACAAAGACCCGAAGAAGTGCGAGATCTTCCTCGTCGAGGGTGACTCTGCAGGTGGCTCCGCCAAGCAGGGCCGCGACCGCTACACCCAGGCCATCCTGCCGTTGCGCGGTAAGATCCTCAACGTCGAGAAAGTACAGTGGCACCGTGTCTTCGAGGCAGAGTCCGTGATGAACATCATCCAGAGCATCGGCGTACGCTTTGGTGTCGACGGCGAGGACGACCGCGAGGCCAACATCGACAAGCTCCGCTACGACAAGATCATCATCATGACCGATGCCGATGTCGATGGCTCACACATCGACACCCTGATCATGACACTCTTCTACCGCTTCATGCCGAAAGTCATCGAAGACGGACACCTCTATATCGCCACGCCACCACTCTATAAGTGCACCTACAAGGGTAAGGTCAGCGAATACTGCTACAACGACCAGCAGCGCCAGGCTTTCCTCGACAAATACGGCAATGGCGTAGAGGACGGCAAGAGCATCCACACGCAGCGATACAAAGGTTTGGGTGAGATGAATCCCGACCAGCTCTGGGAAACCACAATGGATCCTAAGACACGCCTGCTCAAGCAGGTGACCATCGAGAACGCTGCCGAAGCCGACGAGATCTTCTCCATGCTCATGGGCGATGATGTGGAGCCCCGACGCGAGTTCATCGAGCAAAACGCCACCTACGCCAACATTGACGCGTAGTTGCGACACGCGCTCACCAGCGTCTTTTCGCAAAGACAAATCACACATCTATCTATAAGTGGGGGGCGGCCGTTACAGACCGCCCCCTCCTTTTTTCGACAGCCGACAGCCAGTTCACTGGTTTCGTCGTCTTCCTCAAACCTCATCATCCATGCACCGACTCATCACTACTCTCGCCCTGGCTACCCTGACGCTTGCCATCCGTGCGCAGCAACTGCCCATGCGCCTGTGGTACGACCGGCCGGCCCGTCTCTTCGAGCAGTCGCTGCCCATCGGCAACGGCAAATTGGGAGCACTCGTCTATGGAGCCCCCGACTGCGACATCATCCACCTCAACGACATCACCTTCTGGACCGGCAAGCCCGTTGACCCCAGTGTTGACAGCACAGCTCACCAGTGGATTCCGGCGATCCGACAGGCGCTCCTCAGCGAGGACTATCCCCTCGCCGACTCACTACAGCATCATGTTCAGGGGCATAACTCTCAGTTCTACGAGCCGTTGGGCACCCTGCGCATCTATGATCTCAACGAGGGTAAAACGACGGACTACCGCCGCGAGCTCGACCTCGACAGCGCGCTGTGCCACGACCGCTACACACGCAGAGGCATCACCTACCGACGCGAATACTTCGCCTCGTATCCCGACCAGGTCATCGCCGTGCGCATCAAGAGTTCCACACCCAAGGCCATCAACGTCAGGCTGGCTCTCGGCTCACTCGTGCCCCACGGTGTCAAGGCAGCCAACAAACAGCTGACGATGACGGGCAATGCCGTCGGCGACCCCAACGAGAGCATCCATTTCTGCACCGTACTGCGCGCCGTCTCGCCCGACGGCGCCATTGAGCACGACGACAGCACGCTCTTTGTCCGTCAGGCCAGCGAGCTGACGCTCTATCTCGTCAACGAGACGAGCTTCAATGGCTACGACCGCCATCCCGTCAAACAGGGCGCGCCCTATCTCGCCAATGCCATGGACGACGCCTGGCATCTGGTCAACTTCACCTACGACAGCCTGCGCACACGACATATCGCTGACTATCAGCCGATCTATCAACGGTTGAGACTCAGCCTCAACGGCGCGCAGCCCAACAACGCCGAGCCCACCGACAGCATGATACGGGGTTACGGACAAAGCAGCGCACTGGATAAATACCTCGAAACGCTCTACTTCCAGTACGGCCGCTACATGCTCATCTCCTGCTCACGCACACCCGGAGCTCCAGCCGAACTGCAAGGACTGTGGAACGATAAGCTGTGGGCACCCTGGCGAGGCAACTACACAATCAACATCAATCTGGAGGAGAACTATTGGCCCTGCGACGTCGCCGCCATGCCGGAGATGTTTGAGCCGCTGGCCACCTTCTGTGAGAATCTCGCCAAGACCGGACATAGCAACGCATGGAACTACTACGGCATACGCGAGGGATGGAGCTGCGGACACAACAGCGACATTTGGGCGATGACGAATCCCGTAGGAGAGAAGCAGGAGAGTCCCACGTGGAGCAACTGGAATATGGGCGGCGCCTGGCTCATGCAGAACGTCTACGACCACTATCTCTACACTCAGGACGAGCACTATCTCCGCCGTACGGCCTACCCACTCATGCGCGGCGCAAGCCGTTTCATGCTTCACTGGCTCATCCCCAACCCAATAAATCCCAACGAACTCATCACCGCGCCAAGCACATCGCCCGAGGCTTTCTACATCAACGCCAAAGGATATAAGGGAGCAACCATGTACGGTGGTACAGCCGACTTGGCCATCATCCGCGAGCTGTTCACCAATACTTTGCAGGCAGCACGCACGCTTGGCACCGACAAGAGCCTGCGCGATTCGCTGCAAAGCACCCTCGACCGGCTCCATCCCTACGTCGTCGGACACAGCGGCGACCTCAACGAGTGGTATTACGACTGGGACGATGAGGACTTCCATCACCGTCATCAGAGCCATCTCATCGGTCTCTACCCCGGACATCAGATCACCGTCAGCGGTACACCCCGGCTCGCCGAGGCCGCCGCGGCGACACTACGACAAAAAGGTGAACAGACCACGGGATGGAGTACTGGCTGGCGCATCAACCTATGGGCACGTCTCCACAGCGGGCCGATGGCCTATCACATCTACCAGAAACTTCTCACATATGTCGATCCCGAGCACACGCGGTCGCAGCACGGAGGCACGTTCCCCAATCTCTTCGACGCACACCCCCCCTTCCAGATCGATGGCAACTTCGGTGGAGTGGCCGGTGTTTGTGAAATGCTCATGCAAAGCCACGACGGCACGATAGAACTTTTGCCGGCACTTCCACAGCAGTGGGCCGACGGTTCCATCAGCGGACTGAAGGCGCGCGGCGGTTATACTGTCTCTATGGTATGGAAGAATGGCCGCGTCACACGATGCGAACTCTCCGGCGTGCGCACCGGTAAAGTGACGCTCGTCTACAACGGTATGAGAAAGATCATCAAAGTGAAAAAGAACAAAAACACAATTATAGAATGAGAGGCCGGCTGTTGACAATCGTTTTGTGGGCAGCGACGCTGTGGGTAAATGCCCAGCAGTTCAACACCCACTGGGTGGCTGCTCCCGACACCGACAGCCTGGCCCACGTGTGGTTTCGCACCACCCTGCTCTCCGGCGCACGCCATCGTGAGGCTCACCTCACCATTGCGACCACCGGACTCGTCAAGGTGTATGTCAACGAAGCCAAGGTGGGCACCGCATTCTTCTACCCGTCACGGCCGCAAGGCGACACGACGGCCATTGCGGTGACGCTCGACGTGACGCCCTATCTGCGCCCGGACAGCAACGTGGTGGCTGTGCTCTACAGCCCGGGCTTCCCCCACGCCACGCGACGGCAGGTGTCGGCAGTCTTCTACGGCATCGACTCCAAAGGACAGCGCTTCGCTTACTTCAGCGACGACTCTTGGCTCTGGCGCCATGCAGCATCGGGACTCACGCCCGACGGACGCGAGTGGGTCGACGGGCGACAAGCCGACACGCCGTGGACAGCAAGCGACTTCGACGCGGCGCTGTGGCGACATGCCGTGGTGACGCAAGACGCGGAAGCCACCCCTGCGGGCACTACACAACAACAAGCATCGCCCTGCAAGACCTACACGGCCTACCTGCCAGCGGAGAAAATCGTCAGAAGCCGAGGGTATAACTATTTCGACATCAACGGCAATGAGGTGACCTACGACTATGGGCTCGGCTTCCGCGGCTTCGTCCGGCTCAACCTCCGTGAGGCACAATGGGGAGAGCAGATTGAGGCCGCCGGACTGCGATATACCTGCAACGGACAAATGGACGAGCAGGCCAGCCCCGTCTTCACCATCGGATACCAGCGCCGCGTCACGGTGACTGGCGACAGATATTTCCGCCGCGACCAGATCACGGAGACAGAAGCCGTGGATGTCGCACCGATATTCATTGACTACACTTTTCAATAAGATATGAACACGAGTCTCAACAGCATTTCCATCAACGACGTCAAGCACATCCAAGGAGGCAGCTACATCGATGACGACCTCATACTCATGGAGAACATGAGCAACATGCCCATCACCTTGGAGCCCCGCCGCATGGATTTCATCCTGCTGGCGCTCTGCACGCAAGGTGAAGGAGAATACAGCGTCGACACCATCCACCATAAGGTGAGGGCTGGCGACATCATCATCATCAGCAACGGAGCCATACTTGACTACTATAAGCTCAGTCCGGACCACAAAGAGGTGGTCATTATCATCTCCAGCCAATACTTCCACGAGGTCCTCGCCGGTGTGCACGACCTCTCAACGATGTATATCTTCTCGCGCATGCATCCCGTTTATCATCTCGATCCACAGAAGCAGCAGGACATCGTCGACTTCTTCTCGTTTATCAAGACGAAGGTTGGAGACGCCCGCCACCACTTTCGCCGCGAGACTGTGCAGAGTTTGCTCAAGGCTCTCATCTACGACGCGGGCAACACCATATGGCAGTCGCAACAGCTCATGCAGACGCGTCGGGCGCGCGCGGAGGACATCTTCGTGAAGTTCATCCAACTCGTGGAGTTGCACTTCCGTCAGGAGCGTCGCGTGGGCTGGTATGCCTTGCAGCTGAGCATCACGCCGAAGTATCTCTCCGAGATCATTAAGCAGGTCAGCCACCAAACGCCCAATGAGTGGATCGACACCTACGTGACACTCGAGCTCCGCAACCTGCTGAAAAACACTTCGAAGAGCATCAAGCAGATCACCGACGACCTCCACTTCGCCAACCAAAGCTTCCTTGGCAAATACTTCAAAGAGCATGTCGGCATGTCGCCGTCGGAATATAGAAAGAGCAGCAACTGAGGGAAACGATAGAATTTGATTTTAGGTCGGGAATGTCTCACTGATCTCACAGATTCTCACAGATCCCTGCGCTCGCAATATCTATTGCTTTAGGGGTACGCATCCGTGGAGATCTGTGTAAATCTGTGAGAAATAAAATTTATGAGTGGGTAATTCAAGATGATTTGTGTAATAATCCACGAAATAGAAACTGATATTCTGCCTTTAGATTTTGTCATTCGCTGAAAAGGTAGTAACTTTGCAGTGATACAGAATATCAACAACATAACATATTTTTAACACTATGGCAAAGAAAGCTTTATTGATGATTCTCGATGGATGGGGAATCGGACAGCATGGCAAAGGCGACGTGATCTACAACACACCGACACCTTATCTCGATTATCTCAACGCTACATGCGCTCACTCTCAGCTCATGGCCTGCGGCGAGGATGTCGGTCTGCCGAAAGGACAGATGGGCAACTCAGAGGTAGGACACCTGAACATCGGTGCAGGACGTATCGTCTATCAGGACCTGGTGAAGATCAACAAGGCTTGCGAGAGCGGTGACATCCTGAAGAACAAGGAGATCGTCAACGCCTATAGCTACGCTCAGAAGACCGGCAAGAAGCTCCACCTGATGGGTCTGACTTCTACCGGCGGCGTGCACTCCAGCCTCAACCACCTCTTCAAGCTCATCGAGATCGGAAAAGAATATAACCTCAAGGATGTCTATGTCCACTGCTTCATGGACGGTCGTGATACTGACCCGAAGAGCGGCAAGGGATTCATCGAAGACATCGAGAAGGTATGCAACAACAACGGCGCTCATATCGCCAGCATCGTCGGCCGCTTCTACGCTATGGACCGCGACAAGCGCTGGAACCGCGTCAAGGAGGCTTACGACCTGCTCGTCGAGGGCAAGGGAAAGCAGGCTACCGACTTGGTCAAGGCCATGCAGGAGAGCTACGACGAAGGTGTGACCGACGAGTTCATCAAGCCGATCAACAACTCCGCCGTCGACGGTACGATCCAGGAAGGCGACGTGATCATCTTCATCAACTTCCGTAACGACCGTGCACGCGAGCTCACTCAGGTGCTCACTCAGGAGGACATGCCAGCAGAAGGCATGCACACCATCAAGGATCTGCAGTACTACTGCATGACCCCATACGATGCTAACTTCAAGGGCGTACACATTCTCTTCCCCAAAGAGAACGTTCAGGACACCCTCGGCGAGTACCTCTCTAAGAAGGGTCTGCGCCAGCTCCACACAGCAGAGACCGAGAAGTACGCTCACGTGACGTTCTTCTTCAACGGCGGCCGCGAGGCTCCTTACGAGGGTGAGGACCGTATCCTCGTGCACTCGCCTAAGGTAGCTACCTACGACCTGCAGCCGGAGATGAGCGCATACGAGGTGAAGGACAAACTCGTCGGCGCTATCAACACACAGCAGTACGACTTCATCGTGGTCAACTTCGCCAATGGCGATATGGTCGGCCACACAGGTGTCTACAATGCTATCGCCAAGGCTGTGTGGGCTGTTGACCACTGCGTGCACGATGTCATTGAGGCCGCCAAGGCCAACGACTACGAGGCTATCATCATCGCTGACCACGGCAATGCCGACAACGCCATCAACCCCGACGGTACGCCTAACACCGCTCACTCTCTCAACCCCGTTCCGTTTATCTATGTGACGAACAACAACAGCGCCACAGTAAAGGACGGACGTCTGGCCGATGTGGCTCCTTCCATCCTGCACATCATGGGGCTGGAGCAGCCTGCTGACATGACCGGTGAGAATCTTATCAGCGACAACAAATAATCAACATATTTAATGGCCCCACCTCCGGCTCTTAACCGGAGGTGGGGCTTTTTATTATGAACGTACAGATAGAACCTTCCTGGAAACAATACTTGGGCGCGGAATTTGACAAGGCCTACTTTGTCAGTCTCACCCAGCAGGTGAAAGAGGAATACAAGACGCAACAGTGCTTCCCACCGGGCCATCTGATCTTCAACGCTTTCAATCTCTGTCCCTTCGACAAGGTGAAGGTGGTGATCATCGGACAAGACCCTTATCATGAGCAGGGACAGGCGATGGGACTAAGTTTCTCGGTGCCTGAGGGCATCGTCATGCCGCCTTCGCTCGTCAACATCTTTAAGGAGATACAAGCCGACCTCGGCAAGCCGATACCGGCAAACGGTGATCTCACCCGTTGGGCCCGCCAGGGCGTGTTGCTGCTCAACGCCACACTCACCGTCAGGGCACATCTGGCCAACAGCCATCAGCCTCTGGGCTGGTCGTTCTTCACCGACGCGGCCATCAAAGCGCTCAGCGATCATCGTGAGGGCATCGTGTACATGCTTTGGGGCGGCTACGCGCGCAGCAAGCGCTATCTCATCAATGAGCAGCAGAATCTCGTATTGGAGTCGGCACATCCCTCTCCGCTCTCCGCCAACCGTGGCGGCTGGTTCGGCTTGCACCAGTTCTCACGCTGCAACGAATATCTAACTGCTCACGGACAACAAGCCATCGACTGGTAGAAAGAAAACCTTAGAAAGGGTCTTATTAATTATGGAGCTGCATATCGTAGAAGTGGGAAACGTGCTCGTTTCCCCGGATATTTTCACTGAGAAGTTTTGCTGTGACCTCCACGCCTGCAAAGGGCAGTGCTGTGTGGAGGGCGACGCGGGCGCACCGGTAACCCTCGACGAGGTCGGGGAGATGGAAGACGCGCTCGATGTAGTTTGGAGTGATCTCAGCGCATCGGCACAGAGCGTCATCGACAAACAAGGCGTCGCCTACACCGACAACGACGGCGACTTGGTGACAAACATCGTAGGCGGCAAGGACTGCGTGTTTACCTGCTACAGTGATCTCGACTTAGTCGACGGCAAACCTGCCGTGCCACATTGCTGTCTCTGTGCCTTCGACTGTGCATATCGTGAGGGGAAGACGAAGTGGCGCAAGCCTATCTCCTGCGAACTCTACCCCATCCGCGAAAAGACATTCAGCAATGGGCTCGTAGGCATCAACTATCATCGTTGGGATGTCTGCAAGGCCGCTGTGCGCAAAGGGCAAGAGGAGAACATCCGTGTCTACGAGTTCCTCAAGGACCCACTCATCCGCCGCTTCGGTAAGGAATGGTACGATGAGCTGTGTCTCGTGGCCAAGGAGTTGCTTGCCGTAGCAGAGCACAGTCCTTCCAAATAACTATTGATACATTCTAACTATCCTTTCTGGTATTGCATTTCCCTCCCTCGGGAGGGTTAGGGTGGGCTTTATTCAAGCGTTAGCATTCTCTCGGCTGCATATTTTCCCATCATCTTATATCCTTCGGCATTAGGATGAAGATGATCGGGAAGATACCATCCCGTCCGCAGAGCGTGCTCGTCGGCAGGGTCGCGCATGAGCTTGTCGAAGTCGAGCACACCGTCAGCCTCGTGTTGCAGGCGTATCCAGTCATTGACCAACTTGCGGCCAAGTTCATGGCTGACAGAATAATAATGAGCGCCTTTCATCGGCGTGATCGTTCCCAGCCATACCTTCAACCCTGCCTTATGGCATTTCTCTATCATCTGTTTATAAGTTTCTACTAACTCATGAGCCGTAACAATGCCGTCTTTACTATTGCCTAAGTCATTGATGCCCTCAAAGAGAATGACATCCGTAACGCCACGCTGTTCAAGAATATCACGGTCGAAACGCTGACGGGCGGGTTGCCCGAAGCCCACGGTGAGCACACGATTGTTGCCGATGCCGAGGTTCAGCACACCAAACTGCATACGTTTCTTCCCTTCTTTCTCCGCTTTTGCTCCGGCTACCTCGTTGAGTTGGTAGCTCATCTCGTCGGGCCACCGGTTTTGATGATCCGTCGTGGAACCCTTTCCGTCAGTGATGCTGTTGCCGAGGATGGCGATGGTACGCACGTCACGTGTGTACACATCGAGGGCTGCAATGTTGAACCATTTCTCGTAGCGGAAAGCATGAGAGAAGTCTGTCGACGGCTTGCTCTCTCCTTTTAATATATAAGAGGTGGTGCGCGAGCCCATGTGTACGGTCGGCACCTTAGGCGCTGTCTGATAGTTGACCGTGATGGCAACGAGCTGCAAGGGCTTCAACACAAAACGTGCGGCATCGGAGAACAGACTCTTTCCTGCCGGTATCGTCACACCGCGTTGACCATTGAAAGAGAGATACACGGCCTTGGCTGAGTCGACACGATGACCGCCGAGAGCCGGAGCGATATATACCGAGCGCAGTACGACGGGCGTAGAGGAGAAAATATTGGACAGCTGCAAGCGGACGATATCTCCACCAATCGACACTTTCACGATTTGTCGCACCGAGCGGTTACTCATCTGATTGTTAAAGGGCATGAAGGCCTTCACGGGCGTCTGCATGGCAGTGGCCCAAGTGCCGACCCAGTGGGGCGTGAGTTCTTTAACCACTCTCACGATCTGATGGTTGACACGTGCATTGCTCTCAGCAGATGCGTTCAGACCCAAGCTAAGGAACAAAAGAAAAAGGAATAAAGTCTTGCGTATCATATTCTTGTCTCTTACCTATCTTTTTGAACTACAAAGTTACATCTATTTTCGAACTACAAAGTTACAACTATTCTCGCACATAGCAAAAAAAAAGAAAACGGGAACCGACTCGCACGAGCCAGTTCCCGGAAAAAATAGAGAGAATTAAAATCAGCCCCTCACGGGCTGATAAATTCTTATGTTATTGCTTAGTTGTTGCCACCGGCCCACCATATGGGGTTGGTGTAGATATACGACCCATTACCATAAGCCTTTTCTATGTTTGGATTAGCTGTGACACCGGAGGCACCATAGGGGAATCGCAATGGGAACTTAATTGTCTTACCATTGGAATAGCCGTTAGCGGGGTTTTCCAGTCCATAGTAATCAAACTCGCCTAAAGCCAGCAGACGACGAATATCACAGAATGTCTCTGTAGCCTCACCGTTGCTATTCCAGAACGAGAGATACTTCTGTATCATCACCTCCTTGACTGGATTAGCCTCAAAGAGAGGTCTTACTTCGTTGTCGAAATAGTTGTTCACAGTATCAGCCACGTTGATTGCCTCATTGTCCTTGAAGCCAGTGACGTATTCCTGCGTGCAACCTTTGGCATATTGAATGTCTTTCTCTGCATTGTCGAAGCTTGCAGTAACAGCCTCTTTCAATGTCTTCTCTGCCTCTGACTTCTGCCCCAGACGAGCATAAGCCTCAGCTTTCAGGAACAAGACCTCACGATAGCTCAACAAATCAACGTCGGCCTGTGTGGCAAGATCAAAAGCATCAAAGGTGTAGGATCCGATGCCAAGATTGGCCTGACCATTAGGAGCTGGAGCAAAGCCTTTGTCGCCCGGCTTTACCTGATAAGCATAAGAATCACTAAAGTCGTAGTTGAAGAAGCAACGATAGAGACGTGGATCCTTTCTTGCTGTCAGTTTCTTATACAGGCTCTCACTGGTGGCAATACCCTGGCGGCTCTCCCAGAAGTCAAACACTGGGTTCCAGTTGCTTGTTCCTTTATAAGCATTGAAAGCGGCCTCATCAGAAGCAGAAGTAAATGAAGCATCAGCAAAGTTGATCACCTGCTGCAACTTAGTGCTCTTCTCGGCATCGGAATAGGTACTCAGTAGACGCATCGTGTAGCGCGCCTTCAAGCCATTGACAAACTTCAACCACTTTGCTGGGTTACCGTTATACATCAGGTCGTATGATCCAAGACTGTTATCCTCTTCGCTGACTTTCTGCAGATTCACCGTTGCAGTATCCAAAAGGGCAAAAACATCTTTGTAGATATCCTGCTGCTTATCGATTACCGGATTCATGTACGCTGGCATACCAGACTTCAACTCGTCATCAGCAGCTTGTGACCATGGCGTGTCACCGAAGATGTCTGTGGTAAGTGCCAAGTTATAAGCCAGCATGGCAGCCGCGCAGCCGCGAATCTGGTGGTCTATCTTATCACCTTTTGCGGTGAGTGCTTCGCGATAGACAAGCTTAGCGTTGGTGATCGTACCATAAATGTTCTTCCAGACATTGTCGGACATAGTGGAAGAGCTCGGCTCCCCTTGGCGGATGTCAGCATTGTAGAGCTGATTGTCAATACCTGCCGTCTGCTCATTGTAGACAGAAGCATATGTATTAACATCACCGCCTACATTGTACTGTGCTGTCGATGTGATGACATCAGCGAAAGTAAACTTTGCAGGAACGCTGTGCGGATGGTCCTTATCAGTATTGATGCTGTCCATCTTGTCCTCAGAGCAGCCGGTCATTGCAGCGACTGCCAATAACAGCGTGAGGAACTTTGTATATTTATTGAGTATTCTCATAATGTATCTCTATTTAGAACTTAAATGTCAAACCAAAACCAAAGCTTGTCGTACCAGGCAGAGAGTAGCGCTCGAATGAGCCCGACATGTTGTCATTACCCTGACTGGCTTCCGGGTCAAATCCCTTCAATGCAGAATACAGGATGATGTCACGGGCAAAGATGCTGGCATTCACACCCAACCAAGGCTTGGAGAAGACCGGATAGCTGAGAGAGATCTCACGCAGCTTGAAGAAGGATGTCTTGTGGATTGCGGCCTCATCGATGTTGGTCAGCGTGTTGAAATAGTTGAAAGCATCACTACCCTTAATCTTGATGTCGTTGGGAGAATAGCTGCCATCTGCATTCTGCTTGACGGCCGGTTTTTCGAAATAGAAGTACTCACCATTGCGATAATCAGCCGAACGCTGTGTGACACCATAGTAGTCAAGCACATTGGTCGTTCCACAGTACATCTCACCACCCTGCTTCCAGTCGAAGGTAGCACTCAGACGAAGCTTCTTGTACTCAAAAGTAGTATTGAAGCCTAAACGGAAATCAGGAGAAACCTTACCGATGACTCCGGGTTCACCAGCCTGTGGCATACCGTCAGCATCAACGACTATATCGCCGTTCTCATTGCGCAGATAAGTTGAACCATAGATGACAGGAAACTTATCGCCTATGCTGGCACGCACCTGAGGCGTGGTGAAGCCACCCAAATAGATGCTGTTAACACCCTCTGCCAATTCATCAACATAGTTATCAATCTTGGAGAAGTTGAATTCCATGCTCCACTTGAAGTCACGGGTATCAAATGGCTTGATGCCAAGCGTTACCTCATAGGAATTGGTATGGATCTTTCCACCATTGGTCATAACCTCTTGGTAGCCGGTAGCACCGTCCAAAGGTACAGGGAAGATCTGATCTTTGACGTTCTGACGGCTATATGTAGCATTCAAAGTGACGAGACCATTCCAGAAGGCCAAGTCAAAACCAAATTCATAGGATTTGGTGTTCTGTGGTTTCAGATTAGGATCATAAATTCTATAATAAGGAATGAAAGCCTGTACAGATCCAATAGGATACACAATAGGTGATCCACTCGAGAAGCCACCTCCATAAACCGGAGTATAGTAATAGGACTGAATGTACTCACCTGCCTGACCCACCTGGGCGTAACTGGCACGGATCTTACCATAGGTCAACACTTTGTTCTTCAGTGCGGGCAATTCCGTAAAGATGAAACCTCCAGACACAGAGGGATAGAAGAAAGACCGATTACCATGAGGCATCGAAGAGACAATGTCGTTTCGGCCTGTTACAGTCAGGAAGAGCATGTCTTTATAGCTCATGGAAAGATTGCCGAAGAACCCTACCGTACGCGAGTTCTTTGTACGATCAGAGGCAGAATAAGTAATAGCGTTATTGATGCTGTTCCAACCTGAGAAGTTAAATTCAGTACCCGTTTCATCCTTGAAATACTTATGCTTGTCAACGATCTCGTTACCAACCAAAGCGTTTAAATCCCAATCTTCAGAAAGTTTCCAGTCATAGTTAGCTGTCAACAAGGAGTTGATCTCCCTTGACTTCCAAGAGTAGAGATCTGCAGAGCCCTTACCACCTTTATGGCCATAGCCCCAGATGTCAGAATAGTCGGTGGTATATGCGTCTGCACCCAATTGATATTTCACATCAAGTTTCATATTGTCAGTACCGAAATCTGATGTGTACTTGATATAGGCATCACCGAAATAACGCTGTGAACGCTCCGTGAACTTATTATTGTCTACAGCCCAATACGGGTTATCAAAGGTAAGGTTGCGGAAAAGGGTCTGTGTATACTCATCGCCTGCTATATGATCAGGAATACCCTTTAGATCATAGTTGGCCGGTGTGCCATACACCGCAGCAAGGAATCCATCATTGGCTGATGGCTGCTTACGAATCTTAGAAAACACGAAATTGCCATTGAATCCAGTAGACCAGTTCTTTGCCAGTTGTGCCTCAGCGGAGAATTTAGCATTGTAACGATCCATACCTGTCTCAGGAATAATAGCTTCTGAATTGGTGTTTCCCAAAGAGAAACTATAATTTCCTTTGTCAAAAGACTGTGCAATATTCACATTGTTGCTCCAAGTATGACCTGTCTGGAAGAAGTCTTTGGCATTATCGTAGGACTGCGGTGTCGCCCAAGGATCCAGACCTGCCTTAGCTCGCTGTGGCTGATAATACATACCTTCATGCTTGCCATAAGCAGCAGTATAATCATTGTCGGTATTTCCACCATAGTTTGGATCATTGGGAAGATCACTGATTTTCGGTCCCCATGATGTACTTGCACTTGGATTGTATTTTCCACTTCGACCTTGTGCATACTCTTTTTGGAAATCAGGCAATGTAGACACAACGCTCCAAGCCATGTTGGTGTTATAGGTGATTTGTGGTTTACCCTTGCGAGTCCCCTTTCCACTCTTTGTCGTAATGATAATCACACCATTATTAGCACGCATACCATAAAGAGCAGAAGCAGCCTGACCTTTCAGAATGTTAATGCTCTCAATATCGTTAGGATCAATATCTACACCACGGTTAGCCATATCGGTACCAGCGATAGAACCACTACCGGAATCAAAAGTACTAATATCGGAAGCAGAGGAAATAGGCATACCATCAACAACATACAAAGGAGTGTTATCGCCAGTAAAAGAACGTACACCACGAATGGTTATACGTGAGGAAGCCCCCGGCATGCCTGAAGAAGGAGAAATATCCACGCCGGATACCTTGCCCTGTAAAGCATCAGAGAGACTCGTACTTGCTCCTTCGGTCAGTTTCTCAGCTTTGAGATCCTGAGAAGCATATCCTAAACTTTTTTTATCCCGGCTAATACCCATAGCTGTCACCACGACCTCATCAAGCGTCTTGTCGTTGGAAGACAACTGAATCTTGAGATTGTTTGCAGCCTTCACCGTCTTGTCTTTCATACCAAGATAAGAGACTCGCAGGTTGGAACCCGGCGCTACATTGAGTGTGAACTTACCGTCCACATCAGTTACGGTACCTGTCTTTGTGCCAGCAATCGTGACGGCCGCACCCACTATAGGCTCACCATCCTCGGCAGAGACTACGGTACCACTAATCGTCGTTTGAGCTAATGCCCCTCCCAAGAAGAGGAAGAAGCAGGCTAAAAACATCATTAGTCTTTTTTCCATAAATTCTCTCTTTTAATTAAATGTACGATATGTTTACGATATTCTCTTTAGTACGATGCAAAAGCTCACAGGCAACAAAAAGTCATCCTAAAAGTTTGTTCGTATACAAAACGATTATTGCAATAGCCTTCTCTTGACATACTACGATCTCTCAATTTCATTTGCAAAATTAATAGATGATAATGAAAGGAAGAAAAAATCATGTTAAAAACATGACTTTATTAACATAAATTAATCAACATAGAGGCATTTGTGTATAGAAATGAAGCTTTTATAGACTTTATACTTTCACTTCATTATATAAAGACTATAAAAGCTACTACTTCATAAGGCCACAAGCAGACAGAGAGTCCTATTTCCCCAATATTATCTTATGATGGTTGATAATGTAAATGCCTTTCGGCAAAGCTGCGGGATCAGTGCCCATGTTCTGACCTGAGAGGCTGTAAATACTTGGCTGAACTTTGTCGGAAAGCGGCAGTTCTGTGATTCCTGCCGTCACAGGCTTCGTGATATACACGTCATCAAGGAAGAAACGACCACTGGCGGTAAATGTCAGAGAGCAAGAACCGGTGCCCACGACATGATAGGTATAGGTCTGCCATAGCCCTTTCTTCATAGTTTCCATGATTGTCCCTCTCTTTACTTCAGTGAACTGTGCATTAGACTGACTCAAGAACAATTGCAATTCTATACCTTCACTTTTCGTATTCCAACCCGCCACGCTGAAGGTCAGCGTCACAGTATCGCCGGGAAGCGTGAAGAAAGGGGTAGATACGAGGAAGCCACCATCACCGCCGCCACCGCTACTTCCAAAGCGTGCGCAATGATCACCGGCGTAAGCATTACACATAGGAGACCAGCCTTTCAAGTCAGGCTGAAAGTCACCATTGGCTATAGAGCCATTGAAGCGTCCGTCATTGCCACCAGTACTTTTGCAATTGGAAAAGGTTTCCTTGAGTAGATACTCCCCCGCTTCTTGGCTGTTGGTAAGAGAAGGATCAGGAGAATAAACAAAGGATGCCACACCATCGCCGTCAACAGAAATGTTGGAAACACAGCAATGCAACAACTTACTACCGTCGTAATTGTCATGAAAGAGTTTCGCTGCCGGTGAGGAACTATCCGAGAAACTGTTACGGGAACGGTAAGGAAAAGCGTCATGGGCGACCGTTGAACGTGTGGCCAAACCGTCCGCAGGAACTAAAGTGAGACGAAGGTGATCATTGTAATAGTTATTATACAGTCCAAGCGTATTGACGGCATTGGCTTCCCATGCGTCTTTTTCATAGTCAACATGGGTGATGAGCACGCCACTGCCTGGGAGCTGTTTGTCAAAGCCAACAAGCTGGCGGTTCTCCAAAAGGAAATATTCGTTTTCATATTGCGGATGACGGATCAGATAGGCTTGCCCGCCGTCGGCTAACGGCTTCATGTCTGTGGCATCTACCGACTCTTTGCCTAACACTATAGGAGTGAGCCATCCGCAAGTCATCTTCTCGTAGGCAGTATAGCCGGCCGGAAGATATCCGTCGCCATTGTAGTTGCCGTAGTCCATCAGATCCCACGCATCCATAGCAAAGCTACCTTTGTTTTGAACGTCATAAACATCGGGGAAGCCCATGCAATGAGAGAACTCATGGCAGAAAGTGCCGATGCCGGCTATCTTCCCATCATATCTCAATTCATTGGAGCAAGCATAAGTATTGATCTTTGTGCCGTTGATCTTCAAAGCTTTCCTACCTTCGTCCAAGGTGCTCATCAAAGGCCATATCAGACTGTCGTTAGAGGAGTCATAGTCATTCTGTCCATATCCGGCATAGAGGACAAAGACTTCCTCGGCTTCTCCGTCGTCGTCCCAGTCATAACGAGAGAAGTCGATGCTGTCCTGCACGCCTTTGCATGCCTCTATCACCATCTCGCTGATGTTCTTCTCTTCGTCATTTCCATAATACTCGTAAGGCTGAGACATCATCACGGGACCCGCCACGTCAAAGTCCAAGATAAACTTGCCTCCACTCTGAGCCTTGAAATAGTCACGAACGGAACCTTGAAATCCATTGTCGTGATAGTCGGAATCATTAGTGATCTTGCGATAGAGAGCAACTGGATCAGCCATACTGAACTGCTTATTAGGAAACTCTGCAAGGATCACAAGGCCACGCTTGTTTCCCAAGAATGTCGAAGACGCAGCCTCAGCGCGACGGGCAAACGATGCGAAACGATGAGATGCTGACGCATATCTCTTTGCCGCGCTCGAAACGATGCTGTCTCTTGAAATCTCCTGATAACGTCCCGTTGTTTTGTTCAAGACATAACAGGTGCCATCATCAGCGCGCGCATAACGTATGCGCTCATCGCCTAAGAGTTCCACATTCACAGACTTTCCGTCTGATGTAACCACTTGAATCCAGTGGCCGCGACGGACAGGAACGGCCATCAGCACGAGATGGCAACAAGCTATCAAAAGGAAAAGGAAGCGTAAAGGATGTTTCATATTGTTGAGGTTTAGGTTTACTCTATATTCCCAAGCAGCGTTAACTGTAACTCACTGATGAGATTGTGAAGGAAGACTTCGTTTACTCTATATTCTCAAACAGCGTTGGCTGTAAGTCGCCAAGGAGATTGAAGGTCTTGCGGTGGTAGGGTGAGACACCATGGTCGCGAATGGCCAGCCGGTGTTCGCGTGTGGGATAACCTTTGTTCTTCTTCCAGCCATAGATAGGAAATTGCTCATCGAGTTCATCCATATAGTCGTCACGGAAAGTCTTGGCAAGGATGCTGGCCGCAGCAATGGCTTCGTACTTTCCATCGCCTTTGACGATACACTGATAAGGCAAGGAGTGGCGGCCGTCGCTCTTCGGGAAGACACACTTTTGTCGCGGTCGGCACGCTTCGTCGGCAATGGGGACATAGGGATCGAAACGGTTACCATCGATGATAAGCTTCTCTGGTCTCACTTGCAACTGGTCTAGAGCGCGGTGCATGGCCAAGAAGCTGGCATGAAGAATGTTGATCTCATCGATCTCCTCAGGCGTGACAATGCCGACAGCCCACGCCACGGCATCGTGCTCAATAACCTTGCGGAGCTCATAGCGCTTCTTGGCCGTGAGCTGTTTAGAGTCGTTGAGCAGCGGATTGTCGTAGTCACGCGGCAGGATGACGGCGGCAGCATAGACACTGCCTGCCAGACATCCGCGGCCAGCCTCATCGCAGCCGGCCTCTATGCAATCAGTATAATAATGTGGTAGCAAGGAGAATGTTGAATAATGAATAATGAATGATGAATGATCAGAACATCTTGCGCACACGGTCGATACCGGTGACGAGGTCATCAATCTCCTCCTTCGTGTTATACAGGGCAAAGGAAGCGCGTACGGTTCCCAACACGCCCAGACGGTCCATCAATGGCTGTGCACAGTGGTGACCTGTACGGACGGCTATGCCCAAACGGTCAAGGAGTGTCCCCAAGTCCATGTGGTGGATATTGCCGACATTGAAGCTGACTACAGCATCGTGGGCATGAGAGGACGGTAACGAAGACTGAGGAGCAGCTGCCTCTGCCTGAGCAATAGGACCATAGATATGCATCTCCGGTATCTCCTGAAGCCGCTGGATGGCATAGCGGGTGAGTTCCTGCTCATGAGCCGCAATGTTGTCCATACCCAGTTTAGAGACATAGTCGAGTGCGACAGCGAGTCCATGCGAGGCAATATAGTCAGGTGTACCGGCTTCAAATTTCAATGGCGGACGCTCAAAAGTGGTATGCTCGAAGCTCACGTGCTCGATCATCTCACCGCCACCCTGATACGGTGGCAGCTTCTCCAGCCAAGCCTCTTTGCCATAGAGTACGCCAATGCCGGTAGGGCCATAGACCTTATGACCGCTAAAAACAAAGAAATCGCAGTCGATGTCCTGTACGTCTACCTTGAAGTGGGGCGCACTCTGAGCACCGTCGACCATCACAGGCACACCATGCTCGTGGGCGATGCGCACGATGTCCTTGACAGGATTGACCGTACCGAGAACGTTACTCACATGACAAACCGACACGATGCGGGTCTTTTCGGTGAAGAGATTCTTGTAGGCTTCCATGTCGAGAATGCCGTCATCGCTCATCGGTATCACTTTGAGCACGATGCCCTTCTTGCGAGCTTGCAGCTGCCAAGGCACGATATTGGAGTGATGCTCCATTGTGGAGACGATGACCTCATCGCCTGCCTGCATACATTCATCGGCGAAAGTGCTGGCCACCAGGTTCAGTCCCTCGGTGGTGCCGCGAGTGAAGACGATCTCCGTGGTGGACTTGGCATTGATGAACCGCCGCACGGTCTCGCGCGCCTGCTCATGCAATTCGGTAGCCTGCTGGCTCATCCAGTGCACACCACGGTGCACGTTGGCATTGACATTGAGGTATTCCTCGCGCATGGCATCCAGGACACAAAGGGGTTTCTGTGTCGTAGCCGCATTGTCGAAGTAGACCAGCGGCTTGTCATAGATCTTGCGCGACAATATTGGGAAATCTTCCCGCACTTGATTGATATCGTACATCTTTACCTTTTCTTATAGAAATCTTGTCCTAATCTGACCTACACCTTATATCATACAGATCGACATCAGACTTATTCTTGATGATAACAAGACATCCCTGACCCTCCTTTTCAGGTGGATCAGGGAATAGCTTATCAGTCTTTAGCTTTTAATCCTACAGTTCTCGCAGTTGCCGAGCTCACCACGGAAACGCTTCTCCACCAGCAAATGGAGACGGTCGCGCAGGGGTTCGAGCTTGATCTGGTCAATGACCTCACCAATGAAAGCGAACTCCAAGAGCAACTTAGCCTCATGCTCGTCGATACCGCGCTGCTGCATGTAGAAGAGCGCAGCGTCGTTGAGCTGTCCCACCGTAGAGCCGTGTGCACACTTCACATCGTCAGCATAGATCTCCAGCATCGGCTGTGTGTACATCCGTGCCGTCTTTGTCATCACCAGATTCTGGTTGGTTTCCTGTGATGTCGTCTTCTGACTATCGTGACGAACGAGCACCTTTCCGGCAAAGGCACCGACGGCTTTACCGTCGAGTACATACTTATAGAGTTCATGCGAGTCGCAATGTCCCACTTGATGGTCGATGAGCGTGTTATTGTCGATATGCTCACTATGGTCAGCAATGACGCAACCATTGCACCAGCACTCAGCACCCTCACCCTTGAAAACAAGGTTGAGTTTGTTGCGTGTCACGCCATTGCGCAACGTGATGACATTGTGGTTGAATCGGCTGTTAGCCTGCTGCTCGACATAGACATTGGACACGCGTGTGTTCTTCTCATGGGTCTCTTCCAAGCAGTAGAGGTCGAGGCCGGCATTGTCGCCGACGTAAGCCTCGATGACCTGCGTGCCCAGGAAATGACGATCGTCGGCAGAGTCGTCGCAGAAAAGAAACTTAGCCTCACTGCCCTCGTCCATAACGATGAGCACACGACGGTTGACCATCAGGTCCACATCAGAGCGCAGGATGTTCACCACCTGTATGGCACGGTCCACTTTGACATTCTTCGGTACGTAGACAAAGAGTCCGTCCTGAGCCAACATCGTGTTCAGTGCGGTCACCGCGTCCTCTTCGGTCTTGGCAATCTTACCATAGTACTTTGCCACCAAGTCGGGATGGTTGTGTGCAGCGTCGCATAGGCTCTCCACGACGACGCCCTCCGGCAAATGCGCCTTCGGCAGTGCCTTCTTATAAAGCTGGTCGTTGACGAAAAAATAGAGAGAAGTGCTGAGGTTGGGCACATCACAATGGAAGACATCATAAGGGTTGACAGGGATGTCGATGCGGTTGATGTTCAGTCCATAGTCGGGCGCAAAGAGCTCCTGCATGTCAGTGTACTTATAGCGCTCGACCTTGCGCGAAGGGAAACCCTGCTGTTTGAAGTCCTCATAAGCCTTGTCGCGCAGCGTGTTGAGCGCAGGTGCGCTGTGCTCGGCAATCATTTGCCGGGTCTGGCTGTAGAGGTCGATATATTGTTGTTCTGCTTGAGTCATACGCCTGTCTCCTTATTTACCATATTTAGCGTCGGCCTCTTCCTTGATCCAGTCATAGCCGCGATTCTCGATCTCCTTGGCGAGCTCTGGGCCTTCAGTCTTGACGATGCGACCATTGTAGAGCACGTGTACGATGTTGGGCTTGATCATGTCGAGCAAACGCTCATAGTGTGTGATGACGATGATGGACTTCTTCGGTGTGAAGAGTTTGTTCACGCCGTCGGCCACAATGCGCATGGCATCGACGTCAAGACCGGAATCGGTCTCGTCGAGGATGCTCAGCTGCGGGTCGAGCATTGCCATCTGAAAGATCTCGTTGCGCTTCTTCTCACCACCCGAAAAACCTTCGTTGACAGAGCGACGAGAGAGTTTGGCGTCGAGCTCCACAATCTCGCGCTTCTCGCGCATGAGCTTCATGAAGTCGGCTGCGGTCAGCGGATCCAAGCCCTGATACATCCGCTTGGCATTGACAGCAGCCTTCATGAAGTTGACCATCGACACGCCTGGGATCTCCACAGGGTACTGGAAGCTAAGGAAAAGTCCTTCACGGGCACGATCCTCGGGCTTCATCTCCAGCAGATCCTTGCCGTTGAAGATGGCTTCACCCTCCGTGACGGTATAAAGCGGATTGCCGGTAAGCACAGCGGACAGCGTGGACTTACCCGAACCGTTAGGGCCCATGATGGCGTGTATCTCGCCGTCGGCGACAGTGAGGTTGATACCTTTTAATATCTCTTTGCCTGCAATAGAGGCATGTAAGTTCTTTACTTCTAACATTGTTCTAAATCTAATCTAAGTTTGTTTATCCTACGGTTCCCTCCAAAGAAACCGACAACAGTTTCTGTGCCTCCACGGCAAACTCCATAGGCAGCTTGTTGAGCACTTCCTTGGCATAGCCGTTGACGATAAGTCCGACAGCGTCCTCAGTGGGGATACCACGCTGATTGCAGTAGAAGAGCTGGTCCTCGGAGATTTTGGAAGTCGTCGCCTCATGCTCCACGACAGCCGTGTCGTTGTGGATGTCCATATAGGGGAAAGTGTGAGCACCACAGTCAGATCCCAGCAGCAGAGAGTCACAGGAACTGTAGTTGCGGGCATTCTCTGCACCCGGAGCTACACGCACAAGGCCACGATAGGAGTTCTGGCTGCGTCCAGCAGAGATGCCCTTAGAGATAATCGTGCTTTTGGTGTTCTTACCAATATGGATCATCTTCGTACCCGTATCGGCCTCCTGAAAGTTATTGGTCACGGCCACACTGTAGAACTCTGCCTGAGAGTTGTCGCCGCGCAAGACGCAAGAAGGATATTTCCACGTGATGGCGGAACCCGTCTCTACCTGTGTCCAGCTGAGCTTGGAGTTGACACCACGGCAATCGCCTCGTTTGGTGACAAGGTTGAGAATGCCACCCTTACCGTGCTCATCGCCGGGATACCAGTTCTGCACAGTAGAGTACTTCACCTCAGCATTGTTCATCACCACGATCTCCACGACAGCGGCATGGAGCTGGTTCTCGTCACGCATCGGTGCCGTACAGCCTTCGAGATAACTCACATAGGCGTCGTCATCGGCAATGATCAGCGTACGCTCAAACTGTCCGGTGTTGCGGGCGTTGATGCGGAAATAGCTGCTCAACTCCATCGGACAACGCACGCCCTTAGGGATATAGACAAAGCTACCGTCAGAGAACACTGCCGAGTTGAGCGCCGACGTGAAGTTGTCGCGATAGGGCACCACACTGCCGAGATACTGACGCACAAGGTCAGGATGCTGCATGACGGCCTCACCAATACTGGAGAAAATGATGCCCTTCTCAGCGAGCTGCTTCTTGAAGGTCGTCTTCACCGACACAGAGTCCATGACAGCGTCGACAGCCGTACCGCTCAGCGCAAGCCGCTCCTCCAAGGGGATGCCGAGCTTGTCGAAAGTCTTCTCCAGCTCGGGATCTATCTCTTTGTTCTTCGGCTTTTTGGCCAGCGGGTCGGCATAGTACGAGATAGCCTGGAAGTCGATGTGCGGCACATGCACGTGGCCCCAAGTGGGCACAGGCAGCGTGAGCCAATAGCGGTAAGCCTTCAAGCGGAAGTCGAGAAGCCAGTCAGGCTCGCCCTTCTTCTGTGAGATCAGACGTACCACGTCTTCGTTAAGTCCTTTGGGGATGATGTCTGTATGGACATCCGTGGTGAAGCCGTACTCGTACTTCTGCTCCGCCACTTCCCTGACGAACTTATTCTTTTCTTTATCGTTGATTTGTATTTCCATAAGATGATAATATATAGAGATTGGAAATATGACACCATTGTCGTCAGCTTCTCAGCCACAAACAACGTGCCACATGGCTTAGGACAAGTCAAAGCGGTCACAAATGTGGTGATTTGTCACGCTTCCATCCTTGTCGGCATATATTGAAAAAGCAGGGGCGCAACAGATCTGACCTATTGCGCCCCCTACCCTATATCATGTTCGATACACCTTATTATATATATAGGTGCAGCGCACCTCAAGCTATTGTTTAGAGCTTCTGCTCCACCTCCACCTCGGTGAAGGTCTCAAGTTGGTCGCCCACCTGAATGTCGTTGTAGTTGACAAGCGAGATACCGCACTCAAGTCCGGCGGCGACTTCCTTGGCATCATCCTTATAGCGCTTCAGAGCAGCAATAGGAGCTGTGTGAACGACAATACCGTCGCGAACCACACGTGCCTTGTCTTTGTTGTGGACCTTGCCCTCGGTGACAAGACCACCGGCAATGGTTCCCACCTTGGAAATCTTGAAGACCTGCTTGACTTCCACCTGACCGGTGACGATCTCTTTCTTCACCTTGTCGAGCATACCGACCATAGCAGCCTTCACGTCGTCGATGGCGTCGTAGATGACTGAGTAGGTGTTGATCTCCACACCGTCGTTGTCGGCAAGCTTGCGGGCAGCAGCCGAAGGACGTACCTGGAAGCCTACGATGATAGCATCGGAGGCATCGGCCAGCGTGACATCGTTTTCCGAGATCTGACCAACGGCCTTGTAGATGACCTTGACCTGTACCTTCTCGGTAGACAGTTTGATGAACGAGTCGCTCAGAGCCTCCACCGAACCGTCGGTATCTCCCTTGACGATGATGTTCATCTCATGGAACTCACCACGTGCGATACGATGTGAAATATCGCTCAACGTCAGACGGGTTTGTGTGCGCAGACTCTGCTCGCGCTGGAGTTGCTCGCGCTTGTTGGCGATGTCGCGAACCTCCTGCTCTGTGTCGAGCACATGGAACTGGTCACCGGCAGTAGGTGCACCATTCAGACCGAGGATGATAGCGGGCTCAGCAGGCTTCACGTCGTCGATGCGCTGGTTACGCTCGTTGAACATAGCCTTGACACGGCCCCAGCTGGTACCGGCGATAACATAGTCACCGACATGGAGCGTACCGTTGCTGACCAATACTGTGGACACATAACCACGACCCTTGTCGAGCGAGCTCTCGATCACCGTACCCGTAGCCTTGCGGTTGGGGTTGGCCTTGAGGTCGAGCATATCGGCTTCCAAGAGTACCTTGTCCATCAGGTCATCGACACCGACACCCTTCTTGGCACTGATCTCCTGGCACTGATACTTACCGCCCCACTCTTCGACGAGGAGGTTCATCTGAGCCAAGTCCTCACGTATCTTGTCGGGATTAGCTCCCGGCTTATCAATTTTGTTAATGGCAAACACCATCGGCACACCGGCAGCCTGACAGTGAGCGATAGCCTCCTTGGTGGTAGGCATCACGCTGTCGTCGGCAGCAATGATGATGATGGCAATATCCGTCACCTGCGCACCACGGGCACGCATGGCGGTGAAGGCCTCATGACCCGGCGTGTCGAGGAACGTCACCTTGCGGCCGTTCTTCAGTGTGACACTGTAAGCACCGATATGCTGGGTGATACCGCCGGCCTCACCGGCGATGACATTGGTATTGCGAATATGGTCGAGCAACGATGTCTTACCATGGTCGACATGACCCATGACGGTCACAATCGGCGCACGCGGCACGAGTTCGCTCTCGTCGTCCTGCTCCTCACTGACAGCCTCCTGAACCTCAGCACTGACATACTCGGTTTTGAAACCAAACTCGTCAGCCACCAGGTTGATGGTCTCTGCATCGAGGCGCTGGTTGATAGAAGCCATCACACCGATACTCATCAGCGTGGAGATGACCTGGTTGACACCGACGTTCATCATCGTAGCAAGCTCCGAGACGGTTACAAACTCTGTGAGCTTCAGCGTCTTGCTCTCCTTCTTCTCGGCACGAGCCTCTTGGTTGAGTTTCTCCTGCACAGCCTCGCGCTTCTCCTTGCGGTACTTAGCGCCCTTCTTGGTCTGGCTCTGCTTACTCGTCAAGCGGGCAAGCGTCTCCTTGACCTGACGTGCTACATCCTCCTCAGTAACCTCAGCGGGCTTCTGTCCGCCACGCTTGCGGTTCTTCTTTTTCTTGCCCTGACCATTGCCATTACCTTGCTGGTTGGCAGCGGCATTGATATCGACACGGTCCTTGTTGATACGCTGACGCTTCTTGTGGTCGTTGTTGTTGCCACCGTTGCCACCGTTCTGCTTGGCCTCGCGCTCACGACGACGCTCTTCCTTGGATTTCTTCTTCGGACGCGTGCTCTGGTTGATAGAGTCGAGGTCGATCTTGCCGAGGACATTGACCTTCGGCGTACTGAGGATCTTCTTCTCGCTGGAGAGCTGGAACACCTTGCTATCCTGCTTGGGTTCCACGACCTCAGCCACCTTCACGGCAGCAATCTTCGGGGCGGCAGACTTGTGCGTGGATTTCTGCTCACTCTTCTGTGCTGTGGGCTTCACCGGCTCCTGTTTATGCTGAGCGTTGCCAGCTTCCTCCACATGACTCCCGGCCTTGGGCCCCTGCTTGGCGGTCTCATCTTTGTTCTGCTCAGGCTTTGGATTCAGAGACTGTGACTTGGCTGCTGCGTTGTCAGCAGGCTGCACACGTGCCGGTTGCTGCTCGGTATTTTGCTGAGTAGGAGCAGGCTGAGGATGACTGACGGCAGCAGTCGTCGGCTCTGCTTTCTTAGGTTGGGAAGCATCAGACTTGATGACCACCGGTTTCTTGCCTACAGCGCTGAGGTCAATCTTCCCCAATGGCTTATAGGTCTGATGACCTGTGCCCTCCAGCACACTGCTGTCATTGTGCATATCTGACGGCTTAGCGGTCTGCGGACGCTTCTTGTCCTTCTTCTTACCAAAGAGCTTCTCGGCGTCGGTGCGCAAGGCAGCATCTTGCTTGAAAGCCTCAACGAGCGCAGCATGCTGGCGCTCATTGAGCTTGTAGCTAAGGTCCGCTTTCACCTCGCCCAACTCGCTCTTCTTTTGCAGGAATTCAACTGCCGTTTGCATTCCTATGTTTAATTCTCGTAATGCTTGGTTTAATCTGATGCTCATATACTCTGATATGTTCTACTTTCGTTTAAATTAATATATGTGTGATGTGTACGCGGTACGGAGTTATCTATTAGTTTTCAAACTCCTTGCGCAACACTTCGAGCACATGGTCGACGGTCTCTTCCTCCAGATCGGCCTTCTCCACCAGCATCTCGCGGGGAGCATTGAGGACTGCCTTGGCGGTCTCCAGTCCAATGCCCTTGATGGCATCGATGATCCACTGGTCGATTTCGTCGCTGAACTGATCGAGATAGACATCGTCCTCCTCCGGGCTCTGCTCACCGTCCTTGACGACACGATACACATCGATGGTGTATTCGGTCAGCATGGAAGCCAGCTTGATGTTCAGACCGCCACGGCCGATGGCAAGGCTGACCTGATCGGGCTGGAGATAGACGTCCGCCTTCTTGTTCTCTTCGTCGATGGTGATGCTCGTCACGGTGGCCGGGCTCAACGCACGCTGTATAAACAACTTGGTGTTGGCCGTCCAATTGATGACGTCGATGTTCTCGTTATTGAGCTCGTGCACGATACCGTGGACACGGCTACCACGCACACCGACGCAAGCACCGACCGGATCGATACGGTCATCATAACTCTCGACAGCCACCTTGGCACGCTCACCGGGCATACGCGCGATCTTCTTGATGGCAATCAAACCGTCAGCGATCTCGGGAACCTCCTGCTCCAACAGACGCTGCAGAAAGGTGGGACTGGTACGGGAGAGGATGATCTTCGGGTTGTTGTTCTCGTTGTCGACACGCTCAATGACGGCACGCACGGTCTCGCCCTTGCGATACATGTCACCGGGGATCTGCTCGCTCTTGGGCAGGATGAGCTCGTTGTTGTCGTCGTCGACGAGAAGCACCTCACGCTTCCACACCTGATAGACCTCAGCGGCCATGACCTGACCGACCTTATCCTTGTATTTGTTGTAAAGCTGATCGTGCTCCAACTCCAGCACCTTGCTGGCCAGTGTCTGACGCAGCGTGAGGATGGCACGGCGGCCGAACTTGGCGAAGTCAACCGACTCCGACACTTCCTCGCCTACCTCGTAGTCGGGCTCAATCTTGCGTGCGTCGGAGAGACTGATCTCTTTGTTCTCGTCAGCCACCTCGCCGTCGGCGACAACCACACGGTTGCGGTAAATCTCAAAGTCACCCTTGTCGGGATTGACGATGACATCAAAGTTTTCGTCGCTGCCGTAGATCTTTGCCAGCACGTTGCGGAAGCTTTCCTCCAGCACGCTCACGAGCGTGGTGCGGTCGATGTTCTTGGTATCTTTAAACTCCCGGAAGGAGTCGATCATCGACACTTGCTCGTCGTCTTTCTTTCTTGCTACCATATATCTTTTTTCTTTATTGTTTCTCGTTGCAAAATCTGCACCCAAGCCTGAGCCTCACTCAGGCCTGGAGCTTATTTGAAGTTGATGAGGTATTTGGTGTATTTCACCTCATCCATGTTGAAGTTGTGGTCCACGTCCATCTTCACGGGGCGTTTCTTACCTTCGACTTTCACCTTTTCGTTGACAGTAACCACAAAGTTGCGTCCGGCGACACTCTTGAGTGTGCCGCGTACCTTCTGTCCGTCAGCTTGGAGTACTTCCACGGGCTCACCCACAAAGTTGTGGTATTGCTGCTCCACCTTGAAAGGCTGCCCGAGTCCTGCCGATCCTACTTCGAGCTCGTAGTCCTCGTCATCGCGGCTGAGACGATCCTCGATATACTGGCTCAGCTTTGCGCAGTCCTCGATCCACACGCCGTCGGCATGGTCAATTTCAACTGTAATCTTGTCATCGGGCGTAACATTGACATCCACCAAGAAGTAGTCTTTGTCCTCCAGCCACTCATTCACTAATTGTTTTACGACGTTCTTGTCTATCATATCATGCAGTTAAAAAACATGCGTTTATAAAAAAATGAGGAGCTCTCGGGAGCCCCTCATTCCACTGAACACTGCAAAGTTACTATTTTTTTTCCATATTACATTCAATCGTCCATACTTTTTTGCTTTCACGCTGCTAAAATACGGTGTTTTCATGCAAAAAAGCATGAAGGACAAGCTATTGGCTATTTTTTCTCCTTTTCGCCCACTGTGAGAATAGAGGCATAACGCTTGGGATCCTTGAGCAAGGCATAGGCAGCCTGCACCTGCTTGTCGTAACGCAACGTATTGAGGATGGCACCACGCTGATAGTAGTATGCCGAGACGATGTCGCTGGCAAGTAACTGCTTGATGCCATCCTTGTTGTAGTCGAGATCCTTGGCGAGGTTGTGCTTGAGCTTTTTCTTCAGTGCCTCGAACTCAGGTTTGGCGTCGTCGTAGTACCCCTCAAACTTCGCCACCTTCTCAAGATTATCAAGGGTTTTCTCACTCATGGCGTCGTATTTGAAATGACTGTTGAGCACGCGCTGCTTAAACTCATTGTAGTCGGCATCGCTGAGGTCGAACGTAGCGGCGGATCCGATAGTCGGGTGCTTGGCGATATAGTCTACCTCGTAGCTGGTGACGAGCTCATCGGAGTCTTTCACGGCGGCGAGATAATAAGCGAGGTTTGACATGGAGTCGGCCTTCACCTCTACGTCAGGCACAATACCTCCGCCGTCCATCACCTTGCGGCCGTGGGCTGTGTAGAAGGTGCGCTTGAGCGAATCGGCAACGACTTCGGTAGATCCGCCATTGGCGTGTTTGTAGTTGATCTTCTGAATACAGCGGCCCGAAGGGATATAGTATTTGTTGGTCGTCAGCTTCATCTTGCCGTTGTAAGGCAAGTCCATCACGGTCTGCACAAGTCCTTTGCCATAGGTCTTCGTACCCATGATGACGGCACGGTCCAGATCCTGTAGAGAACCACTGGTAATCTCTGAGGAAGAAGCACTGCTGCCGTTGACGAGCACCACCACGGGCATGACGGTATCTACAGGCTCCACGGTGGTACGATAATCCTGGTTCATTCGCTTCACCTTACCGCGGTTGCTCACCACAAGCTTGCCTTTCGACACGAAGCAATTGACGACATTCACAGCCTCAGTTTCCGATCCGCCGCCGTTGCCGCGCAGGTCGAAGACGAGCGCTTTCATGCCCTGCTTCTTCATGTCGATGATAGCGTTGCGCACAATCTTGCCGCAACCTTCAGTAAACTGGTTGAGGTTGAGGTATCCGATGCCGTCCTGCTGCAAGCCATAATAAGGGACAGCGGGCAACTGGATGGCGCGACGCGTGATCTTGAACTTCATCTCCTTGCCGGTGGATGGACGCAGGACCTTCAGCAGAAACGTTGTTCCGGCATCGCCACGCAGGTGGTCGCTGACATAGTTGTTGTCGCGCTTGGTCATGTCCTCACCGTCGATGCTGAGGATGATGTCGCCCTTCTTCAACCCCACTTCCGCGGCCGGCATATTCTCATAGGGTTCGTCGATGCACACGCGACCAAGCTTAAAGTTATAGCGGATCAGCGAGCCGATGCCGGCATACTTGCCTGTGAGCATCATCTTCACGTCCTTGCTCTTGTCCTCGGGATAGTATTCGGTATAGGGGTCGAGCGAGTGGAGCATGGAATTGATGCCGTAGCCCACCACCTCATCAGCGTCGAGTGTGTCGACATACATCATGTCGAGGTTGCGGTAGATGGTGTTGAACACTTCGAGGTTCTTCGCCACCTTGAAGTTGTGGTCCGTGTCGGTCTGTGCCCAGCCCATGGTGGCGAGCAGCAGACAAGCAAGTGTCAGGAAAGTCTTTCTCATATCTTTTTTATGTCGTTTTCCGTATATATTAATGTATCACGGGTGCAAAGTTACGAAAAAGAGGGCACAAAATCATCTTTCTCAAAAAAAAGTTGCAAAAACATTTGGTGGTTTCGAGGAATGTCCGTACCTTTGCAACCGCAAATCAGCAATGACATGCACATTGCTTCAGTAGCTCAGTTGGTTAGAGCACCTGACTGTTAATCAGGGGGTCGTTGGTTCAAGCCCATCCTGGAGCGCAAAGAGGAGTTAGAGAAATCTAACTCCTTTTTTTTGATTAGTGTTTGGTTTAACATAGAGGCATATGGACGTGCGTCAGTGATCTATTCTCCAACGCAACGGGGCCTCACAGGTGTCTGTGAGGTCCGTAAGCCGAAGCCGTTATCCCCGCTCTGCAAAACGCTTATAGCGAAGACGGGGCATGCCGAAGCCCATCAGTGCCTGCACCTTCTGCTTCACGCCGAAGAGTTCTTTCACACGCTCCGGGTCTGCTAAAGCTGTAGCGGTCATGACGAAGCCCATATAGAACTGGCTCACGCCTACGCTCTGCGCCATCAGTGAGGCGTTTTGATAAGCAAGATTGCAGTCGGCCGCTCCGAAGCTATGATCGGAAGCAAAGACCATCACGTAGGGTGCACCGCGAAGAATGATATCCTTGCCATGTTCAAAAGCCTGACGTGCTCCGCTTACCACGCCCACATAGTTAGGGCCAAGGATGTCGAGATGCTCGCCAAGAGTGTCGATGGTGAAGCGGATGATGTCGACGATCTTATCCGGATCACAGACTACATTCAACTCTACCATTTGGTTGTTGCCGGCAGTAGGCGCATAGAGAGCAGCCTCACGCATCATCGCGATGGAAGAGCCCGGCACCTCTTTCTTGAGGAAAGTACGGTTGGAACGGCGCGCATGAATCAGATTCATCAGTTGTTCGGGCGTCGGCATCTGATGATAGTCTATCTCGTGAAGGCGCTCCAAGGGGAAGAGCTCATGATCGATGGAGTTTGTCGGACAGACATCTACACAATGTCCGCACTTGATACAGGCTTCCGCACGCTCTATGGTGACTGGAGTGCGGAGCGCTGACTGGCGGAAGATGCTTACAGGGCACACCGCCACGCAACTGCCACATTGGATACATGTCTCAGGGTTTATACGAATCTGCATATTACTATTGATTAAAAAGTAAAACGAATCACTCAAGCCAACGTCGCTTCATTGCTTGATATTATCTGCTGCAAATATACAACATTAATTTGATAAGCACAGTACAGCCACACGTTTTTGTGTATTATTGCTGCAAATGTTTTTTATGAGTTTTTCTCGGAATGGGCATACACCGCAACGACAAGTGTCAACTATTAGCAAAAACAAGTTGAAAGTCTTTGTCTTTTCATTCTTTTTCCTTATCTTTGCCAAAAAAATGAGCGATATGAACATTCTGATTATTCCCGACATACACGGACGGTCGTTTTGGGAGGAAGCCATTAACGACATAGCAGAGCATCGCCGCGATTTCGACACGGTAGTTTTCTTAGGCGATTATTTCGATCCTTATCCCGCAGAAGGCATCGATGAGTGCCAGGCCATCATCAACTGGGAGCATCTCTACGACATATTCTTCGGCTCTTACTTGACGTGTGAGCCGGTCTTCCTGATCGGCAACCACGACGCGCACTACCTCAACAAGATCTTCGCAGGCAGAGCTTCCTGCAGCCGCAAGTCAGAATGGCATCTCCATACCATAGAAGGCATCTTCGAGGATCGCCACCGTATGTTCCAGATAGCGTTTGACACGACGATAGGCGGCAAGAAGGTGCTCTTCACCCATGCCGGCATCAACCGCGAATGGGTAGAGCGCCACAAGGATCTCCTTGACTCCGTCAGCGCCGACAGCCTCAACAACCTCGCCAAGAGCGACGAAGGATGGCTTTCCCTCGCCGACGTGGGCGAAGAGCGAGGCGGATGGGCGAAGACCGGCGGACCGCTGTGGGCTGACGTCAATGAGCACTACGACGAGGACGGGAAGCCCTACGCCATCGACGGCTACGACTACGAGATCTTCGCGCATACCCGCAAGAAAGAGCCGGTCATCAACGACTCCTTTGCCATGCTCGACGCTCAGCGTCCCTTCATCCTCGCCGACGACTGCACGATCCACGAGTACAGCGACGCTGATAAGCTGGGGCTGTGATGGTACATTTCATTCTCCTACCCCTTTTGAATGACTCAAAAAGCAATAGAAAGCAACCTTGATAATAGTAACACAGCTCCCGCCATCCATAAGGATCCGGTCATGCAGACCGCAGGTATCACGGCAATGGATAAGACCGAGAGCAACACTATACTATCATCATGGGTATATGTTTTCTCTCAAGTGGTTGACAAAGCGGAGGCAGAAAGTTGCGGAGACGTTTCATACACATATAAGTTTTCTGTTTCAAGCACAAAATTAGCGAATCAATGTTGAAAGCGCAAGACTCACAAGTTAAAGCGAGTTAACGCTATATTCGTTCCCTGCCCTATCCATCCATTTCCTACCTAAAGGTAAGCATAAGACAGCAAGGTGCCCTCTTGCAGCGTCTCCATTTTTCCCTATCTTTGCACCTGTAAACAAGAAAACAATATTCACAAATAAAAAGAAAGGAAACAAGTTATGGCAAATGTAGTTTTAATCGGCGCAACAGGCTTCGTAGGTTCAGCAGTGCTCAACGAGCTTCTCTCCCGTGGTCACAAGGTAACGGCTGTGGTTCGCAACGCCAGCAAGCTCCCCAAGAACGACAACCTCACGGCTGTGGAGGAAGATGTAGCCAACGTTGATGCTATCGCCAATATCGCAAAAGGCAAAGATGCTGTCATCTCTGCCTACAACCCCGGATGGACCAATCCCGACATCAAGCGCCTCATCGAGGAGAACTATCCCAAGATTGTGGAGGCCGTGAAGAAGAGTGGCGTAGGCCGTCTGCTCATCGTTGGCGGTGCCGGTACGCTCTTCGTCAAACCAGGACTGCGTGTTGTCGACTCCGGCGCAATCCCCGCAGAGATCATGGACGGCGTGCGCCCACTGGGTGACTTCTATCTCAACGGTCTTACCAAGGAGCACGACCTCGACTGGGTGTTCTTCTCTCCCGCCGGAACCTTCGACGAGAAGGGCGAGCGCACAGGCAAGTTCCGTCTCGGCAAGGACGATCTGATCATCGACCCGGCTACCGGCTCCAGCCACATCTCCGTTCAGGACTATGCTGTCGCTATGGTCGACGAACTGGAGAAGCCCGCTCACCACAAGGAGCGCTTCACCATCGGATACTAAACTACCCTGCGTAATTCATCAGCCGTGGCTGATGAATTACAGAACTAGAAGAAAACCAACACAACCGAGCTGTTGCCTAAGAATCGGCAGCCATGGCCGCCGAAATTACAAATGCTACATTAAGGAATGAAACTTGGGCACCAGCTAAACGACGGCAGGGAAGAAAGCGTATCCATAAGATTGCAGGACGTGACGGGTAATGGCATCTGAATTGAGCCTTGACGTTTTCCCGAAAAGCAAATCAGCGGCTTAGAGACGTCTCTAAGTTGCTGATTTTCATTTGTGGACCAGCCAGGGCTTGAACCTGGGACCTCCAGATTATGAGTTTGGGAGGATGATATTTAATGATTTTTAGCTAAAATAATTCGTGTTGATTATCAATGAGTTAGTAATTTTGTGATTGTTAAAGATAGGCTATTAAACCCTATATCAAACTTAATTTGTTTTCCCATTGTTTTCCCGGTTTTCCGGGAAAACATCGGGAAAACACAGATAGACTACAGTATGGGAGACAAGAAATTACAGACCACATTCCGTACAATGAGATACGGAGCCTGCACATTCTCGCTTATCCTCGATAAGCGCCATCCGAAGGTGAAGAAGGACACCTTCCCAGTAGCCATGCGCTATACGATAGACCGGAAGTCATGGTATCATTACATTGAGGGGGAGTATACGGAGCGTGACTTTTCACGCATTTGTACGCTTAATGCCCGATCGGTTCGGTCGGATGCCTACGAGAAGAAGTTGGAGTTTGACAGACTGTTCGACAAGTATAGTGGCATCATCTCGAAGCTTGGCAATAATCTGTCGTTAGACCGTATCAAAATGGTAATCCTTGGCGTAGGTACGCACAAGGAGGCTACCTTCATGAGTGTATGGGAAGATATGATCCATAAACTCAAGACAGAGAATGACGGAGCCCGTTGCACGACGGCTGAGTCGTATGAGTACGCTTTGCGTTCATTCCGGAAGATTATGTGGAAGCACCCTATAACTGGGTTCAAGATAGGGAAGGAGGAGATAGAGCAGTGGAGTGACGGGATGAAGAATGGGGTAAAGGATGCCCAGGGAGAGACTGCCGGCAAGATCAGTGATACAACTCGCGGCATCTATCTGCGCTGCTGCCGTGCAGTCTGGAACGAGTGCGTACGGCAAGGGTACCTTGTCAACAAGGAATATCCTTTCTCCAATATCCGACAGAAGGATCTTGTGGCTATTCCTAACGGGAAGACGCGCAAGGACCGTTATCTGACGGTTGAGCAGATGACACGGCTCTATCAGGTGTTCATCAACAATGAAAAGTCAGATAGCTGGAAGAGTGGCTATGCAGAGAAAGCTCACCGCTCGCTCGGGTTGTTCCTGGTCCAGTATCTCTGCAATGGCTTCAACCTTGTGGATGCCAGTGAACTGCGTTATAATTCCTATTACTTCAATTCTGAGCGAAGAGCGTTTAAGTTCAACCGCATCAAGACTACGAACAGGAGTGAGAGTGGATCAGAGGTCATCATCCCTATCATCCCGGCTCTTCAGCGTATCTTGGACGACATCGCTGCAAAACCCAAGTTGAATGCTCTCGTCTTCCCTTATATCCTTGATGGGGCAACAACGAAAGCGGAGAAGCGCGTGCGCACGTCAGCAGAGAACTCCAACATTCAGGACCGTGTCATCAAGATCTGTCAGGATGTGCTTCATTGGGAAGTAAGGCCTTCGGGTACCTGGTGCCGCCATTCCTTTGCCACCAATCTTCGTAATGCCGGTGTGGACATCAATTACATCTCTGAGAGTATGGGGCATAGTTCGAGTGACCATTCCATCACGGAACTCTACATAGACCACTATCCCTTGGAAAAGCAGATGGAATACAACTCTCTGTTGCTCAACCTTGAAGGGAAGAAGACCAAGCATGAGCTGCTCGTAGAGCAGTTGTCATCGATGTCAACAGAAGAATTGGCAGCATTGCTTGCGCAATCAAAATAAATGCCTTATATTTGTAGCCACAACAGAAAACGCCTATGGACAGTAATAAACCACATTTCGTTTCATCCGCATTCAAGAAGGATGAGGAGTATATACATTGGCTCCAGAAAGTCAAAGAGCAATATCGCAGCAGTCAGGCAAAGGCAGCTATGAGGGTTAACGATGCCATGATCGAGTTCTATTGGAAGCTCGGTCATGACATTGTGGATCTGAAGGCTGAATCCAAGTGGGGGACTGGAGTGATAGAACAACTGAGCCTGGATATGAAGACTGCTTTTCCAGATGTAAGAGGATTCTCAACTACAAATCTGTGGTATGTCAAGCAATGGTATGTATTCTACAGTAAGCAGTATTCAAAAATGCAACGGGCTGTTGCAGAATTACAAAAACTAATAAAACTCCCACAAGTTGTGGGAGAATTATTCGGTAAAGAAAAACTGCCACAACTTGTAGCAGAAGTAGGACAGTCGCCAAAAGTCCCACAAGCTGCGGGAGTTTTGGCCTATCCACGTTTCTTCAGTCTCGTTCCTTGGGGACATCATCGTCTCATCATCAATAAGTGCAAAGATATTGACGAAGCTATCTTCTATCTCCTTAAGGACATTGATGGTCATTGGAGCCGCAGTGTTCTTGAAGACTTCATCGCAGAGGGCCTATATCAAGCGCAGGGTAGTTTGCCATCCAACTTCGATACAACCTTGCCCGAGGACTATAGCGCGAAGGTGAAGGAAGTGTTGAAGGATCCTTATGACTTCGGTTTCTTGAAGATGCCTCTCAAATATCAGGAGCGTGACCTTGAGGATGCACTCACTCACAATATCACCCGCTTCCTCCTGGAACTTGGCAAAGGTTTTACTTTCTATGGCAGGCAGGTGGAACTGGTTGTGTCTGGCACGTCTTACTTCCTCGATATGCTGTTCTATCATGTTCGGTTGAAGTGCTACGTGGTAGTGGAGTTGAAGGTCACCGATTTCAAGCCGGAATATGTGGGCAAACTTAACTTCTATGTCACTGCCGTAGACCGTTTACTGAAACAGGACGACGATAAGCCGACAATCGGTCTCTTGATTTGCAAGTCGAAGGACAACACAAAGGTGGAATGGTCATTCGATGGGCTGAACAAACCTATCGGTGTTGCCGCTTACGACCTGAAGCGCTTCCTGCCAACCTCTGAGGAGATGGAATCACAGATCCGTCTGATGATGGATGAGCACGACAATAATACGTAAATAACCGTTTTATGAGCAATAAGAAATTCATCGCAGAATACACAACATATGACTTCAAGCAAGCATTGGAGCGTAGAAAGGTTAAATCATGGCTGAAGTCAGTCTCCGCTTTCGCCAATACCGAGGGAGGCAGTCTGTTCTTTGGCGTTGCTGATGATGGTAGCGTCATCGGGTTGGATGATGTCCAGTCGGATGCAGAATTCATCAGCGAGATCATCAAGACGAGAATCGATCCTATTCCGGATATGGTTCTGACGCCATTTGAGCGCGAAGGCAAGCACTTGCTTGAGGTTGCCATTAAACCGGGACAGACGACACCTTATTATTACTACGAGAACGGTGCACGTACAGCTTTTGTGCGGGTTGGCAACGAGAGCGTAGAGTGTAATAGCCAGCAGCTATTGTCTTTGGTGCTGCGTGGCTCCGGTCATACTTGGGATAGCCTGAAAAGCCAGGAACATGCCGACAAGTATTCGTTCCGTATGCTTGCCAATACCTATGAGAAGCGGACACATCAGCAGTGGAATGACAAGTTGATTGAGTCTTTCGGTCTTGTCACTTCTGATGGGTACCTGACTAATGCTGGGTTATTATTTGCCGATAATTGTCCTGTCTACCAGTCGCGTTCCTTCTGTACGCGTTGGACAGGCCTGCAGAAAGATGATGCCATCAACGATTCAGAGTATCAGGGCAATCTCATCTATCTCCTTGAAATGACCACAAGCTTCATCAGAGCTAACACGGCAACGCGATGGTATAAGTTGCCTACGCACCGGATGAATATACCGGAATATTCTGACCGTGCCATATTGGAGGCAGTCGTTAACCATCTTATTCATCGTGACTATATCGTGATGGGAAGCGAGCTGCATGTGGATATCTACGACAATCGTATAGAGTTCTACACCCCGGGCGGAATGTATGATGGTGGCCAGCCTATCCAGAATCGTGATATCGACACCGTACCATCGCGTCGTCGTAACCCCGTCATTGCAGATGTCTTTGCCCAATTGGACTACATGGAGAAGCGTGGCTCTGGTCTTAAGAAAATGCAGAATCTGGAGTCGACACTTCCTACGTACAAAGGAGTACTGACGCCAACGTTCCGCAGTGACCCTCATGCATTCTTCACGACCTTCAGGAACATGAACTATGGTCTTACGGATGACGATTTCCTGCAGATTATTGGTGACCATGGGGAAGGTGTCATAGGGGTAGGTATACCAAAAACTACCCCCAAAGGTATACTAAAAGGAGAAAGTTCACCAGAAACCAGCTCTAAAGGTATACCAAAACAAGGTATACCAAAAGGAAAGGCTATACTAAAACGAGGTATACTAAAACCATTGGGTAAAACTGCTCAACTGATTATAGATATGATGGTCTCTGATCCAACATCAACTACGGAAGACTTTGCAGCTGTTGCTCATGTTTCAATTCCTGCTATCAAGAAGCATCTAAAGAATTTAACAGAAAAAGGAATCATAACCCGAGTTGGGGCTGCTCGTGGTGGTTTCTGGAGAGTCTTGAATCCGAATAAGGATCAATCATAGCTTGCTACTACTATTAGGGCAAGAGCCCGCAAGCTATCTAATCGAATGCTTGCGGGCTCTGTCATCTTAGTCGTTGTTCTCCTGGCGCTCCTTCCAGCGGCGGAAGGTGTTGGGATTGTTCTGTCTCATGTATATGCCGAAGGCAGCAGCATCCTTATTGGTTTTCTCCCGCTGATCAGCTTCCTGACAGCGCTCCTCATACTCTGCAGCCTTGTCAGCATATTCGTTAGCTTTTACTATTCCTCCAATAACTGCTGTGACTGCTATGATGACAATCAATACAAGTGTCAGAATATAGTAGACACGGTTCTTGTAGAATGAATTGAGCAGTTTGGTATGCTCGTCACAGAGGAACGCTTCCACTTTGGCAGGGATCTTGCTTAGCAGTTTCTTAATCCATGTCTCCAGATCCTTCTTGAACTCCTCCAACATATAAGTGTTGGCATTGATGCTGTCCATGAGATCCTTCCGTCCCTCACGGTCTGCGAAGTCCTTGGGAGTGCCATCCTCATTGAGGTAGACATTGCAGAGCTCTGCTGAGAGGTCAAACATCCTGTCAGAACTCTCCTTGTTCTCTTGAGCACTCTTCTCCATGGACTTGGCTGATTCAGCCATGGACTTGACGATCTTGTCGAGATCTGCCTTGGTGATGTTTCCTACCATACCGGTCATATCCTTTCCCGGCTTGTCTGCAACTGGATTAGAGACATAGTCTCCGAGTCCCTTCTTCTTGTTGTTGAAATCCATACTCATAATGATTTATCGAGGTTAGACTTGAGTTGTTTGATGTCAGTGACCATTGCCATTGCCTTGGCAATGTCGTTCTTGTTAGAGCCATTGGTATTCATGTGCCGCACCAATTGGTTAAGGTTGTTGCCCAGGTTGGTGAGCGTCTGACGGTAGCTGCGAGTGTCGGGACTGAGGTCTCTGACCTTTCGTCCAAGGATGACCTGACGGCAGTAAGCCGACGGCTTGTGTCCCTTCTGTGCTGCGTTGTTCGCAACCAGCTTCATCTGCTCTTCTGTCAAGCGGATGGTGATGCGGCAAGGCATGGTCATCTTTGGTTCCGCTGCCTTTACCTGCTGTTTTGACTTTGTTGTTGTCTTCTTTCTCATAGTGAAATGTGTTATTGAATATTTCAATTTAAGGACAAATTTGTTATTAGTAGCCGTAATAGCCGGATTTCCTACGCCACTCCTCATCGAGATCGTCACTGCTTCCGTGATGCCCTCCGACTTCATGTTCCCGGTTCTGACCATGAGCAGCACCGCCTGAGGCATTAAGGAAGCCTGAGCCTTTTTGACCACGAGAAGTCCTTGTCGTTTTGTTAGTCTTGGAATTGCCTGTAGAACGCTCGACATTCTTCGTACTCTTTTTGGTAGTCTTAGCCTTAGCTTCCGCAGCTTTCCTCTCTTTCTCTACCTTGACTTTGAGTTCCTGATACTTCTTAGTGCTGACCTTGTCTACACGCTCCTTATCTGCCACGTTGACATTCAGTCTTTGGAGTAGTTGAAGGTCTACATCAAGTTCCTTGTCCAAGGAGTAGGTACGAGTTTTGTCGTTGTCCTCGTCGAAAATCTCGGCATACAGACACTGCTCATAGGGATCGCGATAGAGACGGATGCCTTCAGAGGCCAGACGACTGAGGAAGTTGTCGCCAGTGGTCGTTCTATCCTGGGCCAGCTTTTCGATCATATACTTACACCGTTGCTTGCGTTGTTGCGCCTTAATGGCTCTGCGCTGCCGCTCCTTCAACTCACTTGGATCTTTCTCTACACGGGTATAGGTGCGTTTCTTGCTCTGGTCATCGCGAGACTCACGCTTCTCATTCGAGTCATCCGGTCGAGGCTCTTCTTTCCTTGTTCCAACAGCCTTCTGATGTTGCTGTTCTAGGTATAAGGCACGAGGTGCAGCTTCGAGTCCGTATTCCTCACTGATCTTGGCTGCCGCCCGAACAGCATTCTTCTTGATGAAAGAATCATGAAGTCGTCTGCCATCAACCGTCGTCGTTAGGATGGCGATATGGAAGTGCTCGTTGTCAGTGTTCTCATGATGGGCTACGACAAACGGACAGTCAAAGACATTGTTCCCCCTTTGGTCAAGCTCGCACATGAAGGCGTCTATCACATTGCGTTCGAACTCTACGCGGTCTGCCGGATTGTCAATACTTCTTATCTTCTCCGTGTCACCGTCACTCATCGAGATCACGATATGGTAGCACATCGGCGAGTACTTGTTAGCTATCGCCAGCCAGTCATCAGCCATCTCCTTAGGTGTCTGTCCTTCGAGGGTCTCATTGAGGTAAAATACCTCACCGCCCTTCTCCGGATTCTGCCCGTAGCTGAGTGTGTAGGCCACGTTGTCTGATCGTAATACTTTTGCTATCATCTTAGATATATCTTTGTTGTTAATGTCAGACAGTTCCAACAAAGGAAGTCGAAGCTAAGCGAAGACTTCCCGGGTCTCGGGGTTTCCCTGAGCAAGGGTGGCTTGGCGGACAATCTCGGAGAGTTGTCAGACAAAGCCACATCTTGCACTATCAACCCGTTCAAGACATTATTTGCATGGCACTGTCATTTGTTGATCATACCCTTTGTCAGACAATGTCTGCCATTACAGTCCCCAGCCTTTATGCTTGGGCTCCAAGGTGAGATTTTGAACAGGACCGGTACCCTTAGCAATCTTGTCGGACTTTTCTGCCTCCTGCTGTCCTTCTTCAGAAGATTGGTTCGTCAGACACTGTGAGTTCGATGTCTTGTCCGTTGTCAGACGATTCGTATCTTTCAGCGATGGGGAGATAGCCTCTTCGTTGTCAGACATCTTCACGACATACTTCTCATAAATGTCCGACGGCATCTGCATCCTCATTCGGGAGGCAAGAGATTCGTATCCTTTGAAAATGTCAGAACGGTTTACTGCTGTCCCCTTGCAGGCATCGTTGATATCCTTGAACATTTGTCTGCCATCAGCCGTGTTGGGGAAGAATGTCTTGACCGACAAGAAGTCGGGATTGTCACGGATGAACTGCTGCGCCTTCTCGATGTTCTGTCTGCCATTGATGATAAGGTGGTAGGTACTGCTGAAGGACTGGCTCACCTGGTTCTTGTGCCACATCTCCATCATCGCGAGGAAGTCAGATGGACTGTCGTAGACAAAACAGTACTGGTTCTTCTTGATCTTGCCGATGGTGGTGATCGTACTTTCATCATAAGGTCTCCAGGCAGTGTCGCAGAAGACCATCCAGTTGTCGTTGTCGGCGGGGAAAGCCAACAGATACTTATCCTTCGACTTCTGAGGGTCATTGACCTCGACTTGCTTGCAGAACTGGTCAAGCACATCTGTGGAGATGCCGTGGCGGGTCATCAGTTCATAAACTGATTCATCGATGTCGTCGGTCAACGTCGTCCTGAACTTACCTAATCTTACTGTTGTCGTCGGGAAACTGCCCGGCAGAGTCTCAGATTCCTGATAGGCATTGAGCATGAGCTCCATGTGATCGTGGTAGTTGCCGTCGAAGTCACGAGGCTTGAAATTCAGATAGTCGATAAGTTCAGCCGTCTGACCATGAACACCGTCCTTACGGGATATCCATTCATTGCGGGCCATATTGACTGTGAAATCAGCAATGAAGCCGTTAGCGTTAACTACTGCACGGTAATGACGGAGCGACTGCACCTGCTCATAGTAGGGGAACCTCATGGCGGTGAGGAGGTCTGAGATAGGCACCTTGTTCATCTCAGATCGTGAAACGAAAGTAGGAATGTTGTAAATCATAGTTCTTGAGATTTGAGGGTTAAACATTTTGTTCACTTGTAGATTGATTGAGACCTTTGCACAGATACTCATTGACATCATTGAATGGAAGCATCTTCTCTGAGCGGTTCTCTGCATTTACCTCCTTTCTGATGATGTCAAAGGCATTCTTTCCTGCATGGTCATTGTCCAGATAGCACCTAACCGACTTGTATCCTTTCAGAATCGGTATCGCCTTGTTTGCCATGCCGACACTGTTCAGAATCACATAATCGTATTTCTGACGGCACTCCGGCTTCATCATCGTTAGGAACGACAGATAGTCGAAGAAGCCCTCGAAGACACAGACGGTTGTGTTACCTTCCTTCTTGCATCGTGTGGAGATCGCCTTGCACGTGCAGATCTTCGTCGTCGGACTTCTAAACTCCCAACCACCCTTGTCGTTCTCGAAACCGATGGCCGAGTTCATGTGGCCGCTCAGTCGGTAGTCTACCTGATGGCATTCCTCTTTGGCTACATCAAGATCGATGCAACGCTCTTTGCAATAATCAAGGAAGTAGGTACTGGTTAGCGGAGATGCTCGTATATCGGTGAACGGTGAAGGACGCTGGCGTTCATAGTGTGTGTCACTGGGCCGGTAGAACATCTGCTTGTATGTTCCCTTACTGAGAATCTCCTTTGCCTTGATGAAATCCACGTTCCAGAGCTTCATCACGAGGTCGAAGATGCTGCCTCCTTCGCCGGTGCCATAGTCATGCCATACGTTCTTGTTGACATTGACACTGAAACTTGGCTTGGTCTCACTCCGGAACGGTGAGAGAAACTTCACTTCGCCGCGTGAGTTCTCCGGCTTGGCAGGTCGATAGCCCTGATGCTCCAGGTAGCTGACGATAGGTATCTGTCTCAGCTCATCTGTGTTGTTTAGGTTAGTGTTCATGACTTTTTATATAAATGGTTAGTATTTTTGTTGCTTTGTTGCTAAGCGCATCTAACTCTATGTTTATCAGAGTATACCGATAGCAACAGAAATTTCGATGCGTGTTGCTGTAGTATCAGTTCTGTAGCTATGTCAGCAACAACAGCAACATTAGAACGGTAGGTCCTTGTCGTCTTGTTGCTCCGTAACTTGTTCTGTATCAGTATTCTCACTGTTGTCAGCAACAAAGCAACAAAATCCGTATAGGTTCTGTAGTTTTTCTCTCGTCACTGTGTAGTATCTGCCCTTGCCCTGACTGCAAGTGTAGTTGCCAGGGATCATCACTCCGTAGGAGTACTGGTCGTAGGCGCTGGCAGAGGCACGGGGATGAAGATGCCACAGTTCCTTCAGCACTCTACGGATACCCGGGTCATCACACTTGATGCCTTTGTCTGAGAGCATAGCCTTGATGTCGCCCGATACGAAGGAGAAACTGTCGATACCCATACTGTCCATCAAGTCGAGACATAGCTCATACATTGCCGACTCAATCTGTGACCGCGAGTTCATCATAATCCGCGTCAGAGCCGGTGTCATCAGGTCCTTCGGGTTGAAGTACATGCGACTGGACTTGGGAACGGACAGACTTCTCTCATTCTTCAGATGATACATCAGATGAGGAATCTCCTTCTCGACCTTCGAGAGGAAGTTGACATCGTCACTCTCCAACTTCGGCACCTCACGCACCCAGTAGCGTGTCTCACCTGGATCGATGATCAACGGTTTATCGACGTTGTTGGAGCAGAAAATGAACTTGGCGAAGAACTCCTGCTGCACCTTGTCCTTCCCCTTAGCTTCTATCTTATAGATAGGAGAGGTACTCAGGTTCTTGATGCGCTCTGACGACTCCCGCTTGCTGAGCATCGCCTCGTCAACACAGATCAGAAGCATCCCCGCCCAGTCAGCGTTGAACTGACTGCCGAAGTCCTCATTGGTGTTGAAGGTCACGTTGTCGCCAAACCACAGATGGAGGAAGTGCATGAAAGTCGACTTGCCCGTGTTGCGCTCGCGCGATACCAGTACGATAATAGGCAGCTTCTGTCGTGGCTGTAGGTAAAGCAACTGGAGATAGTCGTAGCCCAACTCTTTTTGGTCCCCGAAGATGTGCTGCATGAGCTTGTCAATGTTCTGAAACTCTCCTTGTTCCGGCTGATACTTCATCGGGTGATAGAGGTTCCAGAACTTCCCGTCAACCACCTGCTTGGGATGGACGTTGTCAGGGAAGATGATGAAGTCATCGTAGCATGGCACATCCTCAGCAACCTCCTGTCCGTGATCCTTCTTGATGGTGCTGTACTTCCATCGGATGAGTTGCTTGGCACGAGTACCGTCGGTCATCGGCTTGTACACGATCTTATAATAATCGGTACGCACGCGTATGTAGAGGTCAGTATTCCCCTCCTGGGGAGAATACTGGTTTGCTGACTGCTGGGCTGTCATGCACACACCTCCTTTCCTTGTTTCTTGGCTTTGGCAGCCAACTCCAGAGCGAGGTCTGCGTCGATGACGATCTTACGGCCTACCTGGGTGATAGCACCGTCGATGATGCCGCTGCGCTTGATACGGTTGGCAGTCGGGATGCTGCACCCGAAGGTATCGGCAATACCCTTGATACCATAGACCAAGTGCTTAGGCTTCTCAGCCTCTACCTTGTTCTTGTTCGCCTGATCAGAGATCAGTGATAGGTTACTGGCTAGGAAAGCGAACTGCTCTCCGGTCATCATGCAGAGCGGCGTCTGCATGAGTTCTTCAATGGAAAAGATTCCAAGTTTCATAGGTCGTGTGATTAATAATGGTTATACTTCTTGACAATACCCAAGGTACGCCTTATCGTTGTCGGTTGCAAAGTTAGGGAGGGGAAAATAATTCTTTGTCCTTTTAATTACAACTACAATTAAGAGGACAGAAAAGGGCATAAAAAATGGATAAAAAGGAGTGTCATTCCCTTTTATCCATCATTTTTCGTCTTGTTTGAGGTTCAAAGGTCCTCAATCGATCTCATTGAACAGTGGTATCCATTTCTGTGTCGCCATACGAGCATTACGGTACTTCCCTTTCCTGTACTCTGCATAATTCTCAGCAGCCTCTTCAGTGATATTATACTCTTCGCATTTGCAGAGCAGATAAGCCTCACGGGCTCGCTTCAGGTCGCTTGGCATCTTATCTCCAAGAAACTCCGTGATTGCCTGACAGAAGTTTCCAAAGGTACAGCGCTGAATATGCACCTTTTGGATAAGTTGGAATTTCTTCTCTATCTCTTCTGGATCATTCATGCTGCGAGTCTTCTCGGAGGGTCGTCCGCCTAACAAGTAGAACAGGTAGCCCAGCGAGGTCGTATCCGGCTGACGCAAGCGATAAGCCCTGATTAAATCCTTCAGTCCCTCCTTATCGCCTGTCAGTAGATCGTCCAAGGAAAGGCAATCCTTCTTTCGCTTCCCTCCTGGGAGTCTAATCTTTGATAGAATACGGTTGATTAAGTTAGAAGACTCATCGGGCTCCGATTCTGCCGTTGCCTCCCATCCTTTTTTATCCCGCTCATAACCCAGTTCAAGGCTCTTCTTGACAAAGAGCTGTGTCAGCAGATTCTTCGCCACATACCCCATCATGCCGGACTTCTGCTTGTCTAAATTTAAACGCATCATAGTCATCATCTGTCTCATGCCACCGTCAAAAGCACAATAATAATAGAGACAATAGGAAAAGTCATCATCCGTGTGCTCGCCTATCATGACCATATTACGCAAAACCTCGGGGGCAAGGATCATAGAGTAGACGAAGGCCATTCGCTGTGCCATATCCACAAACATCTCACTGCTTCTCACGTTGCCAGTTTCATCTGTAACAAAGCCTTCATCATCCACCTCAGCATACAGGTCATCCAAGTAGCAACGTAGCAACTCTGGTTGTTCTGCCTTCAGTCGGTCAAAGTAGTCGTTCGTGATTAGGCATGTCTTGTTGTCTGGAGCCATCTCTTCTTCTGGCTTGAAGCACTTCACTTCTCCAGTCTCCGCATGGATGGAGAGAACCTTACCGCCTTGCAGAAACTCTGCAACGATAGGATCATACTGCTTGATAAATTCAGGGGTCTCTTTCTCCGAAGGGATATCTGCACAGTAGAGACGGAAGATGTAGCTGCACACCTCCAGGCGGTCTTGGGGTATACAGTCTGTAGCGAACTGCATAAGTTTCATGAAGAAGGAAAGATCCATCTTGCCGACACCCTCAGCTTGTTTTTTGAACGCATCGTACCGTTCCTTATGCATCTTGTGCCATGCCACTACTGTCTCCCTGAGCACTTTTGGGTCTGTGGGCGGAATCATTGTTTCTGTTGCCATAAACTCTCTTTTTGTTGCTTTTTGTGGTAACAACTTCAATAGAAATTGTCAATGCGTTTGCAAATATACGCACAATTCTTTACTGCTGCAAGCCATTTAGTTTATATTCTGTCCCCTTTACGAATTTTTTAGAGTCGATTAATCTATTAAACATGACTCTTACTTAAGAATCTCAGTGATAAACACATAGACCGTGTCTGTTGTGCTAGCGACATCACTTATTTTATTCATTTCTTGAACCGAGTAGTATCAACTTTTTTTCTTTCCTCTTCTTTATATCCCCCAAACTTATAAACTAGAGATAGTCCAAAAGTCCGATAACACGCAAATTTCATCTTTAAATTTTGATTTCCATAAGTAATTCGTGGATTAATAGATGAAGTTTGTAAAATGTCATTACAGAAAATCTTGCCTGATAATTTATTTTTTGCAAGCTTGATATTAGCACAAATATCTAAGTTTCCTGATGCAGGAAGATTATATATCGCTTGTATTGACTTGGTCCTTATCTTTCCTGTTATAGACAAGGACATGTGGCTAGATAATTTTATATCATTGCTCATCCTTATCATTCCCCAAGTAATGTCACGATTAAAAGGAATGTCATAGAATTGACTCGCCTTTTCGTTAACGTATACTCCCATTATAGTAAAATACGAATCAAGCCATTCCGTCCAAGTTAGGGGAATGTAAATTTGAATTCCACACTGCTGCTGAAAATCTATATTCTGATTTTGATAGCGTATGGTTAACCTATTGTGAAGCTGATAAGGCATCTGAATAAAATAATTGCTAGTGTAATTATACCATGTAGTAAACTGATACTTATTTTTAAAAAGATATACCAATTGCGTATGATAATCATCTGAGGGCTTTAAGTTAGGATTTCCTACAATCTCATTATAACCTCCATGACTGTAACTGATAAAATCTGTCATATCCCAATAGTCCGGATAATTTCTATTCGTCTCTAATGCAAATAGAATGGTATGACTAGAAGCAGGATGGTAGGTTATGTTTAACAAAGGATACAAATGCCATTCTTTCCACATAGGATTGTGAAAATAGTTTGCAGAGATCGAAGCATCTAGATTTATTTTTTCATTCAATTTCATACTTGCACCTATGTACGCATTGAATTCGTCCTCTCTTTGCCTGGTGTATGTTGATTCTGGATACTTGTTCAATACTAACGTTCCTTCCAAATAATCTTGTCCAGAGTGATTTATGGATGTCCTATAGTTTAGACCACTAAAGATTTCAACGTTATCATTGACTTCCATTTCTTGATCCATGTAAAATTTCCATATATTGAGTCGTTGCTTATTGTAGACTCTGTAATGAATGCTGTCGGATGACAATGAAGAATTTAGAAGTTGTCTCTCAGGTATATTGTAATAAGTCATCTCTGCTCCCGCAGTTAGGCCGAATGGAATTGTATAGTCAATTCGAAAGTCATGTAGCCAAGAATATTTTGAAGAGTTCATGTTACCTAAAATATTACCAGAGATATTGTACCTATTTCTGGATTTGGAATATCCACATTGATAGGCAATTTCTAGTTCGTGGTCTGTAGTGAATGTGTATTTACTGTCGAACCGGAAAAGATGAGAGAATGACTTACTTTTCATAATCTCTTCTGACTGGACATCTTTGTACTCTCCGTTCAAAAAATGTTTTGAATGCTCATTAGTAACAGTATAATTTTCTCCGTTTTTATTACTGTAGATAAAGTCTACCGTGAACTTCTTGTTACGATATAACAAGGATGAGCCCTCTCTAAATGCCGCATCATGACTTTGACTGTACAGGACATTGATTTCTCCTTCGATGGAGCTATGTTCACTATTATGCTTCTTTGTCTTTATGTTAATAACGGTTCCTCTTACATGCATTGTGGGTAAGGCATTGTAAGAAACTTCAACAGAAGCAATTCTGCTAGCAGGAATACTTTTGAGCAAAGCGGCGTAATCGTCAGAAGATAAGGAAGAAACCTTTCCATCTATGACTACCGTTGCATTCATTCCTGCTAACATGAAGTTACCATCTTGATAGTCGACGCCAGGAATCTCTCCCAAAGCACTATATATATTATCTATGTTCTTGACTTTTATTAACTGTGACATATCATATATGATGGTGCTCCCATGAATTTTACATATAGGCTTTTCACCCTTAACAAACACTTCTGGTAGACTATGAATAATACTATCCATTCGAGTAGAGTCATTCTGCTGTGCCAATGCAAAAGAAGGAGCAAAGGCAAATGAAAGTAATACGATGTTTTTAATGAAAATTGATGTCATATCAAATGTTTTTTTTGCAAAGTTAACTCAATAAGATATATGATGCAAGAAAAATTGCTTACCGTTTCTTATCAATATGCCTAATTATTCTTATTTGCTTAACATTTCTTATCAAACAGGGTCGTAATGAAAATAAATCTATATCTTTGCACAACAAATAACGAAATTATGAAAGATTATAAATCGAGATATATTGTTCTAATTGTTTTGGTAATCCTTCTGGTTTACCAAGGATATTGGTTATACTCTTTATATAACAAAAGGAAACATGAAATTAAAGATGAAATTTATGGTGTCATTGAGTGTTCAGATTATCAAGAGATGGAAAAAAGAGCATCTTTTTTAGGACATAGTTTAGGCGCATCGGTAACATTGGATGTAAGTCCCAACAACAAGAATGAAAAGTTAGCCTCTTTTAAAACATACATCAGGCATTTACATGATTCCAAAATCGTAACTATAGAGAAGGTTTATAAATGCGAGACAGTGAGGAATACTGGAGTTTCTGTCAATAGTAAAAAAGACAGTTTAGATAATCCTTATAAAATCATAGCGGAAGACACAAGGAATCAGTTGCATGTTGCTCTTGATTCTGTCAAAATGAATGACTTAAGATACTTTTATACTCTACTAAGGAAAAATCTTAAAAAAGTGCATCTGGACTGTCCACTTTGTATATTTTATTATTCTGATGGAAGACTTCGAGCAAAGTATATTGAAGGAGGTTGTCAAGCTAAATCATTATCAGAGACATTCATATACGGATTTGGCGACCACAAGGCATATTACACAATAGTATTGTCTTGTTTCCCTATCCTTGTCCTGCGAGATATGACAGGAATTATTATCTGTTCTCTATTGTTATGGGGATTGATTGCTTTTTCACTTTGGTATCTCCGAAAGAATATCCATAGTCTCCATGCTTTGGATGAAATGAAAACGGATTTTACCAATAATGTCTCACATGAGTTAAAAACTCCAATAGCCGTTGCTTATGCTGCAAACGATGCTTTGTTGAATTATGGTATTGCAAAAGATCCGGACAAACTAAAGAAATACTTAACAATATCACTTACGGAACTAAAGCAGTTGGAAAAGTTAGTAGAAGAAATTCTATCTATGAGTATGGAAAAGAGAGTCAATATGCAATTATCATATGTATATGTTAATATACACAATACAGTAATGAATATTGTTGAGATGGAGAAAATGAAGGCAAAGAAGCCAGTGTCCTTTACTATAAATGTAGATGCAGAGGAAATGTTATGGACGGACCAAAAACATTTTAGTCATATTCTTGAAAATATTATTGATAACGCTATAAAGTATTCAGCAGATAAAGCAGAAGTATCTATATCATTGAAGAGGGATGAGAATTTCATTGTTATTGCTATTTCAGATAAAGGTATTGGAATTGAAAGAAAAAATCTTCATTCAATATTTGATAAGTTCTATCGTGTTCCGCATGAAAACTTGCATGATGTCAAAGGTTATGGATTGGGGCTTTATTACGTCAAATGCATGATGCAGAAACTTGATGGGACAATCGATATTGAAAGTGAACCAAACGTAGGTACAACTGTAAAATTGATATTTGAAAGGCATGAATAAGAAGAAAATATTGTTGGTTGAAGATGAAGAGAACCTTGCACTGATTCTAAAAGATACATTAGAAGCACAAGGGTATGAAATCATTGTGGCTCCTGATGGGGAGGATGGACTCAATCTATATTATCAATTTGCCCCTGATGTCATTGTTACTGATGTTATGATGCCAAAGTTGAATGGATTTGAGATGGTCAAGCGAATAAGACAATCGGATAAAAATACGCCAGTCCTTTTCCTAACGGCAAAAATTGCTGTGTCTGATGTTGTCGAAGGATTTAGTATCGGAGCTAATGATTATCTTCGAAAGCCTTTCAGCATACAGGAACTAATGGCTCGTATAAAGTCACTTGTGAAAATATCATCGATGTTTAATAATGGTCAAGGAGACCATTCGCAGAAGAATGTGATTTCCATTGGCGAATATAAACTTAATTACAACAAACAGATATTATATTATCATGACAAAGAAATCTCAATCTCTAATCGAGAAGCAGAACTTTTGAAGATTCTCGCTGAAAATGCTTTTGAGAATGTCGATTATAAGGATATCCTTCTCAAGCTTTGGGGAAATGATGGTATATATGCTTCAAAAAGCCTTCAGGTGTTTATAACAAAATTGCGCCATAAATTAGCTAATGATGAAGCTATAAATATAATAAATGTAAGAGGGGAGGGCTATAAACTTGTGTATTAATGGTAAGAGAATAATCAAGTCCATATATGATCAAAGACTATAAACTTATGATCAATAAACTAATTTTTTTATATTATGAAAAATTTTAGAATGTCTGTTGAGCAGACAAAGGAGTTCTTGAATGCAACAAAGGGACAGGGTGGTAATACTACTCTGGAGAAAGTTGCGAGTGGATTGTATGGTGGTCGCCGTCATCACCCTTTAAACCATCTAAAAGCACATGGTGATGTTAGTTGGGATAAATATAGCGCAGTTACCATGACAGTTCTTTAACTATTTTTAGAGGGTGAGTCAGAAGGTAATTTTTGACACACCCTCGCTTTAAATGGATAAAGCAATTTATATGAATAAACTAAGAATAAATTCTCTATTGATAAAAGTGGCAAGCAAATGTAATTTAAATTGTAAATATTGTTATATGTACAATTTAAAAGACAATTCTTACACTAATCAGCCTAGGCTCATGTCTTATGAAACAGCACATAATGTAATAAGAAAAGTTTATAAGCATTGTGTGGAAAACAATATATCTGAGTTCCTTTTCGTTTTTCACGGTGGGGAACCTCTTCTGCAACCCAAAGAATTTTTTATTGATTTTGTATCTTTTGCAGGACGTGTCTTCGGAACAGAAACAAAATTGTATTTTGCCATTCAATCTAATGGATCTCTTTTATCAAATGAAATTGCAGAGTTGTTTGATAAACTAAAAATACAGATAGGAATCAGTCTAGATGGTGATAAGTCTACAAATGATGTTAATCGTTTATATAAGAATGGTCGAAGTTCTTATAACGATGTGATTATTGGTTTGAATAATAGTTTGAAATTCGATTATCACAAAAGGAGTTTGGGTATACTTACTGTAATAAATTTAGATGTAGATCCGAAAGATACATATGATTTTTTTAAAGGAATTAATGTGCCGAGAATGGATTTCCTATTCCCTTATTATACATGGGATAGTTATCCTTTAATTCATCGCATAAAAGATAATAAATTTACGCCATATGCTGATTGGTTAATAAAGATATTTGATTTATGGTATGATGATAAAGAACAACATCCTGACATTCGGATGTTTTCTGGTTTTATAAGAAGTTTCCTCGGAGAAGAATATCCAGATGATCAGTTTGGATGTTATCCGAATAGTTTACTTGTGGTAGAAGCTAATGGAGAAATAGAACCGATAGACTATTTGAAAGCTTGTTATGAAGATATAACAAAAACAGGTCTAAATATTAATAAAAATGAGATTTCTGATGCAAATATGATTCCTTTAATTGAATTATATTACAATTCACACAAGGCGGTCTGTTCTATATGTAAATGCTGTCCATTATTAAGTATTTGTGGAGGTACTGTGTTACCCGCCAGATATAGCGATAAAAATGGTTTTGATAATGTCTCTATTTATTGTAAGGATATAGTAAAACTATTGGTCCATATTCAAAACAAGATAATAGATTCAATGTTTATGCTGACTGGTAAAGATACGATTTTAACACGTTTGAATTATAAAGATATCATTGATGTAATATCAAAGTCAATGGTCAAAAAGGATATTGTATTACAATCTTTTAAAAAAAAATAAGATGAAAGAAAACACTAAGAGCTGCAGAACATTTGTAATTAAAATTGCAGAATGTTGTAATATTGCATGTAAATATTGCTATATGTTTAAAAGTGGTGATTCTTCATTTCTAGACAAGCCTAAGTTTATGTCTCCCTATATTGCAAGGAAAGCAATACAAAGAGCAAAAGAACATTGTGAACACCATGATATTCCTGTGTTTAATTTAATTCTTCATGGAGGTGAGCCATTATTAGCAGGAATAGATTTTGTAGATGAGTTCGTTCAGATGGCAAAAGAAATATTTAAAGATTCGAAAACGAAAGTGGTCGTTGGTGTTCAAACGAATGGTACTTTGATTGATGACAAATGGTGTGAAATATTTAAGCAAGATAAGATCAATGTGGGGATCAGTCTTGACGGAATAAAAAAATATAATGACGCCTTCCGCGTTGATCGTAAAGGACATGGTACTTTTGAAAGAATAGTTAAAGGAATCAGAATTTGTAAGAGGAATGGAGTTGAACCAGGAATACTTTCTGTGATCAATCCAAATTGTGATCCGCTAAAATTATACGAACTATACAAGTCGCTTAATGTTAAGGGAGCAGATGTGTTGTTATTAGAAGCTAATTATGATAAAAAACCACCAAAGGTGGATGAAGGCAAGTATAAACATTCTAAAACACCTTATGGTGACTGGCTGATAGACTTTTTTGATATATGGTATAAAGATGATAATAATTTTTTTAATCGTCATTTTTATCAATATATTAGTTCAATATTAGGTGCACAGATTGATGGTGATGATATGGGTAATCAAGCAAATAATATATTAACAATTGAAACAAATGGCAACTATGAAGCAGAAGACGCATTGAGAATTTGTGGTGATCATTTCACAACTACAAATGTTAATGTTATTACGAATACTGTCGACCAAGCATTAGAAAGTAAATTGGCCAATACATATTATTCTTCGCATTTAAAACTTGCAAAGAAATGTATCGCATGTCCAATTAAAGAAACTTGTGGCGGAGGGTATTTACCACATCGATATAGTACCATTAATGGTTTCAATAATCCTTCGGTATATTGCGAAGATTTACTAAAATTGATAACTCATGTACAAAATGTTGTATTTGAGGATATTAATAATAAGTATAATATAAATTTTGCTAAGATGAATTACGAAGAAGCTCAGAATACAATAAATTCTAATATTAAAAAAATTAGTAACAAGAAGTACTTTACAGAACTAGAAAATTACTAACTGAAACTTCGCAAATGAAATGATATTCACAACGCGATCCTTAAATTGCATATTTGATACCCTTTATGGAATTAAGAATTTTCATCTACCAGATTAGTGAGAGCCTCGCAGGAATCTGCCGAGATAAGTTTTGCTATCTCCGGTATGCACTCCAGAATAAGGATAAGTTTCCAAATATTGTCCGTAATGGACGGCTCGAGAGTTTCTCCGGTAGCATCTTTAAAGAGTTCACCGCGCTTTTTGTTATACTCGAACCTCTTCACGTTGCACAAAATGTAATACTGCATCATAGTAAGAGCGAAACATGCAATCTGAGTAGAGGAATGGGGGGACTGTCACTTGATAAGGTTAAGGAGAGTCTTCCAATCCTTGTTTTCGGTTTCTGTTGCCCATCTCATAGACTAATTTTTATTTCCATTGAGGAAGGTGAACGTATGATCAAAAGTCGTCAATTCCTTTCATTGCCCCTTCCTCTTTCGCCTGCAGAAGAAGGGACGTCCTATCATTTCGGCGAATTTGATATCGATGGTACAATATGTACATCAGAGGATTGCGTTGCGCTTGTAGAAACCTTTCTTTTGTTGTTCCTTTTTGATGATTCCATCTACTTTGAGAAGTCCCTAACTGCAGTTATATCTGGTCTTTCCAAGTTTTATCATACCCAGCAGAAGGCACTTGATGTGACGGTCGATGATGACAATGACAAAATCAGCATTAGTAAACCATCCGTCTATGAGCAGTTAGTAGAAATGGATTCTGCCGATTCCGTGATAGATTGCATATTTGACCATCTCGATGGCTTTGTCTGTTTACTTCATGTATGTATCAACCTGCTGCGGAGCCGCCTGACCTTCGTATTCTTCCGTGAATCGGGCCTCGCGTTCTTTGTGAGTGAGGACATACGCTCGATCTTTCTTCTTGCCTTCCTCCTCATGGAGCGAGAAGTCGAACATCAGTGGGTCTACCCTTTCAGAAAGGAGCAATGTAAGGTACTTGTAGCCAAGGATGCTCTTCAGTTGGAAATGAGACCAAACTCGACCTATCAGTTCGGGTTGCCTACCAGATTGGGGTGTATCAGTATCATCTGTAATCAGCCAATTGGGCTTGTACTTGACCAAGCTCTCTTACTGTATGCTCTTTACCAGACTAAGGTTCATTGTATAGAGCAGTTTGTCCCATCACCTGACATTACTATCATTTGTAAAACGATAAACATGTCTTTTTCACAAATGAACAGAGTAGTGGGTGCTGTGCTGGAAAACTGGCAGACATTCTTCACGACGAAGAAGGGAAAGAGTATTAGCAGATTGAGTTCCTGTAAAGGAGATAAACTTGCTGTTTTCGTTTTTCTTTACTCTAATCTGGCTGGCGTGTATGTTTATGTGTTTCTTCACCTTCATAATGCAGAATTTGCACGATTATATTCTCTTTCTGAGAATAAGCTCCTCGGATCTGATAAAATTGCTGTACCATTCTCATTTCTTTTTGAGTTTGCTCTCTTATTATTCTTGGTGATTTTGAAAATACTAATTTTCTTTGAATTATTAAAATTCAAATGCATTTTTTGTCTACGTTAATATATGCATGTGCTTCATCACTTGCGAAACTTTAGTTATTAATTATGATAATTGATAAATTCCCTTTTGTTGAACAATTTGACAGTCAGGATTGTGGATTGGCTTGTCTGAAAATGATATGCAAACATTTTTTGATTGATTATGCAGAGGCTTCCGATGAGATTCCAAATCTTTATTTGTCAAGATCCGGTATATCTATAAAAGCATTGGAAGAGTGTGCAAAAAGATTGGGATTTAATACATTAGTTACCTTCGCAAATTTTAATGACATAAAAGCAAGAATTCCACTTCCTGCCATTGTTTTTGTAGATCAATGTCATTTTGTGGTTGTGTATAAAACAACCACGAAATATGTATATGTAGCTGATCCAGCTTATGGGAAAATTAGATATAAACAATCAGAATTTGACAATAAATGGAATATCGAAGATAATAAAGGTTATATAATAGTTCTTGAACCACAAAAATTATTAAAATTATCGAAATCGAAGCATGCAAAACTGGAAATATGTAATGTAATCAAGAACTTTATACAAAATTATAAAAAACAACTAATAGTAATTTCATTTCTCTTAGTATTGTCATCTATTATCGAATTTGTTTCTCCTTTCTTTACCCAGGAGGTTGTAGATAAAGGTCTAAGAATTAGGAACATTAATATTGTTTGTGTATTATTAATTGGGCAGCTCGTGCTTTCTGTAAATGCTATATGTATAGAACTGTATAGGAATTGGGTTAGTATACATGTAGGATGTGAGATGAATATAACTATGATATCAAATTTCCTTGATAGAATTTTATCGTTGCCATTAAGATTCTTTTCGTCAAAAAATACTGGAGATATTATCGAGCGTATTAATGATCATGGTCGAGTACAAGAATTCTTAACGAAGGAATTTTTACAATCGATTTTTGCTTTCTTTTCGGTTGTAATATGTAGTGTAATATTATTATATTTTAATTTTTTTGTTTTCATTACATTAGCTTTGTGTGTATGTGTAGAATTGTTTTGGATCTTTAATTATCTTGAAATAATGAAACGTATTGATTATAAAAATTTTTCCTTACAATCGATAGACCAAAACATGTTGTTTGAGTCTGTAAATTCAATACTAGATATAAAGCTAAATAATCTTGAAAAACAAACAAGAAATCAATGGAAAAAAAATTCAGATTGGTATTTCTAATAACAATATTTCAAAATTAAGGGTCGAACAGAAATATGAATGTTACCGCTTTATAGACTATATTCAGTATATTTTAATAACAGCAATATGTGCTACTGAAATAATAGATAAGCAGATGACAATTGGTACTTATTTCTCGATTATGATGATAATAGGCGCTTTAAATCAACCTATAAGTCAATTGATCAACTTTACGCTTAAATACAAATTAACAAAGGTAAGTTTAGATCGAATCATGGAGATCTTTCATAAAAAGATAGAAGAAAATTCTGAGAAAGAGAATCAAAATATACAAGCTAGCGATATAGTTTTATCTCATTTGTATTTTAGCTATGATGGAATAGACACTGTTTTAAAAGACATTTGTCTAACAATACCTAAAAATAAAACGACAGCTATTGTAGGGTTAAGTGGCAGTGGAAAAACCACATTATTAAAGTTACTTCTTAAATTTTATCAAAATTATTCAGGGACAATAACAATTGGGAATGAGAATCTTAAAGAAGTCAATAATTATTTGTGGCGCTCGAAATGTGGTGCCATTATGCAAGAAAGTTCAATTTTTTCTGAATCGATTTTGTATAATGTTACCCTTTCTCAAGCACCAGATCTAAATCGTTTTTGGAATGCTTTACATTTAGCTAATATTGATGATTTCGTTAATAAGTTAGCAATAAAAGAAAAAAACAAAGATTGGAATTCTCGGGATGGACTTGAGTCAAGGTCAAAGACAAAGAATTCTGTTAGCTAGGGTTTTTTACAAGAACCCAGATTATATCTTTTTTGATGAAGCAACAAATGCATTAGATACAGAAAATGAAAAAATAATAATGAATAATATATTATCACATTTTAAGAATAAAACAAAAATTATTGTTGCGCATCGTCTTTCTACTGTAAAAGATGCTGATAAAATAATAGTCATCCATGATGGAAAAGTTTCAGAAACTGGAAAACATAAAGAGTTGGTACAACAGAGAGGTAAATATTATAAACTTATACAAAATCAGTTAGAATTAAATATATGAATGATAGATTTTTATATGATAAAAGAAAAACGCTGTTGGTAGGACTTATCTTATGTTTTGCTACTATATGCTGTTTGATATTTGCTTGCTATATACTTTTTGTTATTTGTAGGTAATCTTAAGACTGCGTATTTGATTGGGAAAGTAAAAGGGCTACAGTTACTGATAAAATCATTTATGTGGTACCGATGTAGTACTTTTATGTACCGTGCGCGCCGCTTTCAAGTCTCATATCACTCGCTTGGTACTGGTACCCCAGAAGTGATATGAGCGGCTTGGAAGTAACCGTACATGCGGTCATGGATCTGTGCTCCGTGAGGGCAATACCAGAGCTACGGCAGTGTTTATCATAAAGTATCTTCGCTCTTGTGGATTCAATGTTAACAATGACCTTTTTGCAGACAACTCGTGGTATTTCCGCAATGCGCTTGTTCGTGCCAACTATCGTAACATGGCAAAGGGTATTGATCCGGACATGTCATTCTTGAATAAGTTTTTCCGTAATCTTCTTCTTGGTGAGCATCATGAACTTAAAAATCGCTACATGCTTATCAATCCTCCTGAAGAGTGGAAGCCAAAAGATAATGAAGAGAATTCTGACCGACCAAGTACCGACCAAGTACCGACCAAGCTGACCGATTATGTGACAGAGCCGGAAGGTAGATTAATAAAGGCAATAGGCACGAATGAATTATCTGTAAAGAAACTGATGGATGCCATTGGCTTGAAGCAACGTAGAAACTTCATGGTAAACTACATTGAACCATCAATCAAAGATGGTCTTGTTACTCTGCTTTATCCAGAGAGTCCTCGCCATCCCCGTCAAAAGTATAAGTTGACCGTAAAAGGCCTGGCGATTTTCCAAGAATTGGAAAGCGACTAATGATTGTTTCCCGTATTATCTATCGTCCTTCCAAAGTTATTGCGAACACCATGATACCTCATGATATGTTTTCCCGTTTGTTTTCCCGCCCGATTTCGGTGTCAAGATAAACGAAATATCAGAAACGTATCAAAGGTGAAGTGTTTTCCCATTGTTTTCCCTAAAAGAAAATCAGCAACCTAAGAATCGTCTTAAGTTGCTGATTTTCAGTGTGGACCAGCTAGGGCTTGAACCTAGGACCTCCAGATTATGAGTCTGTTGCTCTAACCAACTGAGCTACAAGTCCAACTTATATGAGCCGAAGAGGCCGATAAGATTTGTGGTGCAAAGATACAAGTTTCCAGTCGAATAGCCAAATATTTTTTGTGAAAAGTAGATAATAAGTCTTCACTATATTGGCTGTTAGGGCTAATTTGACTATCTTTGCAAGCAATAAACACAGAGTAGCAGAAATTGATGAAAAGCGAACAGATACCACACACAGACCCACATGTGGGGCTCAGCGACGAGCAAGTGAGAAGCAGCCGACAGCAATATGGCGACAACGTGCTCACCCCGCCAAAGAAGACTTCCCTTTGGAAGCTCTATCTCGACAAATACCGTGATCCTATCATTCAGATTCTTCTTATAGCCGCCCTGGTGTCTCTGGTGCTGGCCTTTGTGGAGCATGACTTTGTGGAGACGTTGGGCATCTTCATCGCTATCTTCATCGCCACGACAGTAGGTTTCTACTTTGAGTGCGACGCCGCGCGCAAGTTCCGTGTGCTTACCGCCATCAACGAGGACCAGCCCGTGAAAGTACGACGCGACGGAAAGGTGATGGAGGTTCCTCGCCGCGACGTTGTTGTGGGTGACATCATCCTTGTGGAGACAGGTGACGAGGTTCCCGCCGACGCTGTCCTTGTGGAAGCAGTCAACCTACAAATCGACGAGTCGAGTCTGACAGGCGAGCCGCTGACTTCCAAATCGGTGACAGCCACGCAAAGCCAGCAGTCTGCTGACACTGCCAGTCAACTGTCATCGCTCAACATTCAACACTCCGCTGACGCAACCATTCAACATTCATCACTCAACACTCAACATTCCTCCGAGGCTTATCCCAAGAACATGATCCTTCGCTCCACGATGGTGATGAACGGTCGTGGCACGGCAGTTGTCACGCGTGTCGGCGACAGCACCGAGATCGGAAAGGTAGCCACAGAGGCCACGGAAGCCACACGGACCAAGACTCCGCTGAACCTTCAGCTCGACAAACTGGCCAAGCTCATCTCCAAGGTAGGCACCAGCATCTCCATCGCCGCCTTTGTCATCTTCCTCGGACACGATATTCTCACTAACAGTCTTTGGCACACCAACGACTATCTCGCCATGCTGCAAGTGGTGCTGAACTACTTCATGATGGCCGTCACGCTGATTGTCATGGCCGTACCCGAAGGTTTGCCGATGGCCGTGACGCTGGCTCTGGCACTGAACATGCGCCGAATGCTGAAGTTCAACAATCTCGTGCGCAAGCTGCACGCTTCGGAGACGATGGGCGCCGTCACTGTTATCTGTACCGACAAGACGGGTACGCTGACCCAAAACCGCATGACCGTCCACGACATTCAGCTCATTGAGGGTGACCGACTTGTTAAAGCAGAAGAAGCCAGCGTCGCGACAAAAGACGGATTTGCCGAAGCTGTTGCCGTCAACACCACGGCTGAACTTGATGAGAACAACGCACCCATCGGCAACCCCACCGAAGGAGCCCTGCTCATGTGGCTGCAACAGCAGGGTGAGGACTACCAGCAACAGAGAGCATCACAGCCCGTTGACAGTCAGATACCCTTCTCCACAGAAAAGAAATATATGGCCACCACGGTTGTCCGTGGCGACAAAAAGCGTACATATATAAAAGGGGCACCGGAGATCATTGCCTCGCTGTGCGGCCTCGCCGAGCCTCAGCTGAGCCATATGCGCGAAGTGCTGTTGGGCTATCAACGTCAGGCCATGCGCACGCTGGCCTTTGCCTGGCGTGACGGCGACTTCAGCGAAGAGGGCGGATACACGTTCCAAGGCATCGCCGCCATCAGCGATCCCGTACGCGAAGATGTACCTTCGGCCGTATCCACCTGTCGTGGCGCCGGCATCAAGATCAAGGTTGTCACCGGCGATACCTCAGCCACAGCCGTAGAGATAGCCCGGCAGATCGGCATCTGGCCCAAGGAAGACGCTACCCAAGCCGAAGAGCTCTGCTGGCACATCACCGGCAGCGACTTTGCCGCACTGAGCGATGAGGAAGCCTACGACCGCGTGGAGGACATCCGCGTGATGTCGCGCGCCCGTCCTACCGACAAGCAGCGTCTCGTGCAGCTTCTTCAGAGACACGGCGAAGTGGTTGCCGTCACCGGTGACGGCACCAACGACGCGCCGGCCCTCAACCACGCCCACGTGGGACTCTCCCTCGGTTCGGGCACGTCAGTAGCCAAGCAAGCTTCCGACATCACCCTACTCGACGACAGCTTCCACTCTATTGCCAATGCCGTGATGTGGGGCCGCTCTCTCTACAAAAACATTCAGCGGTTCCTCTTCTTCCAGCTTGTCGTCAACGTCAGCGCCCTGCTGCTCGTCCTCGGCGGCAGCATCATCGGCACGGAGATGCCGCTCACAGTGACACAGATACTTTGGGTCAACCTGATCATGGACACCTTTGCCGCCATGGCCCTGGCTTCGTTGCCACCCTCGCGGGAAGTGATGAAGGACAAGCCGCGCAAATCTTCCGAATTCATCATCTCGAAGTCGATGGGACGCGGCATCCTCGGCTGCGGCTTCGTGTTCTTCGCGATCATGTTTGTCTTCCTCATCTGGTGCGAGCGCCATGGTGCAGGCAGTATCATCGACGTACACGAGTTGACGCTGTTCTTCACCACCTTTGTCATGCTGCAGTTCTGGAATCTTTTCAACGCGAAGTGCTTAGGCTCCACACACAGCGCCTTCCACAACCTGCGCCACGACGGCGGCTTGCTGCTCGTGTTGCTGCTGATCTTCATTGGACAATGGCTCATCGTCACCTTCGGCGGCCGCATGTTCCGCACGCAACCGTTGAGTGCTGAGGAATGGCTCATCATCACGGCCGCCACATCTGTGGTACTTATTGCCGGGGAGCTATGGCGGGCCATCAAACGAATCAAGGAGGACAAAGCATGAGAACGATCTATTTAGACAAAGACAACACGGAGGACTTGGAGCCGTCCGTGGCCACCATCGGTTTCTTCGATGGTGTGCACCGCGGCCACCGCTTCCTCATCGGGCAGGTCACCGACGAAGCCCGTCGGCGTGGTCTGCGGTCGATGGTCATCACCTTCGACCGGCATCCCCGTCAGGTATTGCAACAGAACTACCAGCCTCAACTGCTGTCCACACTCGAAAACAAGCTCGTGCTGCTCTCGCGCACGGGTGTCGACTACGTAGTGGTCGTACATTTCGACCTTGCGCTGGCCTCGCTGAGCGCCCAGCAGTTCATGGAGCTGATCGTCCGTCAGCAGCTTCGTGTCAAGCAACTGGTCATCGGCTATGACAACCGCTTTGGCCACGACCGCACCGAGGGCTTCAGCGACTATGTGCGCTACGGCCGCGAGATGGGCATTGACGTGGTACAGAGCGAGCCTTATTTACTCCACGGCGTGAAAATCAGCTCGTCGGTGGTACGCTCGTTTATTCAGGCAGGCGAGATAGAGATGGTCAACGAGTGCCTGGGCTATCCCTACACGATAGAGGGCAAAGTCGTGGACGGCGTGAAGGAAGGACGCCGCCTGGGCTTCCCCACGGCCAACCTCGTCCCTTCCAGTCTCACTCAGCTTTTGCCAGCCGCCGGCGTCTACGGCGTGAAGGTACGCACCGAGGGTAGTATGACGCTGCGGCCGGGCATGACCAACATTGGCATGCGGCCTACCTTCGGCGGGCACCATCAGACCGTGGAGACCAACATCTTCGACTTCGAGGGCGACATCTACGGCCAACGGTTGCTCCTCTCGTTCTATTGCCGCATCCGCAACGAGCGCAGATTCGACAACGTCGAGCAGCTCATCCAACAATTGCATCAAGACAGAAAAGACATAGAAGAGCGGTTCCATCATCATGATACCATCGTGCCGACATCCCGTAATTGAAGCCGGTCACGCTCAGCAACAACCCATAAAAAAATATTTCGATCAGTCATTCGACCCATGAAAAGAAGTTTATTACACGATATAGCCAACATCGTCTTATACGTCATTTTGTTTCTGCTCATCCAGTTGGTCGTCACCTTGGCCGTCGCGATCATCGCCATGTGGATCGGCGGCACACCTTGGTCGGCCATCAGCCAGTATCTCCAAACCTGTGCGCTGGGACTTGACAGCAAGGAACTGGTCGCTGCCACAGCCATCAGCAGCGTCCTCACCTTTTGTCTTTTTGTCGTCTGCCACTGGGCTCCTGTCAAGCGTGACTGGCTGGCCACACGACCCTGGACGGCGCTGACATGGGTAGTACTCCTTGCCCTTGGCACCATCCTGCCGTCGGAATGGCTTGTGGAGCGCATGGAGATCACACTGCCGGAGAGCACCGAGAAACTCTTTGAGAGCATCATGGGCGAGCCGCTCGGCTATGTCGCCATCGGCATCCTGGCCCCGTTGGTGGAGGAGCTCGTCTTCCGCGGTGCCATACTCCGCACACTGCTGAAGCTCTTCGACCGCAAATGGCATTGGGTGGCCATCGTCATCTCGGCGCTCATCTTCGGTGCCGTACACATGAATGTCCCGCAGTTTGTCCATGCCGCACTCATTGGCTTGCTGTTAGGCTGGATGTACTACCGCACCGACTCTATCGTTCCCGGTGTGGCTTTCCACTGGGTCAACAACACGGTGGCCTTTGTCATGTTCCACATGATGCCACAAATGAACGACGGCAAGCTCATCGACCTCTTCCACGGCAACCATACCACGATGATGCTCAGCCTGCTCTTCTCGTTCTGCATCTTCCTTCCCGCCCTGTTCCAGCTCGCCATCAGACTGAAGCGGGCAGAGTAAAGCCCTCCGAGCCCTTCCCTAACCCTCCCCGAGGGGAGGGAATGGCAATACCCGCAACATTGGTTTGCCATACAAGCATTAGAATTTAAGCTAACGCTCCGATACGCGGAATAAAGAATATACCCGAATATCGAGAATATATATTCTCGATATTCGGGTATATTCTTGATACCATCGAAGATGGTGCGCTAAAAGAAAACGGCAACGACAGACACCTTTCAACCCAACTTAAATCCTTCTGCTATTTCTTTACAAAACACCTTCAACTTTCACTCACAATCTAGAGAGCGGGAAATCAACTCGGCGACCTAAAATCGACAAGATCCGGACTTCATCCATCGTTTTTTACTCTTTCTTGGGTACAGAAAGGTACTTTGATACTATCATCTCGGCGTGATGACATGGTCAGGAAAGCGAGATGACATGGTCAGAAAGCCTTTCTGATGAAAAATTCTCTAGAGAATTTTCGTGGAAAAAGGTGTTTTCACTTCAGCAAAAACTTTATATCATTATAACAGATTGATTATCAGTGATATACAAAAACACCCAATTTTTCGCAAAAATCAGAGCAAAGGAGGTCTTCGTGAAAAAGAATCGATTCTCAGAGCCCGTTTTTTGTCAGTTTTCACAACAAGGAAGGGTATGTATAACGCAAGGAGAATGATCATCAAAACACATAAGATGCTCGTATGACCCCTCGGATCACCTCAGCAGGAAATAGAGACGGATTTAAACTCCCCGGTCTGCGCTCCTTCGTCGCTTGACCGGGGTTACCTATGCTTTAGCCCCGTTGGGGGCTGCACATAGCGCAAAGTGAGAATTCTCTAATCCTACGGGGAGAGTCATTTATCACAATTGACTACACAATGCCCCAAAGCTATGATATGACTATCGTTGGAAGGGAGTACTTCTTCTATCTTCTCCATGAAAGGCTCAGTGCCCCAACTGGTCACACGCATGGATAACCCCGTACAAGCGGAGAACGAGCGCAGTACGGGGTTTTTATCTCATGAATTCATTGCCAATAAGGTGACCCGAGGAGTCACACGAGCATTCTTTGCGCAAGAAAAACAAAGGCGCTTTATTTATGGCATCTTCGTTGCTATCATCAAAAGCGAAGTAGAAGGACTGTCAGGAGGCGACTGTTTCGAAAGGACAAAAAAATAAAGGAACCGAACTCACGATTGAGTGTCGGTCCCTTTCTACGTTAGTATGTTATGAAAAATTTGAGAGAATAGAAACTTCACAGCTTCTTGATGTTGTTTTACTAAACATGATTTTATAGAGAAAGCATAGAAATATCTTATTTAATCATCACCTGTCCCGTGGAGTTTTGCGTGCTTGTCATCGCTCTCGGAACGGAGTCAATGCTCGCGCTGTCGCTCATGGCTACCGATGTACCTTTTTCTATCTCCGGCTTGGAATAGCCGTCGTAGCTGCTGATCGGGTCTTGACTTTTCTGAGCAAACGGCACTTGAATGGCATTGCCAAGGGTCAGGACGATAGCGACAATAGCAGCGGCCTTGAAGAGCGGACGCAGGCGCCGGGGCATCGAGACGATGCGTGCTTTGACCACCTTGGGCTCCTCTGTCATGGCGAGGATCTTCTTGTCGAAGTCATCACCGAGCACATCAACCTTAGACTCTTCGCGCTGGTAGGCGAATAGCGGCTGGTAGCGCTTCAAGTCGGCAGGAATGTCGGCCTGACTAAAGAACGCCCGCAAGATGTCTTCCTCTTCCAAGGAAGTCTCGCAGCGCCAATAGCGCTCCAAAAGCTGATTGATATACTTGTAGTCCATCATTGTTCTTGCATTTACACTATAATGACGAGGGGAATGGATAAAAGTTACAGGGGAATTCCATATTTAACCTTTGATAACAATAAAAACACCAGACAGTAAGTAATAGTATCACAATACGCAGGGCTCAGCTACGTGCCTCAAAGCCGTCAATCGCCTGGAAGCGTTGCTTGACGGTCTGGCGGGCTCGAAAGATATTGACCTTGACCTGCTCCTCAGTCATACCGAGCAGCGTCGCGATGTCCTTATAGGCTTTGCCCTCGAAATCGCGCAGCTGGATGCATTCCCGCTGTTTTTCAGGCAAACCGTCGACGATTTCTCGCACGATGCTCACCTGATCTTTTTCAATAGCCTTGTCGGATGGGTTGAAGGTATTGTCGGGCTTTTCCACCGGTTTGTCATCGAGGCTCTCGGTCTGACTGCGTTTGTTCTTCACACTATCCAGTGCCAGGTTGCGGCAAACGGTGAAGCAGAAAGCCTCGATATTGTCGATACCCTCCCATGTGTCACGCTTGTTCCAGACCTTGATGAGTGTTTCCTGCACGACATCCTCGGCCTCTGCGCTGTCGAGCGTGATGCGCAGCGCGAGGCGATAGAGCTGGTTTTTCAGCGGCAGGATGTCGTTACGGAAATCTATTTTCATTCTCAAGCCTTTCTCTTAACAAGCGTTTCTGTGGTTCATCGGGTGATGACAGTACCCGTGGCGGTGCCGATGCTCTCGGCCCTGGTGATGATGACACGGTCCACACCGGCGTCTACGGCAGCCAAGGCGTTGGTGATCTTGGGGATCATCCCCCCGCTGATTGTGCCATTAGCCACCAGGCGCACAAACTCATCACGGTTGATCGTGCTGATCACGCTGCTCTCGTCATCGGGGTCAGCCAGCACGCCCGCCTTCTCAAAGCAGTAGACCAGTGTCGTCATCGCACCCTCCCGGGCCAAGGCTTTCGCCGTCTCGGCAGCGATGGTGTCGGCATTGGTGTTGAGGATATGCCCCATTCCATCGTGGGTCAGCGGCGCCATGACAGGTGTCAGACCGTCGCGGATCAGACTGAGCAGCCGACGACCGTCGGCCTTGTCCACGTCACCGACGAAGCCATAGTCCACGCCGTCTTTCTTCGGACGCTTATGGCTGTGCATCACATTCATGTCGGCACCGGTCAGTCCCACGGCATTCACACCACGCGACTGCAACTGCGCCACGATGTTCTTATTGACAAGACCACCATAGACCATGGTTACCACTTCAAGCATATCGGCGTCGGTGATGCGACGTCCCTCCACCATCTTGCTCTCTATACCCAAGGCGGATGCAACCTTGGTAGCGCGGCGGCCTCCACCGTGCACGAGCACCTTCTGTCCCGGCAACGCTGCAAAGCGGTCGAGCAATTGGGCCAGGCGCTCTACGTCCTCCACGATGGCACCACCCACTTTTATGACTGTTACTTGTTCCATTCTCTATACAATAATCAATCATCGCAATTTATCAGCCGTCCCCACGCCTCTGTCTGACACAGAGACCTGGGGACGGAATCTCAAATCTCACTCCAGATAGGTATAGCCATAGAGTCCCGAACGGTAGTTGCTGAGAAACTCCTTGCCCTCCTCAAGCGACAGTTTTCCTTGCTTGACGCTCTTGGTGACCCACTGCTCCAGCTGACGGACGAGCTTCTTCGGGTTGTACTGCACATACTCCAACACCTCCTCGACAGTCTCTCCGTCGATGATCTGATCGATGCTATAGGTACCGTTCTTCACCGAGATATGCGCGGCGTTGGTGTCACCAAAGAGGTTGTGCATGTCGCCGAGGATTTCCTGATAGGCACCCACGAGGAATACACCTATATAATATGGCTCATCCTTCCTGAGCGCGTGCACGGGGAGCACATTCGACTGTGTGCCGTTGACGGCGAAGTTGGCCACCTTGCCGTCGCTGTCGCAGGTGATATCCTGCAATGTGCAGTTGCGTGTGGGACGCTCGTTGAGCCGTTCGATGGGCATGATGGGGAAGAGCTGGTCGATACCCCAGCAGTCGGGCAGACTCTGGAAAAGCGAGAAGTTGCAGAAATATTTATCGGCCAAGAGCTTGTCGAGGCCGCGCAGCTCATCGGGCACATGCTTCAACGTCTTGGCAATGGAGTTGATCTCGTGGCATACGCTCCAGTACATCGACTCCACCTCAGCACGCGTCTTGAGGTCAACCATGCCGTGGGCAAACATGTCGAGACAGTCCTCACGGATCTGGTCAGCGTCGTGCCAATCCTCGAGCATCGACTTAGGATTGAGGTTGCACCATATATCATAGAGGTCACGCACGAGCTGATGGTCCGACTCCTTGGCCTCGAACTCCTCCGGCATCTCGGGCAGCGAGGCAGCACCGAGAACGTCAAGGATGAGCACCGAGTGGTGGGCTGCCAGTGAACGACCGCTCTCGGTGATGATATTCGGGTGCGGGATGTTGTTGCGGTTAGCGATATCGGCGAAGGCGTAGACGCAGTCGTTGATATACTCCTGGATGGAGTAGTTGACCGAACTCTCGGAGTTGCTCGAACGGGTACCGTCGTAGTCAACGCCAAGTCCTCCGCCACAGTCGACATACTCGATGTTGTAGCCCATGCGGCGCAGATTGCTGTAGTACTGTGCTGCCTCGGTGAGCGCGTTCTGTATACGGCGGATCTTGGTGATCTGACTGCCGATATGGAAGTGGATCAGGCGCACGCTGTCGTGCAGTCCCACCTCATCGAGTTTCTTCAAAGCCTGCAAGAGCTCCATTGGCGTCAGTCCGAACTTCGAAGCGTCGCCGCCGCTCTCAGCCCATTTGCCCGATCCTGAGGATGCAAGCTTGATGCGAATGCCGATGTTTGGCTTTACGTTCAGTCGCTTAGCAGTCTTGGCGATGACATCGATCTCGTTGAGTTTCTCCACCACAATGAAGATATGCTTGCCAAGTTTTTGGGCCAACATAGCAAGCTCGATATAGCTTTCGTCCTTATATCCATTGCAGATGATGAGCGAGTCGCTCTTGCACTGCACGGCGATGACGGCGTGAAGCTCTGGCTTGGAACCGGCCTCGAGACCGAGATTGAACTTGCGGCCGTGAGAGATGATTTCGTCGACAACGGGCTGCATCTGGTTGACCTTGACGGGATAAATGATATAGCTCTGTCCCTTGAAGTTGTACTCTTTCTTTGCCTTCTCATAGCACTCAGCCATTTTCTCAATGCGGTTGTCGAGAATATCGGGGAAGCGGAGCAGCACCGGCGGGGTGACATCGCGCAAAGCGAGCTCGTCCATGACATCACGCAAATCGATCTGCGTGTTGTCCTTGCAAGGCGTGACATAGACATCACCCTTCTCGTTTATTCCGAAATAAGAAGTGCCCCAACCATTAATATTGTACAACTCCTTGGAGTCATCGATGGTCCATTTTTTCATCTAATCAGCGTAGTTAATTTTATTGCCGGCTTATGGCAAGCCGAGTTGTTGTTTCAGTTGCTCTACTGTAATCTGTATTTTGTCGAAATTATCCATCAGGCTCACGTCGAGCGTGTGTTTGGCCTTAGCGTAGAAAGGCTCGCGCTGACGGAGTTGCTGCTCTATAAACGTGACGACCTCCTCGGGAGTCTTGTTAAGCAATAGCGGGCGTACGGTCTTTCCCATCTTCAGATGCTGCACGAGCACATCGGTGGTGCACTTGAGATAGACCGACTCTCCCTGCTGATTGATATAGTCCATATTGTCGAAGAAGCACGGCGTGCCTCCGCCACAACTCAGCACGATATTCTCAAACTCAGCCACTTCGTGGAGCATGTTGCGCTCTACTTTGCGAAAGCCGCCCTCGCCCCGCTCGTCAAAGAGTTGCTTGACGGTCTTGCGCATACGGCTTTCTATGTACCAGTCGAGATCATAAAAGGGCAGACCCAGGTTCTTGGCGAGGGCCTTGCCCACCGTTGTCTTTCCAGAGCCCATGTAGCCCAAAAGGATGATGCGAGCAGGTGTTTCCATCAGCTTAAACGTCTATTTTCTTCTTCTGGCCTTAGCTTTTGGCTCTGGCGCGTTCTTGATGATCTCCATACACTCGTCGTAGCTCAGGTCTCCGGCCAGCGCACGGTCGTGGAGACCCTTTTCGATGCGGTAGTTGTTTCCATCGAAAGCGAGGTAAGGGCCAAAACGTCCTTTGAGCAGCTCCAACCGATCGTCCTCCTCAAAAGTCTTGATCTCACGCTCACGGTCTTTCAGCCGCTTGGCGAGAATCAGCGAGATGGCATGGTCGAGCGTGACGGTCATCGGATCGTCATCCTTAGGTAGTGACACATATTTCTTGTTGTGCTGAACATAAGGACCAAAGCGTCCGGCACCAATGGTGACGAGCATACCCTCAAACTCTCCGAGCTCCCGTGGCAACTTAAACAGATCCAAAGCCTCTTCGAGCGTGATGGTCTCAATACTCTTATCCTTAGGTATCTGGGCGAAGCGCGGCTTCTCGTCGTCGTCAGCAGTACCGATCTGAGCCAGCGGACCGAACTTTCCGATCTTCACCAGCACAGTTCTGCCTGTCTTAGGATCCTTGCCGAGGATGCGCTCGCCGGCCTTATGCTCAGAGCGTGACTGCATGACCTGGTCGACAGTCTTCTCAAAAGGCTTGTCAAACTTGCTCATCATGTCCTTCCACTCTTCCTTGCCCTCTGCGATCTTATCGAACTGGTTCTCGACCTTCGCCGTAAAGTTGTAGTCCATGATCTCGGGGAAGTTCTGCAAAAGAAAGTCGTTGACCACAATGCCGATATCGGTGGGGATGAGCTTTCCTTTCTCTGAGCCGGTGAACTCAGTCTTTGTTGTCGACTTCACCTGATTGCCTTTCAAAATGTCAACAGTGAACATTGTCTCTTTTCCGCCCTTGTCGCCTTTCTCCACATAGTCGCGCTGCTGGATCGTGGAAATCGTCGGCGCGTAAGTAGACGGGCGTCCGATGCCGAGCTCCTCCAGTTTGTGTACGAGGCTGGCCTCGGTATATCGTGCCGGCCCTTGAGAGAAACGTTCCGTAGAGGAAATGCTTTCACGGGAGAGCTGCTCGCCCACTTGCAGTGCGGGTAGGGAAGCAAACTCCTCCGACTGTTCGTCGTCGTCAGTCGACTCTTTATAGACTTTCAGGAATCCGTCGAAGACAATGACCTCACCACGGGCCACGAACTTCTCGGGCTGACCGCTGATATTGATATTGACCGTGGTCTTCTCGATCTGTGCCTCAGCCATCTGCGAGGCGACAGAGCGCTTCCATATCAAGTCATAGAGGCGCTTCTCCTGTACCGTGCCGTCGATAGAGCTGTTCTCCATGTGGGTGGGTCGAATGGCCTCGTGGGCTTCCTGCGCACCCTTGGACTGTGTGTGGAAGTTGCGAGGAGAACTATATTGCTCACCATAGAGTTGGGAGATGGCATCCTTACTGCTGTTGATGGCGAGTGCCGAGAGATTGACGCTGTCGGTACGCATGTAGGTGATGCGTCCATTCTCATAAAGCTGCTGTGCGATGCGCATGGTCTGCGACACGGTGAATCCGAGCTTTCTGGCAGCTTCTTGCTGCAAGGTAGAAGTGGTGAAAGGAGGCGCGGGGGAGCGCTTCAACGGTTTTTTCGACACATTGTCCACGGTGAAGACAGCATCCTTGCAACGGTTGAGGAAGTCGAGCGCCTCATCGTGTGTGGCAAATCGCTTGTCGAGTTCTGCCTTGACCTCCACGCCGAGGCTGTCGCCATTGACGGGCGTGAAGATGGCCGTGACACGGTAGTAAGGCTCACTCTTGAAGGCCTGAATCTCACGCTCACGCTCCACGACGAGTCTAACGGCTACGCTCTGCACGCGTCCGGCCGAGAGCGAAGGCTTGACCTTGCGCCACAATACCGGTGAGAGTTTAAAACCGACGATGCGGTCCAGCACGCGTCGGGCCTGCTGAGCATTGACGAGATTCATGTCGAGATGGCGGGGATGCTCGATAGCGTAGAGGATGGCGGGCTTGGTAATCTCATGGAAGACGATACGCGAAGTCTTTTCCTCATCGAGTCCGAGCACTTCGCAGAGGTGCCAACTGATGGCTTCTCCCTCGCGATCCTCATCGGATGCGAGCCACACTTTTTTGGCGCCCTTGGCATCTTTCTTGAGTTCTGCTACAACCTTCTTCTTATCCTCTGGTATCTCATAGTCTGGTTCAAACGTCTTTTCGTTGATACTGAGTCCACTTTTCTTTAGGTCTCTGATGTGTCCGTAGGAAGACATCACTTTATAATCCTTGCCGAGGAATTTCTCAATCGTCTTGGCCTTGGCAGGGCTCTCTACAATGACTAAGTTATCTTGCATGCTTGCGTGTAGTTATATAATGTCGGGGACAAAAGTAATAATAACTTTGTCTTACACCTTATTATATATGTATGATTTTAGATTTTTTAATAGACTCCGATGCAAAAAGTTACATAAATGTAAGTTACATCAATGTAACTTTTCTGTTAAAAACTAAGTTTACCAGCTTCGAAGTCCTGCTGGAAACGGACCACGGCCCGACGGATGGAGTCCAAGCCAAAGCGTTCAGGACACAGATTTCTCACGGCGACCCACTCGTAACTGGCCGCATCGTCGTGTGCCGACAAAGCAGTGAAGTCTTTCACACGGCAAAGGAAAAAGAAGTCGAGCGTGTGAACGGTAAAGCCGGAATAGAGATAGGTGTTGGAATAACTGAAGAGCAGACGTGAGGAAACGACGGTGAGTCCGGTCTCTTCCTTCACTTCGCGAGCAAGTCCTTGGGCAGCGGTCTCGCCCAAGTCATAGAAGCCGCCCGGCAGATCGAGCGTGCCCTTGGCGGGATCGTTCTTGCGGGTGATGACGAGCAACTCGTCGCGGCTGTTCATAATCAGCGCAGCGTTGGCGGCACTGGGATTGAGGAAATACTCAAAACCACAGTGCCGGCAACGCTTGCTCTTCACCGTACCGGGCTCAAACTCGGCTGAGCCGCAGACGGGACAATAGCGAAACCTGTCAAGAACGTGCATGATCCTTATTTCGCCAACAGACCTTTGATCTCAGCGTCGAGGTCCTTGACCTGTACATCGCGCTTCTGCAACACGTTGTTGCGGTCGATGAGGAAGAAGGTCGGCACGGTCTGCACATTGTATTGTGAGGCGAACTGCGAGTTAGGACCGTCACCATCGTGTACACAAACCCATGGCAGGGCAGCCACACTCTCTTTCCAGAAGTGCTCGTCGGTGTCGAGACTCACCTGATAGATCTCAAAGCCCTGAGCGTGATATTTGTTGTAGAGGTCGCGCAGATGCATGACGCGCTCGGTGCTGCCCTTGGCGGCAAACATGTGGAAGTCGAGCATCACCACCTTTCCCTTGAGCTGTGTGAGCCGGCGGATGTTGCCTTCGCGGTCTGGAAGGGAAATTTCCAGCACACCAGTCGTCTGCACCTTGCTGGGGTCGATCTGTCCCTGAGCCTGCTCGGCCTGGATGATGCGCACATTCTTCATGCCTTGAAGGGCGATGTTATGGAGGTTGGCCCCACGCTCGGACTTAGGATAATAGGTATCCCAACTCGTTGCAACGGCAGCGAAGACCTGTACATCTTCCTTCTTGCTACGCGGATCGAAGATGAGTACCGTCTGATTTCCGATGTTCACCGTTTGGAAGAGCGCGAAATAAGCGTAGGCTTTCATCGGTGCGGTGAAGATATACTGGCGCTTCACCTTATCCTTGTAGCTGACCATCGTCTGCTGGATGGCAACGTCGACCTGGTCGTAAGACAGGTTGGGATTTTGCTGGATGGCGTTGATGGTAGCCTGCAATCCCAACTGCATCTGCGACAGTTCCTTCATCTTTGAGCAGTCGTCGGAACCTTTCACCTCGTACTGTGCCGACATCGTCGGGTAAGAAGCTTTCACCGTGATGTTCTCTGTGGAGTCAACAGCGATATTGATGATCTGCCGCGCGATACGCAACCGATAGTACTCCGGAGCGTCCGGCGCCTTGCCGTCAAAGGAGAACGATCCGTCCTTGTCGAGTTTCACGGAGTCAACCGTCACCGGCCCGTTGAGGCTCATATTCTCGAAATAGAGCAACGAGTCTTTGGCGTCAGTGATGACACCAGAGACGTGGAATTCCTTTCCCGTGCAAGAGGCAAGCGCCAAAGCGGTAAGAACGATCAGCACCGCCGAGAGTACTTTGTTTGTCTTCATTGTATAATGCGATAACTTGTTTTCTTAGTTTTCAACTTGCAAACTTACATATTTTTTTTGGATTTCACGTCTATTTGCGGAAGAAAATGGCAATATGCAGCGCAACGGAAGCTACACGGCCGACAATAGGAAGCCTTGACGCATCCAAGAAACGCAACGAAGCCGCCGGAGAATCTACTTCTCCGGCGACTTCTGAATGATGATAGAAAGTTTCAATTACCTTATGCAGAAAGACGCATTACTTTCTGCTGAAGCCCATTTTACTTTCTACTGAAAGTCTCATTACTTCTTGCTGAAGCCCGCATTATTTCTTGCTGAAGGTCTCATCGAGCAAGGTATAGAAGGCGGGATCCTCGCCGACGACTGTCTTCACAATCTTTCCCTGCGGATCAATGAGGATCTTTGTGGGGAAGCCCTGAATACCGTAAGCGTCCAAGATCTGACGATTGTCGCGTGGACAATAGACGTGGAGCCAAGGCAACTCATGCTTCTGCACGGCAGTTTTCCACTTTTCCTGTGTGTCATTGCAGTCGACACCGAGGATCTGGAACTTACCCTTATACTTATTGTAGTACTCCTTCATCTCGGGGAAGCCTTTGATGCACCATACACACCAAGAGCCCCAGAAGTCGAGAATCACGTACTGACCACGCAGACTGGAGAGACTCAGCGGTTTGCCGTTGATGTCATTGAGGGTGAAGTCGGGAGCAGCGATACCTGATGCCTGCTTCTTTGCAGCCTCAGCCTCAGCCTTTGCCTCATTTTCCAAAGCGGTCATGAGGCCCGTGTAATAGCTCTTCATGCGGCCGTCGCGTACAGCGGGAGAGAGCAACTTCACGGCATCACGCATCCATCCCAGCTCTCCCATCTGAGGAATCAGATAAGCACAAGCCTCGTTGTCGGGATGCTGCTTGATGAAGTTCAGCATCTTGTCGCGCATATCCTGGCGGAGCAGACCACCTTTCTCCTGATAGACTTTCATCACGGCTTCCTGACTCTCACCAGCTTTCAGACGCTCCTGTAGGCTGTCGACCAACTGCTGCATGGGCTTCTGGACGGTCTCCATCATACGGTCCACCTCGTTGAACTGCTGATAGAACTTAGAACCTGTGAGATAATAATTGGATGTCAGGTCACCACTCATCACGGCGCTCTCGCCCGGAACGGCGATCACCTGGAAACCGGCGCGCTCTGTACCACGCATACTGCCGGGCGTATAGGCACGGATGTCGGTCGGCTCACTCACATGTACCGTAAAGTCGAACTTGCCATTCTTTACCAGCACCGTGTCGGTCTTTGCCTTTTGGTCACCTTGCGGCACGATCACCAGCAGTGTGTCCTTGACTCCCTTGACATCGCCCTTGAAGTGAACGGCATCACTTGCGGCTTTCTTCTGTGCCATAGCGGGCACGCAGGCCATGGCCATCAGGGCCAGGCTGCACAAAATGCTTTTCATCATATTTGTTTTCAAGTTGTGAATAATAATCTTCTTTATGATCTAAAAGTAACGATTTACTTTATAGAGACGCATTAAAAGGTAAAAAGGGTACCCTTTGCCCGTTAAAAAAGCCTTATTTCTTTTTGGGACGACGGCGTGCCCAACCTTCTTCGCTGAAGTCGGGAACCTCGCCACGCAACTTGATATTGCGGCTGTCGGCCATCAACTGTTTCCAGTCGTCGCGTCCGCGACGGCTATCATCGTCGTGCGTCTTGGTGCTTTGGCGTCCTTTGCCGCGCGCACCCTTACCATAGCTGCGGTCTCCTTTGTCTGCGCCGGTGCGGCTGCCGCGTGCCGAACGTCCGTGTCCGCTCTCATCAGCATCGTTGCAGCGCACCTCGCGGCCTTTGTAGGCTGTGCCGTCCAAAGCGCGCATCACACGCTGGGCATCGCCCTCGGGCACCTCGATATAGCTGAACTTCTGCAGCAAGTCAATATGTCCCACCTCCTGGTGACCATGGATATGCTTGTTGATAAACTGCATGACCTCACCGGGATAGAAGCCGTCCTGCTTGCCCAAGTTGATGAACAGACGGCGATAGCCAGCCTCTGCCTGACGCGGTCCGCGCTTGCGGTCGCGCGAGCCCTTGCCGCCACGTCCGTTGCGGTCGCCTTGCTCCGACTTGTCGCGGCCCTTCTTCGTAGGCTTGACAATCTCGGGGGCATTCTTGTAGTAGTCAAGGAACTTGCCAAAGGTGATGCTCACCATCTTCTTGATAATGTCTTCCTTGTCGACATAGTCAAACTGTCGGTTGATCTCAGCCATGTAAGGTGCGATGAGCTCCTCGTCGACATCAGCCTTCATAATGTCGTCCATGGTCTTGAAGAGTTGCTTTTTGCAGATCTCCTCAGGCGTGGGCAGCGTGCCGTCGACAAACTCTCTGCCGATGATCTTCTCGATGTTGCGCACCTTGAACTTCTCGCGCGAGTGGATGATGGAGATGCTCGTTCCTTTCTTGCCGGCGCGTCCGGTACGACCCGAACGGTGGGTATAGTTCTCCACATCGTCGGGCAGACCATAGTTAATCACATGTGTCAGGTCGCCAACGTCCAGTCCGCGGGCAGCCACATCAGTGGCTACGAGCAACTGGGTCAGGTGGTTGCGGAACTTCTGCATGGTCAGATCACGCTGTTGCTGACTCAGGTCGCCATGGAGCGCCTCGGCATTGTAGCCGTCCTTGATGAGCTTATCAGCCACTTCCTGCGTCTCGATCTTCGTACGGCAGAAGATGATGGCGTAGATGCGGGGGTAGAAGTCAACGATACGTTTCAGTGCGAGATACTTGTCACGCGCGTTGACCATATAATAGATGTGGTTGACGTTCTCGGCACCTTCGTTGCGCGATCCGACGACGATCTCCTTGTAGTCGTGGAGATAGTTCTTGGCGATGGCCTCAATCTCCTTGCTCATCGTGGCTGAGAAGAGCAGGGTGTTGCGGTCAGCGGGCACGCCCTCAAAGATCTCGTTGATACTTTCCGAGAAGCCCATGTTGAGCATCTCGTCGGCCTCATCGAGTACGACGTTGTTGACCTGGTCGAGCTGTGCCACGCCACGTTTCATCAGATCGATGAGACGGCCGGGGGTAGCCACGATGATCTGCACGCCGTGACGCAGGGCATGGATCTGTGTCTCGATAGATGCTCCGCCATAGACGGGCACGATGTGCATGCCGTCGATATACTTGGCAAAAGCGTTGAGGTCATCAGCAATCTGCAAGCACAGCTCACGGGTGGGGCTGAGGATGAGGGCCTGGGTCGCTTTGTTGGTGGGGTCGGTCTTCTGCAACACAGGGATGCCGTAAGCGGCGGTCTTGCCTGTTCCTGTCTGTGCCAATGCTATGACATCGTTGCCGTGACCGAGCAAATAAGGGATTACTTCTTCCTGTACAGGCATGGGCTGCTCAAAGCCCAGCTCTTCGATGGCGCGGCGAATCTCTTCGCTGACGCCCAATTCTTCAAATGTCTTCAATCTTTAAACCTTTAAATTTTCAATGACGCATGAGGAATCAATCGCCCTCCCAGCCATTGAAAATCATCGGGCGCTCTTCCTCCATTCGTATAAAAACGGTGCAAAGTTACGAAAAAAGCGGCACTTAGCCGCTATATGATGGCGACTTTTAGGGTTATTTAGATAAATCAAAGAGCAATATCGCCACAGCCAGGCCAAGGCTACCGTGTGCGTCAATGACGCCATGATCGAGTTTTATTGGCATCTCTGTCATGAAATTGTGGACTTGAAAGGTGAGTCGCGATGGGGCGACGAAGTATTTGGTTCGTCAAGAGTTGGTAGATATTCTATAACAAGTACGTTGAAAAACTACAATAGTCCGTTGCAGTCTTAGGAGAATATATTGACAAAGTTCTATTGTTCCGTCCTTCCAATATAGAAAGCGAGTATCTCTTATAGAGTTTTAGTCGCACACGGATTTACTCAGATTATTTCCTTTCTCGTAAGAACAACGGCTTTTCTCCTGTACATAATAATGGGGGCGTAACAGAGAAAGATTTTGTTCTTTCCGCGATTTTTTAGCTTCTATCCATTGCTGATCCTCATCCTTCGCCATATCCAGCGGGGCACGCAACGCCAGAGAGCGGTGAGCAAACGGTAACGCCAGTCGATGACCACGACATGACGATGGTGAAGGATAGCCTTGACGATGGCACGCGCCACGGCCTCTGGGTTCATCAACAAGGGATAGCGGCGACCGTCGCCAAGCAGAGCGGTGCGGACAAAGCCCGGACGGATGTCGGTGAAATGGATGTTTTTGCCTCGCATGTGGGCTTGTTGCTCCAATGCTTCGATGTAGCTTGCGTCGAAGGCCTTGGTAGCACTATAGGCCGGTGCCGCCCCCAAGCCTTTGGTACCAGCGATCGATGACACCACAGCAATATGGCCTTCGCCACGAGCGGCAAAGTAGCGATAAGCCTCACCGACCATACGTGTGAAGCCCAAAGCATTGGTCTGCACCGTCGTCAACTCCTTGTCGGCATCGAGTGCCATGTTTTGCCAACCCACGCCAGAGACATGAAGATAGAGGCTGATTCCCCCCATTTCATCGATCAACCGGCGCAATTGCATTTCGCTTCCGGCTTCCGTGATGTCGATGGAGGCATATTTCACCTGACCGGGATATTCCCGGCTCAGCGCAGCCAAAGGCTCGCTGCGCCGTGCGGCCAGCCCCAAATGCCAGCCACGACGGAGCAGCAACCGGGCCACCTCCAGGCCTATGCCCGACGAGGCGCCCATGATCACGGCCGCAGGACCGTGCTTTACTTCTGTTGTTTCTTTACGGTTTGTCATTGCCTACACCTTATTGTTTATAAGCTGCTGTGCGATTCGTCTGTGCTCACCCTTATTATATATAGGAGTTTGCACCCGTCATTTCCGGAACTTCTTCCCGATGACGGGCAGAGAGCTCAGCGGCAGATCCCTCTTCACGATGAAAGCTACGTCCGCGATCAGCAACAGCGTGTTGACAAGCAAGGCCGGCAACATCGGCAGATAGCGGTTGGAAGCTGTCATGCCCACAAAGAGCACTATGGCAAGCAGCGTGTAGGTGAAGATAGACTTCAGCGGATAGGCGATCGGATAGTATTTCTGACCGAAGAAATAGCTCAGTACCATGCTCACCGCATACGAGGCAAAGCCAGCCCATGCACAAGCCCAGTAGCTGAAGCGCGGGATGAAGATGATGTCGAAAGCGATCAATACGACAGCACCGATACCTGAGAACCAGGCACCCCAAATAGTTTTGTCGATGAGCTTATACCAGAAGCTAAGATTGAAGAACACACCAAACATGATCTCAGCGGCCATCACGATCGGCACGATCTCCAGGCCCTCCCAGTAGCTACGACCAATGATATAGCGGATGATGTCCATGTAAGCCACCACGCAGAGGAAGGCGAGAAGGGTGAAGATGATGTAGAACTTCATTACCCGGGCGTAAGTCTCCTTATTGTTTTTCTCTTTGGACTGTCCGAAAACAAATGGTTCGTAGGCATAGCGGAAGGCCTGAGTAATCATCACCATGATGGTGGCTATCTTGATACAGGCGCCATAGATGCCAAGCTGCACACGTGCGTCATGGGCGTTGCCATTGAAAACATAGGGGAAGATGATCTGCGAGGCACACTGGTTGAGCTGTCCGGCCAGTCCCATGACGAGCAGCGGCCAGGTGTAGCGGAGCATGCGCTTGCAGGTAGCCTTGTCAAACGGATTGCCCATCGCCTTGAGTTCCTTGCCCAGCAAGAGCAGGGTGAGCACGGAACCGGAGAGCTCTATCCAGAACACCCACACCACCTCCAAGTCGAAGTTGGCGTCGTAGATGCCGAAGAGATTGACGTGCATGGCAGGCAGCACAATGAGATAGAGCGACACGCCTACGATGTTCACGGCAATACTTACCATCTTCAGCAATGCGAACTTGATGGGTCTGTGGGCATAACGCAGATAGGCGAAGGGGATCGCCGTGAAAGCGTCTATGGCCACGCACACGCCCATGATCATCAGATATTCGGGATGATCGGGATAGCCGATGGCGCTGGCAACGGGATGGATGAACAGCGCCAGCAGCACCACGAAGAGCAGTGAGGTGAAGCCTACGGTGTGGAGCGTGGTGGGATAGACCTTTTTCGGATCCTCGCCGGGCCGGTTCATAAACCGGAAGAAGGTGGTCTCCATGCCGTAGGTCAGAATGATGATGAGCAGGGCGATGTAGGCATAGATGTTGGTGATGATGCCATACTGCCCTCCGGCAGCGTTGAACTTCGCCGTCTCAATAGGTACCAGCAGATAGCCGATGAAACGGGCTGCAATACTGCTCAGGCCGTAAATAGCCGTGTCTTTTGCAAGAGATTTTAAATTCTGCATATTTTCTTGATGAGCTTATGTCGTTTTAAATGTCAGAAAATCTATTTTTCAAAAGAATAGATAAGCAATGGCTATTGCTGCAATGACGCCTGCAAGGTCAGCGAGCAGGCCGCAAGCCACAGCGTGACGTGTGTACTTGATATTTACAGAGCCGAAGTATACGGCAAGGATATAGAAGGTGGTGTCGGTGGAGCCTTGGAAGATACAGCTCAGACGACCCACGAAGGAGTCGGGACCATAGTTCTTCATCGCCTCTAACATCAGTCCGCGGGCGCCACTGCCAGAAAGCGGCTTCATAAAAGCAGTAGGCAATGCACCCACAAAGTCGGTGTTCAGCCCGCATTGCTTCACCACCCAGGCAATGCCGTCAATGAGCATGTCCATAGCACCCGAGGCGCGGAACACGCCAACGGCCACCAAGATGGCAACAAGATAAGGGATGATGCGCACGGCTGTGTGGAAACCTTCCTTAGCTCCCTCAATAAAGGCATCGTAGACATTGATACGCTTTCTCACGCCCGCAAGAATGAACAGCACGATAACCGTCATCAGGATCAGGTTACCGGCTACGGCCGTCACAGAGCCCAGCGTGTCCTTGTCCATCTGACCGAAGCCCCAGATGATCAAAGCAACAAAGGCGAAGAATCCGCCCAAGGTAGCCAGCAGGACAGGTTGGAAAAGATTGATGCGCTGCCACGCCGCCGTGATAATGATCCCCGCCAACGTGGCCACGCTCGTCGCCAAGAGAATGGGAATGAACACATCGGTGGGTTGCACGGCACCATAACTGGAGCGGAAGGCAAGAATAGTGGTAGGGATGATGGTCAGTCCCGACGTGTTAAGCACCAGGAACATGATCATCGGATTGGTAGCCGTATCCTTCTTTGTGTTCAGCTCCTGCATGCCGGCTATAGCCTTTAAACCCGTCGGCGTGGCGGCATTGTCAAGTCCTAACATGTTGGCAGCAATGTTCATGAAGATAGACCCCATCACGGGATGATTCTTAGGAATATCGGGGAAAAGCTTGGTAAACACCGGACTGAGCAGCCGCGCCAGCGCGTTGACGGCGCCAGCTTTCTCTCCTATCTTCATGATACCCAGCCACAAGGCCAGCACGCCGGTCAGTCCCAGCGAGGTTTCGAAAGCTGTCTTCGACGTGTCGAACGTGGAGTCCACCATCTTCTGAAAGATCGTGGTGTCGCCCATCAACAATTGTACGCCACCAAAAATGAAGGCAACGACAAAGAATCCAATCCAAATATAATTGAGTACCATACTATATTTTATGATTCATCTTTTGATTTGCAAAGTTACTAAAAAAAAGCTATATGACCTTTTTTAGTTATTATTATTTGTATAATCTAAAATAAAGTGGTAATTTTGCCAAGGGAACGAAAATGCAAACGATGAAGATTTTCCTTCTTATAAAAAAGAAGTAAGCAGATTTAATGATTATTTATCCGTGAGCAGTATCAACATTGACAGGCGCAGGACGCTCTTAGCTACCATTACACTTTGTGACTTTGTCATCGTCAACTTAGTGGCTTGGCTGATTTTCTTAGAATTGGGTTCAGACATACCGGCTTATTTTCACACATACACCCGTATAGTGGTTGCACTCATGAATGTGTCGGTACTGATCAGTGAAATCTTTTTCCACAGCATCATCCATTTCCGACTGCTGCGCCTGGCCGACGTGTCCCTTAATGTCTTCCGTCTGACACTAACATTCACGTGTATCTTTACCGTGCTGACGAAGCTCGTCTTCAATGACGTTCCGACCATCTTTTCCGCGTCTTTCTTCTTCAGCGCTTACCTGTCGCTGATGCTTTCGCGCATCTGCGAGCGTGGCGTGCTGAACTATCTGCGCAGTCACGGCCACAACGTGCGGCGCGTGCTCTTTGTCGGCGACGATCCGGCGCTGGTCGTGCTGCACAACGAGATGAAGGAGAATCCAGAGCTGGGCTACCGTTCGCTGGGCTATTACAGCGACACCACAATCGCCAATTGTCCAGAATCATTGCATTATCTCGGCACGCTGACTCAGATGAACAAAATGATGAACAAGAACGATCGCTCGCCACTGAGCCAGTCGGGTATCGACATTGTGTTTTGTAGTCTGCCGCATGAGATGGGCTTTGAGGTAGAGCGTGTCATGCGCTCGTGCGACAAAAATGTGGCTCGTTTCTATTATGTGCCGCGTACGTTTGCCGATTCCAAAATGCGACTCTGCCCGATCCGCATGGGTGAGCACATATTCTTCACTAACCACCGCAGCGCACTCATGCAGCCTTATAACCGCATCATCAAGCGCTCGTTTGACTTAGTCGTGAGTCTGACAGCCTGCGCGTTCCTTGTTCCGCTGACGCTGGTCGTCGGCGCTATCATCAAAATACAGAGCCCCGGCCCTATCTTCTTCAAGCAGCAGCGCACAGGCCTCAACGGTAACACTTTCTGGTGCTACAAGTTCCGCTCGATGCACGTCAACAAAGATGCTGACAGCAAGCAAGCCACAGAAAACGACCCACGCAAGTTCCCCTTCGGCAACTTCATTCGGAAACACAATATCGACGAACTGCCACAGTTCTTCAATGTGCTCATCGACGATATGAGTCTCGTGGGTCCGCGCCCGCACATGCTTGCGCATACGGAGATGTACGGAAAGCTGATCGACAAATACATGGTACGTCACTTCTGCAAGCCCGGTATCACAGGCTGGGCACAGGTCACCGGTTGCCGTGGTGAAACCAAAGAAATTTGGCAGATGGAGGAGCGCATTCAGCGCGACATCTGGTATATGGAGCACTGGAACGTGGGACTGGACTTGAAGATCATAGGCTTGACTGTCCGCTCATTCTTCGTACACGACAAACACGCTTACTAGGCGTCCGTTAACCAGAAACAACAGCGCCCTTGGAGGATCCCCCCCTTATTCCCCCTCCAAGGGCGTTGACTGTACAGACAATACCAAAGTCTTTTTAAGCTTATTACCAAACCATGGTATCAGCATTACCAAACTATGGTAACAGTTTTACCAAAACGCGGTAACACTATTACCAAAGTGTGGTAATCACTTTACAATGCCTCTGTCCGCTACTCATCCTTGTCGGTCCGGAACGGCATCAACGGCAGGTTGGCACAGTTTTTCAGGTTGCCCAACTTGAAATTGCGGAAGCAATAGCGCACATACATCGGCTGCTTCACCTCAGGCGACGTGACGAAGATCGTCTCATTACGGCGGTCCTGTCCCGCCACCCAAAAGTGTCCTGCCACAGCACGATGGAAGACCTTGTCGGCTCCGGCCACTTCGAAGCCTTCGATATCGTCGTAGCGTGAGATGCCACCATAGGTCCTGTCAAGGCTCACATAGCAGGTGTCACCCTCGATGAACATGCTCTTAAACACCGGGCTCTCGCATTTGATGCCCTTAAAGCCATAGTTGCGGTTGAGCGCAAGGAAAGCCAGACGCTCGCCGACAGGCTGTTTCTGGCAGGGGTGGATCTGATTTCTCTCCCAAGGATAGACAAGATCATTGGTGCAGACCAGGGCGCTGTTGGGAATGATGCTGGCCGCACGTTCCTGCTGCTCGCGAAGCAAAGCACCGGAAATGCCGTCGGCACCGTCACCATATATATAAGGAGCAATCTGCACAAAGTAGAATGGGATCTCACCCTCACCGAAGTCGCGGCGCCATTGCTCCACGAGAAGCTTCAGCCGGTCGGAATATTCATTGCCCGGCGCGCCGACATTGGAGCAGCCCTGATAGTAGAGAATGCCCTTGACGGTGTAGTTGAGGATGGGGTGGAAAGTGCCGTTACCCCACAACAGCGGGCGCAGATAGTCATAGGGGAACTTCTTCACCATCTTGCTGGAGTCGAGCTCTTCCTTAGTATATTTCTTCAGATTGTTGGCATCGAGCCAGCTCTCCACACGCGAACCGCCTTTGTTGGCAAGTATCAGGCCCACCGGCACATTGGCCACGCGGCTTACCTTGCGCGCGAAGAAATAGCCCACTGCGCTGCAGTCTCCCACCGTGTTGACATCCACAGCCTTCCACTGGCAATCGGCATCGTCCTGCGGCTCGGTGCGCATCACGCTTGGAATCTTCACAAAATGGATGCCGCGCACCTCAGAAGCCGTGGTCACCACCTCGTTGTAGTCTTTCAGCGGACAATTGTCAAAGCCCCGTACGGGAAACTCCATGTTGCTCTGTCCGGCACAGACCCATACCTCACCACTGAGCAGTCCCTTGATGGTCGTCTTCTCACCATCGTCGAAAGTCACCGACAGCGGCGTGTAGCTGGCCTTAGGTGTCTTGACCCTAACGAGCCACTTTCCGTCGCGGTTGGTACGTGCCGTGTAGACATCACTGCTCCACGACACGCTGACGCGCACCGTCTTGCCAGGCTGGCCCCATCCCCACAGGCGGGCTTCGCTCTGCTGCTGCAACACCATGCCATCAGAAATCAAGTGTGGCAGTCTGACCTTCGCCTGCCCCATGAGCGGCAACGCAAGGGCGGCAAGCGAAAACAAGAATTGTTTAGTTGTCATTTGTGTTCAATTTAAGTTTCTTTTCTGTTTTTATTAACTCATCCTCCTTATATATATTGTCGATGATATACGAAAAAACACGGCAAGCATTGTGCTCCCCGTGGCTACCCATGAAAACAATATACCTATCTACCTATGAAAATCTATCTACCTAATCCGTTCGTGCGCATGACACACGACAGCTATCTGATTAAAAATCTATAAAAAAGAGAGCAATCTCCCGACTCCTCCCTTCCTACAAAAAACTACCTATATATTATTACTATACATATTTTGCCTAAACGGCCTGGTGATGTATGTTCAATCCTATCATATCCTATCAGTGTCCTATACATGTCTCATTTACGACTGCAAAGGTATAGAATATATTAAAAACCATGTAATACTATATTTACCAAATGCAATACTATCTTATAAAAAGAATGTCACACATACAATTTTAGATACTATTGTTCCTAAATAAAGCCTCTGATTTCTGATATGATTCTACCATTGAAACAAAATAAATACGAAAGTACGTGTTTATGTCAAAATTGTATTACTCAGTTTGGGATTAAACTCTTATCTTTGCAGCGGATTTCAACCATACGATTAAAACCATTCAATATGAATGTGGCGGAGGCTGACACTTTCGTGCTCAATCCTTCCGTCAACCTAATAACATAAAGACGGCATCAAAAAATGAAGCGACTTTCCCTTCTCTCGTTGATGATCCTGCTGATCAGTATGACTATAGGCGCGCAGATCAGAGGCAACAACATTACTGTGACCGTACAGCCCGATCACAACGACTGGAACTATCACGTGGGACAGACTGCACAATTCACAGTCTCTGTTCTCAAGTCGGGCACACCACTGCCTAACGCGCAGATCGACTATGAGGCCGGTCCGGTGATGTACCCTTCTATACATAAGAAAGGTGTCACGCTTAAAGACGGCACGATCCGTCTCAGCGGAAAACTGACCAAGCCCGGCTTCTATCGCGTCAAGGTCACGGCACACGTCGACGGTAAAGACTATGACGGACTGTGCACAGCAGCCTTTGACCCCGAAAAGCTTGTGCCCGCCACACAATATCCCGATGACTTCGACGACTTTTGGAGCAAGGCTTTGAAGCAAGCCCGGCAATACGATCTCGACCCGCATCTCACTCCCCTGCCCGACCGCTCGACCAAAGATGTCAACGTCTACGAGCTGAGTTTTGTCAATGACCGTCCGGGCGGACGCATCTTCGGCATCCTCTGTGTGCCGGTGAAACCGGGGAAATATCCTGCTCTGCTCCGTGTGCCCGGTGCCGGCGTGCGCCCCTACAGCGGTGACGTCTACACTGCCTCACGCGGTGCCATCACGCTGGAGATCGGCATCCATGGCCTGCCCGTGACCCTGCCGCAGCATGTCTATGACGAGATCTTCCGTGGCGGACTCGACAACTATTGGGATACCAATCTCGACAACCCGGATAAGAACTACTATAAGCGTGTCGTCGTCGGTGCCGTGCGCTGCGTCGACTACATTGCCTCACTGCCTCAGTGGGACGGCCAGCACCTCGGCGTGACGGGCTCAAGCCAGGGCGGTTTCCTCTCGCTCGCCGTAGCTGCTCTCGACAAGCGCGTGAATTTCATGGGCGCTGTCCACGATGCCATGTGCGACTACGAGAGTGAACTGAAAGGTGTCGCCGGTGGATGGCCACACTACTTCTATCAGGTCAAGAACCCCAGCGAGGCCCGCATCAAAGGTGCGCGCTACTACGACGGCGTCAACTTCGCCCGTCGCGTGACCTGCCCCTGCTGGTTCTCTTTCGGATACAACGACGAGGTGGTGCCACCAACATCGTCCTACGGCACTTACAACATCGTGAAAGCGCCCAAGCATCTCAGCGTCTATCAGCTCACAGGCCACTATTGGTTCCAGGAGCAGTGGGACGAATGGGAGGCATGGCTGCTGAAGATGATGGGCATCAAATAATATAGACATACCCTCAAAACACAAAAAATATATCATAATGAAGACATCGATCATAACCACATTATTGTTGGCCCTGGGTCTCAACTGCGCAGCCTCGCCTGCTACCCAACTCATCCGGCGCATGGCAAGGCTGCAAAAGACAGGTGTGATGGTAGGCCATCAGGACGATCCTGTATATGGCAGCACATGGAAATGGGACAATGGACGCAGTGACGTGAAGGAGAGTTGCGGCGACTATCCCGCCGTGATGGGCTTTGAGCTCGGCGACCTGGAGATGGGAAAAGCCAAGAACCTCGACGGCGTGCCTTTCGACCGTATGCGCCAGGAAATCAAAGCACAGAACCGCCGCGGCGGTATCGTGGAGATCAGCTGGCACCCCAACAACCCGGTCACCGGCAAGAACGCTTGGGATACCGAAGGCAGGCCGGTCGGAGAAATCCTGCCCGGTGGCAAGCTATGCAAGGAGTTTGCAAAACGCATGAAGCGTGTAGCTCACTTTCTGGCATCCCTGCGCGACGACAAAGGACAGCCGATTCCCGTCATCTTCCGCCCCTGGCACGAGATGGGCGGCGGCTGGTTCTGGTGGGGAAAAAACGGTTGCACCACCGAGCAATACAAGCAACTCTATGTCTACACCTACCAGTTTATGAAGCGCCAAGGTCTCAAGAACCTTGTGTGGGCCTTTTCCCCGAATATGGGCGACGCAAGTCTGGACATCTATTATCCGGGAGATAAATACGTCGATCTGATTGGTGTGGACCTCTACGACTTTGAAGGTAGTGCAGAAAACTACACCAAGAACATCGAACGTGAGCTGAGCCGGTTGACCGAAATGGGCAAGAAACGCCAGAAACTCATCGCCCTGACAGAGACCGGATCGCAGAAACTGCCGATCAAAAACTGGTTCACCACGGTGCTTTGGCCTGCCATCAAGCCTTATCCTCTCTGTTATGTGCTCTTCTGGCGCAACGCCTGGGACAAACAACAAGAGCTCTATCTGCCTTATGCCGGGCATCCCGAAGCCAACGACTTCAAGACCTGGGTCGGGGATCCCCGCGTGCTGACCGTCAAAGACATCGCCAAGATCAAATAGCACGTACCACCGTGCAGGCATCATCATGGAGGAAGCTCCCTCACGGACTGCCTTTGGCAAGGATCGAACTAAAGGAAAACATAATATCAACTGATAAAAACCATTCACAAATGACTGAATTCCAAGACCGTGTCGCCAAGTTGCGCGCACATCATGAAGAATTGCTTACCCGCAAGAACGAGCCTCAGGAATGGGGCAACGGCATCTACACACGTTATAAATATCCTATTCTCACTGCTGAGCACACGCCGCTGGAGTGGCGCTACGACTTCAATGAGAAGGATAATCCCTACCTGATGCAGCGCATCATGATGAACGCCACGCTCAACAGCGGAGCCATCAAGTGGCATGGCAAATACCTGCTTGTCGTGCGTGTGGAGGGTGCTGACCGCAAGAGCTTCTTCGCTGTTGCCGAAAGCCCCAACGGCGTAGACAACTTCCGTTTCTGGCCGGAGCCCATCACCATGCCCGAGGATGTGATTCCCGCCACCAATGTCTATGACATGCGTCTCACCGCCCACGAGGACGGATGGATCTACGGCGTGTTCTGCGCAGAGCGGCACGACGACAGTCAGCCCGGTGACCTGAGTGCCGCAACAGCCACTGCCGGCATTGCCCGCACGAAGGACCTCATCAACTGGGAACGCCTGCCGGACTTGAAATCCAAGAGCCAGCAACGCAACGTCGTGCTGCACCCTGAGTTTGTCGACGGAAAGTACGCCTTCTACACACGTCCTCAGGACGGCTTCATCGACGCTGGTTCCGGCGGTGGCATCGGCTGGGCACTTGTCGACGACATCGAGCACGCTGAGGTGAAGGAAGAGAAGATCATCAATCTGCGCCACTACCACACCATCATGGAAGTGAAAAACGGTGAGGGTCCCCACCCCATCAAGACTCCTCAAGGCTGGCTCCATCTCGCCCACGGCGTACGCGGCTGTGCCAGCGGGCTGCGCTATGTGCTCTATATGTATATGACAGCTCTCGACGATCCCACACGCGTCATTGCTCAGCCGGGCGGCTATTTCCTCGTTCCTCAGGGCGAAGAGTATATCGGCGATGTGATGAACGTGGTGTTCTCCAACGGCTGGATTGCTGACGAAGACGGCAAGGTGTTTATCTACTACGCCTCTTCCGACACCCGTATGCACGTAGCCACCTCGACCATCGACAAGCTCGTGGACTACTGCATGTACACGCCCGCTGACGGATTCGCCACCGGCAAGAGTGTGGAAAACATCAAGAAGCTCATCGCAAAAAACAAAGAAAACCTGAAATAAACAATAAGCGACACAAGCCTTTGTCAGAGCCAAAAAACTCAGACAAAGGCTTCGTCAATGATTCCTTACCAATGGCTAAAATTAAACTATCAGAGAAAATAGGCTATGCACTCGGTGATGCTGCAGCAGGCGGCATCACTTGGAAGATCATGTCCATTGCCTTTCCGCTATTCTTCACCAACGTCTTCGGTCTGACATTCTACGATGCTGCCGTGCTGATGCTGGTGGCGCGTCTCATCGATGTCTTCATCGACCCTGTCATCGGCGTCATTGCTGACCGCACACAGAGCCGCTGGGGTACCTACCGTCCTTGGGTCATCTTCGGTGCTATCCCCTTGGGTGTCATTTTCGCCCTGCTGCTCTATACACCTGATCTCGGTCCTGTGGGCAAGCGTGTCTACGCTTACTTCTTCTATATACTGATGATGCTGGTCTATTCGCTCGTCAATGTGCCGTTCGGCTCCTTGCTTGGTGTGATGACCGACGACGACAACGAGAAGAACCAGTTCTCCGCTTTCCGCATGGTGGGTGCCTATGCCATGGGCTTCATCACCCTGCTCTCTTTCCCCTATCTTCAGAAATTTGTCGGTGGCACTGACCAACATCAGTATGCCGTGCTGGGGTGTTTCTTCGGCGCTCTCGCCGCTGCGGGCACGTTGGCTTGCGGTCTGCTCACAAAGGAACGCCTGAAACCAGTACGCGCCGAGAAGTTCTCGGGCAAGCAGTTTGTGGACTTGGTAAAGAACAAGCCCTGGATCTTCATGACACTGACGGCAGTCTGCACCAACTTCTTCAATGGTTTCCGCTATGCCGTAGCCGGATATATGTTTTCATACTGCATGGGCGGTGACATCACTGTGGGCAGCCTCATCATCAACTACACGGTGTTTATGGCCTTCGGCGAGGTGACCTGTATGATCTTCGGAGGCCTGTCCCCAGTCTGCACCAAGTGGCTGGGATCCAAGCGCAAAACGTTTATCTTCGCGGCTTTCATCTGCTTTGTGACCTCCGTGATCTTCTTCTTCATCCCGATGAAGCCTTCGTATATCTGGGTGATGATCGGTGTGACCATCCTCACCTCGGCCGGTGTGGGCATCTACTCCCCGCTGTTGTGGTCGATGTATGCCGACGTGGCTGACTATGCGACAAAGAAAAACGGTACCTCCTCCACGGGGCTTATCTTCTCCTCCGGTACCATGGCTCAGAAGTTCGGCACAGCTATCTCCGGCTCACTGATTGCTATGTTCCTCGGTCTGGCCGGTGCCCACATGATCACCGACCAGTTTGGCAACCCCACCATCGACCCACAGTCCATCACCAACTCCGTGCTGACGATGGTATGGGCTCTGTTCTCCCTTTTCCCGGCAGTCTTCGCTCTGATCATGATGCTGCTGTCATATCTCTATCCTATTAAGAAATAACCACAATGCAAACGCTCAAGAAAGAAATGAAACAGTGCCTGGAGGACAACATCCTCCGGTACTGGATCAATAAAGTCACCGACAAAGAGCATGGCGGATACTACGGCCGTGTCGACGGACACGACAAAGTGCACCCCGAAGCAGAGAAAGGTGCCATCCTCAACGGACGTATCCTGTGGACTTTCTCTGCCGCCTACCGCGTGATGAAAAACCAGGAATATCTCGACGCGGCCACACGCGCAAAGGATTATATCCTCGATCACTTTATCGACAAAGAGTATGGTGGTGTGTACTGGAGCCTCGACTATGAGGGCAAGCCACTCGACACAAAGAAGCAGACCTACGCCATCGGCTTCGTCATCTACGGCCTCAGCGAGTATGCGCGCGCCACGGGCGACAAGCAAGCGCTCGACGCCGCCACCAAGCTCTACCACGACATTGAGGCTCACGCCTACGATGTCGTCAACGGCGGATACGTAGAGGCTCTGACGCGCGAATGGAATCCTATTGCCGACATGCGTCTCTCTGACAAGGACGAGAACGGTGCCAAGACGATGAACACCCATTTGCATGTCATCGAACCTTATACCAACCTCTACCGCGTATGGCCTTCCAAGGAGTTGCACGAGAGCATCCATCGGTTGCTCAACGTCTTCACCGACAAGCTATACAATAAGGAGACTCACCATCTCGACCTCTTCTTCGACAACGAGTGGCACGGCCGCCGCAACGTTGAGAGCTATGGTCATGACATTGAGGCTACCTGGCTGCTGTGGGAAACAGCGCTCGTGCTCGGTGAAGACGACATGAAGGCTAAGCTCGCCCCCATCGTCGTGAACCTCGCCCAAGCCGCTGATGAGGGCCTGCAACCCGACGGATCGATGATCTATGAGCACTGGAAGGACACAGACAAGACCGACCGTCAGCGCCAATGGTGGGTGCTCTGCGAAAACGTCATCGGCCACGTCAACCTCTATCAGTACTTCAATGACAAAGATGCGCTGAAGGTGGCTAAGGACTGCTGGGCTTATATCGACAAGCATCTCGTGGACCACGTCAACGGCGAATGGCACTGGGCAATCAGCGACGACAGCCAGATCAACCTCGAAGACGATAAGGCCGGCTTCTGGAAATGCCCTTACCACAACAGCCGCATGTGTTTGGAAATCATTGAACGACAAGTTTAAAGCCCTACAACTATGAACAGTCACGTTTTGCATGAGATTACTCCACTGATGGACAAAGACATCCTCTATATCGTGGAGCGACACAAGAAAGAGTTCACCTACCCCATCCACTGTCATGAGGTCTGTGAGCTGAACTTCGTTGAGAACGCCAAAGGTGTCAGGCGAATCGTGGGCGATAGCAGTGAAGTCATAGGTGACTATGATCTCGTACTCATCAGCAGCAACGAGCTTGAGCACGTTTGGGAGCAAGGCGACTGCCATAGCGACGACATCCGGGAGATCACTATTCAGTTTGATCTCGGTGATCTCAACGAGGGACTGCTATCCAAGACGCCCTTCGACAACATCCGCAAGATGCTCTCAGAGGCGCAGAAAGGCATCGCCTTTCCCATCAGCACCATCATCAAAATCTACGAGAAGCTGGGGAACCTCGGGCACCAGGGCGATAAATTCATGGCTACGATACAGTTTCTTGAGATTCTCAACACCCTCGCCTCCAGTGAGGGCATGAGGACTCTGGCCACGACCAGCTATGCCAAAGTGGACATCGAGGACGACAGCCGACGCATCCTCAAGGTGAAGAACTATATCGCTGAGAACTATATGAACGATCTCATGCTCGAAGATCTCTCAGGGATTGCCAACATGAGCAAGAGTTCCTTCAGCCGCTTCTTCAAGCAACACACGGGCCGCACGCTGAGCGACTACATCATCGACATACGCATGGGCAACGCCACACGCATGCTCATCGACACCAACGAGAGCGTTGGGGAGATCTGCTTCAAATGCGGATACAACAACATGAGCAACTTCAACCGCATCTTCAAGCGCAAGAAAGGATGCACGCCCAGCGAGTTCCGCGAGCAATACAAGAAGGTGAGGATTATTATCTGAGAAAGTACGCTATCACTGAAAAAGGGAAAAGCGCTGTTTATCAGTCTAACATACTGACAGACAGTGCTTTTCTTTTTATTATTCATTCTATCTATCACACCATAGAAAAAGGCTGTTGCGACAGTGGAAATAAACCCCTATCTTTGCACCAGAAAAAAGAAAACAAAATTATCAACCACAAAAAAACGAATAATATTATGAAGACTCTGAATATCACCGGACTCAACAGCGGACTCACTCTCCACGTCGTTAACGCTCTGGCTCAACTGCTTGCAGACTTCCAGATTCACTACACCAACCTGCGCAACCTCCACTGGAACGTACGTGGACATGGCTTCTTCATCATGCACGAGAAATACGAGGAACTCTACGATGATGCTGCCGCTAAAATCGATGAGATCGCTGAACGCATCCTCCAACTCGACGGTACCCCCGAGAGCCGTTTCTCTGCTTACCTCAAGGTGGCTAAGGTACAGGAACTCGAAGTGCCCGAAACAGGCTGCAACGCAGTGGAGTATGTCCTCGACACACTGAAGACACTCATCGCTCAAGAGCGCGAAGTACTCCGTCTGGCTGCCGACGCCGGCGACGAGGTCACCGTGGCACTGATGAGCGACTACCTCAAGGAGCAGGAGAAGACCGTTTGGATGCTCGTAGCCTTCGACTCGCCCAAATGCGCAAAATGACGCAAAGGCGACGGCTCGCAAGCCTTACATAGCATACTACACATAGAGAATTGAATCATCCTTTATCGCCGCATTGACAAAGATTTCCCTCCCGGAAATTTGCCGATGCGGCATTTTTCATGTAAAAACGCCGCAGATTATGCGGCGCTATTCCAGTGTCACAAACGCAACGCGCCCCCATATCAGCCAGAAGCGATATGGTGGCGCTTATATATAATTAAGGAGTAGAGGACGCAACACGTTGAGATATGAGTTCTCTACGCCAAAATTGCAGATTACTCTACATCGTTGTTGTGATCGAGCTTGTCGCTGAAATCCTTAGGAGTCTCAGCATTGTCGTGATGCTCGAAGCGACGGGGACGACGCTCGCCACCGTTGTTGCCGCCTTCGCGACGTGGACGACGCTCACCACGATCGCCACGCTCACCACGCGGACGGCGCTCACGCTCGACATAGCCCTCAGGTTTGTCGATGAGCACACGGTGAGAAAGCTTATACTTACCGGTCTTAGGATCGATCTCGAGCAGCTTCACCTTGATCTTGTCACCTTCCTTGATGCCAGCCTCCTCAACAGTCTCGAGGCGCCTCCAAGCGATCTCAGAGATGTGAAGCAGGCCTTCCTTGCCCGGCAGGATCTCTACGAAGCAACCATAAGGCATGATGCTCTTCACTGTACCCTCGTAGACCTCACCGACCTCCGGCACAGCCACGATAGCCTTGATCTTGGCCAGAGCAGCATCAATACTCTCCTTGTTAGGAGCAGACACCTGCACCTTGCCCACGCCGTCGGCCTCGTCGATGGTAATGGTAGCACCCGTGTCTTCCTGCATCTGCTGAATGATCTTTCCGCCCGGGCCAATGACAGCACCGATGAACTCCTTAGGAATGGTAAGGGCAACGATGCGGGGCACCTGAGGCTTCAGCTCCTTGCGGGGCTCAGAGATGGTCTTCATCATCTCGTTCATGATATGCTCACGACCGGCCTTAGCCTGCATGAGGGCTTTCTCCAGAATCTCGAATGGCAGACCGTCGCACTTGATATCCATCTGAGTAGCGGTCAGACCGTCCTTCGTACCTGTAGTCTTGAAGTCCATATCGCCGAGGTGGTCCTCGTCACCGAGAATATCGCTCAGGACAGCATAACCTTCCTCACCGGGGTTGTGGATAAGCCCCATGGCAATACCAGCCACCGGTTTCTTCATAGGAACGCCGGCATCCATCAGTGCCAGCGTACCGGCACAAGTAGTAGCCATCGAGGAAGAACCGTTGGACTCAAGCACCTGGCTCACCAGACGCACGGTGTAAGGGAAGTCCTCAGGAATCTGGCCCTTCAGCGCGCGCCATGCCAAGTGGCCGTGGCCAATCTCGCGACGGCCTACGCCGCGCTGTGCCTTAGCCTCGCCGGTGCAGAACGGTGGGAAGTTATAGTGGAGCAGGAAACGCTGATAGCCGCGGTTGAGCACACCGTCGACCAGCTTCTCGTCGAGCTTTGTACCAAGTGTACAGGTAGTGAGCGACATGGTCTCACCACGCTGGAAGATGGCAGATCCGTGAGGCATGGGCAGCGGAGACACCTCGCACCAGATAGGACGGATATCGGTAGTGCCACGGCCATCCATACGCAGCCCCTCGTCGAGGATGCAACGGCGCATAGCGTCACGCATCACGTCGGCATAGTAGCGGGTAGCCTCTGCATGCTTCTCCTCAAGATCCTCCTCGGAGAGATCCGTGTGGGCAGCGTCGTACTTCTCCAGGAAGTCAGCGAGCACCTTGTCATAGGCGTCGTTGCGCTCCTGCTTAGGCAGTGCCTTATGGTTGATCTCGTAGCAGGGCTTATAGAGTTCGTCCTTGATATGCTGGCGCAGGTCTTCGTCGTTGATCTCATCATCGTACTCGCGCTTCTTGTCAGTACCGAGTTCTTTTGCCAGCTCGTCCTGGAGCTCGCACATCGGCTTGATAGCAGCGTGAGCAGCCTTGAGGGCATCGATCAGGTCTTTCTCCTGAACCTCTTTCATCTCGCCTTCCACCATCATGATGTTGTCCTTGGTAGCACCGACCATCAAGTCCATGTCGGCGTCGGCCATCTGCTGGAAGGTGGGGTTGATCACGTACTCGCCGTTGATGCGAGCCACGCGAACCTCAGAGATTGTATAGTCAAAAGGAATATCAGAGCAAGCCATAGCTGCGGATGCGGCAAAACCTGCCAGTGCGTCGGGCTGATCCACGCCATCGGCGGAGAGCAACATCACCTGCACATACACCTCGCAGTGATAGTCAGAAGGGAAGAGAGGGCGCAGGGCACGGTCTACCAGACGGGAGACGAGGATCTCCTCATCGCTGGCTTTACCCTCACGCTTAGTGAATCCGCCCGGGAAGCGGCCTGCAGCACTGTACTGCTCACGATAGTCTACTTGCAAAGGCATGAAATCTGTTCCCGGAACTGCCTCTTTGGCTGCGCAAACGGTAGCAAGCAGCACAGTGTTGCCCATACGCAGGACAGCAGCGCCATCGGCTTGCTTCGCAACCTTTCCGGTTTCAATTGAGATGGTTCTTCCATCTGGCAATTGAACGGTTTTTGTAATTACGTTCATCTAAAATCTAAAAAACTTCGTTTTTGTACAAACATCAAAATAAATTGTGCAAATATACCTTTTTTATAGGACATAAGCAAATCACAGCACGGAAATTTATTCTTTTTTATTAATGTCTTCTTCACTTTGCAGAAATTGCCGCGATACAAAGAAGAAAAAAGCATGATGCACCGCAACAAACCTTACGATGCATCATGCAGGGTTTCGCCATCACCTCACCATAGCGGCAAGACTCACGCCGGGGCTGATGACAGAAAAAGACGGACGGATGCCCCGCCAACCTTCTTTATGCTTTCTGACCAAGCTGCTGGCGCTTCTCCTCGCCAAACTCCTTGGAGATGTAGTTGTAGAGACTCTGACAGGCAGCGGCGGAGAACTCTTGGGCACAGACGATGATGCTGTCCCATTGCTGCTCGGTGAGACCACGCTCGATGTCCTCACGCGTGATACCACATTTCACCATGCCATAGATGAGTCCGGCATTGAAGTTGTCGCCGGCACCCACCGTGCTGACCGTAGGCGTCTCGATGGCCGGATAGCTCTTGCGGAAACCGCCGTCAGCATGCAGCTCCGCTGGAAGAGCACCCTGGGTGTAGATGAACTTCTTGCAATAGAACGAGATCTCGCTGTTGTAGACCTTGTCGGGATCGCTGAGCTTGTAGAGCACTTCAAAGTCCTCATGACTGCCGCGCACGATGTCGGCATACTCGAGATTCTCGAGATAGTTGGGCGTGATCTTCATCACCTCGTTGCGGTGTGACGACCGGAAGTTGACGTCGTAGTAGATGATGGCCCCATGATTGCGCGCATAGTCCAGCAGTCCGACGATCTGCGGACGGATGACGGGGTTAACGGCAAAGAACGAGCCAAAGATGACAATATCGTCGGGCTGGATGTCAGGGTATACAAAGTCAAGCTGATCGTGCGGGTGATCTTTATAGAAGATGTACTGTGCGTCGTTGTTGTCGTCAAGGAAGGCGAGCGAGACAGGCGATTTTGACTCGGGGAAGACATTGACGTTGGTGGTGTCCACACCATTGTCCTTGAGAAAGCGAACGATATTCTGTCCCACGCGGTCATTGCCGGTCTCACTGATAAAAGTGGTGTTTACGCCCGAACGCGCCAACGAGATGATGGCATTGAACGACGACCCGCCGGGGTAAGCACCGATGGGCTGCTCATGCTTAAAGATGATGTCGAGCACCGTCTCTCCTATTCCTATTACTTTTCGCATACTTAGTATTTATTTTCCTTGGGGTGATTTTCAAAATGCAAATATCCGAAAAATATAGCATAAATCAAAGGGATTTTGCGTATTTTTGCAGATGAAATGAAATATAATACCTTTACGCTGTCCAACGGACTGCGCATCATCCATCTACCCTCCACCGCGCCCGTGGTCTACTGCGGCTATCAGATCAACGCCGGCTCTCGCAACGAAGACGCCGGCGAAGAGGGGCTCGCACACTTCTGCGAGCACGCGACTTTCAAGGGCACACAGCGGCGACATGCACTCGATATACTGAACTGTCTGGAGAGTGTCGGCGGGGACCTTAACGCGTTCACCAACAAGGAGGATACCACCTACTACGCCGCTATCCTCAAGGACCACATGCCCCGGGCCGTGGATTTGCTCACCGACATTGTCTTCCACTCGACCTATCCCCAGCAGGAAATCGACAAGGAGGTGGAGGTGATCTGTGATGAGATCGAGAGCTACAACGACTCGCCCGCCGAACTCATCTACGACGAGTTTGAAAACCTCATCTTCCGCGGTCATCCCTTAGGCCATAACATCCTTGGCACAGCCGACCGCGTACGCAGCTATACCACCGCTGATGCTCTGCGCTTTACGCGCCGCTACTACCGGCCCGGCAATGCCATCTTCTTCGCCTACGGTGACGTGGATTTCTACCGCCTCGTGCGTCTGCTCGACAAAGCGACGAAGGACTTGAACGCTCAGAAGGGTGCAGATCAAGACTGGCTGCTACTTTCTTCTGCTTCTTCCTCGTCCGGCACATCAGCAGCCCCATCTGAGCAGCTGCGACAAAAAGAGGAAGAGGTCAAAAGCGGCACCAGCAATCTTCTACGCCAAAAAGATAAGAAGGGTGAAAACGCCTTGGAAGGCAAACTGCGACAAAAAGATGAATTGTTGTCAGATAGCACGTATATCATTGATAAACAGACACATCAGGCTCATATAATGGTCGGACACAGAGCTTATGACGTGCATGATGACCGCAGAATCGCTCTCTATCTGCTTAACAACATCATCGGCGGACCGGGAATGAACGCTAAGCTCAACCTCGCACTACGGGAGCGCAACGGACTCGTCTATACCGTGGAGAGCACAATGGTCAGCTATGGCGACACGGGAATATGGAGCGTGTACTTCGGTTGTGACGAGCACGACATCAAACGGTGCCTCCGGCTGACACGTGGCGTGGTGGAGAAGTTCATTGCCCAGCCGTTGACCGAGCGACAGCTCCACGCTGCGAAGAAGCAGATCAAAGGGCAGATTGGTGTGGCATGCGACAATCGTGAGAACTTTGCCCTGGACTTTGGCAAGAGCTTCCTCCACTATGGCTGGGAGAAAGACGTCACTGCGCTCTATGAGAAAGTCGATGCCGTGACAGCAGAACAGATCCAGCAAGTGGCAGCAGACGTCATGACACCGGAGAGGTGGACCACACTGATATATAAATAGGAAGCCTTTCCCTAACCCTCCCCAAGGGGAGGGAATGGCGAAACCAGTAGAGGATGAGACTTAGGCGGTTTTGGTGTAGGGGCGGCCCTCCGTGGGCGCCCTACCCCCCGGATGGCAAAACTATAACTAAAAGGAACCGAGCATAAGAGTATCACAGTCCAAGTTGCAAGTAGCATCTTTTGTTGGATAAACTGACATTTTTCCGCCCAAATGCAGGCGATTTTCTGAAGCAAGACCCTCCTTGGCCCGAATTTCGCGATTTTTAGCGGATTTTTATAAAGTACTGAGAAACAACACGTTATAAAAATCACATCTTTCTTGCAAACACGAAAAGGTAGTTTGAGCAGAAATTCTCTAGAGAATTTTGTGTCAAAGTACCTTTTTCATCGTGTCATCTCGCCTTTCTGACCATATCAGAAAGGCACTTTGACCCTATCAAACTACCGAGTTGATGGCATCAACTTACCATTTTCATCACCTCATTGGGTAATTTTGCTGTTTTCACTCTCGTTTTTTCGATTTTCGTCCTTGCCGCTTTCTCTAGATTGAAAGTTCTCGCAGCACTACTTTTGTCATAAAAAACATCAAAGGAAAAGCACGGCTTCGTTGCCTTCGTTAAACAGCAGGTCGAGAATGCTGAGGTTAGGCAAGAAGCCGAACTTCTGCTTATAGACCTGGTAGTAAGGCTTGGGATGAAAGTCAGCATCGGGCAATGGATGCTTCGGGCGGATGACTTCACGATAATCGGCCCACTGCGTTCGATTATCAGCGATTCCATCGGTAGAAAATAAATTATCGTTGTAATTCTCAGTAGCGGTGGAATCGGGCAATTTGGTGTACTCTTCTGTTCGTCTCAGCGTGGGATGGATATCCAACAACTCGCACATCTTTTCCGTGATGGCAAGGTCGTAGTCATAGAGAAACTGCCACCTTTTCTCAAAGAAGGGGCGTAGGTCGTCGGCATAGAACTCAAAGAAGGGACTCTCGCCGTAGGCTGAGAGGAGGGCATTCCAGTGGAGATGACGCCAAGCACCGTGGTCGCTGACGCGTATGTCGCGCATCTCGCATTTCAGGCCGTCGTAACGCTCGATGGGAACGGTAAGCGCCTGTGCGCCCTGCGTCGTGGCGATGACGCAGCGGTTGCGATAGGTCTGCTTGATGAAGTTGTCGTGCTGCTCGATATAGCAGAGGCCCGATCTGTTGAGCTTCTGATACCATTGTATCGGGCCGAAATATGTGGCGGTAAGGAGAGTACGCAATGTTGAATGATGATTATTGAAGGATGAATGAAGCACTGGGCCGCTGCACAACAGCGGCAAACCCAACGGTTGCACGCAGAAGGCAAGACGCTGCACGGAACCGCTGGGCACCTTATGGCGCAAGGCGGTGGGCTTTTCCCACAATCTGATGGAGATGCACGAGGGTCTGTCCCTGCCCGGTATTGACGAGATAGATCTTGCAGTCCATGCAACGGCACTTATGGCAGCAGCGCAGAGGGATGCGGAAGCGGTCCTTGTCCAGCCGTATGGTGTCGCCGGGAAGGGCCTCTATGCGTCCGATATTCATCGGACTGTCAGCATAGCGGCTGGTGACTTGCCAGTCGGGATAGTACAGCACCAGGTCACCCCTTTGGAAATTGTCATGCACCAGCTTGTTCACCACCACACGATCGCCCTTATGGTATTGGTTACCGAACTCGGAAGGGAGTGTGCAGACGGCAAAGGCAAAGGCATGCACGGCCACCACGAAAGCAGTGGCGAGACACAGTGCAATGACAAATTTCAGCGTTTGCTTCAGCAAGATCTCTATATATATAAGGAGTAAACCAAAACGGAAGAGCCACGGCACGCCACGATGGGCGTGTCATGGCTGGCCGATATTACTTGATGTTGTCTACCCAGCGGAAGAGCCGATTCCATCGGATGCCACTGAAACCATGGCGGTCGGGATCGGAACTCCACCAGATGAAGATAGGCTTGCCCACGATATGGTCTTCAGGCACGAAGCCCCAGTAGCGTGAGTCCTCGGAGTTGTGACGGTTGTCGCCCATCATCCAGTAATAGTCCATCTTGAATGTATAGCTGTTGGCAGGCTTGCCGTTGATATAGATGCGGTTGTTTTTCACCACCAGCTCGTTGTGCTCATAGACACGGATGGGTCGCTCATAAATGGCAATGTTGTCCATGTTGAGCTTGACCGTGGCTCCCTTCTTCGGAATCCAGACCGGTCCGTAGTTGTCGCGCGTCCATCCCGTGACCATGTTCATCGGGTAGAGATCACCGGTGACAGCGTCGTTGACGATATGGATGCTGGCTACGAGATCCTTGCGGTGGGAGAGATAGTTCACCGCGTGCTTGGTCAGCGGCATGGCACCGCCTTGGTTGAGATAACCCAAGTCTTCCATGGAGATGCCTAAGTCTTTCAGTACGTCGTCGGGCAAATCACGCTTGAGCTTGACATAATAGAAGTACTGCACGTTGTCCGGCTCCTTGTTGGGCTTGCCATCGAGGTAGACAATGCGATTCTTGATCTGAAGAGTCTGACCCGGCAAACCGACGCAGCGCTTGACATAGTTCTCGCGGCGGTCGGTGGGACGGTGGTCGATCATACCATATTGCACCGGGTTTTGCTGGATATAGCTGCGGCCCAGGTTATAGATCATATTGAAGTAGTCGAGCTGTCCCTGGCGGTTGAGCGTTGCCGGATTGACGGGATTTGGTGTCTGATTATGGTAGAGTTCCATACCATAGTCGTAGCACATCGTATAGTAGCTGTTGGCGAACTGCTCCTCGGTGAGGATGGTGTCACCGGCAGGATAGTTGAAGACCACGATGTCGTTGAGCTTCACATGCCCTAAACCTTTCACGCGACGATAGTCCCAATGCGGCCACTCGATGTAGCTCTTGGTATGGATGATGGGCAGCGTGTGCTGTGTGAGCGGCATGGTGAGCGGCGTCTCAGGGATGCGGGGACCGTAGCTGAGCTTGGAAACAAAGAGGTAGTCGCCCGTGAGCAAGCTCTTCTCCAGGGAACTCGACGGGATGACGTAGTTCTGGAAAGCAAAGAGGTTGATGAAGTACACGGCCACGAGGGCGAAGACCAGCGCGTCGACCCAGCTCATGACGAAGCGCACGGGTCCCTCGGCGTCTTTCCACCAGGTCCAGCGAATCTTCTTGGTGATATAGTTATCGAAGATGAACGGGACGACGATCAGTCCCAGCCAGCTCTTCACCCACAGGAGGAAGAGCAGATAGAGGGCAGTGACCACGCCAAACTTGATCCACTGCTTCTTCATGTTCATCTTAGCTTTTTCCTTATCGATCATTTCTTTTGTTATTGGATAACGGTTTTAGAACTTAAACAGATCGCTCGTGGTGAGCAGTCCCTTATGGTCTTTGGTGAACTCAGCGGCGAGCACGGCTCCGAGGGCAAAGCCCTTGCGGCTGTGAGCGTCGTGGGTGATGGTGATGCAGTCTGCCTCAGAGTCATAAGCGATGGAGTGGATGCCGGGCACCTCGTCGTGGCGGATGCTGTCGACAAGCAGCTCGTCGGCCTTGTGGTCCTCAGTTCCGTCGACATGTCCGTCGTCCCATACGGTAGTGCCGGCCTTCCACGATGTCTTGCGGTCGAGGTTGTCGATGATATCCTCCGCCAAGGTGATGGCGGTGCCCGACGGTGCGTCGAGCTTATGGATATGGTGGGTCTCGGTCATCTTCACGTCGTACTGTGGGAACTGGTTCATGATTTCGGCCAGATACTTATTGACGGCCGAGAAGATCGCCACACCAATGGAGAAGTTGCTGGCCCAGAAGAGCGTCTGCTTGCCGTCCTTGCAGAGCGCCTCCACATCAGCCTTGTGGTCTTTCATCCAGCCGGTGGAGCCGCTCACCACCTTGACGTTGTGGGCAAAGGCGCGCAGGTAGTTGCTGTAAGCAGCCGTGGGGTTGGTGAACTCTATGGCGACGTCGGCCGACGCAAAGGCGGGGCTGTCGAAGTCGTCCTGGTTGTTGACATCAATCTTACAAACAATCTCGTGGCCACGCTCCAGGGCGATCTGCTCGATCATGTGTCCCATCTTGCCGTAGCCAATCAAAGCTATCTTCATGTATTTCCGGAATTAAACGTTTCTGCAAAATTAGCGATTTTATAGCAAAAGCCGTTGTTTTTGTCGCTTAAATTATTCAAAATGAGCCACATTAGATACTTTTAACCGCAATACTGCCTTTGGTAACATCCTTTTAAAGAAAAAACGTGTAACTTTGTAGATGTTTTCGGACTATATATGCCATCACATAACACTTTCAAGGAATGAACAAGTACTTCTACACACTGCCCTTGCTGGCTGCTACGCTGACACTGAGTTCCTGCTTCAAAGAGGAACCGCTCAACAGCGAGTGCGACATCACGCACGTGAGTCTGCACACCGACAACCCCCTAGCTTCATTCTATCAGCTGTCCGACACTGCTAAGGATGTGCTGTCCACCGACAGCCTCATCTCCTTTGAGGTAAGACGCGAACACGAGGCTGACCTCAGCCTGCTCACACCGACATTGCGGCTGACACCGGGTGCCAAGGCCGTGATGACCAGCAGCGAGGTCGACAAGAAGAATGGTGGGAAGTGGCACTATCAGGTGGTCTCGGAGGACGGACACTGGCACCGCAACTACACGGTAGAGATCAGACCCATGGCACGCATGACCAACGACACGGTGAAATTCGACTTCGAGCACTACGAACTGGAGCCGCGTGGCAAGTATTATGTCTGGCATATCCTGCGCAACGATGGCAGCAGCGCGGGTGACTGGGCCAACGGCAACCCTGGTTTCAGCCTCAGCATGGGCTCTGCCAAACCCGACGAATATCCGACGGCACCGCTAATCAACGGCTATGACGGTGCGGCCGTGAAGCTCACCACACGCAGCACGGGACCTTTCGGAGCGATGGTCAACAAGCGACTCGCTGCCGGAAACCTCTTCATCGGCACCTTCGACATGGCCAGTGCGCTGACCGACGCTATGAAGGCTACACACTTCGGACAGGTCTTCGACCGACAGCCGATGACGCTCACGGGCTACTATACCTATCAACCGGGAGCTACCTTCCAGGATCCCAAGGGCAACGCCGTGGCTGACCGCACCGACCAGGCCGCTATCTACGCCGTGCTCTACCGCAACCACGACGACCAGGGCAACGCCGTCACCCTCTACGGCGACAACGTAAAGACAAGTCCGCAGATCGTCGCCATCGCTGACATGGGCATGGTGAAATCCACAGATAAGTGGACACCATTCTCCATCGACTTTAAATTTCTCTGCGACCTCGACCTTGACCTACTCAAGCAGCGCGGCTACAGCCTCACCATCGTCTTCTCGTCCAGTGCCGACGGTGACCAGTTTGAGGGAGCCATCGGCTCTACGCTCTGCGTCGACAAAGTGAGACTGGTATGCAAAAAAGAACAATAATCTCTTAGACACCATGACGATGAACAAGATAAAAGCACTGTCCCTCATGCTCCTGCTCGCCCTTGCCGCTAACGCTCAGGCCCAAGGACTGATGGACAACCTGGAACTGAAAATGCATCTCGGCTACAACATCGGTGGTACGGCACCCGTGGGTATGCCGGCATCAATACGCTGTCTCAACAGCTACACGCTGCAACCCAACCTGGTGCTCGGCGTAGAGGCAGACAAAGCGCTCGACGACCACTGGGGACTGACACTCGGTTTGCAAATAGAGAACAAAGGCATGAACGAGGACGCGCGCGTGAAGAACTACCACGAGGAAGTGGTGCGCGGCGGTGAGAAGCTCGCCGGTATGTTTACCGGTGACGTCACGACAGAGGTGACGGAATGGATGCTCACCATCCCTCTGCACGCCCGTTGGCAGGCTACGAATCGCTTTTCGCTCCATGCCGGACCTTATCTCTCGGTGCTCACCCAGCGCAAGTTCACGGGCTACGCCCACGACGGTTACCTGCGTGTAGGCGATCCCACGGGTGCCAAGGTGACCCTCGGTGGCGACGAGAGCACGCGCGGCGACTATGACTTCAGCGACGACATGCGTCACCTGCAATGGGGCGTGGATGTCGGCGGAGAGTATCGCATCTGGCAGCGCACGGCGATCTTTGCCAACCTCAGCTGGGGAATCAGCGGCATCCACCACAGCGGCTTCACAGCCGTAGAGCAGACGCTCTACCCGATCTTTGCCTCTGTGGGCGTAAGCTATCGGCTCAAACACAGGTAAATCATTGAAATCAGAAACATACATTATTGTTAGTTCTTTCTAAAGTAAAAGGTTTAAATTATGAAGAAAACATTACTCTCGTTAGCCCTGGCCTTGCTCTCCTCATTGAGCATGAGCGCCAAGGACTACACCGACGCACTCGTCGTGACCGTCAACGGTACGGCTACGCGACAGACGGCAACCATCAGCGTGGACAAAAACAACGATGGCACCTACAACTTCAACTTGAAGAATTTCATGCTCAAAGCCGGAGAACAGGCCATGGGCATCGGCAACATCACGCTCAACAACCTCAAAGCTGCAAAGAGCAATAAGGGAGACGTGGTGTCTACACACCGGGATATTACCATCACAAAAGGCGACGATCCCAATGTTGACACATGGATGGGCCCTATGCTGGGAACCATTCCTTTGGATCTGAGACTGCTTGTCAATGACGGGAAACTCTATACGCTTATCGACATCGACATGCAGAAGACGCTGGGACAGACCATCCACGTCACCTTTGGAGACAACTATCAGCTGCCAAACAGTGGGTTTGAGGACTTCCATACTGCAACACTCGTTAGTCCAGAAGACCCAAATACCACATGCAATGGCGACGAGCCTAATGCTTGGCACTCCTTCCAAAGCGCTACAGGAACGCAGCCATGGGTTTGGATGGCAGGCGGCGGCTCATCCTATTTGTATAAGTCTACTGAAGTAAGACCAGGTTCAACTGGCAAACAGAGTGCATTGCTCACATCTCACAACATGATTTTTGTCATTGCCAATGGTACAATGACCACAGGCCGACTCAGTGCCGGCTCTATGACTGCTACAGACCCAAGCAACCACAGCCAACTCGACATGAGTTCAACTGACAAGGATGGCAATGGCGATCCATTCTATACACTCATGGATGGCACGCCCGACTCCATTGCTGTTTGGGTAAAGTTCAAGCAGGAAACTCCTGTGACTGATCATCCCTACGCTTCGATCAGCGCAGCCATCACCGACGGCACATATTATCAAGACCCGCAGGAAGCAGGTAAAACTTATAACAACGTGGTTGCAACTGCCAAAAACGCGAAGATAGAATCCAAAGGCTTTGTTTGGCAGCGAGTAACAGCACCATTTGTCTATACGAACAATAACGTGAACGGCAAAGCCATTCTTATCACAATCTCCACGAATGCCGCCCCGGGACAAGGCAGTACTGACAGTCTCTACGTCGACGACATCAGCCTCATCTACAATGTAGACAAGCCGGCAATAACCGTCAATGGGCAAGCCGTCACGCTTGACAAAGACGAGGTAAGCACGACTGCCGAAGACCCGACTAACGCCGTTGTTGCAGCCACAACAGCTAACAAGGGCTCTTTCGCTGCCGTCAGCGAGCTCAGCACTACCGATGCTCAGCGCAAGCTGCAACTGCTCTACTGCTCTGACGACCTGCAGACAATCAAGACATATACCCTCGTTATCAACAAGGAAACGGAGGCTGGTATCAGTCAAACCAAAACTGCTACCAGCAAGGACCGAAAGGTCTATGACCTCAATGGTCGTGAGGTGAAAACCATGCACCACGGCAACGTCTATATCCTCAACGGTAAGAAAGTGCTGAAATAAGCTTTCAGGCAGACAGAAAACGCAACCAACTGTCTGACTATCAACAAAGAGATAAGAAGAGAAAACTTTACATCTTTTTGTCGCCAAAGAAAAAATCCCGCATCTGTTGCACACAGATACGGGATTTTCTCTTATCTTTGCAAATGAGTCTCCTTGCGTCAGCGAAGATTCTCCAAACCAAAATACTATAAAAGCCATCAGATGGAACAGCTATTGCACTACTGCTGGAAGCACAGGCTCTTCCCACTACAACAACTCAAGACCACCAGCGGACAAGACGTGGAGGTCATTGATCCGGGACTGCACAACCGAAATGCGGGTCCCGACTTCTTCAACGCTAAGGTGAAGATCGACGGCACGCTGTGGGTGGGAAACGTGGAGATCCACGACAAGTCGTCGGACTGGTATCTCCACGGACACGAGAAGGATGACCATTATAATAATGTGGTGCTGCACGTCACGGGGGAAGCTGACACCGAGGTGAAGACGGCCAACGGTGATGTGCTGCCGCAATTGGAGATGGAAGTGCCCGAGACGGTGGGAAGACACTACCAAGAGCTGTTGCAGGAAGACCAATACCCGCCCTGCTATCGCATCATTCCGCAACTATCGCGGCTGACCGTTCACTCGTGGATGAGCGCGCTACAGACTGAGCGCCTCGAACAGAAGACGGAGAAGATCCGGCAACGCGTAGCCATCGTCAACGGCTCCTGGGAGCAGGCTTACTTCGTCACGCTGGCGCGAAGCTTCGGCTTCAGCATCAACAGCGAGGCGTTTGAGCAGTGGGCACTACACGTGCCACTGCATGACGTAGACCACCACCGTGACGATCTCTTCCAGATTGAGGCGATCTTTATGGGGCAGGCGGGAATGCTCAACACCGACGACATGCCACAACGACACAGAAAGCAAGCTGAGGAAGACGAGTACTTTCAAAGGCTGAGACACGAATATCTCTATCTCGCTCATAAGTTTTCGTTGGAGCCCATCAGTGGACAGCGATGGCGCTTCCTAAGACTGAGGCCACAGAACTTCCCCACGATACGCATCTCGCAACTGGCCAACCTCTATTATCATCGCCGGACAGGACTGAGCCAACTCATTGACTGTAAGACGCTAAAAGAGGTGCAGCAACTCTTCGACACGGAAGCGACACACTATTGGGAGACACACTATACCTTCGGAACGGAAAGCAAGAAGGCTGAAAAAAGGCTGTCTAAAGACTCCATCACGGTGCTGACAATCAATACGGTGGTGCCGATGCTCTTCGCTTACGGCAAACACAAAGAGGACGACAGGCTCTGTGACCGCGCCTTCAACTTCCTGGAGGAACTCAAAGCTGAGGATAACCATATCGTCAGAATGTGGAAAGACTGTGGGCTCGACGTAGAAAACGCAGGTGACTCTCAGGCACTCATCCAACTGAAAAACGAATACTGCGACCGTAAGGACTGTCTCCGCTGCCGATTCGGATACGAATACCTGAAGAATGTATAATGTATAGTGTATAAATAAGAATGAGTAAATAATAGCATGCCATTCGTTGTTCGTAAGCGCGGATGCAACTATTCATCATTCAACACTCATCATTCATCATTGCTTTAATTCATCATTCAACATTCAATTTTCATCATTGCAACAATTCTACATTCATCATTCAACAATCAACACTCATGAAGTCTTATCTCTTTGAAACCCGTATGGAGGTGCGCGACTACGAATGCGACATCGAGGGCATCGTCAACAACGCCAACTATCTCCACTATACCGAACATACGCGTCACCGTTTTCTCCGTGCCCTCGGCGTGAGCTTTGCCGGTCTGCACGAGAAGGGTGTGGACGCTGTCGTGGCCCGAATGCAACTGCAATTCAAGCGACCGCTGAAATGCGACGACGAGTTTCTGTCGTGCCTCAACCTCCACAAAGAGGGCGTACGCTATGTCTTTGAGCACGACATCTACCGCGCCTCCGACAATGCGCTCTGTTTCCATGCCGACACTGAACTGGTCACGCTCATCAACGGACGGCTCGGCGTGAGCAAGGACTACGACGATGCCTTCCTGCCCGTCATCGAGCACTTTGAAAAGGACGGCACACCCATCACTGCATCTGACAACAATATTTCCAAATAGACTCTATACGCTAAGCATGATCACTGACGAGGAACTCATCAACACCATCATCCTCACACGGCTCAGCTACTTCCATCTCAACACGATGGTGGAACTTTATAAGCAACTGGGATCCGCCACTGAGATCATCCGGCAACGCCATCATCTCAAAACGACCTTTCCCGGTCTGCCTCAGCGCATTGCCGACGATCTGATAGATGCCGAAGCCATGAGGCCCAAGGCCGTGGAGGAACTGGCCTATTGCCGGGAGCACGACATACAGATGCTGTGCATGAATGACGCCAAATACCCTAAGCGCCTCACTGAATGCACAGACCCGCCACTCATGCTCTTCTACAAGGGACAGACAGACCTCAACCGGCAACATGTCATCGCGGTGGTCGGCACACGCCACTGCACCACCTACGGACAGGATCTCATCCGTAGCTTCCTCGCAGACCTGAGTCATCTGTGCCCCGACACGCTGATCGTCAGTGGGCTGGCCTATGGCGTTGACATCCATGCGCACCGCAACGCATTGGCCAACAATATGGATACTGTGGCCGTACTGGCTCATGGTCTCGACGACCTCTATCCGCCACGGCACCGCGACACGGCCAACGAGATGGTCTTTCACGGCGGTCTGCTCACGGAATATATGACGCACACAAAGATCGACAAGCTCAACTTCGTGCGCAGAAACCGTATCACGGCAGGGCTCAGCGACGCCACCATCGTCGTGGAGAGCGCTGAGAAGGGAGGCGGACTGATCACGGCGCGCATCTCCAGGGAGTACAACCATGACGTTTTTGCTTTCCCCGGACCGGTAGGCGCGCCCTACAGTGAAGGCTGCAACCACCTGATCCGGGACAACGGAGCAGCGCTGATTACTTCAGCGGTAGACTTCGTCAAGGCCATGGGATGGCAAGACGAACTGCAAATTAACCAGATGAGACAGGCAGGAATAGAGCGGCAGATGTTTCCGGAGCTCGACGAGGAGGAACAAAAGATCACCAAGCTACTGCAAACACAAAACGACCTGCCCGCCAACATCATCGCGGTAAAGACGGCGCTGAACATCGGTACGACACAGGCCAAACTGTTCTCTTTGGAGATGAAAGGAGTCGTCAAGCCGTATGCAGGAGGATTCTATCACCTGCTGAAATAGGTTTTCCCACTTTTTTTCGCTACCTTTGCACTCATATATGAAGATAGGAAACATTGACTTCGGTGAACGCCCGCTCTTCCTCGCTCCCATGGAAGACGTGACGGACGTGGGCTTCCGTATGCTCTGCAAACGGTTTGGGGCGGCTATGGTATATACAGAGTTCGTCTCTGCCGACGCGATCATCCGCAGCATCAAGTCCACACTCGACAAGATGCACATCAATGATGAGGAGCGCCCGGTAGGCATTCAGATCTATGGCAAAGACGTGGACTCGATGGTCGAGGCGGCTAAAATCGTGGAATCGGTACACCCCGACATCATCGACATCAACTTCGGATGCCCAGTGAAGAAGGTAGCCGGAAAAGGCGCGGGAGCGGGGATGCTCAAGAACATTCCGCTCTTGCTTGACATCACAAGAGAGGTCGTGAAAGCCGTGAAAACGCCGGTAACGGTAAAAACGCGACTGGGATGGGACAAAGAAAACCCGATCATCACGGACTTGGCGGAACAGTTGCAGGACTGCGGCATACAGGCACTGACGATCCACGGACGCACGCGCAGCCAAATGTATACCGGAAATGCTGACTGGACACTCATCAAAGCCGTAAAAGACAACCCACGTATCCATATCCCAATCATTGGCAATGGTGACATCACCACACCGCAGGAGGCCAAAGACGCCTTTGACAACTATGGTGTAGACGCCGTGATGGTGGGACGGGCTACCTTTGGCCATCCCTGGATATTCCAAGAAATGCGGCAATATATCGACACCGAGAAGACTTGTCGAGAGGGCGGCACACCCGTAGCGCCTGTTCCCCTGACCATAGACGACAAGATCGATATTCTGGAAGAACAGCTGCGCATCAATGTAGAACGTATTGACGAGTATCGCGGCATCCTCCACACACGCCGTCATCTGGCCGCCTCGCCAATCTTCAAAGGTATCCCCAACTTCCGACAGATGCGTATCGCCATGCTCAGAGCAGAGACGGTCGAGGCGCTCACCGCCATCCTCGAACAGTGCCGCGCCTACTTGAAGAGCGGGGAAGCGCAAGCGTAGAGCGGAAAAAAGAACAAAGAGCGAAGCCCAAAGCCTCGCAGCATCGTTTGCTCCTCTCTATCGCGGGGTTCTGTATGTGGCTGCTATGCAGCCACTCCCCCCCTCGTCCTTTTAACAAACAAGCAATCATCAACAAACAATGGCAGAAGACTTTGACATACATGAGGAAAAGCTCTCCTCAACAGAGAAAGAATTCGAGAACGCGCTACGTCCTCTGCGCTTCGATGACTTCAATGGTCAGCAGAAAGTAGTGGACAACCTGCGCATCTTCGTCGAGGCGGCCAAATACCGCGGCGAGCCCCTCGACCACACACTTCTCTACGGTCCTCCTGGTCTGGGAAAGACGACTTTGAGCAATATCATTGCCAATGAGCTCGGCGTAGGCTTCAAGATCACGTCCGGTCCCGTCCTTGACAAGCCAGGAGACCTGGCAGGCATCCTCACCTCGCTGGAGCCCAACGACGTGCTCTTCATTGACGAGATCCACCGCCTGCAGCCCGTCGTGGAGGAGTATCTCTACTCCGCCATGGAGGACTACCGCATTGACATCATGATCGACAAAGGCCCGTCGGCAAGAAGCATACAGATCGATCTGAACCCTTTCACGCTGATTGGTGCCACCACGCGCTCCGGTATGCTCACAGCACCGTTGCGTGCCCGCTTTGGCATTAACATGCACCTGGAATACTACGACCCGGAGACGCTGAAGAAAATCATCAAGCGGTCGGCCATGCTGCTCAAAGTACCTATCGAAGACGATGCCGCCATGGAGATCGCACGGCGCAGCCGTGGCACGCCACGTATCGCCAACGGTCTGTTACGCCGCGTGCGTGACTTCGCGCAAGTGAAAGGCAACGGCACTATCACCTCCGCCATCGCCCAGCTGTCGTTGGGTGCGCTGAACATCGACTCCTACGGTCTCGACGAGATCGACAACAAGATCTTGCTGACTATCATCGACAAGTTCCGTGGTGGTCCCGTCGGTGTCTCTACCATTGCCACAGCCATCGGAGAGGATGCCGACACGGTGGAGGAGGTCTATGAGCCGTTCTTGATCATGGAGGGATTTATCAAGCGCACACCACGCGGACGCATGGCGACAGCATTGGCTTACGAACACTTAGGTCGGAACATCCGTTCGGCTAACCCTATGCAGCCCGAGCTGTTCTAAACATAGACAAGGAATGTGACCTATTATATATAAAGGATTTGACCTTATATATATAAGGAGTGAGCTATCCTCATGCGGGTATGGCACTTGGAAACGTCAAGCCACTACTTGTATTATGATAAGAAAAATAATTAAAAGAAAGATCGTTTAGACTTAGATAAAAACAGAATGATGAATATCAAGAAATATTTTATGACCTTGGCGTTAGGCCTCTCGATGCTCTGCCCTGCGACAGTGCAGGCACAACGCATGCAGCTCAACTTTGGGCCGAACAGTCCCTTACGCAAACTGCAAATAGCGGAGATGGCGATCAGCAATCTCTATGTCGATTCTGTCAACGAACAGAAACTCGTTGAGGACGGCATCCGAGGCATGCTGGAAAAGCTCGATCCACACTCCTCCTATTCTTCCGCCAAGGAAGCCAAGGCGCTCTCAGAGTCCCTCAACGGCTCGTTTGAGGGTATCGGCGTGCAGTTCAACATCCAGTCCGACACGCTATTGGTCATACAACCCGTGTCGAAAGGCCCGTCGGAAAAGGTCGGTATCATGGCCGGTGACCGCGTCATCAGCGTCAACGATACGGCTATCGCAGGCGTGAAAATGCCACAGGAAGAGATTATGAAGCGCCTGCGTGGCCCTAAGGGTACTCATGTGAAACTTGGAATCGTGCGCCGCGGCATTGCCGGTACGCTGTATTTTGATGTTGTCAGAGACAAGATCCCGGTGAAAACGCTCGACGCCTTCTATATGATCAAGCCTCACGTGGGATATATCCGTATCGGCAGCTTCGGAGCCACTACCTACGATGAGTTTATGACGGCTGTGAACACGCTGAAAGGACAAGGTATGAAAGACCTGATACTGGACTTGGAAGAGAACGGTGGGGGCTATCTGAATGCCGCTGTAGACATCGCCAACGAATTCTTGAAGAAGAACGATCTAATCGTCTACACGATAGGCCGACGGGTGCCCAGAGAGGAATACAGGGCTAAAGGCAACGGACATCTCTTGGACGGAAAGGTAATCGTACTCGTCAACGAGTTCACGGCCTCTGCAGCAGAGATCGTTACCGGTGCCATACAAGACCAAGACCGCGGTATGGTCGTCGGCCGCCGCAGCTTTGGCAAAGGCCTTGTGCAGCGTCCGATACCCTTTGCTGACGGTAGCATGATGCGCCTGACGATCGCTCACTATTACACGCCATCCGGTCGTTGCATCCAAAAGCCATATAAAAAAGGAGACTTGAAAGATTATGAAATGGAACTGGATGACCGCTACAAACACGGTGAGCTCTACTCTGCCGACAGCATCCATTTTGCCGATTCGCTGAAGTTCTACACGCTCCGCAAGCACCGCACGGTGTATGGCGGCGGTGGCATCATGCCAGACTACTTCGTGCCATTGGACACCACACAGTACACACGCCTCCATCGACAGCTGATGGCGAAAGGGATCGTCATCAAACGCAACTTGAAATACGTTGACGACAACCGCAAGGAACTGAAGAGTCAATATAAGTCTTTCAGCGATTTCCTACAGCAATACACTGTACCTCAGGCGCTCGTCGACAGTATCTTGGCTGACGGTAAGAAACAGAAGATTGAGCCGAAAGATGAAAAGGAACTCCAGCAAACGCTTCCCTATCTCAAAACTCAGCTAAAAGCACTTGTCGCAAGGGATATTTGGGACATGAATGAATATTTTCAAATTGTAAACGAAAAAAACAAAATTATCAGCAAAGCACTACAAATAATAAGCATAGAGCGGTAATATACTGTCAACAATGCTTAAAACTGTGTCTCAATCATTCACAATTTAAACATTATGTGCTGTTTTGAGAGAACAATAGGTGCAAAATCGTTGGTGGATAATTATTTAATGATTAAATTTGCTACATTAAATAACTATATAAAACAACGATTATGCCAAACCCGATTGACCTTGACGAGGCTCTCTTCCAGCGCATTGAATATTACATTGTCCATGAGAAGATGTTCCTCCAGCCACGCCTCTCGCGTGAAGATGTGACGAATCGGGTGTATGTGCCCAGAAACAAGTTTGGTCAGCTCTTCGTCCGCTTTGCAGGCACCAACTTTGTCAACTACGTCAACAACCTCCGGCTTGACTTTGCCGTGAAGTTGCTCAAAGAGCATCAAGAATACTCTGTTGAAGCCGTAGCACGTGAATGCGGCATCCCAGCACCACAGACATTCTACAGAATATTCGTGAAGAAATACGGCATGACACCCACTGAATACAGAAAGAAATAACAAAGGCGCCCCACCTTACAAGCAAGAAGGTGGGGCGCTTTCTATATTAATGAGGTCGGGAAATTATCGCCAGATACGCTCTATAGAACAGACATCTACAAGCCATAGAACAGACAACAACAAGCCATAGAACCTTTATCAACAGGCCATCAAGCCTTTGAAACGAGCCATAGAACCATTATAAGCGCGCTATAAGGCTTAACCGGAACGCGACAGGGCCATAAGCAGGCTTGCGCGAAAACTACAAGAGACACGCAAACGACGCTTGCGGACGTAGGGTCAGCCCAAATACTTAGGGAGCATGGCCAAAGCCTTGTCCTCATTGGCTTCCATGATCTCACGCTCGCCTGGCCCTTTGTCATTTATGCCACAGAGATGAAGGATGCCATGAATAATGACACGATGCAACTCATCATCGTAAGCCTTGCCAAACTGCTCGGCATTGCTGCGCACCGTATCCAACGAGATGACAATATCACCATTGATCACATCACCCTCATCATAGTCAAACGTGATGATGTCGGTGTAATAGTCGTGTCCAAGGTACTGGTTGTTGACCTCAAGAATCTTTTCGTCGCTGACAAACATATAGCCAATCTCTCCTACCCGCCGACCATAGGTGGCAGCCACAGCCTTGATCCAAGCCGTGGTAGAACGATGATTGAACTCAGGCATCTTTACGCCGTCTGATTGATAACTAATCATATTGTTGTGGATTAAAAGTCAAAATAATCTAAAACCACCCGCTATATATTCTAATAACACCTATTAGATATAGAAAACAGGTCTCAAGAGTCGGTTAACCTCCCAAGCACTCTATTCCCGTTTCTTTCCTCCCGGCAACATCCAAGAAGCGTCTTTATGGAAGTGGACGAGCTCACGATAGGCGGTAGATGAGATGCTTGTCATCTCTGGGCTGGCATAGATCAGCAGGGTTTCCAAACCGCCTAACTTACGGTTGTAGTCTGCCTGCACACGCTCATACTCGAAATCTTGTATCGACCTCACGCCTTTGACGACATAATGCGCCCCGACGCGCTGAGCAAGATCTATAGCCAAATCGTTATATGGTACCACCTCGATGCTTTTCTCATCGCTGTAGAGTCTCTGAATGGCGTTTACGCGCTCTTCTATCGAGTAAGTATGCTGCTTGTGGGGATTATCCCCCACTCCAATGACCAGTTTATCGAATAGTGGCAACGCCCGCCGCACGATCTCGTCGTGACCTATCGTAAATGGATCAAAGGAACCTACAAACAGACCTATACGTTGATTCTGATCTTGATTCATAAACCGTCATGTCCTCCTTTCCCTTGTGGTATTATATCCTTTTCCTTGCTTTGGTTGACAAGAGGCATCATCCTTATTTATTAAGAATCTCTTCCTTATCAATAAGGAAGATATTTCTTGTTGATCAGAGATGTTTTCCTTGCCTATCATAGATACGATCATTCGCCATCATCGGCATTCGCCTCTTCTTCACCTTCGGGCTTATCCTCCTCGATCACTAAATTATCAATGATGAAGTTCTGACGCTCCATGGTATTCTTGCCCATATAGTATTCCAGAAGTTTCTGCACTTGGTCGTTCTTGTGCAAGGTGACCTGCTCGAGTCGTATGTCCGGACCGATGAAATGGGCAAACTCATCGGGAGAGATCTCACCCAAACCTTTGAATCGCGTGATCTCCGGGTCTGGTCCGAGGTCACGAATCGCGTCAAGACGCTCCTGCTCGGTATAGCAATAACGGGTGACGAAGTCGCTCTTCTTCTCATTCTTAAGCAATTTGGCGTCTGCGTTAGCGATGACTTGCCTGTTCTTGATCTTAGAACGACGGTTGCGCACACGGAAGAGTGGCGTCTGCAAAACATAGACATGGCCCTTCTTGATCAGCTCGGGATAGAACTGCAGGAAAAAGGTGATGACCAGCAAACGGATGTGCATGCCATCGACATCAGCATCGGTGGCCACGATCACCTTGTTATATCTCAGGTCGTCGAGTCCATCCTCAATGTCCAAGGCTGCCTGAAGGAGGTTGAACTCTTCGTTTTCATAGACCACCTTTTTAGACAGGCCGAAGCAGTTAAGTGGCTTTCCTCTCAGTGAGAAGACAGCCTGCGTGTTGACATCGCGACTCTTGGTGATGCTACCACTTGCGGAGTCTCCTTCGGTGATAAAGATAGAGGATTCCTCCTTGCGATCGTCGCGGACATCACAGAAATGGATGCGACAGTCGCGAAGCTTGCGGTTGTGAAGGTTGGCTTTCTTGGCACGCTCACGTGCCAACTTGGTGACTCCGGCCATCGCCTTACGCTCGCGTTCACTCTCCTTGACCTTGCTTTCAAGCACGTCGGCAACGTCCTCTTTATGGATATGCAGGTAGTTGTCGACCTCACGCTTGATGAAATCACCGACATACTTGTTGATAGTCTCGCCACCAGGTTCCATGAGTGTAGAGCCAAGCTTGATCTTTGTCTGACTCTCAAACACTGGCTCCTCTACATTGATGGCGATGGCAGCAACAATACCATTGCGAATATCGGTGTACTCGTAGTTCTTATCGAAGAACTCCTTAATCGTTTTGGCAATATGCTCTTTGAAGGCACTCTGATGCGTACCGCCCTGTGTGGTATGCTGTCCATTGACAAAGCTATGATATTCCTCACCATACTGATTGGTATGGGTAAAGGCGATCTCAATGTCCTCTCCCTTGATGTGCACGATAGGATAGAGCGGATCGACAGTCATATTGTCAACCAGCAGGTCCTCCAAACCATTGCGGCTCTTGATGCGCCGCCCGTTGTACATGATCGTCAGACCGGAGTTGAGGTAGGTATAGTTGCGGAGCATGGTCTCCACAAACTCGTCATGGAACGAATAGTTCTTAAACAGCGTTTCATCAGGCTGGAAGAAGATATAGGTACCATTCTCGTCCTGTGTCTCTTCGGTATGGTCTTCCTTCAGCACACCTTTCTCAAAGACCAGGCAACGCACCGTACCGTCACGATAGCTCTTCACCTCAAACCGAGAGCTCAAAGCATTGACGGCCTTGACGCCGACACCATTCAGTCCCACGCTTTTCTTAAAAGCCTTGGAATCGTATTTACCTCCTGTATTGAGCACAGAGACCGCTTCGACAAGCTTACCCTGAGGGATGCCACGTCCATAGTCACGGACCGAGACACTCAGATTGTCAATGATATCCACTTCTATGCGGTCTCCTGCATGCATCTTGAACTCATCTATAGAGTTGTCGATGACTTCCTTTAACAACACATACACGCCATCCTCAGGCAGCGAGCCGTCGCCCAAGCGCCCGATATACATACCGGGACGTGTGCGCACATGCTCCATGTCACTGAGGTGGCGTATGTTGTCATCTGTGTAAGCCACTGTGGGCTGTTCCTGCGTTTTGTTGGTGTTATTTTTATTTTCAGACATTTAGTTATGATAGGATGAGGGGGTTACAATATAATCGCGTCAGTCGATAGCCTTGCGATAGCAACGACGACGCTTATGATTGATGTGTTCCAACGCGCTCCACTGGCTTTGCACACCACTGTTGCTTTCCATCTCCACCTGCGATTCTCCCCACTTGATACCATAGTCGATGTATCTTGGGATCAGATCGGCGAAGAGCAGTGCGTTGGCTCCTTTGGCGCGGTATTCAGGACGGAAGCCGATGAGCAGCAAGTCCACGCCATCAGTCTTGTGGAATTTGGCCGCTCTCAGTACATGCCACCAGCCAAATGGCAGCAAGCGTCCACGATGGCACTTCTGCATGGCGTGCGACAGTGAAGGCATGGTGATGCCTACTCCGGCGATGCGGTCATTGTTGTTGCCGTCAACAATCACCGTTACGAGATTGAGATCCAAGGCGGGCATATACGACTTAACGTATTGATCGATCTGTCGCTCCGTAAGCGTCACGAAGCCATACAGGTCTTTATATGTCTCATTGATGACACGAAATACCTCATGGGCATAGCCGTTGCGTATGTCTGCCTTGGTGATCTTCTTCACGTGCAGATTGTATCTCTTTTCCACAATCGTGGCGAGCTTCTCATATTTCTCGGGCACCTTATCAGGCACAGGCATGTAATACTCTACATAGTCGTTGTCTTTCTCCCAACCACCCTGCTTTTCCATGTGCTCGGGATAGTAAGCATAGTTGTAGATGGTAGGCATAGTTCCGAGCTTATCAAAGCCCCAGGTGAGCATGCCTTCAGGGTCGAGGTCGGTAAATCCAAGCGGTCCGACGACAGAGTTCATGCCCTTCTTGCGCCCATATTCAGCCACAGCATCGAGCAGCGCTTGGCTTACTTCAATGTCATCAATGAAGTCGATCCACCCAAAACGCACGTCTTTGACGTTCCACCGCTCATTGGCGCGATGGTTGATAATGGCAGCCACACGACCAGCCAACTTCCCATCCTTATAAGCAAGATAATATTCTGCCTCACAGAAGTCAAAAGCCACATTCTTGTCTTTGCGCAATGTTGCCATCTCATCAATGAACAGATTAGGTACATCGTAGGGACAACCTGCATAAAGGTCATAGTGGAAATCTATAAATGTGGCGAGCTCTTTGCGTGTCTCTACCTTTTTTATTTCTACGGACATGAATGAATCACTTATATTTAACGATTAAAGACTTGCAAAGTTAGTGATTTTAAGTCAAATAGCAAAAGGTATTGATCAAATTAACAATTTCTATTCAACAGGCTGACCACTACCTTCTGCTGGAAGAAAACTACGTTTAAGGAGAATCGAGAAGCCCCACACTGTTGAAGGAAAGAAGAGACACAATTGCAGGAAAGACGGGATACTGTTGCAGGAAAGACGAGGCACTGTTGCAGAATTATGAAACAGGGCGACACAAGAACAAGAGATGCTTGCGCCGGATGGTGGTAGCAAATATATAGCTATTGCCCCCATCACGCAGACGGAGCCGTTTGCGAAGCTCCACAGCGGTCATAGGAAAGTTGCGCACAGCTACGTTGGCCCGGTCAACGTCTTTCATCGCCAGTTTCACCTCACGCCTATTGAGCGATGAAATGGCTAGGATTTCAAACTGACGGCCGGGGAATCCCAGAATCATCTCACGTGAAAGGAACAGATGAGAATTGGCGTCTGCCATGTCCAAATCATATTTCGCACACAGTTCAGAGAAGCATCCAGCCTTCATCAGACTGGCATTTGGGGCATACAAGAAACGATAGTCCTGTAGTTGCTCAGCATTGCAGTAGCGGACGGCAGTCGGCATCTCTTTCTCCGCATTATATGTAAATGTCTTGCTATCGTTGACGCAGGTCACTGTCAATGGATGTTGATGATGCGTAGCCACCAACAGCAGTTCCTTGCACTCATTATGCACAGAGAGTATATGCACATCAAAAGACACGGCTTGCGAAGTGGCTTTCCTCAGTTGCCACACAGCCTCATGCCAGTCAAGCATCGGTGAGAGTTTCATCATCACTCCCGTAGACAGTAGCATCATCCTGTCGAAGAGCTGCAACACGTCTGGCGTGCAAGCCTTTATTCCGGCGACCTTTCTGCCCTGCACATCACGCCGAGCCGGATCTATGAAGAAGAAGCGCTGGACGTCATTCTGCAAGTCTGCAAGAAACTTCGTGCTGTCTTCGTTGACAATAACAGCATCGGGCAAGCCTATGCAAGGCATATTATGACGCGCCAGACGGCACAAATGCCCGTCACGCTCCACATATACCGCTTTGCCAAAAACCTGTGCCAGAAACGAGAAATCAACGCCCCAGCCGCCTGTGAGATCCACGAGGATCGTATCCTTACTCTGTTCTCCAAGTATCATCGCTATGAGCCGCTGCTTATATTCCGCCGTTGCCTGCGAGCTACATTGTTCCATATTGAGATGAGGAGGATAGATGATGTCCTTGCAAGCAGCCCACCCTGGCACCTTCTCCACGGCCTTTTTCCACCCCGCGATCTGGTTCAGCACATATGACATATCCACCTCTGGATACCTGTCGGCCTGTAAGGCAAGTTGTCTCACGTCGTCCTCACGATGTTGCAATACAAAGTCAGTTATTACAATATTACACATAAAATATTCAAAAACAGAACAATTATTATTATATAACGTAAAATCATCGCAATATATTTGGTCATATCAAATATATTTTCTATATTTGCAATGTGAAACTTTATATCCAATCATTTAATAGAACCATGAAAACGAGTAGTAAAACCCTAGCTGGCATCTTCCAAGAGGAAGACATCCAAAGGAAAAAGAATGAAGAAGAAAGTCTCTGCCAAAAGCTTGGTGGAGAGGTATGGTATCAATAAGTATTAATTCAATCCTATTGAAGAAACAGAGTGAGGGTCGATCCTGTGAGGATCGACCCTCGTTGTTTTATAATAAAACTAAGCATCCGTTGCCTAAAACCTAAAGCCTATAGCCTCTATTTTCATGCTTACAGCCTGTTGACTGACGCTTACGCAATGCTGACCAGCACTTATAAGCGTGTCGACTCATAAAAATAAGGAGTCCTGCTTGCACTTGGACTCCTTATTTATATATATGCGTGACTTAGTCAGCAACATAGGCATGACTTAGTCAGCCAGCTTAGCCTTGATGAACTCGCGGTTGAGACGTGCGATGTTGGCGATAGACTCGTTCTTCGGGCACTCAGCCTCGCAGGCGCGGGTGTTGGTGCAGTTACCGAAGCCGAGCTCCTCCATCTTAGCGACCATAGCCTTGGCTCGCTTAGCAGCCTCAGGGCGGCCTTGTGGTAGCAGAGCGAGCTGGCTCACCTTGGAGCTGACGAAAAGCATGGCAGAGCCATTCTTGCAGGCTGCTACGCAAGCGCCACAGCCGATGCAGGTAGCGCAGTCCATAGCCTCGTCGGCATCCTGCTTAGGAATGAGGATGGCATTGGCATCCTGAGCCTGACCAGTGCGCACAGAGGTGTAACCACCAGCAGCGATGATCTTGTCGAAAGCAGAGCGGTCGACCATACAGTCTTTGATGACAGGGAAGGCAGCAGAACGCCAGGGCTCCACAGTGATCACGTCACCATCGTGGAAACGACGCATATAGAGCTGGCAAGTAGTAGCTCCCTGAGCAGGTCCGTGAGGATGACCGTTGATGTAGAGCGAGCACATACCGCAGATACCCTCGCGGCAGTCGTGGTCAAAGACGAACGGCTCCTTGTCGGCCTCGATGAGCTGCTCGTTGAGGATGTCCAGCATCTCCAGGAAAGAGGTGTCGCCAGGGATATCCTTCATCTCAAAGGTATCAAAGTGACCCTCGGCCGTGGGACCATTCTGACGCCATACTTTCAGTGTGAATGAAATATTTGTATCCATTGTCTTGATTCCTTAATTAAGATTTATAGTTTCTCGTCTGAACCTTGATGTATTGGTAGTTCAGGTCTTCCTTGAGCAGTTCAGGAGCCGTCTCGTCAGAGCCGTTGTACTTCCAGCAAGCCACATACATGTAGTTCTCGTCATCACGCTTAGCCTCACCGTCCTCGGTCTGGCTCTCCTCGCGGAAGTGTCCACCGCAGCTCTCGTTACGGTTCAGGGCATCGTAAGCGATCAGCTCGCCCATGGTGATGAAGTCACGCAGGTGGACAGCCTTGTCAAGCTCCACATTCAGACCCTCGCGAGTACCAGGGATGCGCACATGCTCGTCAAACTCTACGCGGATTTCCTTGAGCATCTTCAGAGCCTTTTCCAGTCCCTCCTTGTTACGTGCCATACCGACATAGTCCCACATGATGCCGTAGAGCTTCTTATGGATGGAGTCGACACTCTGGTCGTGGAACTTAGTGTTCATCAGGCGCTGCATCTCAGCCTCTACGCCTTTCTCAGCCTCCTCGAACTCCGGACGGTCGGTGCTGTACAAAGGCACAGTGATCTGGTCAGACAGATAGTTCTGCAAAGTATAAGGAATCACGAAGTAACCATCGCTCAAGCCCTGCATCAAAGCAGAGGCACCCAGACGGTTAGCACCATGGTCAGAGAAGTTGCACTCACCCAGAGCGAAGAGGCCCTTGATGGAAGTCTGCAACTCATAGTCTACCCACAGACCACCCATGGTATAGTGGATAGCGGGGAAGATCATCATCGGGTTGTCATGTGGATCCACGTCGGTGATCTCCTGATACATGTCGAAGAGATTGCCATAACGCTGATCTACAACGTCGCGGCCCAGGCGCTGGAAAGCCTCAGAGAAATCGAGGAACACAGCCAGACCGGTGTTGTTCACGCCATAACCCTTGTCGGTACGCTCCTTAGCGGCACGGGAAGCCACGTCACGGGGCACGAGATTACCGAAGGCAGGATAACGGCGCTCCAAGTAGTAGTCGCGGTCTTCCTCAGGAATGTCGCGACCCTTGATCTCACCACGCTGGAGTTTCTTGGCGTCCTCAAGTTTCTTCGGTACCCAGATACGTCCATCGTTACGCAGAGACTCGGACATCAGCGTCAGCTTACTCTGCTTGTCACCATGTACAGGAATACAAGTCGGGTGGATCTGAACGAAGCAGGGGTTAGCGAAGTAAGCACCCTTGCGGTATGCCTGCAGGGCAGCGGTGCAGTTGCAGCCCATGGCGTTGGTGGAGAGGAAGTAGGTGTTGCCGTATCCGCCGGTAGCGAGGCAGACAGCGTGAGCAGAGTAGCGCTCGAGCTTGCCGGTTACCAGGTTCTTGGCAATGATACCGCGTGCGCGACCGTCGATGATGACGATGTCCTCCATTTCGGTACGCGTGTGGAGCTCCACAGTGCCGCGGTTGACCTCTTTCATCAGAGAGGAGTAAGCACCGAGCAGCAATTGCTGGCCGGTCTGACCCTTGGCATAGAACGTACGGCTGACCTGTACACCACCGAAAGAGCGGTTGGCGAGCATGCCACCATACTCACGTGCGAAAGGCACACCCTGTGCGACGCACTGGTCGATGATGTTTGCGCTGACCTCAGCCAGACGATAGACGTTGGCCTCGCGTGCGCGGTAGTCACCACCTTTGATCGTATCGTAGAACAGACGGTAGACGCAGTCACCATCGTTCTGATAGTTCTTTGCGGCATTGATACCACCCTGAGCCGCGATAGAGTGAGCGCGGCGGGGTGAATCCTGAATGCAGAAGTTAATCACGTGGAAGCCCATCTCACCTAAAGAGGCTGCTGCGCTGGCACCAGCCAAGCCAGTACCCACGACGATGATGCTCAGCTTACGCTTGTTGGCGGGGTTGACCAGTTTCTGATGTGCTTTATAGTTGGTCCATTTTTCAGCCAAAGGGCCTTCAGGAATCTTAGAATCTATTTGTGACATAATTAGTTGATGCTAATGATAAATGATGTAAGGAATCGGATTTAAGCATTGCACATGCTGGGGGCAAAGCCGAGCCAGAAGGACAGAATCAAGAAGGCGAAGACGGCCATCAGGATGGTGACATACACCAGACCGATGCACTGCCAGCGCTTCAACCAGATCTTGCCGCTCCATCCCAGTGTCTGCATAGCACTCCAGAAGCCATGAGAGAGGTGGAACCAGATGGCGCAGATCCAGATCAGATACAGGATCGAGAACACAGGATTGGAGAAAGTGTCCTGAATCCAGGCAAAACCGTCGGCAGGATCGTGTGCGACCTCGATGCCGGCAAGCTCTGCAAACATCATGTGACCCCAAAAGTTGTAGAGGTGAAGCACGATGCCGATGAGAATGATCAGACCGAGCACGAGCATGTTCTGCGAAGCCCAGCTCACCTCAGGACGGCGGCTTGTCACCTCATAGCGCTGCCCGCCACGTGCACGACGGTTCTGAGCTGTCAGGATAAAGGCATAGACGATGTGACACACGGCCAAGAATGCCAGGCCCAAAGTACCAGCCACTGCATACCAGTTGCTTCCCAAAAGACCGCAGATCGTGTTGTACGCATCCCCAGAGAAGAATGCGGCAACATTCATGCAGCAGTGGAAAGTCAAGAATAGAATAAGGCAGATGCCGGTCACCGACATCACCACTTTTCTACCAATCGGAGAATTGATTAACCACATAAATGATTGACTTTTAATTATTTAACTGTTAGATAAATCCGATATAAACACGTTGAAGCATCTTTGTGAGCACGACATAACGCCCTCCTATACCTTATATATAGTAGACGCAGCCGTTTTCAGTATGCAAAAATACTATATTTTAGCGATAATTCAAAGTAAAAGCGATAAAAATTGAATTTAATTTCTTACTTTTGCCAAAAAAGACAGAAACATGGAATTATACTATGATGTTATCGTCATCGGCGGAGGCCATGCCGGATGCGAGGCCGCCACGGCGGCAGCCAACATGGGCGCCAAGACGCTGCTGGTGACGATGGACATGAACAAGATCGGACAGATGAGTTGCAACCCTGCCGTAGGTGGTATCGCGAAAGGGCAGATCGTAAGGGAGATCGACGCGCTCGGCGGACAGATGGCAAAGGTTACTGATGCCACCGCCATACAGTTCCGTATGCTCAACCGCGGCAAGGGTCCTGCCGTGTGGTCACCGCGTGCGCAGTGCGACAGGGGGAAGTTTATCTGGGGGTGGCGGTCTATACTCGACTGCACCCAAAACCTCGACATCTGGCAAGATCAGGCAGACGAACTGCTCGTAGAGAACGGAGAGGCCGTCGGTGTGCGCACGATATGGGGCGTGGAGATCCGCGCAAAGAGCGTCGTCATCACGGCCGGCACCTTTCTCAACGGTTTGATGCACGTCGGACGGCATAAGGTTCCGGGCGGACGCTGCGCCGAACCGGCCGTCGCGCACCTTACGGAGTCGATCACACGATGGGGCATTCGCTCCGCAAGAATGAAGACAGGTACGCCCGTGCGGCTCGACAAGCGCACGATACATTTCGAAGATACCGAGCGGCAAGACGGCGAAGCTGACTTTCATCAGTTCAGCTACATGGCGCCACACCGCATTCTGAAGCAGTTGCCCTGCTGGACTTGCTACACCAATAAGAGCGTGCACGACATACTGAAAGCCGACCTCGACAATTCTCCGCTGTTCAACGGACAGATACAGTCTACCGGTCCGCGCTACTGCCCGAGCATAGAGACGAAGCTCGTCACATTCCCCGACAAGGACCAGCATCCGCTGTTCATCGAGCCGGAAGGCGAGGACACCAATGAGATGTATCTCAACGGTTTCTCTTCCTCCATGCCGATGGAGACACAGCTGCGCGCTCTTCGGCAGATTCCCGCACTGCGCGACGCGAAGGCTTACCGTCCCGGTTATGCCATCGAATATGATTATTTCGATCCGACACAACTCGATCACTCGCTGGCGTCAAAGGTGATCAAAGGACTGTTCTTCGCCGGGCAAGTCAACGGCACGACGGGATACGAGGAAGCAGGAGGCCAAGGCACCGTGGCAGGAATCAATGCCGCCATCCACTGCGGTGGCGGCGAACCCTTCGTGATGGAAAGGGACGAAAGCTACATCGGTGTGCTGATCGATGACCTGACGACAAAGGGCGTCGACGAGCCTTACCGCATGTTCACCTCAAGAGCCGAGTACCGCATCCTCCTCAGACAGGACGATGCCGACGCACGACTGACGGAGAAATCCTATCATTTAGGTCTTGCGAAACGTGATCGCCTCGACTGGTGGTTGCAGAAAAAAGCGGGTGTCGACCAAATCATCAACTATTGCAGCACCACAAACGTGAAGCCACACGATATCAATGGTGCACTGGAAGCGCTCGGATCCACTCCACTCCACTTTGGTTGCAAGATTTCAGACCTTGTCGCTCGCCCGCAGTTATCGCTGAAAAATCTCGCAGAAGTATTACCCGAACTGAAAGCAGTACTCGAATTTCCCGAGAACAGAAAAGAAGAAATCGCAGAGGCTGCCGAGATCAAGATGAAATATAAGGGATACATTGAACGTGAGAAAATCGTCGCAGATAAGATGCACCGCTTAGAAGGCATCAAAATCCGTGGCCATTTCAAGTACAACGAAATTCAGGAAATCAGCACGGAGGGCCGTCAAAAACTTGAGCATATCGACCCGGAAACACTTGCTCAGGCCAGCCGCATACCGGGTGTATCACCAAGCGACATCAATGTGCTACTCGTGATGATGGGAAGATAAGCACGAGCAGCTGCTCTTCTCACGCTTCAAGATCAATTGGACGGAAATCACAAACGTTCCACGTGAAACCGTGGAACATGTAAGATATTGGAATAAAACCACTTAATCATTAAAGTAAAACGTAAAAGATGAACAAACAAATCCTACTGGATAATCTGCGAGTCATTCCCGACTGGCCGATTCAAGGAGTTCATTTCAGGGATGTAACAACGATGTTTAAGAGTCCCGAATGCATTCAAGAACTGAGCAATGCCATGTATGATCTCTACAAGGACAAAGGCATTACTAAGATCGTGGGCATAGAGAGCAGAGGCTTCGTTCTCAGTTCCGCTGCTGCCTACCTTCTTCACGCTGGCATCGTTCTTTGCCGCAAGCCGGGCAAACTCCCCTGCGAGACAATACAGCAAAGCTACGCTAAAGAGTATGGTGCCGACACGATCGAAATCCATAAAGACGCTATTACGCCCGACGACGTGGTGCTGCTCCACGATGATCTCCTTGCCACGGGTGGCACAATGAAGGCTGCTTGCGACCTCGTCAAGAAGTTTCATCCCAAGAAGATCTACTGCAACTTCATCATAGAATTGCAATCCGAATTTCTCCACGCACGAGACATCTTCGACAAGGACATCGAGGTCACAAGCCTCTTGCAGTTCTGATAGACTTCAAAATTACAAAGCCAAGACCGCCAATACGGTCTTGGCTTTTTAGCCTATAATCGAAGTGGAATTAGCAGAAACGAATGCTGCACACCAACGCAGCCCTAAATGCCAAGAGAAGCACAGCCGTTTATGACCCGTTACACGGCGGATGCAGACGGAATCTATAAGCTTATAGCATTCGTTTCACGTGAAACCGACAACATGCTTATATATAGTAGATAAAGGTAAAGACGACCATGACAAGAGAAGAAAACGACAAGAGACTGGCAAGACTCAAGAACATTGTACTCAACATGCCAGAGAAACCGGGCTCCTATCAGTTCTATGACAAGGATCATGTCATCATATATGTAGGTAAGGCAAAGAAACTCAAAAGCCGTGTCTCCACCTATTTCCATAAAGAAGTAGACCGATTTAAGACCAGGGTACTGGTGAGCAAGATAGAAGACATCAGCTATTCGGTCGTCAACAGTGAGGAAGACGCGCTACTGCTCGAAAACGCGCTCATAAAGAAATACAATCCCCGCTACAATGTACTGCTCAAAGATGGTAAGACCTATCCCAGCATTTGCGTGACCAACGAATACTTTCCCCGTATTTTCAAGACACGTCACATCAACAAGCGCTACGGTACTTACTTCGGACCTTTTCCACATATCTCGGCCATGTACAACGTGTTGGAACTCATCAAAAGAGCGTTTAAGCCACGTTCCTGCCGCCAGCCGATCACCCGGGAGGGCGTGGAACAGCACAAATACAAGCCTTGCCTGGAATATCATATCCACAACTGTGAGGGTTGCTGCATCGGCAAGCAGAGCTACGAGGACTACCAGGAAAATATGCGGCAGGCGCGAGAGGTGCTCAAAGGCAACACGCGTGCACTCAGCGAATGGGTCTATACGCGCATGATGGCCAACGCCAAACTGTTGAAATTCGAGGAAGCAGAGCGCCTCAAACAGCGTTATCTGCTTCTGCAGGAGTTCGTTTCCAAGAGTGAGGTCGTCAGCCATACGATCAACGACGTCGACGTCTTCACCATCACAGACGACGATCAGCAGAAGAACGCCTTTATCAACTACATCCATGTCACCAACGGCACGATCAACCAAAGCTTCACCTATGAGTATAAGCGCAAGCTGGAGGAGACCGACCAGGATCTGCTACTGCAGGCTATCCCTGAGATTCGTGAGCGTTTCAAAAGCAAGGCAAAGGAGATCATCGTGCCCTTTGAGATGGACTGGACACTGCCAGATGCCACCTTCACCGTGCCGCAGCGGGGTGACAAACACCACCTTTTGGAGCTCTCGGAGATGAACGGCAAGCAGTATAAATTCGACCGCCTGAAGCAGAGCGACAAGCTTAACCCAGAACAGAAACAGACGCGACTGATGAAGGAACTGCAAGACCGGTTGCAACTGCCCAAGCTCCCTTACCAGATAGAATGCTTCGACAACTCTAACATTTCCGGTACTGATGCTGTAGCGGCTTGCATTGTCTACAAAGGCATGAAACCCTCGAAGAAAGACTATCGCAAGTATAACATCAAGACGGTGGCAGGCCCCGACGACTATGCTTCCATGCAGGAGGTGGTGCGCCGCCGCTACGGTCGCATGAAAGAGGAAGGTACGCCCCTTCCCGACCTCATCATCACCGATGGCGGAAAGGGACAGATGGATGTCGTCAGGGAAGTTGTGGAGGATGAACTCCACCTGCAGATACCCATCGCCGGCCTTGCCAAGGACGACCGTCACCGCACCAATGAGCTGCTCTATGGCTTCCCGCCACGGGTGATCGGCATGAAAACTGACTCAGAGCTCTTCCGTGTACTCACGCAGATACAGGACGAGGTGCACCGCTTCGCCATCACCTTCCACCGAGACAAGCGTTCCAAGCACGCTCTGCACTCTGAGCTCGACGACATCAAAGGTATTGGCAGCAAGACAGCCGAGGCCCTACTCAAGGTTTTTAAGTCTGTAAAGAACATCAAGGGAGCAACGCTTGACCAGCTTGCCATTCCCATTGGGCCGGCCAAAGCCCAGCTGGTTTACGATCACTTTCAGCAAGGACAGCAGCAGGAAGAAAAGGCGTAGAGAGGACAAGAGAGGGGGCCGCGCTATCTTGCTAAAGGGCGTACAGAGGCTTGCCTACACCCCCGCATCTGGTCACCTATACTCCCGCGCCTGCTTACCTAAAGGACTCGCTCTTGCTTATAAGCAAGAGAACAGAACACAAGGGAAGAAGAGCGGAACGACTATGCTGGTTTCCCCTCTCAAAGCCGCAACAAAAAGAAGAATTTATAAACCACTGATTATCAGATAGTTGTTTGATTTTTCTTCGGAATAGGGAAGCTTTCTCTTCCCTGCTGATTGGCGTAAGCTCCAGTGCGTTCCCCTTAGATGAAGACTGGGAAGCGGCGCTTTTATTTTGTGTTTTTATTGACAAAAACATATCAGCAAAAAGTTTCATTCCAGAGAGAAACTTTTGGTGAGAAAGCGACTCTGACAGGTTGATGATGGCAAAATAACTAACTCAAAACGTCGAAAAGCCCTTCTTTCATTGTCATTCTTGCGGTTTTTAGCTATCAGAAAGGCTTTCTGACCGCATCAGAAAGCCTTTCTGATGAAAAATTCTCTAGAGAATTTTTCATCAAAGTACCTTGTTGAGAAAAGTCCGAAAATAGGCTATTTTATAAGATCCTCTGTTTCAGTATTTTATAAAAACCACTCAATTTTCGAAAAATCGCACGAAAATAAAGTTTGGTGAAAAAGAATCGATTCTCAGGGGCTCTAAAATGTCAGTTTACAAGACACTTCGGCATTGAATGAAAAAGCAAGGAGGATAGGGGCTGAAAATCCGATGGCATTATAGTGAGCAATAAGTAGAGCCCAAGGGTTAATGATCAGCAGATTGAGCGATCAACGAGTAGATTTTCAGATAAAACTATCGTGTTTTGGAATAAATTGCTTAAATTTGTAGGTTGCAAAGCAAGAAGAGAAAACAATAATGAGAATCGTAATACAGCGTGTCAGTCATGCTTCGGTGACGATAGAGGGCAAGGTGAAGTCCAGCATTGGCCGCGGCTATCTCATCCTTTTAGGAATAGGCAGCGACGACGATGAGGAGGATATCCAGTGGCTGGTGAAGAAGATCATAGGCCTACGCGTCTTCGACGATGCCAATGGCGTGATGAACCTCAGCATAGGCGACGTAGGCGGTGACATCATTGTCGTGAGCCAGTTCACGCTCATGGCCAGCACCAAGAAAGGCAATCGTCCCAGCTGGATCAAGGCGGCGCCCCACTCCATCTCCATCCCCCTCTATGAGCGTTTCTGCAAGGAGCTGCGAGAGGCTTTCGGCAAGCCGGTCGGCACCGGAGAGTTTGGCGCTGACATGAAGGTGGAACTACTCAACGACGGTCCCGTAACCATCTGCATGGACACAAAAAACAAGGAATAAGACCATTAAATACCGCTCCTGGCATAAGACATCAGGGCGGTGACTAAACAATAGAATATGAAGAACCAATCGATCACCCTTGAAGAGGCCCAACAGCAGGTAGACAGCTGGATCAAGACCTATGGCGTGCGCTATTTCAGCGAGTTGACCAACATGACTGTCCTCACAGAGGAAGTCGGTGAACTCGCCCGCGTGATGGCCCGCAAATATGGCGACCAGAGCTTCAAAGCCGGAGAGAAAGACAATCTCGGAGAGGAAATGGCAGACATTTTCTGGGTGCTCTGCTGCCTGGCCAACCAGACCGGCGTGGACCTCACAGAGGAGTTCAGAAAGAGCATGGACAAGAAGACGAAACGCGACGCGACAAGACACAAGGACAATCCTAAGCTCAAGGACCAGTACAACCAATAGCCACACACCAACAACAGCCCATAGCAACTCATTCATAACTCATCAAATCATACTCATATGGCATACACAAAAGACATCGAGCCCACCATACAACCGGGCAGCCTGAAGGCAAAAGTAGAGAACGTCCGTAAAAGCAACGAGCCGAAAGAAGATAAATACGAGCAGACACTGCACAAATACAACTGCGACGTCGACGAGGCAGAGGTGAAAGCTGCCGTCGAGAAAATCATCGCAGAGAAGGTGCCCGAAAACGACAACGAAGACGTGAAAAAGTTCCTTCTCGGCAGCGTGGAGCTCACCAGCCTCCACACCACCGACACAGACGAAAGCATCCTGGCTATGACCGAAAAGGTCAACAAGTTCGACGAGGCTTATCCCGACCTACCCCATGTGGCCACAATCTGCGTCTATCCCAACTTTGCGCATATCGTCAGTCAGAGCCTCGAAGTTGATGGCGTCGAGGTAGCGGTCGTCTCCGGCTCTTTTCCTTCCTCGCAGACATTTGTAGAGGTGAAGGTGGCCGAGACTGCGCTGGCTATCAAGGACGGCGCAACAAACGTGGATATCGTCTTGCCCGTAGGCAAGTTCCTCAGCGGCGACTACGAGGGCCTGGCCGACGATATCGATGAACTGAAGCAGACCTGCGGTGAGGTACCCATGAAGGTAATCCTCGAAACCTGCGACTTGGGTAGCCTCAGCAATGTGAAGAAAGCGGCCTTGCTGGCGATGTATTCCGGTGCGGACTATATCAAAACCTCAACAGGAAAAGAGAAGCAAGGAGCCACGCCAGAGGGCGTTTACGTCATGACCCAGGCCATCAAGGAGTACTACGAGCAGACGGGTCGTGTCATCGGACTGAAGCCTGCCGGTGGCATCAACACGGTCAAGGATGCTGTGACCTACTACACCATCGTGAAGGAAGTTCTCGGTGAGAAGTGGCTCACCAATGAGCTCTTCCGTCTTGGCACGAGTCGCTTGACCAACCTGTTGCTCAGCGATGTACTCGGCAAGGAAACTAAATGGTACTAAAACGGCGAAGCATCATATAAAATGCGAAAGGGAGCAGTCTCAATGAGGCTGCTCCCTTTATGATAGTTGGTGGATGATCAAACTGTGATTAGATATTCCGTTCGATGACATAGTCGAGATAAGCTCTCAGACTCTTGCGCACATCTTCGTCATGCACCTCATGCTCAAGGAAATAAACGCTCTCGGCATGAAGCTCCCACATGCGCTGATCGGCATATTCTATACCTCCGTTCTCCTTCGTAAACTTGACGAGCTCCGCAATTTCCTCCTTGGTCACGGTACCCGCTTTCACCTTCTTGGCCAGGACAAGCATCTCTTGGTTGCCTGTGGAGCGCAGCGCATAGATGACGGGCAGCGTGAGCTTACCCTCTGCCATGTCGTTACCGGTAGGCTTACCAACGTCGGCTTGGTCGTAATAGTCAAAGATGTCGTCACGGATCTGGAAGATAATGCCCAGGTTCTGGCCGAACTTCTTGGCCTCCTGAATCTCTTCCTCCAGTGCTCCTGCCGACAACGCGCCGATGGCAGCGCAAGCCTCGAAGAGCGCAGCCGTCTTCTGCTTGATCACTTGATAATAGACTTCTTCAGAAATGTCCTGATTTTGGATATTGGACAACTGCAGGATCTCACCGTTGGACAGCGTGCGACCGAGTTCAGCGAGATACCGTACGATGATCTCAGAATGCGTGTAGCTGACATGCAGCAAAGCCGTGGAGAGGATATAGTCGCCCACAAGCACGGCCACCTTATTGTCAAACATCGCGTTGACGCTCTTCTGCCCACGCCGCTCTCCACTCTCGTCCACGACATCGTCGTGCACGAGCGAGGCCGTGTGCAACAGCTCCAAACCCACTGCCGCATGCTGCGTGATATCAGAGATCTCGCCGAAGTTCTTGGCCATGAGAAGTATCAATATAGGACGCATACGCTTGCCTGCGCGGTTGCGGATGTGCTCCAGCGCCTGCGACAAAAGCCCGTCGGTATGCGATAACGACTTGTTGAAAAGATCGATGAAATCGCACAATTCTGAGCTGATAGGTTGCTTGATGATCGACAAATAATCCATGCTATAGTAATCTTTGATACAAAATTAGTTATTTTAATTGGATAATATGGCAATAATTTCGTAATTTTACAAATAAAAACGAAATATCAAATGAACAAGCTCTTCTTACTTGACGCTTACGCCATCATTTTCCGGGCGTACTATGCCTTTATCAACCGACCGACCATCAACTCCAAAGGCCTGAACACCTCCGCTATCTTAGGCTTTTGCAACACGTTGAGGGAGATCATCGACAAAGAGCATCCCACCCATCTCGGCGTGGCCTTCGACCACGGCAAGACTTTCCGCCACGAGGCTTACCCACCCTATAAGGCACAGCGCGAGGAGACACCGGAAGACATCAAGCTCAGTGTACCTTATATAAAGGAGATCCTGCAGGCCATGCGCATCCCCGTCTTGCAGGCCGACGGCTTTGAGGCCGACGACGTCATCGGCACGCTGGCTACCAAAGCTGGGCAAGCCGGAGTGGAGACCTATATGCTCACTCCCGACAAGGACTATGGGCAGCTTATCGCGCCTAACGTCTTTATGTTCAAGCCGCGCCATGGAGGTGGCTATGACAAAATCGGCGAGAGCGAGATCAAAGAGAAGTATGGTATCGACTCGGCGCACAAGGTCATCGACCTGCTGGCCCTCATGGGTGACTCAGCCGACAACTATCCCGGTTGCCCCGGTGTAGGAGAGAAAACCGCCGTGAAGTTAATCAATGAGTTCGGATCGTGTGAAGAGCTCCTCGCCCACGCCGACCGACTCAAAGGAAAAATGCGGGAGAAGGTGGAAAAGGCCAAAGACGACATCAAGATGTCGAAGTTCCTCGCCACCATCCGCACCGATGTGCCCATCGAGCTCAACCTTGATGCGTTGAAGATGACCGAGCCCGACGAGAAGCAACTCAGTGAGATCTTCGCGCAACTCGAGTTTAAACGACTTGCCGAAAAATTCCTTCACAAGTCTGAAAACGCCAAGAAGAACGCTCCAAAACAGCCTTCTCTTTTTGACGAAATTCCGACCAACGGGCAAGCTGTCGCCGAAAATTCGATTCTCACAAGCCTTAAAACGACTACTCACGAGTATCAACTGATTGATAATAAACAAGATGCATCTCGACTTTATGACTTTTTAAGGACAAAAAAAATTCTCAGTCTAGACACAGAAACCACTTCGACAAGCCCTGTCAACGCCGAATTGGTCGGTTTGAGCTTCGCTGTTGAGGAAAACAAGGCATATTACGTGGCGATACCTGCAAACCGTGAAGAAGCCTTGCAATATATTAACATATTCAAACCGCTCTATGAGAACACGGAAACACTCAAGGTCGGACAGAATATCAAGTACGACTATGAAGTACTCCGCAACTATGATGTCGACATACAGGGACCCATGTTCGACACCATGCTCGCCCACTATGTGCTTCAGCCCGAACTGCATCACAACATGGACTTCATGGCCGAGACACTCCTCCACTACCGTACCGTACACATCGAAGAACTCATCGGACCCAAAGGAAAACATCAGAAGAACATGCGCGACTTGGATCCTAAAGATGTCTATGAATACGCGGCTGAGGATGCCGACGTCACTTTGAAGCTGAAAAACGTGCTCGAGCCCATGCTCAAAGAGAAAGGTATGGAGCGTCTGTTTTGGGACATCGAGATGCCACTCGTCAAGATCCTCGCCGACATGGAGCTCAACGGCGTCTGCCTCGACACCGATTCGCTCAAAGAGACAGAGCGCATCTTCAAGGGGCGCATGGCCCGCTATGAGCAACACGCCTATGAGCTTGCAGGCGAAACGTTCAACATCAGCAGCCCCAAGCAGGTCGGTGACATCCTCTTCGGCAAGATGCAACTCCTCGACAAACCCAAGAAGACGCGCACAGGACAGTATGTCACCTCTGAGGAGGTACTGCTCCAGTTGCGCGACAAGGCTCCTATCGTCGACGACATCCTCAATTACCGTGGACTGAAAAAGCTCCTCGGTACCTATGTCGAGGCTTTGCCGCTGTTGATCAACAAGCGAACGGGGCACATCCATACGTCGTTCAATCAGGCAGTTACCGCCACGGGCCGACTCTCATCCTCAGACCCTAACCTGCAGAACATTCCCGTACGTGACGACGACGGCAAGGAGATCCGCAAATGCTTCGTGCCCGAGCCGGGCTGTCTCTTCTTCTCCGCTGACTACAGCCAAATAGAGTTGCGCATCATGGCTCACCTCAGTGGCGATGAGAACATGATAGAGGCGTTTTGCGAGGGACTGGACATCCACCGCGCCACCGCCGCCAAGATATGGAAAGAACCCCTTGATGAGGTCACCGACGCACAGCGCAAGAAGGCCAAGCAAGCCAACTTCGGTATCATCTACGGTATCACTGCCTTTGGTCTGGCGCAGCGCATGGGCATTCCCAACGGTGAGGCACGACAGCTCATCCAGGATTATTTCGCTACCTTCCCCAAAGTCCATACGTTCATGGAAAACGCCATCACGACGGCACGAGAGAAGAAATACGCTGAGACGATGTTTGGCCGACGCCGCTATCTGCCCGATATAGACTCAAAGAACGGCACCGTGCGTGGCTTCGCAGAGCGCAATGCCATCAACGCGCCCATTCAGGGATCGGAAGCCGACATCATCAAGATAGCCATGATACGCATCTGGCGACGCTTCAAAGAGGAAGGCATACGCTCCAAAATGATCCTCCAGGTACACGACGAACTCAACTTTAGCGTCTATCCCGAAGAGAAAGACAAGGTAGAGAACATCGTCCTCACTGAGATGCAAAACGCCTGCAGGCTCAGCGTACCACTGATTGCTGACGCCGGTTGGGGAAAGAACTGGCTGGAAGCGCACTAAAGTAAAGGTGTCAGACAATTCCAAATTTCTTATAAGATTTTCGGAATCGATTCCAAAAATCTTATAAGAAATTTGGAATTTAACAGTTACCTTTGCCCACTTCAGATATTTTTCTTACTTTTGCAAACAGAAAAGATATAAACGTTTATATAAAGACATGTCATTAAAATGTGGTATTGTAGGCTTACCAAACGTGGGAAAGTCTACTTTGTTCAATTGCTTGTCCAGTGCTAAGGCACAGGCTGCTAACTTCCCTTTCTGTACGATCGAACCCAACTTAGGCGTGATTACGGTGCCCGACGAGCGACTCACACGACTTGCCGAAATCGTGCACCCGGGACGTATCGTGCCTGCTACCTGCGAGATCGTGGACATTGCAGGACTGGTGAAAGGCGCTTCCAAAGGCGAAGGACTCGGCAATAAGTTCCTCGGAAACATCCGCGAGTGCGATGCCATCATTCATGTCATCCGCTGCTTCGACGACGACAACGTGGTGCGCGAGGGCGGTGCCCCCGTAGATCCTATCGCCGACAAGGAGACCATTGATACCGAGCTGCAGCTCAAAGACTTGGAGACTATCGAAGGACAAATGGCCAAGCAAGAGAAGATTGCCGCTACCGGCAACAAAGACGCCAAGGTTCTGGTGTCTGTCCTCAAGGCTTATAAAGAGGTACTCGACCGTGGCGAGAACGCCCGTTCGGTGACTTTCGACACCAAGGAAGAGCAGCAGGCCGCTCACGACCTCTTCCTGCTCACCACCAAACCGGTGCTCTATGTCTGCAATGTCGACGAGCAGAGTGCCAAGACGGGCAACGACTATTCCAAGAAAATCGAGGAGATCGCTGCCAAGGAAGGCGCAGAAGCCATGGTCATCGCTGCCAAGACAGAGGAAGATATCGCCTCACTCGACACCTATGAGGACAAGAAGCTCTTCCTCGACGAGCTGGGACTGGAGGAGAGCGGCGTCAACCGACTCATCAAGAAAGCCTATCATCTGCTCAACCTGCAGACGTTTATCACCGCAGGCGAGATGGAGGTGAAGGCCTGGACTTTCCATAAGGGCTGGAAGGCACCACAGTGCGCGGGCGTCATCCACACCGACTTCGAGAAGGGATTCATCCGCGCTGAGGTCATCAAGTACGAGGACTATATCAAGTACGGCTCTGAGGCCGCCGTGCGCGAGGCCGGTAAGCTCGGCATCGAGGGCAAGGACTATGAGGTGCAGGACGGCGACATCATGCACTTCCGCTTCAACGTCTAAGCCACGGACGCTCTACCCTATTACACATATCTTATAAGCTAAAAAGGCACATATCATGTCAACATTACTCTCTTATATCGTCTGGGACCCGGACCAAGTCATGTTCCACGTGGGACATTTTGGCGTTCGTTGGTATGCCGTATGCTGGATGGTCGGTCTGATTCTGGGCTACTTGCTCATGCAACGACTCTATAAGCAGCAGCATATCCCCGACGAGAAGTTCGAGCCGCTGTTTATCTACATCTTTGTTTCCGTGTTGGTGGGTGCGCGACTGGGCCACTGCCTGTTCTATCAGCCCGACTATTTCCTCTCGTCCTGGGATCATTTCATAGAGATGCTCATCCCTATGCATCACATGCCCGACGGCTCCTGGAAATACACCGGCTATGAGGGACTGGCCTCACATGGCGGCGTGATCGGTATGATCATCGCCATCTTCATCTACTCCCATCGCAACAAGATCTCACCCTGGGTAGTGTTTGACAATATGGGCATCTGCTCCTGTGTCACAGCCACCTTCATCCGCTTGGGCAATCTGATGAACAGTGAGATCATCGGCAAGGTGACCGATGTGCCTTGGGCTTTCATCTTCGAGCGTGTAGACCAGTATCCGCGCCATCCCGGCCAGCTCTATGAGGCCCTGTCCTACGCCTGCTTCTTCGTGATCATCTATCTCGTCTATCGCAAGCATCGTGACATGGTGGGCAGCGGACTCTACCTCGGACTGTGCCTCACGCTGGTGTTTGCGGCCCGCTTCCTCATCGAGTATACCAAAGACATCCAGGAAGCTTTCGAAGCCAACATGCCGCTGGATATGGGACAGCTGCTGTCGATTCCGTTTATCATCATCGGTATCCTGTGCATCCTCCATGCAAAGAAGTTCAAAACCGCAAAGAAAGACTGAGCCATAATCAGCCCGTCAACGAACAACGACCTCCAGCCAAGGCAAACGACCTAAGCCCTGGCTGGAGGTTTTTGTTTTGTTTTACACAGCTGCCACAAAAGCCAACTACACATATAAAAAAAGCTAAATTAGTAGAGGATGTCAAAGTTTTAGACTAATTTTGCACCTTAGATTGATACATTGCGCAAAATATGAGTTTGACAAAATTTGCAAGCAAGTTGTTCAAACCACGACAATATGAGCTCGAGAAGCACTATACTCAGCCCGAGGCTCTCCAACGCCGTGCGTTGCACTACCTGCTTGAGAAGGGTAAATATGCCGAATATGGACGCAACCACATGCTGGCAAGTACGCACAGCTATGACGATTTCGTCAACAATGTGCCCATTAATACATACGAAGAACTGAAAAGCGACATCGATCGTATGCGCCATGGCGAGGCCAACGTATTGTGGCCTGGCGTGGTGAAATGGTATGCCAAATCCTCAGGAACCACCAACGACAAGTCGAAGTTCATCCCTGTTTCTTCCGACGGACTGCACAACATCCACTATAAAGGCGGTGCCGACGTGGTCACCGTCTACCTTCGCAACCATCCCGGCAGCCGCCTCTTCGACGGCAAGTCGCTCATCCTCGGTGGCAGCCACTCGCCCAACTACAATGTGGAAGGCTCACTCGTGGGTGACCTCAGTGCCATCCTCATTGAGAATATTAACCCGATTGCCAACCTCTTCCGCGTGCCGAAGAAGCAGACGGCCCTGCTTTCCGACTTTGAAGTCAAGCGCGACCGCATTGCCCACGAGTGTCTGAAATGCAATGTAACCAACATCTCCGGTGTGCCATCGTGGATGCTTAGCGTGCTCGTACGCGTGCTGGAGATCTCAGGAAAAGAGCATATTGAGGATGTGTGGCCCAATCTGGAGGTGTTCTTCCACGGCGGTATTGCCTTCACGCCCTATCGCAAGCAGTATGAGCAAATCATCACCTCACCGAAGATGCACTATATGGAGACCTACAACGCTTCTGAGGGCTTCTTCGGACTACAGGACGATCCCACTGACAAAAGCATGCTCCTGATGCTCGACTATGGCGTGTTCTATGAGTTCATCCCCTTGGAGGACGTGGGAAAAGACAACCCGAATATCGTACCGCTCGAAGGAGTGGAACTCGAACGCAACTACGCGATTGTCATCACCACATCGTGCGGACTGTGGCGCTACATGATCGGTGACACCATCAGCTTCACATCCAAACGGCCGTATAAATTCGTCATCACCGGACGCACGAAGCACTTTATCAATGCCTTTGGCGAGGAACTGATCATGGACAACGCCGAGAAGGGACTCGCCTACGCCTGCGAGAAGACCGGCGCACAAGTCAAGGAATACACGGCAGCTCCTGTCTACATGGATGAAAACGCCAAGTGCCGCCATCAGTGGCTCATTGAGTTCTCCGTAGAGCCAGACAGCCAGGACCGTTTCGCCGACCTTCTTGACAAGAAGCTGCAAGAGATCAATTCCGACTACGAGGCTAAGCGTTCACACAACGTAACGCTTCAGCATCTCGAAGTCGTCAAGGCAAGACCCAATCTCTTCAACGACTGGCTCAAATCCAAAGGCAAGCTCGGCGGACAACATAAGGTGCCGCGACTGAGCAACTCCAGAAAGAATATGGATGAATTGCTGGAGATGAACCATAAAGAAAACGAATAGTTCCGTCACCCTGCCACGCCCCTTACAGGCTCATCTCACAGTCTGCCGGGGACCACAAAAGTGCAGAGTATAAACGAGTATAGACTATGGACAAGCATAACAAGCATATCGAATGGAAAGAGACCGGCAGCCTCTTGCTGCTCTTTACCCTCTCTTTCCTTTTTCTGCTTCTGCTCCACTCGTGTGCCCGCATGGGACAGCCCGATGGTGGCTGGTACGATGAAACACCGCCTAAAGTGGTCGGTGCCAATCCTGACGACCATGCCACCAATGTGCACCGCAAGCACATATACATCAACTTTGATGAGTTCATCACCATCGACAACCCTACTGAGAACGTCGTCGTTTCGCCGCCACAACTTGAGGCGCCCGAAATCAAGGGACAAGGCAAGCGCATCAGTGTGGAGCTTATGGACTCTTTGAAGCCTAACACCACCTACACGATCGACTTCTCCAACGCCATCTCTGACAATAACGAAGGCAATCCGCTGGGCAACTACACCTATAGTTTCTCCACCGGCGACCATATCGATACGCTCGAAGTGGCCGGTTACGTGCTTGAAGCAGACAATTTGGAGCCGGTCAAAGGTATTCTCGTGGGACTATACAGCAACATGGAGGACAGTGCATTTCAGAAGACTCCTATGATACGTGTGTCGCGCACTGACTCCCGCGGCCACTTCATCATACGTGGCGTAGCCCCCGGCTCTTACCGCATCTACGCCCTCAAAGACGCAGACGGCGACTATCGCTATGCGCAGAAGAGCGAGATGATTGCCTTCAATCATCAAACGATCACACCGACATGCAAGCCCGATGTCAGACAGGACACAACGTGGCTCGACACGCTCCACATCGCCAGCATCACTGATGTGCACTACACTCATTACCTCCCGGACGACATCTGTCTGCGTGCCTTCACCAGCATCAACACCGACCGATACTTTGTGAAGGCTGAGCGAAAGGAAGCCAACCACTTCACGCTCTTCTATACCTATGGTGACGAAAGTCTTCCCAAGCTCCGTGGACTCAACTTCAATGCCGACAACGCCTTCATTATCGATCCGTCAGCAAAGCGCGATACCATCGCCTACTGGCTGCGCGACACAGCACTGATCAACCAGGACACACTCGAAGTGGAGCTTCAGCACCATATCACCGACTCGCTCGGTGTGCTCCGTCTGCGCACCGACACGCTCACCATCCTATCTAAACAGCCCTATGCCAAACGGCTGAAAGAACAAAAGAAAGCCTACGACAAATGGGCAAAAGAGCAGGAGAAAAAAAAGAAAAAGGGAGAACCTTACGACTCGCTCATGGCCGTGAAGCCACTCGAAATAGCCATCACGCCCAGCAGCGAGATGGATCCGGACCAAAACGTCACCATGACGTCACAGGTTCCCATCAAGGACATAGACATCGAAAAGATGGTGCATCTCTATTCCCAACCGCCCGGCGACTCACTATGGTACCGGGAGCCCTTCGAGATGACACGCATCAATGCCCTCTCCTACCAGCTCAAGGCATCGTGGAAACCCGATTATCAATACAGCTTAGAGATTGACAGTACCGCCTTCCAGTCCATCTACGGCGATCTGTCTGCCAAGATTAAGACCGGTCTGAAAGTGCGCGGTAACGACACCTACGCGTCGTTGCTCGTCACCATCAGCGGTATGGAGGGCAAGCACATCATCGCACAACTCATGGACGAGAGCGACAAGGTCGTCAAGCAAGCCTTCACAGACAACGGCCAGGCGGAGTTCTACTACCTCAAGGAGGGTAAGTACTACCTGAGGATGATCGAGGATACCAACAACAACAAGCTGTGGGATACAGGCGATTTCAGTAAGGACATAGAGCCGGAGCCCGTCTATTACTATCCCGAAATGATTGAGTGCCGCGCCAAATGGGACGCCTCACGCTCATGGGATCCTACTGCCACACCACTCTATCGTCAAAAACCATCGGCCATTACCAAGCAAAAGGCTGATAAGCAAAAGCAGGTGCAACATAGAAATGCCGACAGAGCCAAGAAGCTCGGCATTCAATACATCCCTAAGCCCTAAGCCTCGATAGTAAGGGGGACGGCTTCATGCTTTCCCTAACTACTGCTTCTATATAAGCACACAGATTGTTCTATATAAGTATCAAGACAGAATAATAAAATCAAGAAATGATGAAAACACTGAAAATCTGGTTTGTCAGTCTTGTGCTGGCCATGATCGCCACGCAAGCCGGAGCGCAGTGCACCTTCCGAAACACTGCGTTTAAGTCAGGAGAGTTCCTCTCCTACAACCTCTATTATAATTGGAAGTTCGTATGGGTAAAGGCCGGTTCCGCCTCGTTCTCTACCGTAAAGAGTGTCTACAAAGGCACGCCGGCATGGCGCGGCAGCCTCATCACACGTGGCAACAACCGCGTTGATGACTTCTTTGTGCTTCGCGACACCCTGCTGTGCTACAACAGTTTGGATATGGCACCGCTCTATTATCGCAAAGGCGCACGAGAAGGTAACCGATACACGGTCGACGAGGTATTCTACACCTACCCTGATGGCAAGTGTCACGTCATGCAGCACCGTAAGAAGCACGATGGAAAGAACGAATGGGAAAAGCACACCTACAACGACTGTGTATACGACATGATGAGCATTTTCCTGCGTGCCCGCTCTTTCAATCCCGAGGGTTGGAAGAAAGGTCACGATGTCGACTTCCCTATGGTGGACGGCAATGGCCGTGACCCCGCACGTCTGCACTATGAAGGAAAGGTCAATATCAAAGCCGACGATGGCCACACCTACCGCTGTCTAAAGCTGGCTTATCTCGAAAGCGAGGACGGAAAGCCCTATAAAAAGATCGTAGATTTCTTTGTCAGCGACGATGCCAACCACATCCCCGTACGCTTGGATCTCCACCTCCGCTTCGGCTCTGCCAAGGCCTTCCTGGTAGGATACAAGGGCGTGAAAGGCGAGATCCTGTCACGCGTGAAGTAAGACGAGTAAACAAAATAGATTTTCAGGAAAATAGCATAAGGCTCTTGAAAATCTTCATCGGTGTCTATTACAGATTATATTGCAATAGAAAAGCCAAGACAAGGACTGTCCCCGTCTTGGCTTTTCTTTTATTGTGGATCCTTCATTGCTATAGATTTTCCAACTCCAAAACATGACTAGTTCCGTCCGATGAAGTGAGCAGATCCAGTCCTATCTTCATCAAATAATCACCCGTATAGATTTGTCCGTCACATAAAAGCTCACTCTTTTTGCCAGGCAAAAGATTGATCTCCTTGACTCTGTAGGTTCGCAAAGGATCGAGGCCTTGCAGACGTACTTTCCCAAGCGGTTCCTTGAAGCGTGGATGTAGGTCATATGCAAAGACCACACCGTGCGTTTGGCTCTGAGACACATAGCATACAGCCATGTGGTTGCTCTCATAAGGCGATACCAGACGATATTGCTCTCCGTCAAGGATCACCGTCTGCAAACGCTTCCAATTGGCCACAGCCTGCTGCACATACTTGTAATCATCGGTAGACATGGTTTTCAAATCCATGTCAAAACCAAGCTTACACATAGAAGCCACATCGGTGCGGAACTTCACGCTCGCCTTGCGATTCCAATCGGTGACGTGCGCTGCTATTGCCTTCACAGGGAAGAACTTTGACATAGACCATTGGATGTAAAGACGCTCAAAAGGATCTGTATCATCCGAAGCCCAAAACTCACCGAAATACTTCAATGCCTCATAATCGCAACGTGCGCCACCTCCTGAGCAAAGCATCATCTCCAATTTTGGATATTTTGCCTGTATACGCTGCAAGACATGGTATAGTCCACGCACATAGTCGATATAAAGATTGCCCTGATTGGCTTTGCCATAAGGTGAATAGATGTTGGTGATAGGAGAGTTGCAATCCCACTTGAAGTAAGCAATGTCTGGATTCTCCGTCATAAGACGGTCTACGACAGAATACACATATTGTTGCACTTGTGGGTTAGAGAGGTCCAAGACTAACTGATTACGATAATAATAGGTCTCACGATTGGGGAGTTCTATTACCCAATCCTTATGCTTCTCATACAGTTCGCTCTTGGGATTGACCATCTCTGGCTCTATCCATAATCCAAACTTCACTCCAGCCTTCTTTGCAGCCGCTGTCAGAGCAGAGATGCCGCCAGGCAATTTATCGTGGGTTGGTGCCCAATCCCCAAGTCCAGCATGGTCATCTTTACGTGGATATTTATTGCCAAACCACCCATCGTCAAGCAAGAACATATCCACACCAAGATTCTTGGCATCCTTCATCAGCTGAGCAAGAGTTTCCTGACTAAAGTCAAAACCAGTGTTCTCCCAGTTGTTAAGCAGTGTCATACGGCTGCCCTCTCCATCCCAAAGCTGGTAACGGCGTGCCCAGTCGTGAAGATTCCGTGTTGCCGAAGAGGTACCTTTGTCGCTCAAGGTAAAGATAAACTCCGGTGTCTTTAACGTCTGTCCTGGCTTCAACATATAGTCTGAAGCATAAGGATTCATACCCGGTATTACACGCAGACAACCCACATTGTCTACCTCGAAGGTGCAGTTGAAGTTGCCAGTCCACCCTATTGTCCCGAGCAACACCTTGCCTTCATCTTCCATCGCCGGATGATTAAAGCCAAGCTCAAAGAACGGCTCGCTCTGCATCGCGGCGCGGGTGCCAAGTTTGGTATCGATAATCTTCTTGCCAAACTGCAGTTGCTGTACCGCCGGCTGACCTTCTCGCGCCCAGTCACTATGGTAGTTGGTAAGATAATACTTGTCTGCATTGAAATAAAGCATACTGCTGGCATACCGCCACAACATCACAGGTTTCCTCTCGTGGTGTCGGATCTCACTCCATAGCTTGATGACGTTCTCTTTCTCATAAGCCACATAGTGAAGCGTCACATCCACAGCGTATTTATCATCGGCAAGCTGGATAACCGTCTCATTGCCGCCTTTGACCATCATCTGTCGGTGCGACTTGTAATGCAACTCTGTAGACAGATTGCCGTCAGCATGGGTGATGGCTACCGCCGGCTCAAAGAAGTCGCGCCCACCAGAGCCTAGATAAGCCTCATAACCACGCAACGGATAGCTGCCGTCACTACCGGCATATACCTTCCAATCTAGTTTGCCGAAATCCTGTTCCGAGGCTAATTTGTCACCAAGATAGACTTGGTATAACTGTCCGGAAGGTGATACTTGAAGTATTAAATCTGTTGCATCCGTAGAAATACGGATGTTTTTCACATCTGCTGCCTCTGTGCACAAGACACAGAGGAGCATAATGAGAAGTACAGAAATTCTATTTTTCATTGACGATGTCTTAAACATTGACCTTCGTTTGCATTAATAACCTTTGTTCTGATCCATGCTGCCATCAGCATTACGCATCTGCTGGTTCTGATTTAATTCGGTCTGTGGTATTGGCAGCAACATATTGCTTTCGACAAACGTACCGTTTGCCACGCTGCGCTTACACCATTCGTTACGCGTGGTAACAAACTTCTTCCACTGACCTGTACGTATGAGGTCGAAACGACGCCAGTTCTCGCCAAAGAGCTCTCGCATACGCTCATCCATAATCTGTTGACGGAACTGCTCCTTACTCATCGCAGTCCAATCACTCACACCTGCTCGCTGTCTGACTATGTTGACGTATTTTATAGCATCACTCGTTCTTCCTAACTCATTAAGACACTCGGCATAGCACAACAGAATATCTGCGTATCGCAACACCGGAATGTTCTTACCAGACAGCCACATATTGCTGATGTTCAAGCCCGAGCCTTTGTCTGTACGATAGTCCTCATATTTCTTGATATGCGGTTTCAGCTCGTCATAGTCATTGCCCAGCCCTTCCCAAGTTAGCGTACTCAAATCTGGTTTTACGCCTCCATAGGTAAAATCATAACGTATCGAGGCATTACGGCGTTGATCACCCTTCTCCCATAAGCCTCCATCCTCTACACTGCTGTAAGCGTATGCTGTAGGCACTGCATGATCATAGCCAGAGAAATAGCATCCGTCACCAAACCAGTTTTGCACAGCACGGCTACCTATCTGGAACTGCACCTGATTGGCATATCCTCGGGCGTTGGAGAACGTCTGAGTCATGATGACTTCCATCGCCTCATTCTTAGTGTCGTAAGCAAAGAGATCAGCATAGCTTGGGTCCAGCTGATACCGTCCGCTGTTAATCACTTTCTCAAAAGCTTCAGCCGCCTTCTGATAATCACGAAATCCTGTTTCTTCGGGCGCACTCATATAAGCCTTGCCAAGCATAGCATATCCAGCATATTTGTTAGCACGGCCTTCGTCAATGGTCTCTGCACCTTTAGTGGCGCGTGTGAAGTCATCAATGAGAAACTTCCAGACATCTGCTAGATGTTTGCGACTGTTGTCGCCGTTTCCATCCTCTATGGGTACCCGTCCCCACAATGTAGTAGCCTGCAGAGTAAGGAAGCCACGTATGAAGCTGAGTTCTGCAATCAGTTGTTCACCCTTGCTGCCCGCCTGAGGATTCGTATTCTCAAGAGCCTGAATAGCATCAGCAGCCTCAGCGATGACAGGCCAACGATAGTCCCACAAATCTTTGACTTTGGTATTCTCGGAATTCAGATAGCCACAGTTCCAATCCCAAGCAGCCGATGTTGTGGTCTGCTCTTTCAAGGCTGTCAGTGCACCGGCCTGTATTTCGTCCGTTCCGACAAGCGTGAGCCAGCATCGCTCATCACGATAGTTTTCTTTCCATGCAGAATAAATGTTAAGGACACTCTTCTCTGCTGTGGCCATATCACTGTAGACTTGTTCCTTAGTGAGTGCGGTCTCATTGGTTTGGTCGAGCTGGTCATTGCATGATGACATAGTGAATGTCAAAGCAAGTGCCATAGCTGCGCTGTATATAACGATCTTTTTCATTGTAGTCGTATGGTTTATTGTTTATAGTTAGAAGGTCAGATTGATACCGAAAGTGAATGAGCGGCAAGGAGGATAACCAGTATCGCCAGTCTCAGGATCCATACCTTTATAGTCAGTGATGACAAAGAGATTGTTGGCAGTGACGTAAAGACGTAAAGCATTAAGTCCTAAACTCTTGATGAGCTGTCGGTCGAAATTATAGCTCAAAGACAGAGTGGAGAGCCTCAGGAATGCGGCGTTCTGCACACTGAAATCCATATCATAGGGCTTATAGCCATTGTAGCTGCTGGTGTTGGTGACGACACGTGGGAATTTAGCGTTAGTGTTGGTTTCCGACCAACGATCAAGCAGATCAGTGCTGGCCTGACTGAGTCCATAGCTGCTAATAAGGCTCTCATACCAGTTGGAAATCCGTTCCACGCCAAGCTGATAGTTGAACACTGCATTGAGGGTAAATCCCTGGTATGTTACGTCTGTAGAGAAACCACCATACCACTTTGGATCTGTCTTACCCACAACGGTCTTATCATACTCATTCACTACGCCATCAGGCTTGCCATCAGGACCAGAGATGTCAAGAGGGAACAAGTCGCCAAGACCTACAGTATGTCCACTGTAGTTAATACCTTCCCATTGGCTGCGGTTGCTCTCAGTGGCGATGCCGCCAGTCTTGAGTGTATAGATAGTGTGAAGAGACTTGTTGAGGAAGATATTTCCTTCGCGCTCAGTGCCATTCAGGATGCTTGTCACATCGCCATAGAGCTTAGACACTTTGTTCTTGTCATGAGAGATGTTGACATTTGCGTTCCACTGGAGTTTGCTGTTCTGGATAATGGCAGCATTAACGTTAAACTCTACACCATTATTCTTTACCTGGCCTATATTTTCCCATGTGGTGTTGTAACCCGTCGTGGAAGCCAAGGAATGCTGCATAAGTAAGTCATCGTTGACCGTGTTGAAGTAGTCGAAGCTGGCATTCACACGGTTGTTGAGGAACGCAACATCAAGGCCTACGTTAAACTGCTTCTGCTTTTCCCATGTCAGAGACTCTGTACCGCGATTAGTGCTACGGCTAATTGATGAAGCACCTACAGTAGAACTATTGACAGAACTGCGCAAGGCAATCATCTTGTACCATGAAGAATAAACATAGTTTTCAATATCCTGGTTACCGGAAACACCGTATCCCACGCGAAGCTTAAGTTTATCCAGCCAGTTGACCTGCTGCATGAATTTCTCCTGGCGGATGTCCCATGCGAGAGAGAAAGAAGGAAGAAGACCCCATTTATGGCCACTTGCGAACTTCGAAGAGCCATCAAGACGTGCAGTAGCGGTAGCATAGTATTTGTTGTCATAGACATAGTTGCCACGCACAAGATAAGACATCAGAGTCTGAGTATAGAAGTTGGAACCAATCTCTGTGCTTTCGAATTTCGAAGCGGCACCAAGATCCTTATAGCCTAAATCATCGCTTGCAAAACGATAGCCTTTAGCCTTGGTATAGTCTCCTTTGGTCTTGGTAAACGAAGTACCGGCAAGAAGATTCATGTGGTGCACTTTGTTGAACGTGTGATCGTAGGTCAATGTATTATCCCACTGCCAATTGGTGCGTGTCCACCGCTCATGCTTAGCATTTGCGTCACCTGTCGTTTCTGTCTGCGGCTCATTGCGTACACTGGTAGGCGAATTGCCCGGCATATATTCCATCCACTTTTGGTTACTGATCTGTACGGCAAGGGTGGAGCGGAAATTAAGTCCCTCCAAGGGATTAATGTTCAAATAGTTGGTAGAGGACAGAGTTTGGCGGTTGCGCTTATACTGCACCTCTTCCATTGCAAACGGGTTGAACTCGTTGTTGTAGTTGGAATTATTTGCCTGATAGTAGACATATTCGTAGGGAGCAGTATGCATGGTTTCGGGATCAGCATACGGAGCGTAGTCAAGAAGAGGATTGCCATCGAGCGCCTTTGTGTATACCGTGTTGTCATGCATATGATCCGTCGTGTAATTGAAGCTGGTATTTGTACCGATCTTAAGCCAAGGCTTCAACTGAGTGTCAGCATTGATACGGCCATTGTATTTCTCTTGGTTGCTGTGACCGAGAATACCATTAGTTTTACTGTAATTCAGAGAGGCATAGACGTTGCCATTCTCCATTCCATTAGAGAAGCTGACAGTGTGATCCTGCTGCACACCAGTACGGAGGACTTGGTCAATCCAGTTGTAGCTACGTCCACTATTATATGTATCCAACTCATCAGGGCTAAAGGCCAAATTGGCGCCAAGGAGAGTATTATTGATATATGACTGTCGATCAGCAGTAGGATGATCCATCATATAACCGTTAGCAAAAGCGTCGATACGCAAGTCACCAAGCTGACGGGCACTCATGGTCTCTGGTATGTGACTCTTTCTGGTCACGCTGACAAAGCCTGCATAGTTGACTTGTCCCTCACCTTTCTTAGCTTTCTTGGTGGTAATCAACACCACGCCATTAGCACCACGACTACCATAGATAGCCGTTGCACTTGCATCCTTGAGTACTTGGATATTCTCCACATCGTTAGGATTGATGCTACTGAAACCGCCATAGGTGTTATCCATCACCTGGCCGTCGACGACATAAATAGGATCTGAACCCGAGTTGATCGTGTTCACGCCACGAATCTTAATAGAGCTGTCATCGGCCGGATTGGCATTGGCAACAACCGACACACCAGGCATACGCCCTTGTATAGCTTCATTAACGCTTGTAACAGGGCGCTGCTCCAGCACTTTCGAATCAACCATCGCCACAGATCCCGTCAAGTCGCTTTTGCGCATTACAGCACCAACAACGACAACTTCGTTGAGCGAAGCGTCTTCTTCTTCAAGCGTCACATTGAGAGAAGAGCCCGTGACTTTCAATTTCTTGGTTTTGAAACCGATGTAGGAGATGGTGAGCTCATCGCCTTGGCGGGCTTGGATAGTGAAGTTTCCGTCGAGATCAGTAACGGTTCCTTTTGTAGTGTTGGAAATCACAACACTTGCTCCGACTATTGGTTCGGATTGTTTGTCCTTTACGTTGCCCGACACATTGAGTGTCTGTGCCATCGCAGTGCCTGTCACAAAGAAGAGTGCAAGCAACAACTGAAATAAACGCTTAGTCATGTTTCAGGTTTTTAAATTAACTTTTATTGTTTAGATAATCGTGGATTGGTCCTCGGTAAATTCTGGATGCAAAGTTAGTAGTTAAAGAGTACTATTGAAGCGACCGGTAACGCCAAAGTAAACTACAACGGCACTAAGAACAAAAGATAACTATCTGAATACTAAAAATATAAGCTATATGCGTGTTACCATGAAAAGTAAGTCACATTTAAATACCCATACTGCAATTTAAGCTCATTTACCATAGTGTTATATCGAATAAAGTTTCGGTTTTCCTTTGCTCTATCTCTTATTTACATTATCTTTGCAACAGAAACAATGAAAGCCATGACCAAGACCATCATAATTACCCTACTGTGCCTTTTAGTTTCTGTCGTTTCCCATGCAACGACAAACGACATGTTGCTTGCGCGCCTTGACAGCGTGCTGGATCACCGCGTCGATTATATCCAACGCAAGGAGAAACGATTGGATCTGTTGAGAAGCAGGATTGCAAAAGCCAACGACAACCGGGAAAGACTGTCGCTCTATGAAGCGATGTACGAGGAATACTATACCTTTCGATATGACTCCTGCATGGTATATGCCGAGCGCGAGTATAAGTTGGCAAAGCAGATAGGCAACCACCGTCTTGAAGCGCTGTCGCTTATGCACCGTACTGTGCTACTGGCCACAAACGGATGCTACAGTGAAGGCGAGAAGGTGTTTAGCAAGATAGACACCACCGGCTTTGACCGAAAAATGAAGTATGAATACTATTGGGCGGGGATGTGGCTTTATAACTATTGGTCCAGATACAGCGACGGCAATGAGTTTGCATCCGTCTACGACCGCAAGCGCAACTACTTTATCGCCCATGCCATTGCATACGCTGACAAGGGTACCGCCAACTGGTACTATCTCAATGCAGAGTATAAGAACTATGCAGACCGCGACCTCAAGGCTGCAATGAGATTCTACAAAAAGGCTATTGAGCTGACAAAAGAAAATACAAGGGTATATGCCTCTGCAACCTACGTGTTGGCACAGTGCTATAAACACTTTGGCAACATGCAACAATACGAGCACTGGATTCTCCGCTCTGCCATTTCCGACCAAATCATACCCCTGAAGGAGAACCTGGCTTTACAAGAGTTTGCCATGTACTACTTTGAAAAAGACCATCACAACGCCGGAAAATCATCACGATACATCAATCTCTCTTTGGAGGATGCTAAGTTCTACAACAATCGTCTGCGTATCCTTGAGATTTCGCGAAGGCTGCCTACTATCATGTCTGCATATGAGGATCAGCTCTACAAGAGTCGCAACGAGCGCACTATACAAAACTATATCTTAGGCGTTCTCGTCACCATACTCATAGCCACTGTCTTCTTTATCTTAAGACAGAACGGCAAGTTAAACAAACGTGGAGAGGAGGTTAAAAAGAAAAACAGTGAGCTGTCGGTCTTAAACGACAAGCTAAGCAAGAGCAATGCTATACGCGAGAAATATTTGCATCTGTATATGGATCTCTGCGCTCTATACATCGACAAGCTCAACAACTATCGTACTTTAGTGGTGAGAAAACTAAAAGCTCATCAAACCGACAGTCTGCTGCGCAGCGCCAACTCTTCACGGCTGAGTGAGCAAGAAGCATCAGAGTTCTATACACGATTTGACAAGGCGTTCCTTGAACTATTTCCCACTTTCATAACAGAATTCAATGGACTCTTACGTGAAGAGTGCAAGATTGAGGTTCCAGAGAACGGAAAACTATCGACAGAGTTGCGCATTTATGCTTTGATAAGACTCGGCGTAAAGGAAAGTGTGGAAATTGCCACTTTACTATTCTATTCACCTCAGACCATCTACAACTACAGGTCGTCAATGAAGAAGCGGGCAATAAAAGGCGATACACTTGACGAAGACGTAGCGAAACTGTGTAAATATGTCTCTTCTTAACTATAACCTCAATGACAACCAAGCGTCATAATCAACATTTTGCAAATGCTGCACACTGAGCGCTTGTTTCTTGTTCGGCGATACATTTATAATAACAGAAAAATCCCCTCACAGACCAAAGAAATGGCTGTGAGGGGCTTTTTTGTTGTGCTTATGCTGAAAGCCTTATGACAATCTCATACTTTTCGGTTAATAAAAAGCCTAAAGGACTGAGAAGCCAAGCCCATCAGTCAAAGATGCATTTCATGTTCCTTTCCAGCTGTCCCACACTGCTGGCTCCTACGAGCACACTGGTGATTCCCTTCTGATGAAGGATCCACGACAGTGCATTCTCGGCAAGCGTATGGCCCTGAGCCTGTGCTTCGCTGTTGAGCTGACGTAGGCGCGCCAACAGTTCCGGCGTGAGCTTATCTGCGGTTAAGGAACCGCCATGCGCCATACGAGAGTCCTGCGGGATGCCATTGAGATAGCGGTCGGTGAGCAGTCCCTGCGCCAACGGCGAGAAGCTGATGAAGCCAATACCATGCTCGCTGCAATAGTCCAGAATGCCCTCGTCAATCGGTTCGTGGTCGATCATATTGACCCGTCCTTGATAGATAAGCAAAGGCACATCGTGGTCGCGGAGGTACTTGTCAGCAACCTTCAAGGCTTCCAGTGGCCAGCGCGAGATGCCCACATAGAGAGCCTTGCCCACTCTGACGATGTCGACCAAGGCTTGCAAGGTCTCCTCCAATGGCGTTTGCGGATCGTAGCGATGGCTATAGAAGAGGTCGACATAGTCCAGTCCCATTCGCCGGAGGCTTTGGTCGATGCTTGCCATGAGGTACTTGCGTGAGCCCCAATTGCCGTAAGGCCCCGGCCACATGTCGTAACCGGCCTTTGTGGAAATGAAGAGCTCATCGCGATAACGGGCAAAATCATCACAGAGAAGCCTGCCCATCGTCTCTTCCGCCGAGCCGTAGGGAGGCCCATAATTGTTAGCCAGGTCGAAGTGAGTGATGCCGTGATCGAAAGCGTAGTGCGTGATGTCACGCGCACGCTCGTAGCTGTCAGCGCCGCCAAAGTTGTGCCAAAAGCCCAAACTCACCTTAGGCAACAGCACACCCGACCGTCCGCAACGACGGTAAAGGCTGTCGTTTTGGTCATAACGGCTGTCCGCGGCGATATAAGGCTTTCTCAGCTCCATCTCGCTCAGCGTTCTGCTTTTCGTGTTGATGTTCATTGCTTTGTCTTTAAGTAGAGTATTTTGTTGATTGTATTGCCCCACGGCTCCGTTCTGGACAGCGCCGTGAGGCAAAGAAAGTCCTACCCTTGTCGGTCGGACTTGATGAGTTGCAGCAGACGATCCACGGCCTCTTCCTCCGGAATGTTCTTTTCCACACATTCCTGACCACGGTAGAGCGAGACCTTTCCCGGTCCTGCGCCCACATAACCATAGTCTGCGTCGGCCATCTCGCCCGGTCCGTTGACGATACATCCCATGATGCCGATCTTCAGTCCGTGCATGTCTTTAGTGGCCTCCTTGATGCGGGCAATCGTCGTGCGCAGGTCGTAGAGCGTACGTCCACAGCCCGGACAACTGATATACTCCGTGCGCGAGGTGCGCAGACGGGCAGCCTGCAAGATGCCAAAAGCCGTATCCTCAATGTCGCCGACACTGATATTGCCCTTGTTCATCAGCCAGATGCCATCAGTGAGTCCGTCCATCATCAGCGCGCCCATGTCGGCGGCAGCCTCCAACTGGAACTCTTCCTTGTCATTAAGCTGGTACATCTGCGCGAAGACGACGGGATTACTGACCTCTGCGGTCATCATCTCGTGAACGAGCGCACGCTGATTACCGAGTCTGTTCTGCTGGTTGCTCGTGCAGACAACGACCACTTCCGGATGCGCCTTCAGACAAGCCAGATACTCAGCGCTCGGTGTGCCGAACTGGAGCACGAGGAACTTCACGTCGCTCTGCACCATAGCCACAAGCGGCATGGCCACCACGGGGAAGATAGGATAGAATGTAGCCTTGCCCTGCGCCTTATCGAGATTACCCTCACCTTGCAGTCGTGCAAAAACATCATAGTCGAGGATATAACGCCTGCCGGGCAGTGGATGCTCAGGCACCTGCTGCCCTACATAGACGTAGTCAGCCTTACCAGCGTAGTCGGACTGCTCTGCCGAGACAATGACAACAGGCACGTGTGCGCCTCCCACATTGCCGACCGGCTGGGTCACGCGCCGCGTAGGCCGGAGCCAGTCAAAGCCTTCGTAAGTCTCGCCGGGGACAATCAGACTGCCAGCCTTGCGGCCGATGTAGTCCACAAGATGGCGTGCGACGGGTATCTCAGCCTCTGGTTCCTCGGACAACGACACGCGTACGGTGTCGCCAATGCCGTCGGCCAGCAGCGCACCGATACCTACCGCGCTCTTGATACGGCCGTCCTCGCCCTCACCGGCTTCCGTCACGCCGAGGTGAAGCGGGTAGTGCATGTCTTCCTTGTCCATTTGGTCTACGAGCAATCTCACCGACCGCACCATGACCACCGTGTTGGAAGCCTTGATAGAGATCACCACATCGTCGAAATGCTCTTTCTTGCAGATACGCAAAAACTCCATGCAGCTCTCCACAATGCCTTCCGGTGTGTCGCCATAGCGGTTGCGGATACGGTCCGAGAGCGAGCCGTGGTTCACGCCAATGCGAATGGCCGTGTGATGTTCCTTGCAGATATTCAGGAAGGGCACAAAGCGGTCCTCTATCTTCTTCAGTTCTTCGGCATATTCCTCATCGGTATATTCTTTCTTGATGAACTTGCGTGCCGGATCGACATAGTTACCCGGATTGACACGCACTTTCTCGGCATAGAGTGCAGCCACATCAGCCACACGAGGATTGAAATGTACGTCGGCGACGAGTGGCGTAGCGAAACCATCACGACGTATTCCATCGTGTATGTTCTTGAGATTCTCAGCTTCCCGCACTCCCTGCGTGGTCAGTCTGACGAGTTCTCCTCCTGCTTGGATAATGCGTTCAGCCTGCTCCACGCAAGCCTGCGTATCATCGGTGTTGGTAGTGGTCATGGACTGGATGCGTATCGGATAGTCTCCTCCCATATCCAGTCTGCCGATATGCACCACCGAAGTCTCTCGCCGATGATAGTTAAACAAATCGACCATATCTGTAGATAAGTTGGTATGTTGATGAGCGAAAGGAGTCCTAAGAAGGACTCCGTCGCTTAGTTGCATTTATAAGTATATTTCACCTCTTTGAGGTCAGCATTGGCTTTCTCGATCTTCTTGCCGAGTCCTGCCTTCCAGGCCTCCACCTTCTTGGCGACCTCTTCGTCACCCAGGGCGATCATCTCAGCGGCGAGGATGGCAGCATTCTGTGCGCCGTTGACGCCAACAGTGGCTACGGGGATCCCCGGTGGCATCTGTATGATGCTCAGCATGGCATCGAGGCCGTCGAGCATGCCTTTGATGGGCACGCCGATGACGGGCAGTGGTGTAGACGCAGCGATGACGCCGGGCAGAGCGGCAGCCATGCCGGCACCGGCAATGATGACTTTGATGCCGCGCTCCTGGGCTCCCTTGGCGAAAGCCTCAACAGCGTCGGGTGTGCGATGAGCCGACAATGCATTGACCTCAAAGGGGATCTGCTGGTCGTCGAGCCACTTACATGCTTTTTCCATGATGGGCAGATCACTTGTCGAACCCATGATGATACTTACTAATGGTTTCATACTTATGTCTTTTAAATCTATGGTATCTGATTGATGTCTTTATTTGTTCTCACGCAGCCAAAGCGTTTCGGCTGCTTACAGAATCGTCCAGAATCCCAGGACCACGCCTACGAGGAAGCCGACAACCACCTGCGTGAGTGTATGCTGGCGCAGGATCATGCGGCTGCTACCCACCAGTCCTGCAATGAGAATGACAAGGCAGAACCACCAGATCGGGTTGAAGGCGAAGAGAATCGAAAACGCTACCAGTGCCCCGGCGAAGCCGCCTATGGCTGCCGTATGGGTGGAGATCTTCCACCAAACGTTGATGACGGTACAGACAATCTGTATCATCAGCGCTGCCACAAGGATGTTGGCCATGAACTGAGGGATGCGCAGCAGACTCATGATGTAGTAACAACAGAAGTAGCAAAGGATGGCGATGATGTAAGGAACCATGCGTCGCTCTTTTTTGCCCATCTCCAATGGTGTCCAGCCTTGGTAGCGGCGATAGACATGGATCAGCAGCGAGGGGAAGAGAATGGTGAAGAGATACACCATAAACACCACACTGAGCTTGTATTGCCACGGCATGATGCTCAGATAGCTGAAGGTGAACAGAGCGATGAGGCCGACGATCGGCAGATAGAACGGCGTGAAGATCAGGCTCATCAGCCTTGCTGTCAATATTATATTCTTTTCTTTCATCATCATATCTTTCTCAGGCGTGCTACGGGCACACCCAGTTGCTCACGGTATTTGGCCACTGTGCGCCTTGCGATGGGGAAGCCTTTTTTCTTCATCATAGCGGCGAGGGCATCGTCGCTGAGCGGTTTGTGCTTATCCTCCTGCTCCAGAATGTCACGTAGCGCCACCTTGATCTTTCTCGTCGCCATCTCTTCTCCGTCCTTGGTAACGTAGCTGTCGGAGAAGAAGAAACGCAAGGGGAACGTGCCCCAGCGCGTCTGAGCGTACTTCACATTGCACACGCGAGAGATCGTAGAAATGTCGAGACCGGTCTTCTGGGCGATGTCTTTGAGGATCATCGGGCGCAAGTCTGCCTCGTCGCCGTCCTGGAAATACTTCTTCTGCCTGTCGATGATGGCCTTCATCGTAACATAGAGCGTGTGTCGCCGCTGCTTGACGGCATCGATATATCCCTGTGCCTTGTCGAGTTTCTCCTTGGCATAGAGCAGTGCCTCCTTATCCTGACGGTTCATCTTCGCCTTGTTGTTTTTATAGGTGTCGACAAGGTCGGAGAAGGTTTGGGACACTTTCAAGTCGGGAATACGGCCATTGTTGAGCGTGAACGTCACGTTGCCGTCATCGTCTGTGTCCACGATAAAGTCGGGCGTAATCTGCTGCAGGTTGCGTCCCATCGCCTCACCGAGCGAGGCTCCGGGTTTCGGGTTGAGCCTACGAATCTCATTGCGCAGTGCTGTCGCCTGCTCGTCGGTGAGCTCCAAGGCTTGTGAGATTCTGTCCCACCGCTTATGCGTGAAATCTTCGAAATAGTCTTTGATAACACTCTCCATCAGTTCACGCACCTTGCCTTTCGGCCTCCGCCGTATCTGCAACAGCAGACATTCCTGCAGATTCTGGGCTCCGATGCCGGCTGGATCAAAGGTCTGGAGAAGTTTAAGGAGCTTTTCTATCTCAGCCGTAGACACGTCGATGCTGTGATAGATAGCCAGTTCGTCAGAGATGTCGTCGAGGCTTTTTCTCAGCAGTCCGTCACTGTCGAGCGACCCGATCAGGTATTCCATGATCGTCTGCTGCTGTTCGGTGAGCTCCAACTCGCCCATCTGCTCCTTCAGCTTGTCATAGAACGATGTCGTGTCACCCCACACCATCTCTTCCCGGTCAGCGTCGTCTGTGCCAGAGCCGCCATAGTAAGAGGATTCGGCAGAGGGCATTGCGTCGTCGCGTCCCAGATCCTCAAGGGCACTGTCCAAGGCATCCTCCCGCTCTTCTCGTTCCGATTTCACCTCGTAATCTTCTTGTTCGCCGTCACCGTAAGCATCGGGCAGACGATCATCGCGGTCGTCACTTTCCCCTATCTCGTCAGGCTCATGGTCGTCTTGCTCCAGTGCCGGGTTGTCGTCGAGCTCAGCGTTGACGTTCTGCTCGAGCTCTGCCAAGGGCATCTCCAGCAGTTTCACTTGCAGCATCTGCTGTTGCGAGAGCCTTTGCTGCTGGAGTTGTTGTTGTGTTTCAGTTTGGATTAACTTTTGTGCCATAACATGCTGTGTAGAGGATGATAGTCTATTTCCAGTAATCTGTCAGTTGTGCGGCCAAAGCGGCCAGCTTTTCTGGATCGTCATTGCCAAAGCGTCGCCAAATGATTCGGCAAGGCTCGTAGAGCGGACTCTTGTGCCCCTCATCCTCACTAAGGAAAGGATCGCAGGCCTGATAGACGGTCATGATGTCAGCAACTTCCTTCGCGCTCATGTGCAACTGCTTTGCCAGCGCTGCCACCTCAGGGGTATCGGCCACCATTGTCGCCGGCACCAACTGGTAATAGAGGTTGAGAATGGCGATGAGCTTCACCGGCGTGACGGCATCCTTTCCCCTCGCTGCCTCCTCGGCGCTGACTGGCTTAAAGTCGCGCTCCCACTCTCTGGTAGCCTCCACACCATCGTAGAACTCTTCGGCATTGCCGAAGCCGTCCATCATCTGCAGTTTTTTCACTACAGCCTTCAGGCGCGTAGGCTTCTCGGCATAGCGGTTCCACAGCTCCTGGAGCAGCGGCGTGTCAATGCGGCGCAGGCGGAAGAGCTTGCGATAGATATACTGCGGCTTGAGATGCGTGCGCAATGCCACGTCGATGAGGGCGTGGCTGTAAAGGGGCTTCACGCCTTGCGGAGCCTTAAGATAGAGTTGCAGGAGCAGCAACCAATAATCGTCTTGCCATAGTCTTGCCATAATCTTAGGATTTAGGTGCTGTTGACATCATTTCTTCGTTCTGTCTACAAAGATACGTCTTTTTCTGTTTGGTTGCACCTTTTCTCCACTCTTTTTTACAGATAAAAGCGATACATGGCCCTAAAACAACAGAGAGGTCCTCATGAGACCTCTCTATCGTTTGATCTTTACCATTCTCCTTGCTGCACCATCTTCTCGCTGTCCCAAGGAGCGGGCGCACCGCCGAGATACTTATGGAACCACTCGAGATGGGCATTGTAGTAGAGCGGCATAGACTTCAGCGTGCTGGGCCAGTGACCGTCGTTCTTGAAGACGATCAGACGCGAAGGGATGCCCAACGACTGCAACGTGGAGAAATATTGCAGGCTCTGCGTGTAGCTGACACGATAGTCCCGCTCGCCTGTGATGATCAGCGTAGGCGTAGCGAAGTTCTTGACATAGCTCGACGGACTCCACTTGGTGTAGAGTTCAGAGTTCCAGGGCTGGCCTTCGAGGTCGAAGTTGGGGAACCAGAGCTCCTCGGTAGCGCCCCACATCGAGCGCAGGTCAAAGAGTCCCATCATCGAGGCCAGGCACTTGAAGCGCTTGGTCTGACCTTGCACCCAGTTCATAAAGTAGCCGCCATAGCTCCATCCCATCGCTCCCATGCGCGTAGAGTCGACATAGGCGAGCTGCGCGAGCTTGTCGGTAGCCTTCATAAAGTCTTCGAAGGGGTAGCTGCCCCAGTGTCCGCTGATGTCGCGACAGAACTGCTGTCCGTAGCCCGTGGAGCCGTGAATATTGGGATATGCCACTACATAACCTGCACCGGGGTAGACTTGCCAGTCGGGGCGGAAAGAATCCATCCACTGCATCTGTGGTCCTCCATGTACATTGATGACCAATGGATACTTCTTATTAGGGTCGAAGCCGTACGGTTTCACGATGAACACCTCCACAGAGTCGCCTTTGGCTCCCTTGATCCACATGGTCTCAGAGGGACGGATGTCCACCGTGGACTCCAGACTGTCGTTGAGGTGTGTCACCTGCGTTTCCATCAGCTCTGCGCGTCCCTTGGCTGCTGCGATGGCCTTGGCAGTGGCGTGGTAGACAGCCGACGGCTTGCCGGTACGCGAATAAGTATAGTAGAATCCGCCCTTACCATCGAAGTCGAAGCTGCCGATAGCGCGGTTGGCGATGACCTTCGTGATGCGGTCGTTCTTCAAGTCGACACGATAAAGGGGCTCATAGCCGCGCTCCTCACCCAGGAAATAGATGGCTTTGGAGTCAGGAGTCCATTTATAGTCGTCGACCCAGTTGTCGAATTTCTCGGTGAGCACACGTTTCTGTCCCGTCTTGCGATCGTAGAGTCCGAGGATGAAACGGTCGCTCTCGTAGCCGGGCGTACGTTGGAAGCGGTAGGCGATGTAGCGGCCGTCGGGCGAATACTGCGGTGAGCCATCCCAAGCTTTGTTTTCTGCCGTGATGTTCTTTGCCTCGCCGCCGGTCACGGGCACTATCCACAGGTCGCAATTCGTCGTGGCCTCAGGATGCTCGTCGTGGTTGCTCAGATAGCAAAGTTTCTTGGAGTCGGATGAGAACACAAAGCCTGAAGGACCACTGGGCGAGAACACCGGTGAATGGAAACGTCCCGGCGTGACATCGGTATAGGTCTTGTCCTTAAGATTGTAGACGATGATATGCCAATACTTCCCATCGCTGTATTCCGTCCAATGGCGATAGAGCAGATGATCAGCGAGATGGGCCTGGATAGGATTCTTTTCTTTGCGCTCGATGGCGGCTTTATTAGCCTTACCGTCAGCGCCGCCGATCTCGGGATAAACTTCTGCAGCGAATGCAATCAAGTTGCCGTCGGGCGACACGGTGGCGCCGTCGATGCCCAACGCATAGTCGGTGAGCTGTGTAGCCTTGCCGTCGCGCCAGGCATAAAGCTGAGATGAGCCACTGCCTGTGGAGACATAGTAGAGCGTACGACCGTCGGCTGACCAGAACGGCGAGAAGCTCTTGTTGTCAGTGGTGATGGTCTTGCCGTTCACGACAATGTTGCTGTAGCTCTTCTGAGCCTTCAGGTCAGAGCGGCTGGTGCCGTAGGCAAGCTCACCGGTGGCCGACACAGTCGGACCGGAAGCGTATTGCAACCGATAGATATCCTCAATGGTGAACGCCCGCTTCTGTGCTGCCAGGGGCAGGGCCAGGAGCAGGGCCAGAGAGAAAAAGGTAGTTTTCTTCATAACATGACGTTTTGATAACTAAAGACATAGCAACAGTGCTAAACTCAAAGAATAGATTCTTTTCAGTCAGCTCTGTTACTATGTCCCTGACCAGTTATAATGTTGCTCTGTCTAAAAACTTCGACACGCTGTTGCTTAGTCTTTACAACGACCAGGTCGTTCCGTCCTTGGTGTCGTTGATGACGAAGCCGGCATCGTTGAGCGCGTCGCGGATCTGATCGCTGGTAGCCCAGTCTTTAGCCTCCTTGGCTTGTTGGCGCAGGCGGAGCACCATCTCCATGACCTTGCCATAAGCCTTCTCACGGCTGGCGTTACCCTCTGCAGCATCGTCTTTCAAGCCCAGCAGATCGAAGGTGAAGAGGCACATGGTGTCGCCGAGCTCCTTGAGATCGCCGGCAGAAATCTTAGCCTTGTGGTCGACAAGCTGGTTGACGAGATGGCAAGCCTCAAAGAGCGCGCTGATGACCAGCGGCGTCTGCAAGTCGTCGTTCATGGCATCGTAGCAGCGCTGGCGCAACTCCTTGACAAACTTCTGCACCTCGGGCTGCGATCCCTTGGCGGCCTGCACACGGGCCAAATCCTTGATGCCCTTCATCAGACGGTCGTAGCCTTTCTGTGCAGCCTTGAGCGCGTCGTTGGAGAAGTCCACCGTGCCACGGTAGTGAGCCGAGAGGATGAAGAAGCGGATCGTCATAGGTGAATAGGCCTGCTCCAGTGTGGGATGGTTACCGGTGAAGAACTGCTCGAGTGTGATGAAGTTTCCGAGACTCTTACCCATCTTCTGCCCGTTGATGGTAATCATGTTGTTGTGCATCCAGTAGTGGACCATCTGATCGCCCTGAGAGGCTACTGCCTGTGCGATCTCGCACTCATGATGCGGGAAGATCAGGTCCATGCCACCACCATGAATGTCGAAGTGGCTGCCAAGATACTTACGTCCCATGGCTGTGCACTCGCAGTGCCAACCAGGATAACCTTGGCTCCAAGGACTGGGCCAGTGCATAATATGCTCCGGTGTAGCCTTTTTCCACAGGGCGAAATCGTACTGATGTTTCTTCTCCCCCACTCCGTTGAGCTCTCGGCTGTTGTCCTTGATGTCGGTGAGATTACGTCCGGAGAGAATACCGTAGTGGTATTTCTGGTCGTATTTCTCCACGTCGAAGTAGATAGAGCCATTGCTTTCGTAGGCGAAGCCATTGTTCATGATCTCCTTGACAAGCTCTTCCTGCTCGATGATGTGTCCCGTTGCGTGTGGCTCAATCGACGGCGGCAGCACGTTGAGCATGTCCATGGCCTTGTGATAGCGGTTGGTGTAGTACTGCGCAATCTCCATGGGTTCGAGCTGCTCCAGTCGTGCCTTCTTCTCGATCTTGTCGTCGCCTTCGTCGGCGTCGTGCTCAAGATGGCCCACATCGGTGATGTTGCGTACGTAGCGAACCTTGTAGCCTAAGTGCTTCAAATAGCGGAAGAGCACGTCGAAAGTAATGGCCGGACGGGCATGACCCAAGTGCGGATCGCCGTAGACAGTAGGTCCGCAAACATACATTCCCACGTGGGGAGCATTCAAAGGCTTGAAGAGCTCCTTGCTGCGGGTGAGTGTATTATAAATCAATAAATTCTGTTCCATAATCCCAAACGTTATTTATATAGATGCAAAGTTAATGATTTATTTCGAAATAGACAATAAAGGCAAAGAAGAATAGCACGATAGAGCCGGTAGCTTGAAAACTGTTACGCACCGGTGTGGCGCCCCTTGGTAAGAACACGATAGCCGAAACAAAATAAAAGAAAGGGATAAAGCTCACTGAGCCGCCCCTTTCATGGTGATAATATATAATCAACTGCTTTTTATGGAAACCATCCGTTTCCGATTGCAAACTTACGAAATTAAAATGGAAACAGACTGGTCCAAATTGGTCCAAATTCAATCCGGCACTAAAAAAGGCTCTTTTCTCGTCATAGGAAGTCGCTTCTCTCTCATAGGAAGCACGCTTGTTCATCAAGTGTATTGCACTGTCATTTCTTTACAAAACACCTTCAACATTTTCTTGCAATCTAGAGAGCGAAATCTCACGCTTGGCTTCTCAAAATCAAAAAAAGCAAGCGGCTCCATCTGATTTTAGGCTTTTCTTAGGCTCAAAAAGGCACTTTGACCCTGTCATCTCGACGTGATGACAAGGTCAAAAAGGTGAGATGACAAGGTCAAAGTGCCTTTCTGACCAAAAATTCTCTAGAGAATTTTTCGAGAAAAGCCCTTTCTGATTGTCACAAAAAACGCACGTATTCATAACGCGTTGATTATCTGACAGATACAAAAACATGCTATTTTTCGCAAAAATCAGTCCAAAGGAGGTCTTCGTGCAAAAGAATCGATTCTCAGAGCCCGTTTTTTGTCAGAAAACGCAACAATAGGAAGACGAAGCCCACGTGAGACTACTCGTCTCTTTTTTACTTCTTTACCTCTTATGTTCCTTTATTACTCTTTCACCTTTTTACTTTTTTACCTTTATCCTATTTCTTCCATCTTCACGACATCATAGCCTTTGATCTGCACGACGATGAGGTGGAGCTTCGTGCCGTGGAGCATTGTTTGCAACTTACGGTCGGCGGCGTAGGTCTTGATTTGAGCGACGGCATCGGCCCATTGTTGAGCAGCCTCAGCGCCGGTAGCGTCGGTCTTGAGATACTTCAGCTCTAAGATATAGCTGTGGGCAACCATCGGGTAGACCGTGTAGTTGGGCAGCAGGAAGAAGTCGCAATAGCCGTGGGAGAACTCCATCTCGGGAGCAACGAGGTAATAAGGGGCAAGCGAGAGGAACGCATTCATGAAGCCTTGCAGGTTGCGCTCGCCTTCGATGAGCTGTCGCACGGCTGTGGTGTCGTGATAAGCCTTGAGGATATAGTCCATCATCGGGCGCCAGTTGCCTTCCAAAGCAGCCTGATAAAATGGAACGTTGAGTTGCGAGACCGCGATAGGGTGAATCTGCTGGAAGGCCAGTATCAGATAGTTGTAGTATTGTATGCGCACGTTGTTGTTTGGAATGCCCAACTTCAGCATAGCGCCTAAGGTGCCGCGAATGGTGAGCATGCCGTAGTAGAAGAGCAAACTGACGAAGTTGTCCTCGTCGGTAATGCTCTCCGCAGGGAAGTAGCTGTTAATCATCGCAAAGGTGTAACCCGTGTGCACGATGTCGTAAATGGTTTGTCGACGCTCCTCCGTCATGTTGCCGATCTCAATAAGGTTGCGCAGCTTTTTATAATCGGTCTTTGTATTCGGGTCGACCATCTCTTCCGGCTTGTGTCCTGTATCGATAAGTGTACTCATATAGTAGCACACCATATCGCTGTTGAACATGCTGGGCTCACGACCGAAACTGTCTTTGGCGAAGCAATAGTTGTCATACCACGGTTTGATGTCGTCGATGATGCTGTCCTCTGTAACTTCCGGCTTGATAGCTCCTACTTCTTTGTAATAGCGGATCATCTGTCGCACGTCTTCCTCTGAGAAGCCGAGCATCTGGTTGAAGCGCGAGTCGATGGTCATGTTCAGCGCAATGTTGTAGCCGCTCGTCAAGTCATCGAGGGTGATGGGGGCGACGCCGAGCATGATGATGCGGTGGAACATCGGCTTGAAGATCTTAAACACGTCGCGGTAGAAGCCCGTGCCGTGAGTAAGGTCATGGTAAGCTTTTTGTCCCTTTACATTCAATACGTTGTTGGTAAAGTTGTCGTATTCGTCAACAATAAGGTATAGTGGATAGCCTGCTGCATGGGCTGCATCACTGATAAAGTTAAGCTTTTGCTCCCCTCTCTTTATCTGTTTCAACTCATCTGCGAAGGTATCAGGATAAAATCGTGCGTAGGCCTTTGCGAAGCTATCGCAGCGCACCTCCATGTAAAGGTCGAAGTTCTCTCGCAAGCGATCCACATCACTACCCACACGCGAGAAGTCGAGATGCAACACCTGGAAGCTGTTGCGGTACTCCGTCGGATGGTCTGCCACATACATTCCCTTGAACAACTCCTGGAAGTTGTCCTTCTCGTTGATGTCGTAGTAGGCTTCAAGCATGTTCAGGAACAGACTCTTGCCAAAGCGGCGCGGGCGGACGAGGAAGAGAAAATTGCCTGCCCGTTCCATCCGCTCAAAGTACATGGTCTTATCTACCAGGTATTTGTTTTCCTGCCGCACCTGCTTGAAGTCGGAGATGCCATAGGGTATTTTCTTGAAATCGTTGCTCATCATTTCTTTCACTTGCACTTGTCTTTCCTGCAAATATACGCCATTTCCCCCATATATGCAAGCATTTATTCGATAAAAAAGGATAGAGTTGCAAAAGAAGACTCACTTGCGGAATGGCTATAGAAAAGGGACGGATCCCGAAAGATCCGTCCCTTTATGGTGTTACTTTTTCTTTTTTCCGCTTCCGCGGTGGCCTTTGCCCTGATGGCGTCCCCTGCTCTTGGCAGCCTCAGCGGCAATGTTGCCCATGTCGGATATGGCGGCGCGCGTATCGTCATGCTGACTTGAAGCTGACGGCGTGTCGGTTTTGCCATCATCACCGTCCTTGGCAATGACAAAGTCGAGCTGACGGCGCTCCATGTTGGCACGGTCCACACGGATACGTATCGGGTCGCCAAGCTGATACTTATGATGATGGCGACGACCACGGAGCAGGAAGTTCTTCTCGTCAAAGTCGTAGTAGTCATCATCAAGATCACGCATGGGCACCATGCCCTCGCAGTGGTTGGAGTCTATCTCGGCGTAGATGCCATAGCTGGTAATGCCGCTGATATGTGCGTCGTACACCTCGCCGATATGGTCACCCATGAACTCCACCATCTTGTACTTGATGGAGTCACGCTCAGCATTCTGTGCGATCTGTTCCATATCGGAGCAGTGCTCGCAGAGCTCCTCATAGTGCTTTTCGTTGGCCGAGCGCCCGCCCTGCTGATATTTTGTCAGCAACCGGTGCACCATCGTGTCGGGATAGCGGCGGATTGGCGAGGTGAAGTGAGTGTAATACTCAAATCCCAGTCCGAAGTGTCCGATGTTGTGCACGCTGTACTTAGCCTTCATCATCGCACGCAGCGCCACACTTTGGATGAGTTTCTGCTCACGTTTGCCCTCACACTCGTCCATGAGCTTGTTGATGCTCTTAGCCATGGCACCACGTGTACCGTCGGTTTTGACTTTATATCCGAACTTGACAATGAATTGTCGGAGTGTTTCCATCTTCTCAGGATCCGGGTTGTCGTGAATACGATAAGGGAAAACTTTGGTCTTCTTGCCCTTGGGCACACGACCCACACTCTCGGCAACCGTGCGGTTAGCCAACAGCATGAACTCCTCAATGAGCTTGTTGGCATCCTTTGACCGCTTGAAATAGCAACGAGTGGGATGGCCTGTCTCGTCAACATCGAAATGCAGTTCCTCGGTATCGAACTTCACAGAGCCGGCTTTAAATCTCTTTTCACGCAGCTTCTTGGCCAGCCGGTCAAGGGTACAGAGTTCCCATCCGTACTCATCCTTATAGCCTGCTGCACCCGGGTCGGGAGCCGGCTGTCCCTGTCCGTCCACGACACCGTTGTCCTCCAGTACCTGCTGCGCCTCCTCATAAGCATAGCGACGGTTGGAGCGGATGAGCGTGTGGACAATGCGCGAGCGCTTGACGTTGGCATCCTCGTCGAGATCAAAGATGACACTAAACGTCAGCTTGTCCTCATTGGGACGCAACGAGCAGACAAAGTTGCAAAGGCGCTCGGGCAACATCGGTATCGTGCGGTCGACGAGATAGACCGACGTGGCGCGCTTCACAGCCTCACGGTCGATGATACTTCCTTCGGTGACATAGTGCGAAACATCGGCAATATGCACACCAACCTGATAGAGTCCTTCGTCAAGCTTCTTGATGGAGAGGGCATCATCGAAGTCTTTGGCATCGGCCGGGTCAATGGTGCAGGTCCATGTATCGCGGAAGTCTTCACGCTCGGCAACATCTTCGGGCGTGATCCCGCCCGTGATCTTCTCCGCAGCATCCTCCACGTTCTTAGGATACTTATAAGGCAGACCATACTGTGCGAGAATGGAGCACATCTCAGCATTGTTCTCTCCTGTCTTGCCGAGCACGTCAACGACTTCGCCAATCGGATTCTTATGATTCTCGTCAGGCCACTGGACGATCTTCACAAGTACCTTGTCATCGCTCTTTCCGCCATTAAGTCTTTTCTTAGGAATAAGGATATCCTGCACGAAAGTACTGTTTTGCGTGACGCAGAAGGCAATGTCGCGGTCCACACGCAACCGGCCGACAAAGGTGTCCTTGGCGCGGCTGAGGATCTCTATGACCTGTGCTTCCTTGATATGCTTTTGGCGACGTGCCATGAACGAAACCTTAACACGGTCGCCCGTTAGTGCTGACATGGAGTTGCGCTCAGCCACGAAGATCGGTTTGTCACTGCCGTCGGCAATGAACGAGTTCTTGCCGTTGGGCTTACGCACGAAGGTTCCCTCCTGCACCTGTCCTTTGGTGTTGAGCTGATAGGCGTTCTCGCCCTTCTTGGTGATGAAGTCGTCCCATGCCATCTCTTCCATGATGTCCATGGCAAGCATCTTCAAAGGATGCGTGTCGAGATGAAGCGCACGGAATATATCTTTCAGTGTTAGTTTCTTACCAGGTTGCGATGAGAAGAATTGTTCCAACTGTTGGACAAGCTGCTTCTTAGAGATGCGCTTACCCGCTTTCTTACCTTTTCCCATAGGCTAATGTTCTAAAAGATGAATTTGACATGCAAATTAACGAAAAAGAATTGAATAATCCTAATATCGTTTGGATTATTTTGCTTAAAATCTGAAATATGTAGTATCTTTGTAAGCAAATAGAAACTATGAACATTCTCATCACCGGTGCCAGTGGCTTCATTGGCAGTTTTATCGTAGAGGAAGCGCTCCGCCGAGGCTTCGAGACTTGGGCCGCCATACGCAAGAGCAGCTCACGTGCCTATCTGCAAGACCCGCGCATCCACTTCATCGAACTGGACTTTTCCTCCAAAAACAAACTCGTGGAGCAGCTCCGAGGACACGACTTCGACTATGTCGTACATGCCGCCGGCGTGACAAAGTGCCTGCATCCCGACGACTTCTTTCGCGTGAACTATGAAGGGACACGCAATCTGGTGGAGGCCATCTTGGAAGTGCACATGCCCATGCGACGCTTCATCTACATGAGCAGTCTGAGCATCTTCGGTGCTATCAGGGAGCAGCAACCCTATCACTGCATCACCGAGCACGACACACCACGCCCCAACACGGCCTACGGACACAGTAAGCTCATGGCCGAAAAATTCCTCGACAGCGTGGGCAACGAATTCAACTATATAGTCCTCAGACCTACCGGCGTGTATGGCCCGAGAGAGAAAGACTACTATCTGATGGCCAAAAGCATCAAGCAACACATCGACTTCGCAGTAGGTTTCAAACGTCAGGACATTACTTTCGTGTATGTCAAGGATGTGGTGCAAGCTGTCTTCCTCGCCCTCGACCATGGCATGTCGGGCAGGAAATACTTCCTTTCTGACGGTGAAGTCTACCAGAGCTCGACATTCAGCGACGAGCTTCGTCAAGCCATGGGACGTCCTTGGTGGATACGTATCAAGGCGCCGATTGCAGCACTGAGGCTCATCACCTGGTGCGGAGAGTACTATGGCAGGCTCACGGGACACATCACAGCCCTGAACAACGACAAATACAATATCCTGCGGCAACGCAACTGGCGCTGCGACATAGAGCCCGCCTGCGACGAGCTCGGCTTCCATCCCCAATATCAACTCCACCGTGGCGTACAGCTCACCGTGAAATGGTATCAAGAAAACAATTGGCTATAATGCAACTCAAGAAATGGTTTGAAATAGAAAAGCATCCCCACAAGGGTCCTATGCTCCTCGAATGGGTGGTCATCGGCTACATGGTCTTCACCCTGCTCATCATCCTCTTCTGCTTCACCAAGGTGCAGCATCCCGAAGCAATGATTTGGGACAGAGTAAGACTGGGGGCTATCACGATGGCCATGTGGGTGGTCTACCGCCTCATTCCTTGCCGTGTGACACGACTGCTGAGGGTGTTGGTGCAACTCGTGATGCTGAGCTGGTGGTACGGCGATACTTACCGGATCAACCGTATGCTGCCCAATCTCGATCACGTCTTTGCGTCGTTGGAACAGCAACTCTTTGGCTTCCAGCCCGCGTTGGTGTTTTGTGAGCGCTTCCCCCAGCATTGGATCAGTGAAATCCTCGACATGGCCTATGCAAGCTATTTCCTGCTTTTTTTGGGCACAATACTCTATTACTTCTTTAAACGCTATGACAACTTCGAGCGCTGCTCCCTCGTCATTCTGGCCTCGTTTTTTAGTTTCTATGCTATCTACGACCTGCTGCCTGTCGCCGGACCGATGTATTACTATCATGCGGTCGGCGTAGAGAAAATAGCCGCCGGCATCTTCCCCAACGTAACAGACTATTTCAACACGCACACCGATATGATGACAAGCCCTGGATATGCCGACGGCATCTTCTACCACCTCATCACTGACGTGCACAACGCGGGCGAGCACCCCACAGCGGCTTTCCCCAGTTCACATGTAGGCATATCGATTATCGCCCTGCTGCTGGCCTGGCGCTCACGCAGCAAAGGGCTCTTCTTCACGTTGCTGCCATTCGTCGTGCTGATCTGCTTCGCCACGGTATATATCCGTGCGCACTATGCCATCGACGTCCTGGGCGGTATTATTGCTGCCATAGCGTTCTATTTCCTTTGGAATTGCATCTACTCGATTACGTGCAAACAAAAAGTGCAATGAAACGGCACATTGCGTTTCATTGCACTGATATCTGTCTTGCTGTTATCAGAACCGTCGCCGACGGTGACTGACAACAGCTTCTATATTCTCTTCGTGTTCTACTTTTCAAGGCTTCTCCTTACAGGATACCACACAGCGAGCCAGCCCGTGGCGATAACCGTCAGGAAAATCAGCAGCACGTCGCTGTAGTGGACACTCACCGGATAGGCATTGACGACAAACGTGCCATCGCTGCTACCCATCTTCACAAAGCCGTATTGCTGTTGCAGCCAACAGAGCAGCAAACCCAACAGAATGCCTAAGATGGCTCCAAAGACACTGATCAAGCGGCCCTCGAAGAGGAAGATCCGACGGATCTGCTTATCAGAAGCGCCCAAATTGCGTAGTGTGACGACATCGTCCTTCTTGTCGATGATCAGCATCGAGAGCGAACCGATGATGTTGAAGCAGGCGACAATGAGGATAAACGTCAGGAAGATGTAGGCCATGAGCTTTTCCACTTTCATGATCTTGAACGTGTCGCTCTGCTGCTCAAAACGGTCAAGAACCTGATACTTCTTACCTGCGACCTTCTGCATCCGTTCCTTGACACTTTCCAGATTAGAGCCTGCTTTCAGTCTTAACTCCAAAGCAGACACCATGCCCTGCTGGTTAAACAAGTTCTGGGCAAAGCCCAAACTGGTGACAATATAGCTCTTGTCGTACTTACCCTGATTGACCGAGAATACCACACCGGGGGAGATCAGCGAGTCGACGACAAAGCCCGCCTGCGGATCGGTCATGTCGAGCTGTCCCTCACGCTGCGGTGCGTAGATCTTGAGATAGCCTTTCCAATTCGCTCCCAAGCCTAAGGTCTGAGCCAGACGGATACCCGGAGTACCATACTGCAGGTTGGCCGTATGGAGCTGGAATTGGCCGTCGCCATAGAGAATCTCGGTGATATGAGTCAGCTGCGAGAAGTTGTCGTCCACACCTTTTATCGTCACCATGGCCTGCTTACCGTTGTAGATGGCCAGCGCCATGTCCTCCACAGTACCCGTAGCCACGTCGACCTCAGAGAAATGACTGATCTTTGTGAGGATCGGATCATCGGCCGGAACGGTCTTGCCTTCCACGGGCACAACCTTCAACTGCGGGTCGAAGTTCGTAAAGAAGCTGGCCACCAGGTCATGGAAGCCGTTGAACACCGACAAAACGATGACGAGGGCCATCGTAGCCACAGCCACACCGATGACAGAGATCAGGGAAATCACATTGATGGCATGGGTCTTCTTCTTGGAGAAGAGATAACGCCGAGCCACAAAGAATGGAAAATTCATTGAAACCTCTATTACTTCTTATTGAGCAACTCGTCGATGTGGTCAATATAATCCAGACTGTCGTCGAGGAAGAAGCGAAGCTCCGGAATGATGCGCAGCTGGTTGTGGACACGACGTCCGAGCTCATAGCGGATGCTCTTCTCGTTGCCCTTGATGTTGTTGAGAAGCTCCTCCGCCTTTGCAGAAGGGAAGATGCTCAGATAAGCCGTACAAATGCTCAGGTCAGGACTGATGCGCACACGGGTGACACTGACGAGGACACCGTGCATGGCTCGTGTCTGACTTTGAAATATCTCAGCCAGCTCCTTCTGAAGGAGCCGGGCAATTCGGTTCTGTCTTGTTTCTTGCATAGCAAATGAATATTTGAAGTTTTTATCCTAACTCTATATGTTCTACGTGCACCCGCTCATGGAGGAAGATGGAAGCGCTCTCCTTGAATTTATCGGGATTCTCGGTCGTATAATACTTGACCGTACCCCCCGTGGTCAGCCGTGATGCCATGCCGGCGTGGCGATGGAGATAGGCTTTCAAACTGTCGGCCACATACTCTCCTTGAGGAACAATGCGCACGCCGGGCTGCACATACTTCAGGATCTTTGGCATCAGCAGAGGGAAATGGGTACAACCCAGGATGATCGTATCAATGTCGGGGTCGAGTTGCATGAGCTGGTCGATGCGCTTCTTGACGAAATAGTCTGCGCCGGGAGAGTCAGCTTCATTGTATTCTACCAAGGGCACCCAGAACGGACAAGCTTGTCCCGTCACTTTGATATTGGGCCAAAGCTTAGCGATCTCCATGTCATAGCTATGGCTCCTCACCGTACCCTCCGTGGCGAGCAGTCCCACATGGCCGTTGCGTGTGAGCTTACCGATGATCTCTGCCGTAGGCCGAATGACGCCAAGCACGCGCCGCTTGGGATCCCACTGCGGCAGATCGTACTGCTGGATCGAGCGCAACGCCTTTGCCGATGCCGTGTTGCAGCCAAGGATCACCAGCTGACAACCCATTTCAAACAGCTTCTGCACGGCCTGACGAGTAAACTCATAGACAACATCAAACGAACGAGGACCATAAGGAGCTCGCGCATTGTCGCCAAGATAGATGTAATCGTACTGCGGCAACAACTGCCGGATGCCGTGCAGTATCGTCAATCCCCCATAGCCGGAATCAAAAATGCCTATAGGTCCGGGTGTCGCAGGGAAGGACTCCTTAGCGGCTGCAGACGCTTTGACATGATCATCAATGCTTGTATTCATCTCACAACTCCTTATTTATATGATAGCAGACAGGTAGTATTATATTGGGTGAACGGCTCCGCCGCTATTTGGCAGCCGACAGCACATCAGCCGTGACGTCTATCCCCATCTCCGGATTGACGAAGGGCAGTGCGCCGTTGTCGGTGTTGAGCACGAAAGCCAGTCTCTTGACATGGCCTACACGCTGGATGGCAGCCGCCAATTTCTCACGCAAAGGTTGGTAAGCGTCCTGCTCTGCGTTTTTCAGATATTGCTTGGCCTGTTCCTTAAACGTTTGGTTTTTCTCCATCAACTCTTGCAGTTCGGCTTGCCGTTTCTCGCGGATCGACGGTGCAAAACTGCTCTGCCCATCGAGAAATGCTTCATATTTGGCATTGAACTCATCCTCCACACGCTTCATCTCAGCATCGTATTTTGCCTTCAGATCGGCTATAGAGCGTCTGGCCTCTGCATAGCCCGGCATGGCCTCCAAAGCGCTCTGACAGCTAAGAAAACCATAATGAAACGATGGAACGGTCTGCTGAGACGGCACTGCACCTGTGGATGACACAGTAGACGGCACAGCGCCCTGCGCAAAAAGCGGACTGCCGAGAAATAGGAAAAAAGCACTAACAAACAAATGTCTCATGGTTGGAAAGATTATTGTTGACAATACGGAGACTGATAATGGATAAGGATTGCATCAACGAAATCCGAACGACAAGTTGCGCTAAACGAAAGCACAGTCCTAAAAAGACAGCAAGAGGTGAGGGTATGCCACGTAGCGCACCCTCACCCCAGCTCCTCGTCATGCCGAGGAAAGAGCAATGCCTTTTATTTCATCTTGCTGATTTCAGCCTGCACTTTAGCAGTGACATCCTCTACATTGGTACCAGTGTAGACAGCAGCACCCTCTTCGAAGATGTAAGTGAATCCACCAGTCTTGCCGACACTCTCAATGGCTTTGCGCACCTTCTCCACGACAGGCTGCATCTTGTCCTGCTGTGCTTTCTGCAGAGCCTGCTGATTGTCGCTATAGGTCTGCTGAATCTTCTGATAGAGCGTATTGAGCTCTTCCTCTTTCTGCTTCTGAGCAGTTGGGTTCATGGTGCTCTTTGCCTTGTCATAAGCATCGCTCTGACGCTTCAGCTCGTCCTGCATGCCTTTCAGATCATTCTCATACTGTTTGGCTGTAGCCTGAAGTTCTCCGTTGATCTTAGCGATTTCAGGCAGATTCTGCATGATGGTCTGTGTATTGACTTTGCCGAACTTCTGGGCGAAAGTAGCCAGAGGAGCCATCAGCATTAACATTAAAAGTAACTTTTTCATGATTGATTGTTTTTATTGTTTTTATTGTCTTTTACTTTCCATATCCCAGTTTCTGGAGCACCTCATCAGAGATATCGATCTTCGGTGAGCCGAAGATGATAGCGGTATCAGAGGCGCGATCAAGCACGAGGCTGTATCCGCGGAGCTCAGAAATGTCCTTCACCGCATTGTAGATCTCCTCCTGAATAGGTGACATCAGGCTCTCGCGCTTCTTGAAGAGCTCGCCTTCGGGGCCGAAATATTTCTGTTTGAGGTCAGCAGCCTCCTTTTCTTTCTGCATGATCTGATCCTGTTTGGCCTTTTTCTGCTCCTGCGAGAGGAATACCATCTCATTCTGATAGTTCTTGTACATGGTAGCCGCCTCGGTGTTTAGCGCCTCTACCTCAGCCTGCCACTTCTTTGACACTTGATTGAGCTGCTCATTGGCACGCTCATAGGCCGGTATGTTTTTTAGCACATAATCCATGTCCACCAATGCGAACTTCTGTGCATTGGCCTTTGAGAATGGCATGAAGGCGAAGAGACAGAGTAGAAGGATGCCACCCAGTCTGCTCCAATTGCTTTTTACAATCATCTGCTTCATATTCAATTTCCTTTTTATTGATAAGTGGGCTATCCCTGCGATGCTTATCTGAACTAAATGTTACAGAGAAGCCCATATCCTTTAGTGTTTTTTTGCTTTTCAGCAGTTTCGTTGACGGGAATACGCTCCGGCGTTGCGTCCAGGCGTCTTTCCGTCATACGCTTCTCAGGCTTTCTTTACTTCGATTTAGAACTCCTGACCGAGGACGAAGTGGAACTGGCTGCCACCCTTGCTGCCGTTGTTGTCCTTGTCGAAGCCGTAAGCCCAGTCAATACCCATCAAGCCGACCATAGGCAGATAGATACGCACACCGACACCGGCCGAGCGCTTCATCTGGAAAGGATTGAACTTTCTCGTCTCTGTCCAGGCGTTACCACCCTCCACGAAGGTCAATCCGTAGATCGTCGTATTGCCTAACAGGAACGGATAACGCAACTCCAGCGACATGCGGTCATAAGCATAGCCCTCAGAACCCCAAGGCGTGAGAGAACCATTCTCGTAACCACGCAGTCCGATAGTTTCCTCTCCATAGGTACTGGAATAGCCGCTCATACCGTCACCACCGACGTAGAACGTCTCAAACGGACTCTTCTTGTACTTGTTGTAGCTGCCCAGAATACCCAACTCCACGCGCGTCATGAGCACGAAGCACTTCTGGGCACTTGTCAGAGCCGTGAAGGTACGGGCCTTGAACTTCCACTTGTTGTATTCTATCCAGCGGTATTTCTCCTGCTGCTCTCTGACATAGTTGACAGAGTATGAGTTTGTGGCCAGATTCTTATAGTCTTTGCCGTCCCACTTACTCCATGGCGGAGTGAGCGTGACACTGGCTGTGAATTCGGAACCGCGGCGTGGGAAGAGCTGGTTGTCCGTAGACGAGCGGTTGATGGCAACTCTCAGGTTGAGGTTATTGCTGTTACCTGTAGTCATCAAATTAGAGTAATAACGCCAGTTCTTCAGCATGTAGCGGGTGAACGAGAGCTCCACCGAGAGGTTGAAGTAGTCGTCGGGCCAGCGCAGGCGTTTACCCCATCCGATGCTCGCTCCGAGGAGTTTGACATACTTGTCGGGGTCGTAGTAGTTCTCGTAATTGCTATAGTTGTAAGAATAGCTGTTGTAGCCGTAGAGCGACTGCAGGTAGTTGTTCTGCCAAGCCGAGTTGTAGAAGTTGCTCGATACATCGGTCTGCTTGGAGTAGAACGCACTGACAGAGAACTGAATAGGCCGCTTGCCGCCAAACCAGTTAGTGGAGTAGCTGGTGTTGTAGCTCTGATAGTAAGAGCCATTGGTCTGTACGCCGATAGAGAGTTTTTCACCGTCACCGATAGGCATAATGCCGCGGTGCTCCTTATTCTTATTGAACAGGTTGGCCATAGAGAAGTTGTTGAGCGTCAATCCCACGCGTCCGATGATACCCGTCTGGCCCCATCCGAGTGAGAACTCAATCTGGTCGTTGGATTTCTGGGCCAAGTTCCAGTTGATATCCACCGTTCCATCCTCAGCATTTGGCTTGACATCCGGTGTCACCTTTTCCGGATCGAAGAATCCCATAGAGGCCAACTCACGTGCGGAACGCATGAGGGCTTCCTTAGAGAAGAGGTCTCCCGGCTTGGTGCGAAGTTCACGGCGCACCACATTCTCATAAAGACGGTCATTACCATTGATGCGTACATGGCTCAGATGGGCTTGTGGTCCCTCCATGACCCTCATCTCCAGGTCGATGGAGTCGCCGACGATATTCAGCTCAGCGGGGTCGATGGAGGAGAAGACGTAACCATTGTTGTAGTAGAGGTTGGACACAGCATCGTCGTCTTCTCTGAGTCGCTTGTTGAGCAACTTCTGATTGTAGACGTCGCCCCTCCGCATCCCCAGCAGATTAGAGAGGTAGGCTGAGTTGTAGACCGTATTGCCCACCCAGTGAATATTACGGATATAGTATTTCTTACCCTCGTCTACTTTGATGTAGACATTGACATGTTTGGGGTCGTTGTTCCACACACTGTCCTTCAGGATCGTGGCATCGCGGTAACCCAGCTCATAGTATTTCTCGATGAGCTTCTCCTTGTCAGCCTTCCAGCGCTCAGGGGTGAATTTCTTCGATTTGAGGAAAGTAGAGAGCTTACCGGCCTCATGGGTCTTGGCAAAGGCGCCCTTGTGGAAGAGTCCGCCCTTGATTCTCAAGTTGCTCAGATACTTGTTTCCCTCGATGTAGATATTCCGCACCTTGATCTTATCCTTCTTGTCGATGATGACGTCGAGGATGACCTGGTTCTTACCGGTGACGTCGGGACGCTGCTGAATCTCGATATCTGCATTCTTGTAACCCTTATCGTCGAAGTATTTCTTGGCCAAGATCTTGGCACGGTCGATCATGTTTGGCGTGATCTGTCCACCTTGCAGGATACCGAGTTTCTTCTCCATATCCTCTTTTTCGCTCTTTTTCAGTCCCACGTAGTTGATGGTGGAGACACGGGGGCGCGCCTTCAGAGAGATATGCAGATAGATCTTATCACCCACGATAGAGTCGGCTGAGATCTTCACGTCGGAAAAGAGGCCGTGCTTCCAATAGCGCTTGACAGCCTCCGTGATTTCCGTGCCGGGCACTGAAATATGCTGTCCGACAGAGAGCCCGGAGATGCCTGTAAGCATATAATCCTCATAACCGTCAATACCGGAGACGCTGAAGCCACCGATAACGAGGTCACGCGGCGTGCCGGCATAGTTGATGTCGGGGTGTACGATTTGCTCCTGCGCCTGCACGCTGGCCACGATGGCCATAGCAAGACAAGCTGCCAGGACTTTTTTCTTATTATGATGCATCTTCAAAGAATTGTCGTTTATGATTATATGTTATCCTCGGTATTCTCTTCCACCTGCTGTTCAGTCTTGCCGAAGCGGCGCTGGCGCGACTGATAGCTGAGGATAGCTTTGTGCAAGTCTTCCTCAGAGAAGTCGGGCCAATAGGTGTCACAGAAATAGAGCTCGCTGTAAGCGATCTGCCACAGCAGGAAGTTGCTGATGCGCAGCTCGCCGCCGGTACGGATCAGCAGATCGGGATCGGGCATGAAGCTCGTCTGCATGTGCTGGTTGATGAGGTCTTCCGTGATATCGAAGCTCTCGACATGCTGCCGCCCGAGACGCCAAGGCCGCGTACGCTCCTCGATGATGTCTTTCACTGCCTGCGTGATTTCCCAACGCGAGGAGTAGCTCAGTGCCACGACCATCGTCATGGCTTTGTTGTCCTTAGTATGCTCTTCGGTCTCCTTGAGTTTCTGCTGCACCTCGTCAGGCAAACGTTTCATGTCGCCAATGACACGGAATCTGACGTTGTTCTTCATGAAGATCTCATCCTCAAGCGAGGTAAGCACGAGTCCCATCAGCGCATGGATCTCAGTGGCAGGACGGTTCCAGTTCTCTGTGGAGAAGGTGTAGAGCGTGAGATATTTCACACCGAGCCGCACACACTCGGAAGTGATCCGGCGCACAGTGTCCACCCCGGCCTGATGGCCGTAGGAGCGGTCTTTACCGCGCTCAGTAGCCCAACGACCATTGCCATCCATGATGATGGCGATGTGTTGTGGAATCCTTGTCATATCGAGTTCTGCCATATCTAAAATTCTTTATTGCACGTTGTACATTTGGGTGAGAAGCTGTAGGTGAGTGTTGCTTGCAGCAGCGAGTAGCAATCTGTGTTTTTAAACAGTCCGCTGCTTTTGATGTAATAGGGATCTTTCACCCCGTCGAGTTCATCATTCTGCGCGAAATGTATGGACCATTCCAGTCCCACGTTCACCCGTTCACCGATTTTGTATTTCAATCCCAAGCCTAAAGGCAGGTTAAAAGCCACCTTGCCTTTCTTGGTTCCATCGGTTTGTTTCACGTCGGCGTAGGTCATGCCCAATCCCGCAAAGACAAAAGGCGTAAGCCGTTTGGCGCCTCTGTAGTCCCTTCCGGTGCCATATGGCCAGAAATTCAACTCATAGAGCACAGAGGCATCGTAGAGTGAATTCTTAAAGGTATAGACTTGACCAGCATAGTCGGAATAATAGGTCTTCACATCTGCCGATGAGCCTTTCATCGTGCCTTTAGCCACATTGAGCCGTAATGCCATATAAGGGTTGAAGACATATCTTCCCATTAACGACACGGCAGGCTGGAGATCTTTCGTCAGGTTACCGTTGAAGTCTCCGAGATAGCCCATCACGCCTGCGCCGACACCGACCTCAAGCCGATATTCGCTGTCGTCCTGCGCCATGGATGGGATCGCCGTCAAGACCAGGATGACAAGGGAAGCAAGCTGTCGCAACATCATACGCGCGTCGTTTTCTGAACACCTACTCATACTCTGCCCACCCGTAGCGGGTCAGCCGACCGTAGTATACTGCCGGCGAGGCAGACGTGGAGAGGTAGATCATTCCCTTCTGTCCCATTGTCATTGCTGCTGGCACTGAAGCGCCCACGAGAGAGGCAGGAAGCTTATAGGTAGTCTCTGCCGACCATGTGAGTCCCTGGTCGAGGCTGCTGTAGATGGTCTTCAGATCTCCGCCGACAGCCAGAAGCTTACCCTCACAGTTCACCACTTGCAGGTTGCTGAGGCTGGGAAGTGTCTTCTGATTATATTCGTCGTCGGTGAAGAGATACCACGGCTGGCTCTGTGTGCCGTTGCCGTTTTCCTCCACCTTCGCCCATGTCACGGTCTTTCCGTTGTGGTTTCCGATCAACAGCAGGTTGTAAGTATTGTCGTTGGTGGCCGCAGCCGAGCAGACAAAGTTCAAGTCTGTCTCCGGCAGATTGCCTGATGCATCGTCCAAAGCATCCGCAGTCCACGTAGCGCCCTGGTCCGACGAGTAGCTGAGGCCCGCGTCTGTCAGCGCATAGAGCCGTGCGGGTGTAGCGCCCAACAGCTGCTTGACGCCACTCAGCGTGGCTACAGTCTGCCACTGCTCTCCGTCGCTGCTGCGAAGCAGCGCGTTACCGTCAAGGACATAGACACTGCCCTGCTGCACGGCAACATTCTTATAGGCGTCGGCCCCGAAGGAGCGGCTCAGCTGTTTCCAAGTCTGATTGCTGTAGACAAAGCCCACGGTAGCACCGTCTTTCAAGCCGAATAGATAGAGTCCGTCACCGTTGACGACCATGCGGCGGTCGGTGACGGTCTGGAGAGCAGACGCATCCATGGCGTTCCACTTAAAGACATCGCCCTCCTGCTGGTGCACATTGACCTTCACGGTATACTCGCGATAGGCAGTGCCTTGGGTGTTATAGACGCGCACGCGTACGGGATTCGTGAAGTCAATAGAGTCTGTAGAGGAGTAATAAGCTAACGAATCCTGCCCGGCCCTGTTCTTCAGGTTGAGCACAATACTGCCGCTGTTCTTACTGGAGATTGTCGCCAGCATGTGTGCGACATCGGTTCCTACGGGCAAGGAATCGGGATTATAGATCTTCCGTTGCTGCTGATCGATGGAGAAGGCATAGCCCGACACGGTCAGCGAAGTCTTATACACGCTGTCCGTCACGCCATCAGAAGCGGTGGTGTGGATGTATCTGTTGACGGCACTGAGCGAGAATGCTGTCACTGCAGTATCGTCATAGTAGGTTATTTCATCTTCATCGGAGTTGAGGCATGAAGAAAATGCAAACAAAGCCAAAGCCATGCAGGCAAATGCCAAGAACTTCTTTATCATTTTCGCGCGATATATTATTTTAGTTGCAAATTTACTTAGAATTCTCGGAAATAAAGCGGTTTTTCCTGAATATTATGTAAAAAGTCGCTTTTGTCAAGTGATTTTAAGTTTGTTTAGTGCTTATTGGCGATAGGGTACAAAAAAAAGACAATACAATCACTTGCACTGTCTTCTTTGTAGAACAATGTTATTCAACGTGGTTGTTCACCAAGAAAAAAACGCTTAGCGCGGTCATCAATATGACCAAAACCAACATTGATATAGATTCTAAATCTAATAACATCATCCTAACTTTACCTTAAAAAATCTATCAAACTACTAACCTAATGAAACTTTATGTATATCTTCTCACGAAGACGGTGCAAAGATAAGCAATAGTTGAGAATCCTCCAAATATTATTCACTATATTTTCAATCGGATGACAAAAAAAAGTCTGTTGGGGTAAAAATTGAGCGCCAAAATAGCACAAAAAGCCCATTCTGTGCAAGGAATCATAGGTGCATAGACACTAAAACACCTCCCCAGTACCGAAGTACTGAGGAGGTGTTATGTCGAAGACTGTCTCCCACTATCTACAAGAGGGGGTCACACTCTTTATTATATATAGGAGAGAACGTCTTGCCGTATTCACTTTCTTCAAGACGATTAGAGCTGAGGACCAGCAGCAACCAGAGCCTTACCAGCCTCGTTGCCCTCGTACTTCTTGAAGTTCTTGATGAAGCGCTGTGCCAGATCTTTAGCCTTAGCGTCCCACTCAGAAGCGTCCTTGTATGTATCGCGAGGATCCAGGATGTCCTTGTTCACACCTTCGAGCTCTGTAGGAACAACGAAGTTGAAATAAGGAATGGTCTTCGTAGGAGCATTGTCGATCTCGTGATCCAGGATGCGGTCGATGATACCACGTGTATCGCGGATAGAGATACGCTTGCCGGTACCGTTCCAACCAGTGTTGACCAGATAAGCCTTAGCACCGCTCTTCTCCATATGGCGAACCAGTTCCTCAGCATACTTTGTAGGATGCAACTCGAGGAAGGCCTGACCGAAGCAAGCAGAGAAGGTAGGAGTCGGCTCTGTGATACCGCGCTCTGTACCCGCCAACTTAGCTGTGAAGCCAGAGAGGAAGTAGTATTTGGTCTGCTCTGCGTTCAGGATAGACACTGGAGGCAGCACACCGAAAGCATCAGCGCTCAGGAAGATCACCTGCTTAGCAGCTGGACCCTGGCTCTCAGGACGCTGGATGTTCTTGATGTGATAGATAGGATAGCTGACACGTGTGTTCTCGGTGACGCTCTTGTCCGAGAAGTCGATCTTGCCGTTCTCGTCAACAGTAACGTTCTCCAGCAGAGCATCGCGTGTGATAGCGCCGTAGATGTCGGGCTCAGCCTCTTTGTCGAGATTGATGACCTTAGCGTAGCAACCACCCTCGAGGTTGAACACGCCCTTGTCGTCCCATCCGTGCTCATCATCACCGATCAACAGACGCTTAGGATCGGTAGACAGAGTGGTCTTACCTGTACCAGACAGACCGAAGAAGATAGCGGTGTTCTCACCGTTCTTGTCAGTGTTGGCAGAGCAGTGCATAGAAGCAATACCCTTCAGAGGCAAGAAGTAGTTCTGCATAGAGAACATACCCTTCTTCATCTCACCACCATACCATGTGTTGATGATGACCTGCTCCTTGCTGGTGACGTTGAACATCACGCAAGTCTCAGAGTGCAGACCGAGCTCTTTCCAGTTCTCTACCTTAGCCTTAGAAGCATTGTAGACGATGAAATCCGGCTCCTGCTCGAAGTCTGCAGTTGTCTTAGGACGGATGAACATATTTGTCACGAAGTGAGCCTGCCAAGCAACCTCCACGATAAAGCGAACCTTCATGCGAGTGTCGCGGTGTGTGCCGCAGAAACCATCAACGACATACAGCTTCTTGTTAGAGAGCTCTTTCTTGGCAATCTCCTTCACAGCGTTCCAAGCCTCCTTGGTAGCACGGTGATTATCGTTGTGATACTCCTCAGAGTCCCACCATACAGTGTCGTGAGAAGTCTCATCGTCAACGATGAACTTGTCCTTAGGAGAACGACCGGTGTAGATACCTGTAAACACGTCAACAGCACCCAGCTCTGTCTCGTGGCCTACCTCGTAGCCCTCGAGACCTTCCTTGGTCTCCTCGTTGAACAGCACCTCGTAAGAAGGATTGTACAGAACCTCAGCAGTACCTGTCTGAATTCCGTAGCTTGCTAAAACTGATTTATCAAACTTTGCCATTTTATAAAATGTATTTAAGTTGTGAATGGTATTCCAAGTCCATTTAAAACGATTGCAAAGGTAGCAAAAAGATAATTCCCCCCAAAAGTTTGCAGCAGAAATTTCCCGCCCGTACAAGGCTTTTTAGGTTAAAGATTATAAAAACAGACCTCTCTTTGCGGTTTTGACAATTGCACTTTGCAAAAACTAACTACCTTTGTATTACACCTTTTACAATTCATACAAAACACAAAGACACTAAATCATAAGATGGAAGTTATCGACTTATCCAAAGAAAACAGTATCATCGGGCAGTATATGGCTGAGATGCGCGACGCTGAGTATCAGAAAAACCGTCTGCTCTTCCGCAACAATATCATGCGCGTGGGCGAATACGAGGCCTTCGAAGTTTCCAAACGCCTCAACTATGAACAGCGTGACGTGGCCACACCCTTAGGCATCGCACGCGTCAACGTGCCGTCGGACAAGATTGTGCTGGCCACGATCTTCCGTGCCGGACTGCCTTTTCATCAGGGCTTTCTCAATATCTTCGACCATGCGGGCAACGCCTTTGTCTCGGCTTACCGCGAATACACCGACAAGGAACACCGCAAGGTAGGCATCCACGTCGAGTATCTCGCCACGCCAAGCATCGACGCCAAGACGCTCATCATCGCCGACCCAATGCTCGCCACCGGCGGAAGCATGGAGCTGGGCTACAAGGCTTTCCTGTCGAAAGGCACGCCCAAGCGCATCCATGTTTGCTGCGTCATCGCCACAGAAGAGGGCATTGACCATATCAAATCGATATTCCCCGACGACAAGACCACGATCTGGTGCGCCGCCATCGACCCGGGAATGAACGAGCACAAATACATCGTACCGGGATTCGGCGACGCCGGAGACCTCTGTTACGGAGACAAGCTCTGACCGACAATAGGACTCCACAACGACGATGCTGGCGGGCTGACCGTCAGCATCTGTCGTTTATTTCGCCGTGAAGCCATGAAAGATACCACGAAATTTGTCAGAAACATAAATTATTGGTATCTTTGCACCAACACAGCGAAGAGCTTTTAAGAGATGATGCAAGCAATGATTTTCGCAGCAGGCTTGGGCACACGCCTCAAGCCCCTCACCGACCACATGCCAAAAGCAATGGTGGAGGTTGGCGGTGAGCCCCTGCTCAAACGCGTAATCTTCAAATTGCGTGATGCCGGCATCACGCGCTTTGTGGTCAACGTTCACCATTTCTCCGGTCAGATCGCTGACTACCTCAATGCCAACAACAACTTTGGGCTGGACATTCGCGTCAGCGATGAGAGCGAGCAACTTCTTGACACCGGTGGCGGCATACGCCACGCTGCCCCTCTCTTCGACCCTCACTACCCTATCCTTATTCATAATGTAGACATTCTGAGCAATGTCGACCTCGGCAAGTTCTACCGACTTGACCAGAAGGTAATGTGCCCGGAATGCGGTGTGCCCCATGTCATGGCCGGCGCGCAACTGCTCGTCAGCTGGCGCAAGACGCGTCGCTATCTGCTCTTCAACGACCGGATGTTCCTCGTCGGATGGGTGAATATCGAGACGGGCGAGGTGAAAACGCCGTGGCCCGACGTACGCGAGGCACTCTCACACGTGAAGTTTCCGCTCACTGTCAGCGAAGAGCAACCACCGCTACTCGCCGGACGCTACCACATGTATGCCTTCAGTGGCATCCACACCTTCTCCCCCACTCTATTCCCCAAGATGGTTGGCTGGCCGGAAAAGTTCCCGATCATGGACTTCTATCTCAAGACGTGTCGCGACGTGCCCATCAAGGGATATGTCAAAAACGACCTCCGTCTCCTCGACGTAGGCAAGCAAGACACGCTGTCCGAAGCGGAGCAGTTCCTCAAAACGCTGTAGCATTCAACATTCATCATTGAACACTCAACATTAACATATCGTTTATGCAACAGAAGATTATCATTCTTGATTTCGGATCGCAGACCACGCAGCTCATCGGCCGTCGTGTCCGCGAGCTGGATACCTTCTGCGAGATTCTGCCCTACAACAAGTTTCCCAAGGACGACACGGGCGTCATCGGTGTCATCCTCAGCGGCAGTCCTTACTCCGTCCACGACAAGGAAGCCTTCAAGGTAGACCTCAGCCAATTCATCGGCAAGTATCCGGTGCTGGGTATCTGCTATGGTGCGCAGTTCATCAGCTACTCCGGTGGCGGCAAGGTAGAGCAGACCGGTACCCGTGAGTACGGCCGCGCCAATCTCCAGCAGTTCGATGCCAGCAATCCGCTCTTCAAAGGCTTTGAGCCCAACTCGCAGGTGTGGATGAGCCACGGCGACACGATCACCGCCATCCCGAGCGACTACCATGTCATCGGCTCCACCGCCGACGTGAAGTACGCCGCCTTTGCCAGCGACACCCATCCCGTGTGGTGCGTGCAGTTCCACCCCGAGGTGTATCACAGCACGCAGGGCACACAGCTGCTCCGCAACTTTGTCGTGGACATCTGCGGCAGCCGCCAGGAGTGGAGCCCGGCCTCGTTTGTCGACTCCACCGTCAAGGAACTGAAAGAGCAGCTCGGCAACGACCGTGTCATCCTCGGCCTTTCCGGCGGTGTGGACTCCAGCGTCTGCGCCACCCTGCTCCACCGTGCCATCGGCAAGAACCTCACGTGTATCTTCGTCGACCACGGCATGCTGCGCAAGAATGAGTTCAAGAAGGTCATGGAAGCCTACAATGGTCTGGGACTGAACGTCATCGGCGTGGATGCCAGCGAGAAGTTCTTCAAGGATCTCGAAGGCGTCACTGACCCCGAGAAGAAGCGCAAGATCATCGGCCGCGACTTTGTGGAGGTCTTCAACGCCGAGGCTAAGAAGATCACCGACGCCAAATGGCTCGCTCAGGGCACCATCTATCCCGACCGCATCGAGAGTCTGAGCATCACCGGTATGACCATCAAGAGCCACCACAATGTGGGCGGACTGCCCAAGGACATGAAGCTTCAACTCTGCGAACCGCTGAAATGGCTGTTCAAGGACGAGGTGCGCCGCGTGGGCTATCAGTTGCAGATGCCTGAGCGTCTCATCAAGCGTCATCCCTTCCCGGGCCCCGGTCTCGCCGTGCGTATCCTTGGCGACATCACCCGTGAGAAGGTGCGCATCCTGCAAGATGCCGACGATATCTATATCGAGAAGATGCACGACTATAAGATGCCGGACGGCACGAGCCTCTACGACCACGTCTGGCAGGCCGGCACCGTGCTGCTCTCCACCATCCGCTCCGTCGGAGTGATGGGTGACGAGCGCACCTATGAGCATCCCGTAGCCCTGCGCGCCGTGACCTCTATGGACGCTATGACGGCCGACTGGGCCCGTCTGCCCTATGACTTCATGGCCGACGTGAGCAACGAGATCATCCGCAAGGTCAAAGGCGTCAACCGCGTTTGCTATGACATCTCCTCAAAACCGCCTTCGACAATCGAGTGGGAGTAAAGAATGACAGCGTGCGCAGTGCATGAGCAAATAGCGTTTGCGCAGCTCTCACAAAGAGATATACAAACTCTCACAAAAGGATATTCAAACTAAAAAAATCCCGGTACAGATAATTCCGTACCGGGATTTTTTTAGCCAAGCAAGCAGTCTGAACATGCAACTGTCAAATGCTCATTTCATTTCAATTGCCGTAACCATTCAGCGAAAGACTTCTGTGCTTCTTTTTTCTCAAGAATTTGAGAATGAGAGAATTCTTCTATCGATAAGGACAAAAGAGAATTCTCAGAATGAAAGCAGCAAAGCTGCATATTCTCTCCTATGCTTATCCATTCACAATGATGCGCGGAATATTCTCTCATTCTCAAATTCTTGATAAAAAGATAAATAGAGTATATTAAGGCTACAACTTCATCCACGAAATAGTTACCAAGCCGTTATAAAATCGTTAAAAACGTTGTTTATTGATGGTCAAACGTACGTTTGACTAATTGTCAAACGAACGTCAGCCAATTAGATAACGAACGTTTGACCAATCGCTCAACGAAAGTTTGACCATCAACAAATACGCGTAAAAACACCAAGATCTCAGTTCATGTAATACGTGTGCACACTGGTTCCTTGCGCTGACGGCAGGTAGTTGATGCCCCACCAGCACATCTGCAACAGCGCGAAGTTGACGATGAGCACCCACAGGGCAAAGCGCATGTCGCTCTGCCGCCGCAGCCGATAATGTATATAAACCAGATAGGCAAGCCACGTGGCAGCCGCCCACGTCTCCTTAGGATCCCATGCCCAGTAGTTGCCCCACGCCATCTTTGCCCACAAAGCGCCGGAGAGCATGCCGAGCGTGAGGAACGCCCAGCCGACATAGACGAGGTTGTCGGTGATCGTCCACTCCTTGTCCGACGGTGCCTCGTGGTGATGGAAGAAGAGCAGATAGACCGCCATGACAAAGGCAGCGCCGAGCAGCGCGTATGCAATCATGTAGATGATGACATGCGGAGCGAACCACGGACTCTGCAGTGCGGGCATCATCGTCTTGCTGTGTATCTCAGGCTTGAGCAGGTTGATGGTGATGAACACGGTAGCCAGCACCGTGGAGAACGACAGCAACCACTTGTAGTTCCACCGGCTGTAGACGATCAGCCCCATCAACGGCAGGAAGAGCGAATACCACAGACGCGTCTCGCCCATCGTGCGCATCGGCGGACGGTCGAGAGCGGTCCACAGCACGATGATATAGGAAAGGAAGACGACCAGTCCCGCCACGGTAGTTCCTATGGCCACCGCTTTCTTTCCCTTCCAGGAAAAGAAGGCGCCGAGGGCCCAGAAAAGGATGGCGGCAAGGGCGAAAAAGATAAATAGATTCCAGATTTGCATGGTTAACGTTTTTGTATGAATATCAGTATGGCACCGAGAATCAGCAGATACAGTCCCACATAAGTATAGGGCAGCCAAGGATCCTTGACCAGTTCAAAGACGCTGACATTGCTCCACTTGCCCATCTGCTCGTTGTAGCTGAGCTGATAGATCTTCCAGTCGCCGAGGCTGAACGGCTTGTTGACTTCTATCGTCGTCGGTATGTTCAGCTCATCCTCTTGGGTATAGATATTCACGTTGGAGGCATAGCGCATCGGCTCGCGCGTGGGCATGACCACCTCAAGACTGTTGCCTAAGTTGACGCCACTGATGGGAAAGAGATAGCTGCCACTGGAGACCCAGCCTGTCTTCCGCTGTTTTCCCTTGGTAGCGGAGATGTAGAGTGCTGTAGCGGCCCCCTTGCCCTGGTAAGCGACAAAGCCGCCCTCGTTGAGCCGCATGCCGAGTTGGTCTATCTTCATGCGTGTGGCCATTCCCTCAGGCATCCCCTTCATCATCTTCGCCATCGCCTTCGGCATGGCATTGTCGATTCTCTTTAAAACCTGAATCTTCCAGCCTAAGAGTTCCGTCGGCGTGTAGCTGTCGTCGATGACAAGCGTCTGAGGTTTTTCCTGCGGCTGTGGCAGTCCCGTCTTCATGCTCACCACCATCAGCTTTGGCGGATACTCGTCGATGGTGAAGCGGTTGAGCTGGATGGCAAGCGGCAATTCTATGACGTTGTTGTAGGCGTCGAGTGCCCGCCATTCGGGCTTCCCCTCCTCGCAATACATCTTCAGCTTCTGCATGTCGGCACTGCCAAGCGTGCCGCAGACGATGAATATGAACAGTCCAATATGGCACACCAGCGAGGGGATCACCTGCCGGCGGAAGTGACAGACCTGAAGGATGGCGACCTCACCGACGATCATCGTATTCCACAGATAGACGAGGATAAACGGCAAGAAGTTGAGCATCTTGGTCAGCCCGAGCACATCGGCGGCAGGCTTTTCCTCGGGTGCTTGCCGCGTGAGTCCCATGACGACGGTGAGAACGGCGGCTGTAGCCAGTGCGGGCACGGCAGCCTGGACGGTCGTCATAAACCGGAAGAAATAGACACGTGACCGCAAGGCATAGAAGACTGCCAGCAGTAGCAACAAAAAGGCCAGGGCAAGAATATTGCCCGGCCACATAAACACGATCCAGTCAAGAGGCCCCACCGCCACCTGCAGCAGGCCCCCGGTGACGAGGAGCCCAATGCTGATGGCGGAGCCTTCTTTATAGGTATAGGGTTGTTTCCACATATTCTTATCAATCGTTCTACAGCCGCAGGGTTAGATCGGCTGGGTGATGAACCGCTTGTTCTTTCTTGCTGTCTCGATCCACTTCGGCACGATGGTGTCGAGGAACTCCTTCTTTTGCTGACGGAGCTTACCCATGTCGAGACCGATATACTTCTGTGCCTTCTCCTTGGTAGAGAGGTCTGGGATAGGCACCTCGCCGTTGTAGCCGTGACGGGCCAGCACCTTGGCAATGCTCAGACGGGCCTGTCCGGCATAGTAGAGCGCGTCGCTGAGCAGCCGGGTGACTTCCTGTGGGGCATGGAAGCTGGCTCCGTGGCTGGCCACAGCGTAGTCCCAACGCCACTGGCTCTTGCGGATGTCCTCCAAAGCGGCGGCCATCTCCTTCTCGCTGGCGCCTTTCTTCCAGGCGAAAGCAGCCTCGATATGCGCTGTGGAGAGTTCTTTCTCCACCTTGGCACGCACTTCGAGCACCTTTTCCTGGCGCTCATAGACATTCTTGCGCAGCGTCTCGGCATCCTGGCGGTGGCAGGTCTGGCACGTGCGGTCGATATGTGCGAGCGGCGACATGATGTGGTGATCGGTGTATTTCACGCCACCCTCCTGGATATAAGGCATGTGGCAGTCGGCGCAGGAAAGGCCGCGCTGACCGTGGATGCCCTGCTTGAAGAGCTCGTAGCCCGGATGCTGCGCCTTCAGAATCTTGGCGTGGGACAGCGGATGGATATAGTCGTAGAAGCCGATACTGTCGTAGTAAGCCTCGGCGTCCTCGCAGGTCAGGCCCTTGTCCTGTGGGAATTTGAGGTAGTTGGTGCCTTTCTCGAAGTAGTACTCCGTATGGCATTGTGCGCACACGAGGGAGCGCATCTCCTGGTGGCTGGCCTTTCTGACGTCCTTGCCGGCGCGTGCCCAAGCCTCGTAGAGAGCCGGACGGGCAGGCTTCAAGTCCATCGTGCGGGCATCGTGGCAGTCAGAGCATCCGATGCTGTTCATCACCTCGCTGCCCCAGTCGCTCCACTTGGCGGCGTAGAAAGCGTTCTTGCCTTTCTCGCGCATCAGCCTCGGCACGTCAGGCCCCTTGCACGTCCAGCAGGTGCCGGGCTGCAAGTCTTTCTGTCCGTCAACGCCCGGTGATCCCGTGCGCAGGATCTTGCGCAGGTCTTCGATGCAGTGACGGTGCCCGCGCGGCGTGTTGTAGTCGCGGCTGAAAGCATAGCCGTCCCATAGAATGACCATCAGCGGATGCTGTGCGAGGGCATCCTGCTCCTGCGAGGAGTTGTATTTACTCACAAACGAGGTGTCTTCCGTCATCGACCATGTCTCATACTCGTGTGGGAAGTCTTCCGCAAACTTCTCGTTTTGTGCCACGATGGAGTCGGTCATCGGCGTACGGCGATTGTTAAACACAGATACGACTTCGGCGCGGCGCTCCAAGAGCGACGAGCATAGAAGCCCAAGAACGAAAACGATGACCATGGCTCCGAGGAAGAGCAGCCATCCTTGCCATTTTTTCAATTGTCGTGACATATCAGTAAGTTTTTAGTTTTTCTTTATGTTAATGTCCCAATGCCTTTTGCAGCCATGCGGGTACAGGGCTGGGTGGAATCGGTACCTGTGTCTCAGCACCAGGCGTAGATGAGAGTGTGTTCATGCCTCCGTGTGGCACATTGCGGTGGCAGTCCCAACAGGCAAATCCTTCACCGCGCTTCGCAAGCATGTAGTCGATCTTGCCCGTGCGCACCATGCGCGTGTTGAGCTCAGTGTGGCAACGGATGCAGTTGTCCATGATGACCTCCGCGCTGGCGTTTTCTGCCATGATTGCCTGATCCTCGCTGTTGGTGACAAAATAGGCAACGTGCTTCATGCCGTCAAGGCCTTTGAAGAAATATTTCGCCGCCAGCGAGGTGTGAGGAACATGGCAGTCGTTGCACGTTGCATCGCGTCCATGGGAGGAATGTGACCATGTGGCATACCAAGGCGACATGATATGGCAGTTGACACACGCTGCCGGATCATCACCTATTATATAGGTATGCATGCGAAGCAAGTAGGCAAAGAGTCCGCCTAAACCTACGATGATGCCACACAGGACAAGGCCCACGACCTTTTGACGATAAGAGAGGGTAATCCTCCATTTTTTGAGTTTGCCAAGATCCATAGGTTGTTATGTTATTAAGTAATAGCTTCTTTCGTTTGCAAATATAAGCGGAATATTTGAGAAAAGCAAATATTCCGGCGAAAAATCATCCTAATAAATGAGGATACTCCTATCCCAGCTAAATTCCTTACCTTTGCACTCTATCAACAACAATAATAATAGGTTATGGCCAAAGTCTTCACCCATTTCTCAGCCGACAGCGACAGCCGGCGCGACGAGCTGATCCGTATCATCGAACACAGTGTAGAGCACCTCACGCTCGCCGAGCTTGAGGCACTCTACTACGATCTCGTGTCGAAAGACTACATCCGGTAGACTTCCACACGAGGTGAAAAGGCCCGTTTCTCCCTACTTTATGGCATCCGGTCCCCGCATGATCTCATCCAGCGAATTCCGCATTAGTTTCTTCTTGGCAGCGTCGTAGTCGAGGTGGTCGTGGTCCATCACCATGCGCACGGCACGGTCGATGAGCTTCTCGTTGGTCAGCTCCATATCGACCATTTTATTGCCCTTGACACGTCCGAGACGTATCATCACGGTGGTAGAAATCATGTTGAGCACCATCTTCTGCGCTGTTCCGGACTTCATACGTGACGAGCCGGTGACAAATTCCGGACCGACAATGGTCACCACGGGATAGTCACTCTCAGTCTCCAAGGGTGTATCAGGATTGCTGGTGATGCATCCCGTGACCACACCATGGCGACGCGCTTCACGCAAGGCACCCACCACGTAAGGTGTAGTGCCCGAGGCTGCGATGCCAATGACAGTGTCACCGGAGGAAAGCCCCTGTTCCACCAAGTCTTTCCAACCCTGCAGACCATCATCCTCGGCATGTTCCACGGCTTGACGTAACGCAGAGTCGCCACCCGCAATCAACCCTATCACAAGGCGCGGATCAGTGCCATAGGTAGGTGGCAACTCCGAGGCGTCGAGCACACCAAGACGTCCACTTGTGCCTGCACCAATATAGAAAAGGCGCCCTCCTCGCCTCATGCGCTCCACGATTGTCTCTGTAAGCCGTGTGATCTGAGGCAGAGCCTGCTTCACGGCATCCGCCACGAAATGATCTTCGCGGTTGATGTCACAAAGCAACTCAGCTACCGGCTTCTGCTCCAAATCATCATAGTGCGAAGCCTCTTCCGTGATCCGTCGCATCGTCCAAACTTAGTAAGCGCTACTTCTGCTCCTTGAGCAAGTCACGGATCTCCGTGAGAAGCTTCTCCTCATTGCTCGGTGCCGGTGGCGCAGTGGGCTCTTCTTTCTTCTTGCGTGTGAGTGCGTTGATGCCCTTGACCAAGAGGAAAACGCAGAAAGCGATGATCACAAAGTCAATGAGCGTCTGGATGAAGTTGCCATAGTTGATGGTGGCAGGTTTCATCTGCTCCACACCGGGGATGACAACGCTGGGCAACGTCACCTTCAGGTCGGAGAAGTTCACGCCTCCGATCAGCCATCCGATAGGCGGCATGATGATGTCGTCAACGACACTACTCACAATCTTACCAAACGCACCGCCGATGATCACACCAACAGCCATGTCTACTGCATTGCCCTTGACGGCAAAATCCTTGAATTCTTGAATAAATTTACTCATAACTACTTTACTGTAAATAGCGAAAAGCCCATTTTGCCAAGTGGACTTAACACTCTGAAAGACGTTTAATTTATTTAATACTTATAGCTTGTGCAAAATTAGAAAATAATTTGTATCTTTGCAATCGATAAGCAAGAAAAGTTCTTGCGAGACAACAAAAAAACGCATTTCCGACAAAGAGAACACATTTTATAACCCTTTATAAATAATAGAAGTAAAATGGCAAATGTTAAAGTAGCTATCAATGGTTTCGGTCGTATCGGCCGTCTCGCATTCCGCCAGATGTTCGCAGCTCCTGGCTATGATGTTGTTGCTATCAACGACCTGACCAGCCCGAAGATGCTGGCTCAGCTCCTGAAGTATGATACCACACACGGTGGTTATCAGGGCATCATCGGTGGCGAGAAGAAGCACACCGTAGAGTACAAGGATGCTCAGTACGCTGAGGACGGCCGCACGGTCACCGTTCCTGGCTCTATCACTGTTGACGGCAAAGAGATCACTATCTACGCTAAGCCTAACGCAGCAGAACTGCCTTGGGGCGAGCTCGATGTAGACGTTGTTCTCGAGTGCACAGGTTTCTATACATCTAAGGCTAAGTCTGAGGCTCACCTGAAGGCTGGCGCTAAGAAGGTTGTTATCTCCGCTCCTGCTGGCAACGACCTGAAGACTATCGTTTTCAACGTTAACCACAAGACTCTGACAACTGACGACAAGATCATCAGCGCTGCTTCTTGCACCACAAACTGCCTCGCTCCTATGGCTCAGGCTCTGAACAATGTTTATCCTATCCAGGCTGGTATCATGCAGACCATCCACGCCTACACTGGCGACCAGATGATCCTCGACGGTCCTCAGCGCAAGGGTAACCTGCGTCGTAGCCGTGCTGGTGCTTGCAACATCACTCCTGCTTCCTCTGGCGCAGCTAAGGCTATCGGCCTGGTTCTGCCTGAGCTGAACGGCAAGCTGATCGGTGCTGCACAGCGTGTACCTGTGCCAGACGGTTCTACAACTCTGCTCTACGCTGTTGTCAAGGGCAAGGATGTAACTGTTGACAGCGTTAACGCCGCTATGAAGGCTGCTGCTAACGAGAGCTTCGGTTACAACGACGAGGAGATCGTTTCTTCTGATATCCTCGGCATGCGCTTCGGTTCTCTCTTCGACGCTACACAGACAATGGTCGTGAAGCTCGATGACGACACTTATGAGGTGCAGGTTGTTTCTTGGTACGACAACGAGAACTCTTACACTTCTCAGATGGTTCGCACCATCAAGTACTTCGCTGAGCTGAAGTAATACCGAGAAGGTAACAACTCTGAAATAACAAGGTCCGCAGTTTCGTGCTGCGGGCCTTTTTTTTGTGATCATACCAAAAAGGCGCCGTGAGGGCGCACTCATTATTATATATAAGGACGTACTCCCTATTATATATAGGTGATCTCATGATTATATATAATAGCTCTCCTTATTATATACCTGTGTTCGCCTTGTTTTGTATAATCGTTCACCCTGCTATAAGAATAGTACACTATATCAAAATTCACGTGTTTTTTATCAATTATAACCCTAAACAATAAGAAAAACACGCTATCTTTGCAACCGTACTACAATCAATAAACAAGGATTGCCCGATAACTAAAAACATGATGACCAATCAGATGACATCCATCTACTTGCTCAGCAATGACCAGGATATCCACTGGGGACTGACCGTCAGCACCGTGGGTTACCAGCATATCGCACCCGGAGAAGCCTATCCTCCCAAGGGACATCCGCAGGCTTATTCGTTCCAGGCGGGTAGGGGACGCGTGCTCGACGAGTATCAGTTTGTCTACATCTCACGCGGACATGGCGTCTTCGAGTCAAAGAGCTTCGGACAAGCAACGGTAGGGGAGGGCGACATGTTTCTGCTCTTCCCCGGTGAGTGGCACAGCTATCAGCCCGACGAAGCCACGGGATGGGACGAATACTGGATAGGATTCAAGGGACTGAACATCGACAGCCGCGTGAGCAATGGCTTCTTCCTGCCACGTGAACCGGTCTTCCATGTGGGTCTCAACGAGGACATCGTACGTCTCTACCGCAACGCCATCGCCATCGCAAGCGAGCAGGGCATAGGATTCCAACAGATGCTCGGCGGCGTGGCAAACATGCTGCAAGGCTATGCCTTCGCCCTCAACCGCCACAACACCTTCGAGGATCAGCAGGCCGCGGAAGCCATCCATAAGGCTAAAATCATCATGACGGAGAAGTTCTGCCAGAAAATCGGACCCACAGATGTCGCTGATGCCATCAACATGGGATACTCCAAGTTCCGACGACTCTTCAAGGAATACACGGGCTACGCGCCTTTGCAATACTTGCAGGAGCTCCGCCTTCAGCGCAGCAAACAACTGCTCGTCGGCACTGATCTCAGCCTCACCGAGATTGCCGACCGCATAGGTTATGACAATGCCGACTACTTCTCTGCTGCATTCAAAAAGAAAAACCATATTACACCAGCCAATTTCCGAAAGAAAAGATGAAACACTATTTAGCCATTGATCTCGGAGCTACCTCCGGACGCACCATCGTCGGCACACTCGACAAAGGGCGCGTGGAACTTGAGGAACTCACCCGTTTCGACAACCCGCTCATCGCTTTGAGCGGACATCTCTATTGGGATCTCTACGCTCTCTACAACGAAATCATACGCGGACTGCAGCTCACTGCACAACGCGGCATCGACATTCAGAGTATCGGTATCGACACCTGGGGCTGCGACTTCGCGCTCTTCGGCGACGACGGCGCGCTGCTCGGCAACCCCATCGCCTATCGCGACCCGCATACCAACGGCATGATGGAGCGCTTCTTCAACGACCGCATGGTCAAGGACGAGGTCTACCGGCGCACCGGCATACAGTTTATGAACTTCAACAGCCTCTTCCAGCTCTATGCCATGGAGCAGCACGGCAACAGTGCCTTAAAGGCTGCCAGGAAGATTCTCTTCATTCCTGATGCTCTCGGATACATGCTCACTGGTAAGGCTGTCTGCGAGTACACGGTGGCATCTACGTCTCAGCTTCTCAATCCCGATACCGGTGACCTCGACGAGGAACTGCTCCGTGCACTCGGCATTGCCCGTGATGTCTTTGGTCCAATGGCTATGCCGGACACCGTTCTCGGCACGCTCACACCGGAAGTGCAAAAGCTCACAGGGCTCGGAGCCCTACCCGTTATCACTGTTGCTGGTCACGACACAGCCAGTGCCGTGGCTGCCGTACCTGCAAAGGACGAGCACTTCGCCTATCTCAGCAGCGGCACGTGGAGCCTCATGGGTATAGAGACACCTAAGGCTATCATCAACGAGGATAGCCAAAAACGCAACTTCACCAACGAGGGGGGAATCGACGGCACCACACGTTTCCTGAAGAATATCTGCGGCATGTGGATGTATGAGTGCTGCCGTCGCGAATGGAAGAAACAGATTCTCGCTGAGGAACACGATGAGAAGAAAGCTGAGCAGCGCATCAAAGAGGAGCTCAGCCACAAGCGCTTGCAAGGCGACGCCATGAAAGAGGCACCCAACCGCACACTCGTCAATCCCGACGACCCAATGTTCGCTGCTCCGGACTCCATGCTGCTGGCCATCCGCGACTACTGTGAGACTCATCATCAGCCCATTCCCGCGACCCGTGCGCAGGTTTGCCGTTGTCTCTTCGACTCTCTCGTCAACCGTTACAAGACAGTCTTTGACTGGCTTCAGGACTTCGCTCCGTTCACTATCGACACGCTGCACATCATCGGCGGCGGCAGCCTCAATGCTTATCTCAACCAGATGACCGCTGACGCGCTCGGTGTGCGCGTCCTCGCCGGACCACAGGAAGGCACGGCTCTCGGCAACATCATGCTTCAGGCTAAGGCCGGCGGTGGGGTAGGGAACATCTGGGACATGCGTCGCGTCATTGCCCAAAGCATCACACTGAAAGAATATCAACCAAATAAATAAAGACCAATATGACAACGAAACAAATCCAACAGAACTATGAGATCGCCCGTGAACGCTATGCCGCACTTGGCGTAGACACCGACAAAGCACTGGAAACACTCCAGCATACACCGATCAGCCTCCATTGCTGGCAGGCCGACGATGTCGTCGGCTTTGAGCGCGGTGAGGCTGCTTCAGGCGGCATCCAGGCTACAGGCAACTATCCCGGACGTGCCCGCAATATCGACGAGCTGCGCCAGGACGTCGACAAGGTGCTCTCATTGCTCGGCGGTACCTTCCGTTTCAACCTCCACGAGACCTACGGCGAGTTTGGCGGAAAGTTCGTAGACCGTGATCAGGTGGAACCCAAATACTTCGAGGGTTGGATGCAGTGGGCGAAAGAGCGTCACATGAGTCTCGACTTCAACTCTACATCGTTCTCACATCCCAAGAGCGGCTCACTGACACTGGCCAATCCCGACAAGGAAATCCGAGACTTCTGGATTGAGCATACCAAGCGCTGTCGTCGCATCGCCGATGCTATGGGTAAGGCACAGGGTGACCCTTGCATCATGAACATCTGGATCCATGACGGCAGCAAAGACCTCACCGTGGAGAAATACCGCTACCGCGAGATTCTCAAGAACAGTCTTGATGACATCCTCGCTGAGAAGCTTCCCAACATGAAGGACTGCCTTGAAGCCAAGCTCTTTGGTATCGGACTGGAGGCTTACACCGTCGGCTCGCATGACTTTTATGCCGGCTACTGCTCCAAGAACAATGTCATCTACACCCTCGACACCGGTCACTATGAGCCCACGGAGAATGTCTCTGACGCTGTCTCTTCGCTATTGCTCTTCGTGCCCGAACTGATGCTCCACGTCAGCCGACCCATGCACTGGGACAGCGACCATGTGACGCTCTTCGACGACAACACACGCAACCTTTTCGCCGAACTGGTGCGTGCCAACGCCCTCGACCGTGCACATATTGGTCTCGACTATTTCGATGCGAGCATCAACCGCATCGGTGCTTACATCATCGGTGTGCGCGCCGCACAGAAGAGCCTCCTGCAGGCCTTGCTCGAACCGCTGCCCAAGCTCCGCCAATACGAGGATGAAGGACGCTTCTTCGAGCGCCTTGCCCTGCTGGAAGAGGAGAAGACACTGCCCCTCGGCGCTGTCTACGACTATTACAACTTGAAGAACAACGTGCCCGTAGCTGAGAACTACCTCGCCGACGTGGAACAATACGAGAAAGACGTGCTCAGCAAGCGCTGACACCTTGTTAATATATAGGAACAGAAACTATAAACTACAGCAGGGTGGGGGAGTGTCCTCCATCCGCTGTCTACCGATTATGGAGATACTGATAGGTTTATTGATTATTGCTGCCGGTGCCTTCTGCCAGTCAAGTTGCTACGTGCCCATCAACAAAGTCAGGGAATGGAGCTGGGAAAGCTATTGGCTCATACAGGGTGTCTTTGCCTGGCTGCTCCTGCCGCTGTTGGGTGCTGAGCTGGCCGTGCCGTCTGGTCATGGTCTCATAGAGCTGTTGGCCGGTGCCAACCGTTTCCATGTGGCTATGACAGTGTTCTTCGGTGTGCTGTGGGGCGTAGGCGGACTTACCTTCGGCCTGTCGATGCGCTACCTCGGTGTAGCCCTCGGACAGTCCATCGCCTTGGGCACCTGTGCGGGTCTGGGCACGATCATGGGACCGGTGCTCATCAACGCGTTCTTCCCCGAAGAGCACGCTCTCAGCCAGCTGACCGCCTCTGTGCTCATCGGTGTCGCCGTCACTCTTCTCGGCATAGCCATCATTGGATGGGCCGGGAAACGCAAGACGGCTACCCTCTCGGAAGAAGAGAAGCGCAAAGCCGTCAAGGATTTCAACTTCCCAAAAGGCATCACCATTGCGCTGCTCGCCGGTTTCATGAGCGGTTGCTTCAACGTAGGACTGGAGTTTGGCAAGGACATTAACTTCGGTGAACTGACACCGGCGATGTACCGCACGCTGCCAGCCACACTGCTCGTCACCCTTGGCGGCTTCGTGACCAACGCCGTCTATTGCTTATGGCAGAACCAGCACAACCACACATGGAGCGACTACGGCAAGGGCAAAGTATGGGTCAACAACCTCTTCTTCTGCTTTCTTGCCGGCGCACTGTGGTACAGCCAGTTCTTCGGACTCTCTCTGGGCAAGGGCTTCCTCACTTCCTCACCCGTACTCACCACGCTTTCGTTCTGCATCCTCATGGCACTGAACGTGGTCTTCAGCAATGTGTGGGGCATCATCCTTAAGGAATGGAAAGGCTGCGACCGCACTACGATAGCCATCCTCGTCACAGGTATCGTCGTGCTGCTCATCTCCTGTTTCCTTCCGCAAATCATTTGAATCAAATCATTCTATCACTTATGAAGAGTATATTGGAAAACCGACCGGCCTTGAAAGAGGAGGTCGAGAAAATTGCCGAAGTGGCCGGATACCTGTGGACCAACGGGTGGGCAGAGCGCAACGGCGGTAACATCACGGTGAACATCACGGATCTTGTCGACGATGACATCCGTCAGATGTCTGCCATCACCGGGCCTATAGCCATCGGCGAGAAGCTTCCTCATCTGCGCGGCTGCTATTTCTTCTGCAAAGGCACCGGCAAGCGTATGCGCGATCTCGCACGCCATCCGATGGACAACGGCAGCATCATCCGCATCCTCGACGATTGCGAGCACTACGAAATCATCGCCGACAACCCTGTCATGCCTACCAGCGAGTTGCCCTCACACCTTCTTGTCCACGACAAGCAGGTGGAAACAGGCAGTGGCTACAAGGCCACGCTGCATACCCACCCGATAGAGTTAGTGGCTATGAGCCATCACCGTCCGTTCTTAAAGAAAGACGTGCTTACCCGCCTGCTGTGGAGCATGATACCCGAAACCAAGGCGTTCTGCCCGTTAGGACTGGGCATTGTACCCTACGAACTACCAGGTAGCGTGAAACTCGCTGAAGGCACGCTCAGCGCCCTGACCGACTACGATGTCGTGTTGTGGGAAAAGCATGGCGTCTTTGCCAAAGGCACGGACATCATGGACGCCTTTGATCAGGTCGACGTGCTGTCGAAGAGTGCGAAAATCTACATCGACTGCCGTGCCATGGGCTTTGAGCCTGAAGGCATGAGCGACGAACAGATGAAGGAGATGACCCAAGCCTTCCATTTGCCTAAATAAGGCTGCCTTCTCATCTGAAATAAAAGTATTTATATTCACAAGGGCATTGGTCCCAAACAGTGCACGCTCTGTTTGGGACTGCAAGCCCTTATATCCAACGACCCTTTTGTCTTCATAGGCAAAAGGGTCGTTGATTTCAATTTTGTGTTTCTCAGTCTTACATCACGATAGAGCAGTCTACTGTCAATCTTGCGGATGTAATAGTAGTACTGGTTTATAACCACATCAAGCTAAATCTTCTTCGCATCTGCAAATAACAATTATTGAGAAAAACCATTAACAGTAACAATAGAAATATTTGTTAAATTACGTATAGTGCAATTTTTTTTCACTAATACATATTATTTTTGCAGTAGATAACGAGGAATATGTTTTCCTCTTTCTAATTGCATGTAAACTAATAAAAAGAATTCAAACATGAAAGAACAAGAAAATGGACATCTCTTGCTTGTGGCACTTTCAACAAAAGAGTCACAAATGATTGATGGAGGGATATTACAAGAAAGCTTACAATATGGGGGCATAAATTGGGACAGAAGCTTAGAACTATCGTTGACGACATTCTTCTTGCAACCGGCATCTACAAGATGCTGTAAAACTTACAAAAATAAAGAATGGATACATACAGTACTGTAAAGGCAATGATCTTCTCTGACGGAAAAAGCCTTCAGAAGAAGACCATTGCTGTAAAGGGCATAGTGTTCTATGTAAAATACTTTGCCATCACTTATCCTATCCTCGCCACATTGGCCATTTTGGCTCATCTATTGAAATGGGACATCAGCGACCATATCGTCAATGGCGTATTCCGTGAGGCAATCATGGGACATCCAATGAATGCCATCCTTGTCATCGCCTTGTTTGCGCCTCTGTTAGAGGAGATCGTCTTTCGTTTGTGGCTGTCCTTCTCCAAGAAAGACATTGCTGTCAGTTCGTTTTGTCTGTGTTACCTTGTGCTGACCTTCTTCCAAGGGACGCTCGTCTATCCAAAGTTGATAACGTATGGCTTGCATGGTTTTACCGATTCCGCGTTCTTGACAGCTATTGGCTCCAAGATTTTATGGTCACTTTTGGCAAGCGGCCTGACAGTTGCTATCTTTACGAAGTTGCAGTCTCGCATTACTCCCAAGGTCAAAGACGTAGCGGCAGCGGTCTCTGTGCTTCTCTTTATGCTCCTGCATGTCACCAACTATGATCTTTCCTTGCCTCTCTTGCCCCTTGCCGTCATCATGTGCACCCCTCAACTTCTGTTAGGCATCACCGCCACCTATTTCAGACGACACCTTGGCTTCTTTTATGGCTACCTGCTCCACATCCTCGTTAACTTCATCACGGTGAGCGGTTACATATTGAATGGACAAAACATTTTAGGGAGCTGAATAGCCTATGTAAAGCAATACAGACTTAACTATAAATAAGGATTGTTAATGCAACAGTCTGTCTCCACTGCGTAATAATTAATCATGTTCTTCAATAAATTAAGATTCAAAATCTTTATTATTTCTATGATAATGTTCTTTTGCTGTTTTTCTGGTTTAGCCATGCCTCCTGCACACAAATGGACTTTTATCAATGACGTGTTTCTCAATGTAGTCGTCAACGTGATGATCCTCATCGTCACCCTTGCTGTCATGCTGATATTCTCATAGAAGCTGGCACTCGTGACTTTATGCGCGACCCCGTTCTTTTTACTGATATTTGTTGGATATAACCGAATGAACAAAAGATTTATGCGGAAGATAATGGAAAAGAGTGCTGATCTGGAATCACATTTGGTCGAGTCTCTCAACGCCATTGTCACTGTCAAGCGTTTTGGTCTCGAAGATTTCGCGAATCTAAAAACTGAGAATAGGTTCGTCCGACTACTCAATGACACATATTCTGCAGCTTATGGAGGCATAGCCACAGCAAATGGTCTGAACTTCGTGTCTACCGCTGTCACCATTGCCGTATTGTGGGTGGGGAGCAGCTTTGTCGTCGAAAAGCAAATCAGTCCCGGAACGTTGATGATGTTCTATTCGATTATTGGGTATGTGCTAAGTCCGCTGCAATCGCTTATATCTTCCAACCAGCAGCTGCAAGATGCCAACATTGCCGCAGACCGTTTGTTTCAGATTATGGATTTGGAGCAGGAAGAGGACGAGAGCGGGAAGGTAGAACTGGAGTGTGATATGATAGGCGACATCGTCTTTGACCATGTGGCGTTTAGGTATGGTACTCGCAAAGACGTGTTCGATGAGCTGAATCTTACCATTCATAGAGGAGAGACTACTGCCATCGTTGGAGAGAGTGGCTCCGGAAAGACGACGCTGGCATCTTTGCTCCAGCACATCTACCCTGTTAACGAAGGACGCATTCTTATCGGCAGATACGATTTGGCACAAATCTCTAATACGAGCCTGAGAAAGCATGTCGGCTCCGTGCCACAGCAGATAGAACTCTTTCAAGGCACTGTGCTTGAGAACATCGCAATCGGCGACCTCAACCCTGATGTCCGCAAGGTGTCAGACCTTATTGCAGAACTTGGACTTACCGACTTTATCAATGGCTTGCCCAACGGCATCAATACTTATATCGGAGAGCACGGGGCATCGCTGTCCGGTGGTGAGCGACAGCGTATAGCCATCGCAAGAGCACTATACAAAGACCCGGACATCATAGTCTTTGACGAAGCTACATCTCCATTAGACACTCTGTCTGAGAAATATGTTAAACAGATGATCCGCCAACTGTCACTACAGGGCAAGACCATCATTTCCATCGCTCACCGTTTCAGCACGATAAAGGACGCACAACATATCATTCTGTTGGCCAAAGGCAAGGTGGTCGCCGAGGGCTCTCATAAAGAACTGATTGAGACCTCGGAACTCTACCGTAACCTGTGGAGTAACCAAAGCGACAAAATCGACTAAAAGCTTTAAGCAATATGAACTTCATAGATGATTTGAAAAGATTACAGAAAATACATAAGTTAATAAGCAATCAGAATACTGGTTCGCCTGACGAACTCGCTGATGCAATTTGTGTTTCTCGGAGTGAATTGTATCACATTCTTCGTGAATTAAAAAAGATGGGTGCTAAAATAAGTTATAACCGATGTAAGCATACATTCTATTATGATAATCGATTCAATCTTGACATGGAGATAAAAGTTAGTTATCTTGGAAAGCATGAAATGAATATATTATAGGGAGTGGTTATCTCTGTTCCGTCCGATTTCCTTGTACGGAACAGTAGATTTATATAAATCTATTTGTCATGTGCAACTTTTTTAAATACCTTTGTGCAGATAAAACACCGGTGAATTATAAAAATAAAAACTAAAAGAAACTGAACAATGAAAGAAAATGTAATGCGTTCTCTTACAAAAGAAGAAATGAAAGCAACGTTTGGTGGAGAAACCTGGGTTGCTATGGCTTGGAAGTGGTTAAAAAAACACGTGTTCGCTAAAACTTCTGGTGATCCTAATCGCAGAATCGAAGGTGGAGTTAGTATGGACATCTAACAACAAATAAATGAAGGATTGCTTTGACACATAAGCAATCCTTTATTAATTATCAAATATCTCGAGATAAAAAACAGAACAATCACAGAATGAATCTTTTAAAATTATTACTGAGCTTGATCTTTTTAGTCCTGACTTCAGAAACTTGGGGTCAATCTCAATTAAGGATAGAGAACAACTTGATGTATACTGATGTGGATTTATCAGATGGTGGATTAGTACATAAAGTCTCGGCAATGATTGACACAGGCTCGTCGGTCTGTATGATAGATTCTACTTTTGCAATCGATTCATGTCATATCAAACGTGTGGATGGTGATAGAAGTATGGGAAACACATACGGAAGAAACGTTAAATCTTCCTATTTTTATTTAGACAGCCTTTCTATAGCAGGAGTTTGTTATCCTAAGGTTTGGTGCTTTGTGGTAGATTTAGTAGGGAAGCTCCAACAATTTGCACCTAAATTCATTGTTGGCGGAGATCTCTTAAAAAGAGGCATGTGGATGTTTGATATGATAAATAAGAAAATCATGCCGTGTGCCGCTGTTCCTGATCATGCGACTGTCACTCTCCATTCTAAGAACTATACAGACGCTGCTATGAATCATATTTATTTTAAAGGAAAGATAGGAGGACATAGTACCCGCATATTATTTGATACAGGAGCAACACGAAATGAACTAACCACAGATTTTAATGTAAGTACAAATGATACGATAGCGATAAAGCAAGCGAATATTGCTCAAAAACTAACTTATAATAATAGAGTCGGACTGTGCAAAAATCTGCCGGTAGAAATATCGAAACTTCATTTCTATGTGGATTTTATCAAACCAAGGGAAGGCGGATATAAATATCCCCGCATAAATACAAATTTTCTTCAGGACAAGCGATGGGTACTTGATTATAAACACAGAAGTGTATATATAATGCTATCTGACTGACTCGATCTCTTAAGAAGCTGTAGGATTAACAATTGTTCTGAACAATTATAAGGTTACCCATAGCAAGAAAACACTTATGGGCAACGCTTATCATTATCATTGTTTTGACAATTGCCCGAAAAAGAGAATTAGTCAGCCAATATATAAAGGTGTCTATGCTTATAATCAAGCACCCATCGCTTGTCCTGAAGAAAATCAGCATTTATGCGAGGAGTTTCGCCTCCTGCTTTGTTGGGTTTGATAAAATCAACTTTGAAACTATAACCTGACACTTCAACGGGAACATTATTGCATAGCCCAACGTCTTCGTAACTTAGTGTCTCGGCCATATTTGCACTGGGTATCTTTATCGACGAGGTTGGAATGAATTCGGAAGTACAGAGCATCTCATTGTATCTAGCACCGGTATCAAATAGTATTCGAGTTGTCTTACCTCCTATTTTACCTTTAAAATAGATTTCGTTCAGTCCACCGTCAGCATAGTTTTTCCAACTGATGGATGCTTCGATATTGGACGGCAAGATCGTCAAGCACTGGAGTTTATGCTTCCTTAAGTCAAAGCACCACGTGTCTCTCTTTAAGGCATCACCACCTATGATAAATTTAGGAGCGAATTGTTGCAGTTTCCCGGCTATATCAGCGATGAAGCACCACACGTTGGTAAATACAGCTCCTCCAAAGCTAATACTGTCCAAATAGACGTAGGATGACTTGATACTTTTCCCGCTCGTGTTGTCAACAGTCCGATCGCCTTGTATGTCTTTTATATGGCATGAGTCTACTGCGTATGTTGAATCTATAAAACATACTGAACACCCGGTATCAATCATTCCTTGTACATAGTGTGTAATACCTGAGTTACTAATAGCAGTATTTGTATACATCATGTGATGCTTAATCAAAATATCTGATTGAGCATGAGCAAGGGTAAACTGAAAAAAGAAGATGATGACAAGTAAATTTAAGAAAACATGCGTGCCAATTGATTTCTTTGAAAAATTCATAACTTGCAAACGATTCCAATGAGACAAAGGATTGCAATAGACTCAATCCATGCAATGCTTCGTCGGTTGATAATTACATTCTAACCCCGGCTTTAATTCTGTCATTAGGGTCACCAGACGTTTCTACGAACACATGCTTCTTCAACCATTTCCATGCACTTGTGAGCCACGTTTCACCTCCGCAAGTCGTTTTCATCTCATTCTCAGTCAGAGAACGCATTAAATTTTCTTTCATTGTTCAGTTTTTGTTTTTGTAAGTCACCGGTGTTTTACAAGTGCAAAGATACTGAGAAAAAGTATACTTGACAAGTGTATACCAATTCAATTACTATTCCGTACAAGAAAATTGGACGGAACCATGGCTTGGGCAGAAGAAGTCCTTTGTTTATCGGAATATCTAACTGGACAACCTATAAAATAAGTTATAACCGATGTAACCATACATTCTATTATGATAATCGATTTAATCTTGACATGGAGATAAAGGTGAATTATCTTGGAGAGCATAAAATGAATATATTAGGGAGTGGCTATCTCTGTTCCGTCCGATTTCCTTGTACGGAACAGTAGATTTATAAGAATATACTTGTCAAACACAGCCTTATTAAGTATCTTTGTGCAACAAAATTTGCAACGAAAGCATAAAGTATGAAATATAGATGCTTATCAACAACTATTAATATTAACTTTATTATTACAAAATGACAAAAAATCAAGTAATCGTTCTTTTTTCTGATCAAGAAATGAAAGAGAACAGTGGCGGTCACTGGCTTGTGACTTTTGCAAAGTATGTGCTGAATGCACTAGTGGGTGATATTATTTGCAACCCTAAACAATCAGCAGCAGATTTCCAAAATGGTAGAAAAGCTGCTAATAGTCAGTGGTAAATTCAGTAGAGAAGGAAATGATGAGAGAACTTACAGAAAAAGAGATGAAAACCATCTCTGCCGGCAACTGGTTCACTTGGCTGTTAGGCTATTGTTTCCAAGGACAATACAATTCTATGAGCCATAATAAATTTCAGGCTTCTGTGATGCCTTACAAATAAAGATGAACCTCTTTGTAGAATTCTACAGCGAGGTTAATCTTTTGAATGCTTTATCTATCAGTACATGAACAACAAAAGAAACAAGATGGACTTCTATGAATGGATATGTTTTTTCTTCATAGGTATCGTCTGCTTTCTGTTCATCATGGGCTTCTTCGAAGCCATCTTGATGATGGATTACACCATCTATGCAAAGATTCCAATTGCGCTGGGTGCTTGTTGGGGGCTGCTGCTTTCGTTTAGGAAGTTTCTTACAATGTATACCAGAGTCAAAGCCAAGATATTTGCCACACTGCAACATGATGTCAAGATACTGTTGACAGGATGGGGAGTGTCTGTTCTGTTCTTTGGAACCATCATGGCGAGCTTATACTGCCTGAACGTCTATCAGCCGCAGAAGATCAACTGCGACATACAGAACCAACTTTACGGCTGGCTATTGTTTGCCGTCGTCGGCATTGGAGAAGAAATCATCTGCCGAGGAATCGCCTTCAGACTGCTTTGTGACAGAATAGGCATGGCTTGGGCTTTGATCCTTTCAGCCGTGATCTTTGGCTTTGCTCACATCTTCAATGACGGAGCCACCGTCTGGTCGGCCTTAGCCATAGCTGTCACGTCGGGATGGCTGCTGGGAGTAGCTTATGTCTATCATCAATCGCTATGGGCACCGATAGGGATGCACTGGGCATGGAACTATCTTGAAGGATACGTTTTCGGCTGTCCGGTTTCCGGGGCGTTTATCCAGCATCCCATTATCATGTCACGTCTCGTCGGTCCGACATGGCTGACAGGCGGTTCCTTTGGCCCCGAAGCTTCCGTCATCGCTATATTAATAGGAGTGGCCATCTCCCTATATTATACGCTAAAGCTAAAGCAAAAACGCCGCAATCAAACCACGGCATAAAATAATAAGTTCTATCGCAACGGAGTTCGTCACCCTTACTTGCGATTGCGGAACGTGAAGCGAAACCAAATATAAATGAATAAAGAAAACAAAGAAAAACAACAAGACAACAGATGAATAGGAACAATATCTTTTGGCAGCGATTTACCATTGCTTTTAAGTGTGCTTTTTGGACCGGTGTCTGTAGTGGAGCTATAGGTGCTGTTATTGCTATTTTGAAGTAAGTAGTGTGCTTCCGTCCGAATTTCTTGAACGCAGCATACATTTTTAGTGCTATTATTCTCTACTTATTTTATGTCTTCTTACCTTTGCATCACAAGAAGTCGACAACTTGTATAACATTGTTTCATTTTAAGCAATTAAAAACATGGTAGAATTAACACAAAAAGAAATGAGAACCACTTTTGGCGGTGGCTTCATTAACGTGATTACCACGAAAGGTCTCAATGACGGCATCAAAGGGAATACAGAAATATTCCTGTTTGGTATTCGAATATATCATGGTAAAAACGCAAAGTAAACGTAAATAGTAGGGATGCTTTTCTAGAGGGTGTCCCTATTAATACATACTGATTTCTATGAGAAATGCTATTGCACTTATTATCAGCCTTCTTATGTTTATAGAAGTAGAGGCACAGATAAAGATACGACTTTTGGATGCTTGTACTCGAGAACCGATCGCTTATGCGTCGGCTTTTAATGTAAATGGGGATATGTTGGTAACCTCAAATACTAGTGGCTATATCTCATTGGGAGAGAATATCCGTCATCTTTCTATATCACATATAGCTTATATAAACAAGGATGTTGATATGGATACATTAAGGGGTAACGAGCTATTCCTGGTTCCGAGAGAGCAAGTGCTGAACGAGGTGGCTATCACCACGAAACGTCCTGAATATGTAGTGCTTGAAGCTTATTTTCGAGCACCACAATTCTACAACGGGCAACTGGAATATTATTATGATGGTGTCGCTTACTACTTTGTTAAACTTAAGAACGGAGAAGTCGACTATTGTGTTCTTCTCTCAAGATATTTAGTTGACGACGACATCAAGAAAATAGAGACTAAGGAAGGGAGCCTGTTTTCGTATACGCCTCCTATTCCGATTCCAGGCTTCAATGCCATCAAAAGAAAGAAGGAAATGGAAGAGCCTGTCTGCCGGATTGATACACTCTTTAAAAAAGTAAGATATAGTTTCGACAATCTGTATCCGGATTCCGTGAGGTCGTTAACTATTGGCAAATACCATCAGCAGCTAAGGAATTCTTATTCGAGCGAAATCTATAACCAGAATCCGAGCGGTGTCTCTTATACAGATATAGTCTCCGGCAGATGGTCTCGGCGATTAGTGGTCAAGCATAAGGACATTCACAAGGTCTATGATCAGTGGGAAGAGATCTATATAACACATGTATCTTTTGCAGACAAAGCAGAAAAGAAAATATTGAAGAAAGGTAAAACAGACATCGTTGATATAGACCAGTATATTGAGCAGTTTGCTATCCCCCCCATAAGCAATGGCATTAAAGAGAAATTGCTCAAAATGACAGCAACCAGTCGCTAAGGGTGACTTACCAATTGCCAAATACTTAGGCACCTCAATTCCGCAACCAAAGGAGTGAAGCTTTTGGGAATATAGAAGTGGCAACGTAGTTCTCGGACGGTCACAAGGGCCGCCCCTGCAAAGGGATACAAACTCCCGAAAGTTTCATACAATACAATAACGAGCAACATGAACTATAGTAAAATAAGATGCGCTGGCAGAATCGCAATATTCTTGGTGGTATGTCTTGTGGGTTCTGTCTTGGTATCAGCACCATTTTTGAGCCTTCTATTGAATAACTATGCTGATGCGACCGCTCCCCAACCAATGACTGACTACATCGCGATGGCATGTTCTGCCTTTCTGTTAGTAGCGTTAGCCGTAGACAACAAAATTGAGAAACTTGACTTATGGACGTTTGAACGGTCGAGGCTACAAATGAAAGTAGTCTTTATATCTGTTCTTTTAGGCCTGCTTTGGCAACTATCCATATATCTCATCTGTCAATTTAGCAAAGTCGCCTACCCACATTCTACCACTACGGAACTATTTCCGCTGCTCATTTCTGTTATTGCAACAGGTTTGTTAGGCCCGTTCACTGAGGAGATGCTATTCCGAAAATGGCTTGTCAGCATGATGGAGAGAAGTCGCTTTAAGCCTATTGTTATCATTCTGTGTAGCTCCGTCTTGTTTTTCTGTGCCCATTTTGGAGACTCCTTTTTAAGAGTAGACACGTTTATCTTTGCAATACCTATATGTTATTTGTTCATCAGATACCATGATGTGAGATATTGCTTCATCGCCCATGCCGTCTGCAATTTGACAGGAATAGCTTTCCCACTCCTCGTCCAATAGTAATCACTAAGATCGAGATTTAATATCTGTATATGAACAACATAAGAAACAAGATGGACTTCTATGAATGGATATGTTTTTTCTTCATAGGTATCGTCTGCTTTCTGTTCATCATGGGCTTCTTCGAAGCCATCTTGATGATGGATTACACCATCTATGCAAAGATTCCAATTGCGCTGGGTGCTTGTTGGGGGCTGCTGCTTTCGTTTAGGAAGTTTCTTACAATGTATACCAGAGTCAAAGCCAAGATATTTGCCACACTGCAACATGATGTCAAGATACTGTTGACAGGATGGGGAGTGTCTGTTCTGTTCTTTGGAACCATCATGGCGAGCTTATACTGCCTGAACGTCTATCAGCCGCAGAAGATCAACTGCGACATACAGAACCAACTTTACGGCTGGCTATTGTTTGCCGTCGTCGGCATTGGAGAAGAAATCATCTGCCGAGGAATCGCCTTCAGACTGCTTTGTGACAGAATAGGCATGGCTTGGGCTTTGATCCTTTCAGCCGTGATCTTTGGCTTTGCTCACATCTTCAATGACGGAGCCACCGTCTGGTCGGCCTTAGCCATAGCTGTCACGTCGGGATGGCTGCTGGGAGTAGCTTATGTCTATCATCAATCGCTATGGGCACCGATAGGGATGCACTGGGCATGGAACTATCTTGAAGGATACGTTTTCGGCTGTCCGGTTTCCGGGGCGTTTATCCAGCATCCCATTATCATGTCACGTCTCGTCGGTCCGACATGGCTGACAGGCGGTTCCTTTGGCCCCGAAGCTTCCGTCATCGCTATATTAATAGGAGTGGCCATCTCCCTATATTATACGCTAAAGCTAAAGCAAAAACGCCGCAATCAAACCACGGCATAAAATAATAAGTTCTATCGCAACGGAGTTCGCTACATTTGCTTGCATAAAGAGGAAAGATTGCAGAACGTAAAGCTCTCCCCAAATATAAATGAATAAAGAAAACAAAGAAAAACAACAAGACAACAGATGAATAGGAACAATATCTTTTGGCAGCGATTTACCATTGCTTTTAAGTGTGCTTTTTGGACCGGTGTCTGTAGTGGAGCTATAGGTGCTGTTATTGCTATTTTGAAGTAAGTAGTGTGCTTCCGTCCGAATTTCTTGAACGCAGCATACATTTTTAGTGCTATTATTCTCTACTTATTTTATGTCTTCTTACCTTTGCACCACAAGAAGTCGACAACTTGTATAACATTGTTTCATATAAACATATCTAAGTGTAAAATGAATAACAGAGAATTTTTCTGTCCACTCACTGAGAAAGAGCTGCAAAGCTATTCTGGAGGTGGGCTGCTTCGTAGAATTGGATGGTCAGCCGTGGTGGGCTACATCATTGACAATTGGTCAGATATTAAGACCGCTGCTCGCGACTTCGTCAAAGAACATTAAATAAGAGAATGTATGAAAATCATAGAAGACCTCTCTTATGAGGAAATGCAGGAATGCGAAGGTGGTAGACCGAATGCTAAAACGTCTTTTGCATACGATGCCACTTATCTTACATTGACCATTTTGTATTATGCAGCCCAAGGACTAAGAATGGTAAAAGGATAGATAATGCCTCCTTCTATATTTCATTTCCTACATGAAATATAGAAGGAGCTTTTAGGAAACAGGCAATATGGCAAGACCAATATTAAATCGATTCGAAGGACGCATTATAAAGAAGGTCAGTCTTGTATTTATAGGATTCTTAGTCTGGGTTCAATTTCTTTCGCCACTACTTTGTGTCCTCATCAGTTCGGTGTCGCTTCTTTTTTCTGATACAGACTTAAATGTATGGGATAACTATAGAAGTCAAATGCTCCCATTTCAGTGTTTTTTTACGGAGACAGTTATGTTGGTTATATTCTTTCACAAATATGGTAAGCACACTCTTGTCGCGAAATGCGCAGAACGTAGGCTTCGGCTCAACCTGATTCTCCCTATGCTTGCCCTTTCTTTTGCTTATACGTTCATTGACAGTTATATCAACGATCTCTTAAATCTTGTGGATTTAAACCGCGACGTATTTTATGTATTGGATTATAGTAAACTTGGGCTCTTGTCGACATGCTTGCTCGCCCCACTTGCCGAAGAACTCGTCTTCAGAGAGTATATCGAAGAGATGTTATTAAAACTGAGAAGAAGTCCATGGTTTGCCATTATTGTCTCCTCTTTATTTTTTGGCCTCATGCACATCAACCCCTCACAGGTCGCAAGCGCATTTACGTTTGGCCTATTGTTAGGGTGGCTATACTATAAGTTCAGAAGTGTCACGCCGACCTTTTGCCTGCATGCGTTAAACAATATATATTGTGCAATGTTGGACAGATGGGGGGATGGAAGTGCTACGACTTCAGAATTATGTAGAATGATACACTTTCCACTGGCTCTTACCATAGTGCTTAGTCTTGCTATTTTCACCTTTTCTATTTGGTGCCTCGATAAGATTGCCCATAGCGAGTAGTTATTCAGTGGACAATTACTTGGACGCTGCATATATTTTTAGCAATATTATGTAGCACGGAAGGAAGCTTCAGTTTCTATTCCGTCGCCGCTATAATAAATAGGTGTAGCTATTTTCCTGTCCTATACGTTCAAGTTAAAGCGAAGACTCTGCAATCTTTTTAGTGTTTCTTACATAAAAAACGGGAGATCCGACTTGCGGGTCTCCTTTTTTTTATGTAAGTTTGCAAATAGAATAAAAAACGAATCAACGATGGTAAAGTATCCAGTAGGCATACAGAGTTTTGAGAAGCTGCGCACCAGCGGTTTTCTCTATGTCGACAAGACGCGGCTGATGTACGATGCCGCGCAGAACAACTTTGTGTTCCTCTCGCGTCCCCGTCGTTTTGGCAAGTCGCTTCTTGTCAGTACCTTCAAGGCTTATTTCAATGGACAGAAAAAGCTCTTCAAGGGATTGGAGGTGGAGCAACTGGAGACAGAATGGAAACAATATCCCGTACTCCACTTCAGCCTGGCCTCGGAGAAGAGAGGAACGATAGAGGACTTGGATGCCATCATCTCGATGCAGTTGGACTGGGCTGAGAAGGAAAATGATGTCTCAACCGATAAGACCAACATCACAACGAGGATGACCTCTTTGGTGAAAAACATCTCTCACGACGATCACCGTGGGCAAATTGAAGATGGACGGCAACGTCGACGACGCATTGAAGCAGATCGACGACCGCGGCTACGCTATCCCTTACGAGGCCGACGGCCGCAAGATCGTGAAGGTTGGCATTAACTTCTCATCAGAGGAGCAAGCCATCAACGACTGGAAAATTATAGAACTATGAAGAAACTCTTGACCATCCTCGGCCCCACAGCAACGGGCAAAACCGACCTCGCCGCACACGTGGCACACGTGTTCGGAGGCGAGATTCTCTCCGGCGACTCTCGTCAGGTCTATCGCGGCATGGACATCGGCACGGGCAAGGACCTCGAAGACTATGTCGTCGACGGTCAGCCGGTGCCCTATCATCTCATCGACATCGCGGAACCGGGAACGAAATACAACCTGTTTCAGTATCAGCAAGACTTCCACCGCGCCTACGACGACATCCAGCGGCGGGGTGCGCTGCCTATCCTCTGCGGTGGCACTGGCCTGTATATCGAGGCGGTGCTCAAGGGCTATGCGCTATCACCCGTACCGCAGAACCCGGAGCTGCGACAGCGCTTAGAGGACAAGACGCTCGACGAACTGACCGACATGCTCGTGAAACTGAAACAGCAGACAGGATCCACGATGCACAACAAAACCGACGTGGACTCTTGCCAGCGGGCCATCCGCGCCATAGAGATAGAGACCTACAACATAGAGTATCCCACCGAGCTGCGGCCGATGCCGCCCATCGACAGCGTCGTCATCGGCGTGGCCATTGACCGTGATGAGCGCCGTCGCCGCATCACCGCCCGTCTGCATCAGCGTCTCGACCATGGCATGGTGGAGGAGATGCGCTGTCTGCTCGACAGTGGCATCAAGGCCGAGGACCTCACCTACTACGGACTGGAGTATAAATACGTCACAGAGTACGTCATCGGACAACTCAGTTACGACGAAATGGTGCGCCAGCTGGAGATTGCCATCCACCAGTTTGCCAAGCGCCAGATGACGTGGTTCCGGGGCATGGAGCGCCGTGGCACCGTCATCCATTGGGTCGACGCCATGCTGCCGATGGAGGAAAAGGTGAAGAGAGTGGAGGAGATCTATCGCCCAGCCAACCAATGAATGCTTTGCGTCACCCAACACACTCACTTAGAAACAAACGATCCATTCATCTTTATAGGCTAACGCTACGCTACACGGAATAAAGAATATCAACGAATATCCCGAATATTTATTTTCGCTATATTCGTTGATATTCTTTATACCATCAATGATGGCGCGTTGAAGAAAACGGGATATAATACTCGCAATCCTTCCTTGTGCTTTTAGGAAAAATGTGATATGAGAGCAGGAAAAAGCCTGGAAAAATGTGATAAAACCGGCTAAAAAATTTGGAAAAATGTGATGGACATAAAACAAAAGTAATAAGTTTTCTTTTTTAAAACTATATTGTTATTTGTCTTAATCAAGAATAGGAGAATCAGAGAATCGTGATGACGATGCAATTCCCAAATTCTCCAATTCTTGAAAACAGAGAAATAAACAAGCACTTAGCTATTTATAACCGAACAAAACTAAGCGCTACTTGAACTGAAACACAGCGCTACTTGAGCAGGAACACAGCGGCAGAGACAGGGCCGAGAGAGACAACATCACCGCTCTTACCAGCCTTATAAGCTGCCTTGCCGGTAACTATCAGCGTCTGTGGCTTATAGGCGCCGGCCTTCACCGTGCCCTGCTCCAAAGAACTGTTGTCTGTCGGAGCCTCCAGTCCGAGCCGTGGCAGAGAAGCCTTCACGGCCTTGCCACTGGGGTTGAGCGCTACGATACAGGTCTGCCCACCCATCGTCCGTTGGTAGACCATCGGGTAGGGCTGTTTCAGATTGCTGACGAGCTTCCAGTCGGCGAGGTTGCCGAGTGCAGGCGTGGCATGGCGCAGCTTCACGAGGCGACGCGTATAGTTGAGCATGGAGTTGGGATCTTTCTCCTCTGCGGCCACGGTGATCTTACCGCCATCCGTGGCTACAGGCAGATAGAGTTTGTCGAGCGCACAGGTAGAGAAGCCGGCGATGGCACCCGGAGCCCACTGCATCGGCGTGCGTGTACCGGCGCGCTCGTTGGAGCCCTCCTTGCTCGGCAGGTCCATCTCGTACTTCATGCCGATCTCATCACCATAATAGATAAACGGCACGCCGGGCATGGTGAGGAAGAAGGTCATCGCCACCTTGAGCTGATCGGGCGTGTCGCGCATGCCGATATTCGGCCGCTGATAGTCGTGGTTGGCCGACGGGATGGCGATATACCCCTTCTCGCGTGTTCCGAAATAGGAATGGGAATAGTTCTTGACGAATTCGTCAAGCGTACCCTTTCCCTCTTTGTCGAAATAGCAATGCTTATATGCCGTCTGCTTATTGTCCCACGGCTGTATCTTTCCCCACGGTGTGTTGCGAGCAAAGAAGAGCGAGCCATAGCCGGGTACGCCAAAGTGAATCATGAAGTCGATGTTGAATCCGGCCGGTATCGCCACGGTAGGGTCGGCCCATTCCGAGATAAGCACACACTGAGGATAGTTCTTATCCTTCCAGGCACGCATCTCGTTCCACAGTTTCGACGTTTCCACCTTACCGGGATCGTTCTTAACGAGCGATGCCGCCATGTCCACGCGGAAGCCATCGACGCCCTTGTCGAACCAAAACGCCATGATGTTTCTCAGTTCACGACGCAAAGCCTGCGGGCCCGGCGCGGTGACAGGTTGCTCCCATTTATGGTTAGGATCAGGATGGGCAAAGCCATAGTTGAGCGCAGGCTGGCATTCAAAGAAGTTTTTCTCGTAGTATTTTCCGCGCGGCGCGTCGATTTTCACGTAGCGGCCAAGTGTCGATGACTCGGGATTGGGTTCCTTATGTCGCGCGACGATGTCGGCCTTGTCTTTGTCGCTGATATCGTCCGTCCATATATAATAGTCAGCATAGCGCCCGTTGCGGTCACCGTTGGCACTCTCTTGGAACCATTGGCTCTTCACGCTGGAGTGCCCTGCCACGAGGTCAAGACACACCTTGATGCCGCGTTTGTGGGCTTCGTTGACGAGCGTGACCAGATCGGTGTTGGTACCGAAGCGCGGATCGATCTTGTAGAAATCAATGACATCGTAGCCGCCGTCAAACCATCCCGACTCAAAGCAGGGGTTGATCCACAGAGCATTGACACCCAGGCTTTGGATATAGTCGAGTTTGGAGGTGATGCCGGGCAGGTCTCCGATGCCGTTGCCGTCGGAGTCCATATACGACGAGGGATAGATTTGGTAGAACACAGCATCGTGGAGCCATTGTGGTCCACGTGCGTCGGTGGTCTGTGCCGAAGCTGTTGTGAGCGATAGTGCCATGATAGTTGAAAGCAATAGTTTGTTCATAGTGTTATACATTGATGGTTGGAACAATCGTGAAAAAACAGTTCCGTCCCCACACCCTGCGACGGCGGGGAGGGGGACGGATAGATAACGAAACAGCAGGTGGATTTCGTATCCGGTCAGACTCTCTTACTTACTTTTTATATCCCGGATTCTGCTTCAGGTTCTTGTTGAGGTTGAGCACAGAGTAGGGGATAGGATAGACGACGGTGTAACCTGTCTTGTCGTCGTTGTAGTCACCGGCCAATGAGCTGTGTGCCACACCGGAATAGCGGTCCACGGTAGGCTCAGTGAAGGTACAGAAACGTATCTGGTCCTGACGCCGCGTGCCTTCCCAAGCGAGCTCGATCATGCGCTCATCAAGAATATCATTCAAGGTGAGCGACGTGCGCGGCATTGCCTTGGCGCGTGTGCGTATCTCGTTGACGAGGGAGAGTGCTCCTGCCTTGTCGCCCAAACGGTATTCTGCTTCAGCCTTGAGCAGGAGCGCGTCGCCATAGCGCCAGATGACCAGGTCATTGTTGTTCTGTCCCTGGGAGGAAGCTGTGCCGTCGTACTCATATTTCTTAAAGCGGGCACCGGCACACTTCACGTCGTGCGGGTCAGCGTCATTGGCAAAGTTGACTACAGCCTTGAGCGGCTCATACTCCAGTGGCGACTGTGTGGCACCATCACTGAGCGATCCTGTGTTCTGCTCCTTTTCGAAGTCACGGTCGCACCAATAGTTGAGTCTCAGACGCGGATCCTCGTTGGCAGTGCCATAACCCATGACCTGCATGGCGCGCACCGTGGCGCAGGCACCGTTCCAACCAGAGTAGCCGATAGCCGACGCATGGTTGTAGTGGAGCGAGCGCATGAGATTGTAGTCCGTGATCTTATAGGTCTTGTCGTCGTTTGGGCGCACGAAGATGTTCTCAGTAGAACTCTCGTTGGCCTTGACGAAGTTGTCGGCATAGTTGGCTGTAAGGCTGTATCCTGCGGCCTGAATCTTATCGACACAGTATTTCACCGTCTCCCAGCAGTTGCGCTGGGTGCCGTCAACAGTCATCATGATGGTCTTACCCTTGTCCGAGACAGCCTGTCCGAGGGTCTCGCTGGCCGTCGCCTGCTTGCTGAGGTCAGTGCCCACAAAGGCCTGATAGCTCGATGCCGAAGTGTCGTCGATGGTGTAGACGGGAGCGTTGATGGCGCACTTGGCGAGGCACATGTAAGCCACGGCCTTGGTCACGCGACCGTAGTATTCGCCAGTGTTCTGGCTGTGACCGTCACCGAGGTCGGGCAGGGCTGCCTCTAACTCAGAGGTGACGAACTTAAAGACATCGCTGCGGTTGCTCTGCTTCACGTCGCTGGTCGACTGCTTGGAGCTGGTCACGACAGGCACCTGGGCAAAGAGGTCCATGGCATTGTAGTAGTAGATGGCACGCAGAGCACGGAGCTCAGAGACATAGGCCTTGTAGTCGGGGTGCTCCTCCAAGAAAGGTGTGAGCTTGTCGATGCTGGTATTGCACAGGCCAATGATCTTAAAGAGGTGGTTCCACACGGTAGCGTAGGTGTCGACTGACGACTCGAAGTTATGCAGAAACATATTCTGCCACTTGCCGCCGTCGACCCAGTCGCCCTGTCGTCCGGGCAGCATGGTAGCATCGGACATAAACTCCTGCAAGGTGTGGACACAATCGGTACCGCCGTAGAGGCCGTCGCCGATGGCCGAGTAGACGTTAGCCACAGAGTTGACATAAGTTAGGGTGGAGTTCTTGAAGGCTTCTCCCTCGCTGAACTGGCTCTTGGGGTTCTCGTCGAGCGAGCATCCTGACAGCAGAGCTGCGGAGAGCAGCGCGACACCGAAAATATATTTTTTCATGGTAATATAGTCTTTAAAGGTTTAGAAAGTGATGCCCACATTGAACGAGAAGGTGCGTGTGAGCGGGTAGATGCGCTTATCGTCGACACCGAGTGTGCCATACTGTGTGGTGCCCTCAGCCTGCTGGATGAGCGAGGCGGAGTTGATCATAGGTGTCAGGCCATTGTAGCCGGTGATCGTGCAGACGTTGTTGACGGCGAGTCCGAGCTTGATGTTCTGGATGTACTTGGTCTTGAGCTGCTTCTGCGTGAAGTTGTAGCTGAGCTGCACATACTCGAAGTTGACATAGTCGCCCTTCTCGAGCCAGTAGTCGGAGATGACCTTGTCCTTGATGCCCTTGGCAGGCGCGTCCTCAAGCACGTTGTAGGTCGGGAAGTTGGAGAGGTCGCTGTAGGTCATCGAGGTGCCGTTGTAGATCTTGTGACCAAAGGCACCGTTGAACTGCATGGCGAGGTTCCAGTTCTTATAAGTGAAGTTGAAGTCCCATCCGAGATAAGCCTTCGGGATGGCCTGACCGCAGACCTGACGGTCGCCGGAGTCTCCGGTGTCGATGGTCTTGTTGCCGTCGAGATCAGCGATGATGTACTTACCGTCCTTGTCGATACCCTCGCAGTGAGGCAGATAGAACACGCCGATGGGCTGTCCCTCCATGAGGTAGGTGACACCATAGTTCTGTGTCAGTCCGGCAGCATTGATACGTGCCACCATGATGTGCTCTGAGGTGGTGAGTTGCTGACCCTTATAGGTACCGGACAGAGAGTTGAGCTTGTTGCTCTGGAAACTGAGGTTGAGGCCGGAATTAAATGTGAAGTCCTTGGTGCGGACGATGTCGCCGCGGATGCCTATCTCAAAGCCGTGGTTGGTCATCTCGCCCATGTTGGCCAACAGATTCTCGTAGGTGAACGGCGGCACAGGCACGGTGTAGGTGTAGAGCAGATCCTTGGTCTTGGAGGTGTACCAGTCGAGGGTGATGTTGAGTCGGCTGTTGAAGGCCGAGAAGTCCAGTCCCACGTCGAAGGTGTGCTTTGTCTCCCACTTCAGGTCGGGGTTGTCGTTGCTCTGGATGGCAAAGGTGGTGGTGTTGGTGCCGTTGACAGGTGTCACGCCGTTAGGTCCGTAGAGGGCCAGCGAGGTGTAGGGGTCGATGGCATCCTGATTACCGGTGACACCGTATCCGGCGCGGAGTTTCAGATTGTCAATCCACTTGACGCCTTTGAGGAAGTTCTCCTGCGAGAGCACCCAGGCTGCCGATGCCGATGGGAACCAGCCCCACTTGTGGCCGCTACCGAGCTTCGACGAGCCGTCGGCACGGAGATTGGCGGTGAGGATGTATTTGTCAGCGAACATATAGTTGACACGGGCCATATAGGAGCTCAGGGTGTATTCCTTCGAGTCGGACTGCACGTCGCCCCAGGAGACGTTGGCGCCGGCCTTGAGATTGTTGTACTTGAAGTAGTTGGTCTCAAAGCCCTTGGCCTGCTCAGAGTGGGTGAAGGTCTTGTATTTCTGCCCCTCCATAACGGCGAGGGCATCGATATGATGCTTGCCGAAGTCCTTGGTATAGGTCAACTGGATGTTGCCCATGTAGTCCTGGCGCTGCCAGTTCTGGATAAATGCCCATCCGTTGCCGTTGAGCTCACCTTGGCGGATGTCATTGGGCACATAGCGCTTCAGCTCAATATTGGTCTTGGTGTAAGAGCCGAAAGCCGAGAGAAAGAGACCGTCAACGATGGTCCATGTGGCCTTTCCATGAGTGACGAGGGTACCGACATTATATCGGTTGTCGATATCGAGCTGACCCAGTGGATTGTAAATCTCATTGGCAAGCATATCCTCGTCCCATTTGCCAGTGGTGGCATTCTTATGATTAGGATAGGTGGGATTATAGGCTGCGGCAGAGTAGAAAATTTTCTGCATATCATACTGCCGCTTGCCGTCGTGCTCAGAACCCATGATGCCGAGTTCGAGTTTGAGTTTCTTGTTGAAGGCGAGCTGTTGGGCGTCGATCTTGGCGGTATAGTTCCGCATATCAGAGTTGCGCAGGGCACCCTGCTTCTGTACGAAACCAAGCGAGGCACGGTAGTTGCCGGTGTCGTTGCCGCCCGAGAAGGCTACATTGTGATTCTGTGTAATACCTGTCGAGCGCTCGATCTCGTCGAGCCAGTTGGTGTTTCCGCCGAGGTCGGTAGCGGTCAGTCCCATCTGCTTGGCAGTAGCGCGGTAAGCATCGGCACTGAGCATCTTGATGTTCTTAAACACCTTGTTCATGCCAATGGTACCATTATAGGTGATCGAGCTCATGCCGTTCTTACCCTTGGTGGTGGTCACGACGATGACACCGGCAGCACCACGCGAACCATACTGTGCGGTTTCGGAAGCATCCTTGAGGATAGTCATGCTTTCAATATCACCGGGCTGGAGAGCGTTGAACATGGTCATGTCGCCATACACGCCGTCGATGATGACCAGCGGGTCATTGCCGCCGGAAAGCGAGGAAGTGCCGCGCACGCGGATATTGGTGGTACCCATCGGGTCACCACCACTCTGCGAGATGATCACACCGCTGACCTTGCCCTTGAGGGCATCGGCGGCACTGGTGACCACTCCCTTGTTCATGTCCTTACGGCCCACACGCTCCACGGCGCCGGAGACGGTGCGCTTCGAGCCAATGGCGTAACCGACGACGACGACCTCATCGAGATCCTGCTTGTCGGGTTCAAGAATGATGTTGAGACTCTTTTGTGAGCCCAAGGTGATTTCCTTGTTGGCATAGCCCACGTAAGAGATGACGAGTACCTGTCCAGGCTTGGCATTGCTGAGTTTCCAGTCGCCGTCGAGGTCAGTGACGGTACCTCCCTGCTGTCCCTTGACTTGGATGGTGGCACCGATAAGCGGCTCACCCGATTTGTCCTTCACTGTGCCCTGCACGACAGATTGTGCCAGGCTGGTCATTGTGCATAAGACACCGGCGCTTAACAGCACGGCTCTTTTCAAGATTGTTTTACCCATATGATGGTTAACTTTTAGGTTTTATATAATTGTAATAACTTCGTTTCGTCGTGCTCCGCCCCTTGGCGGAAGTGTTAGGTTTATACGCGTCTCGATGTGTTTCTGTGGCAAAAATAAGGGAATATGATGAAGTGTTGTTCTCAAAGATGCACCTTTCTTTCTTAAATTCTATGCAATCGTTTGCATTTTCTATACTCTCGTGGAGTTACGAAAATAATACAGCAAGTAGAAAAGTCAAAAAGAACAGAATGACAGATAAGAAAAACTACGAGCATCATCACAACAGATCAGCAAAACGGAACCGAGCGACACCATAGAACTTAATGTCCGCTAAACTGACAAAAAACAGCCTCTGAGAATCGATTTTTTTCGACCAAGCACCCATTTGCCCCCAATTTCGCGAAAATTGAGAAAGTTTATATTTATCTGACTATCAGTATATTATAAAACAACAAGTTTTTTAACACTTCAGAAATGATCATTTCTACTCCTCAGAAAGGTACTTTGATGCTGTCGTCACGCCTATTTAACACGATGAAACAGGCGTGATGAGGAGATGGAAAAGCCTTGATGACAGTATCAGAAAGCCTTTCTGACTGACAGACGCTTCCTTTTTGTGATTTTCATCTCGATTTCGCTCTCTAGATTGAAAGTGCAGGACGACAGAACTTTGTCAATTATTTTAGTGAACAAACAACACTTAGCACTGAAATGTCAAAAATCGACGTATAATGAAGAAATCGTAAGTCTCAGGCTTTCATCTTCATTGATAAGCAACCAATTAAATTACATTTTTTCGTCATCTTGCCAAAATAATGATTACAAAATTTGCTTTATTCCAAATAATTTATTAACTTTGGGGTGTCAACGCAGAGCTTACGCTCTGCACCAACCATTTGAACAATCATCAATAATATATAACAACCTTAATTGCGAACTATGAGCTATCTAAAATTTGAAAAAGCCCTGATGACCAATTTACAGGAGAGTCTGCCCAAGGAGATTCTGCGAACAAACCGCTCGGGAGCTTACTCTTGCTCGACGATAGTAGACTGCAACACTCGCAAATATCACGGTCTGCTCGTGGTGCCCGTGCCCGAACTCGACGATGAAAACCATGTGTTGCTCTCTTCACTCGACTGTAGTGTCATCCAGCATGGGGCAGCCTTCAACCTGGGTCTGCATAAGTATCAGGGCAACAACTACAGCCCCATGGGGCACAAGTATATCCAATCGTTTGATTGCGACAAAGTACCCACCACCACCTATCGCGTTGGCGGCGTGATCCTCAGGAAAGAAGTCGTCTTTCAACACCATGAAAACCGACTGCTCATCCGTTACACCCTCGACGACGCACACTCAGCCACGACCCTGCAATTCCGTCCCTTCCTCGCTTTCCGGAGCGTCAGACAGTTCACACATGAGAACAGTGTGGCCAGCAGAGACTATTCTGAAGTGGAAAACGGCATTAGAACCTGCATGTACCCAGGTTATCCCGATCTCTACATGCAGTTCTCCCGCAAGGTGAAATTCATCTTCCAGCCCGACTGGTACCGCGGCATAGAGTATCCCAAAGAGCAAGAGCGCGGATACGCCAGCAATGAGGATCTCTACGTGCCCGGCTATTTCGAGGTGCCCATCCGCAAGGGCGAGAGCATCGTCTTTGCCGCCTCTACCACGGAGAACAAGGTGCGCACTCTCAAACCGCTCTTCCAGGAAGAAGCCGATGAGCGCGCGCCACGCGACAATTTCTTCCACTGTCTGATCAATGCCGCCCACCAGTTCCACGTCGAAGACAAAAATGGCGAGAAATATATCCTCGCCGGTTATCCCTGGTTCAAGGCGCGCGCCCGCGACACCTTCGTCGCTTTGCCCGGTCTGACGCTGAGCATCGAGGAGACGGAATACTTCGAGGCAGCAATGAAGACAGCAGAGATAGGTCTCCGCGAATTCATGGAGGAGAAACCACTCACCGTCAAGCTCTATGAACTCAACCAGCCCGACGTGCCCTTGTGGGCTATCTGGTGCATCCAACAATATGCTAAGGAAGAGGGTGAAGAGCGTTGCGCCAAGAAATACGGACAGCTTGTCTGGGACATCCTCTCCTATATCTCCGACGGCAAACATCCCAACTTGCTTGTTGCCGACAACGGTCTCGTGAAAACCGACGGATCAGAGCGCTCCGTCACTTGGATGAACTCTACCGCCAACGGACGCCCCGTGGTGCCGCGCACAGGATATATCGTGGAGTTCAACGCTCTGTGGTACAATGCACTCTGCTTCGGTGCCAAACTGGCACAAGAGGCTCACCACGACGACCTTGCCGCCAGCCTGAGCCAGCAAGCCGACAAGGCCAAAGAAGCTTTCCTCGCTACCTTCGTCAACAAGTTTGGCTATCTCTTCGACTATGTCGACGGTGAAAATCAGGACTGGAGCGTCAGACCCAACATGATCTTCCCTGCTGCCTTTGACTACTCACCACTCTCGCAGGAACAGAAAAAGAATGTCATCGACATCTGTACCAAGGAACTGCTCACCCCGAAAGGTCTCCGCTCGCTGTCACCAAAGAGCGGCGGATACAACCCCATGTATGTCGGCCCCCAGGCACAGCGCGATTACGCCTACCATCAAGGTACGGCATGGCCGTGGCTCTTCGGTTTCTATGTTGAGGCCTGCCTGAAACTCTATAAACGCACACGCCTGAGCTTCATCGAACGACAGATGGTCGGCTATGAAGACGAGATATTCAGTCACTGTGTCGGTACGCTTCCCGAGCTCTTCGACGGCAACCCGCCCTTCCACGGCAGAGGCGCCATCTCCTTCGCAGCCAATGTGGCCGAGATACTCAGAGCATTGGAACAACTGGAAAAATATAAATACTAATAAATAGGAGGAACCAATATGAAAGTCTTAATGTTTGGATGGGAGTATCCTCCTCATGTCTACGGTGGTCTGGCAACTGCCAACTTCGGTATCTCGGAAGGACTGCACGCTCAGGGAGATGTAGACATCACGCTCTGCCTGCCAAAGCCCTGGGGCGACGAGGATCACACCTTCGCACATATCGTGGCCATGAACTGCGTGCCTATCGCATGGCGTGATGTCAACTACGACTACGTCAAGCAGCGCATCGGCAATCTGATGAGCCCCGAGGAATACTACCACTTCCGTGATCATATCTACGCCGACTTCAACTACATGAACGTCAACGATCTGGGATGTATGGACTTTGCAGGGGGATATCCCGCCAATCTCCACGACGAGATCAACAACTACTCGATCATCGCTGGCGTGGTGGCGCGCTCGGAAGAGTTCGACATCATCCACGCTCACGACTGGCTTACCTATCCCGCCGGCATCTTTGCCAAGCAAGTCAGCGGAAAGCCCCTGTGCATTCATGTCCACGCTACTGACTATGACCGCTCACGCGGACATGTCAACCCCACTGTATACGGCATAGAGAAAGACGGTATGGATCATGCCGACTGCATCATGTGTGTCAGTGATCTGACACGCAACACGGTCATCAACCAATACCATCAGGATCCACGCAAAGTCTTCACCGTGCACAATGCCGTCTATCCGCTTTCATCTGAGAACGAGATGATTCCGCGCCCCGATCATACCGGACGCGACAAGATCGTAACCTTTCTGGGACGTATCACCATGCAGAAAGGACCGGAGTATTTCGTCGAGGCTGCTAACATGGTGCTCCACCGCACACGCCACGTCCGCTTCTGTATGGCAGGTTCAGGCGACATGATGGACCAAATGATCTATCTGGCTGCTGAGCGCGGCATCGCCGACCGCTTCCACTTCCCAGGTTTCATGCGCGGCAAGCAAGTCTATGAATGCTTGAAAGACTCCGACGTCTATGTCATGCCGTCGGTCAGTGAGCCCTTCGGCATCTCGCCACTCGAAGCCATGCAGTGCGGAACGCCGACGATCATCTCCAAACAGAGTGGATGCGCAGAAATCCTGCACAACTGCATCAAAATCGACTACTGGGACATTCACGCTCTGGCTGACTCCATCTACAGCATCTGCCACAACCCAAGTCTCTTCCACTATCTGCAAGAGGAAGGAAAACGTGAGGTGGCGCAGATCACGTGGGAGAAAGTGGGGCGATGGATTAGAAAGCTATATATAAGAACACTGGGGTGGTAAACATCATTCAACATTGATATAATTCATCATTCAACACTCAACTTTCAACATTGAATATTATGAAAACCATTTGTTTATATTTCGAAATACATCAGATCGTACATCTGAAGCGCTATCGCTTCTTCGACATCGGTACCGACCATTACTATTACGACGACTACGAGAACGAGCGCTCCATCAACCACATCGCCGAGTGCTCCTATATGCCTGCCCTCAATACACTGCAAAAGATGATAGAGGACAGCAATGGCTACTTCAAATGCGCATTCTCTATCTCCGGCGTCGGCATGGAACAGTTGGAGGTACACGCTCCGCAGGTACTTGACAAACTGCAGGAGCTCAACAAGACGGGATGCGTGGAATTCCTCGCTGAGCCTTATTCCCACGGTCTGTCATCGCTCAAGGATAGTGAGTGCTTCGCTGCCGATGTGCGCAAACAATGCAAGAAGATGGTCGACTATTTCGGACAGAAACCTACCGTGCTCCGCAACTCCTCGCTCGTATACAGCGACGACATCGGACTGCAGGCTGCTCAGCTCGGCTTCAAGGGAATGCTTTCCGAAGGCGCTAAACACGTGCTCGGATGGAAATCACCGCACTATGTCTACAACTGCTCAATGGCTCCTGAGCTAAAGCTTCTGCTGCGCGATGTCGTCATGAGCGACGACATCAGCCTCAGATTCAACAACAGCGACTGGGAAGGCTATCCGCTCTTTGCCGACCAGTATATCGACCGCATTACCAAAGCTCCGCAAGAAGAGCAGGTCTTCAACATCTTCATGGAGCTTTCTGCCCTCGGCATCGCACAGCCACTGTCGTCAAATATCCTTGACTTCATGGCTGCCCTTCCGAAGTTCGCCAAAGGCGCCGGTATTACATTCTCCACGCCTTCTGAGATTTGCGACACTCACAACAGCGTAGGAAACCTCGATGTGCCCGACACACTCTCCTGGACCGACGAGGAGCGCGACGTCAGCTCATGGCTCGGCAACCCCATGCAGCGCGAAGCTTTCGACAAGCTCTACAGCGTGGCGGAGCGTGTGCGTATCGCCGACGACCCACGTATTAACCAGGATTGGGACTATCTGCAGGCCAGCAACAACTTCCGCTTCATGACCACAAAGCCCAGCAGCGTAGGACTCGACCGCGGCATCTACTCCAGCCCCTTTGACGCCTTCACCAACTACATGAATATCCTCGGCGACTTCATCAACCGTGTCAACAGCCTCTATCCGCCAGAGATCGACAACGATCAGCTCAACTCTCTGCTCACAACTATCAAGAATGAGGGTGACGAGATAGAGATGAAAGACAAGGAGATCGCAAGACTGCAGGCTAAACTCGAGAAAATCGAGTCTGCCAACGAGAAACTGCGCGAGAAAGAGGAAAAGCCAAAAGCCAAGCCAGCACGCACAGCACGCAAGACCACAAGCAAGAAGGAAACGGAAAGTAAAACGGAAAACAAGGCTCCTGCTCCAGAAGAAAAGAAGTAGGAAATACTCCATCACAAGTTCCCTATTCATCCACAACGTCAGGGAAACGGCATGATTTCTAAATGAAACACCAACTCCATCACGATGGAATAAACTCGAAAGAGGCGACGCACTGCAAAGATACGTCGCCTCTTTTATGTGCTTACGCATAATTTTCTTATAATATTGCTGTGTGTGCGTACACAAATGTTTGATATAGGTCAAGAAAAGAACATTAATCCCATAAAATCATGATAAAGTGTTGTTCGTACATAAAAAACTTTCTACCTTTGCAGTGTCAAAAGGAAACAAGTTCGTGAGAACGATAATCTGAGTAGACTGAACACTTTTTGTTCAATAGGTTTAAGGTTAGTAGATTGTTTCATATAGGTTTTTAGTTTTTAGGTTTAAGATTATTTTTTTTAGGTTTTCATTAGGTTATTAAGTCACTTAAAGGTAAAGTAAAGATTGTTATTTAGGTTAGCACAAATCCTCACCTCCCAATGGGAGAGGTGAGGATTTGTTTTTTTATGCTCACCAAAGTATAGAGTGCCTCACGAGACAGCAACGTCTCCCGCTCTGTCTCACAGAGATAGTTAATATTTTGTTTTCTCGAAATATATTGGTATCTTTGCACTATAGATAGAATCACGATGATGGATGCACTCACCTACCTTGAAAGTCAATGCCGGCTCAGACGCAATGTGCTGACCGGGGAAACGCTTTATGCGCCTTCCGACATGACGGAATACCGGCCGCTGTCGGTAGAAGCCAAGAACACACTGCTATTGATGGCCGACAGCCAGGGCGTTGATCTCACTGAAGAGCAACTGCAACAATACATCCACTCGACCATCATCGAGCAATGGAATCCTGCCAAAAGCTGGATGGAAAGCCTCGAACCGTGGGACGGAAATGACTATGTGGGTGAACTGGCACAGCGCATCATCACCTCCAATCCTGACTGGCCGCACCGCTTCCATAAATGGATGCTACAGATGGTCGCGCGTTGGATGGGACTGACCGTGGCGCAAAACGATGTCATCGTGCCCGTCATCGTCGGACAATTCGGCTATGGAAAGACGACATTCTGTAATCTCATCCTACCCCCAAGCCTCAGACACTACTACACAGATCAGGTGCGTGTGCGTCAGATGGCCGACGTGCATGAACTCGTCACCACCCATCTGCTTGTGGCTCTCGATGAGTTTTATCAGGAGAACACCGATCAGATGCCCGCCGTACGCTATCTCTTCTCACGCAGCACGCCCGTGCAGCGATGGCCTTACGGCACCACACGGGAGCCACGGAAGAACTATGCGACCTTCATCGCTACGACCGGTAATCTTCACCCAATGACCGACGCTGCCGGTGCCGCGCATCTCGTCTGTGTGGAGATCACCCATGCCATTGACACCAAAACGCCTATCGACTATGATCAGCTCTATGCTCAGCTCGCTGAGGAACTGGAGAATGGTGAGGACTACTCGCTGACCGATGAGGAGCGCGAAGCCATGGCGGTGCAGAACTCTCCCTTCCAGGAAGCTGACAACCTCGTGAAGATGGTATCCATGCTCTACGCTGCACCTCCAAAGGGAAAGAAGGTGAAAGCCACATATATCGACGCGATCATCGACCGGCTGATGAAGGAATATCCTTACTGGACACCGGGTGAGCACGTCAATCAGGATGTGGGCTTCGCCTTACAGGACGCTGGCTTCACACGCACACGCATTCACGGACGCTCTGCCTATAAGGTTGTAGAGAAAGATCCAAGGAAGATCGACGAAAGCTTCGACAATGAGCCAAAGGAGAAAGAAGAGGAAAACTTCGACAACAACCCGCTCGCACGTGCACTGCTCGCCGGACTTGGCGGACTGAAAAAGCCATGACGGCAGACAGAAAAAAACATGAGTGCAGGCTGAAAAAGCTATGACGGTAAGCTGAAAAGCCACTCTTCACGGCGTTTCTCCCACATGCTCATGCCGTGTGTATTTCTGGGGTAAGTTAAGTGTGCCTTATTATAATAAGGCGTCCGCCGCCTTTCATAAGGCACCCACCGTTACATTCGCCCGCACTCCTTATTATATATAGAGACACATCAACAATAAATTCATATCAACAACCCATACAGATGAAAAAAGCATTTCTCTTTCTGCTGTTCAGCTTGCTGACAGTAGCCATATATGCTCAAGGTTATTACACGAAATACTATGCCGACAAAGCCTTCGTCAAAGAGGCACAGGACTGGATGAACAGCGGTGCCTGGCGCGAGGGATTCACGGCAGCAAGTCCTCACGCTACCGTCAACGCCGCAGAGTTCTATACGCAATATCAGAAAAATCCGGAGCAGTGGAAGGCGCTCTTCAGCTGGTTGGCAAAGACAGACTTACTTGCACTGCCCAAGGGACGCACGCCGATTCCCGGCTCTACGCTTGTCGCCAGTGTGGAAGACGACGCCAACCGGGAGCTCAGCCAACAGCGGTCAGAGAGTCATCACCACCATATCGACTTCCAATATGTCGTGAAAGGCACGGAGCGCTTCGGGCTCATCGACCACTATACCAGCAAGATCAACGTGCCCTACCGCCCCGATGTCGTGCACTATGCCTATGACGTGCAGCGTGCCCGCTTCTACGACAGCGACCCGCAGCACTTCTTCCTCTTCTTCCCCGGCGACTGGCATATCGCTAAAGTCAAGACCGACAGCGGTAACCAGCACATCCGTGTCGTCGTCGTGAAAGTTGATTATCTCTAACCCCACGGTATTGGGTAGTTTTTCATAAGCTTACATGCTCCGTGCAAGTTCGCTAAGTTTGTAACAAAAAGATATGTCTACAAAAGATACGGCGCTCACGCCGATGATGAAGCAGTTTTTCTCGCTCAAGGCCAAACATCCCGATGCCTTGTTGCTCTTCCGCTGTGGTGACTTCTACGAGACCTATGGCGACGATGCCATCGTGGCCTCGCAGATCCTTGGTATCACGCTCACCAAACGCAACAATGGCGGCAATACCGGCGACACACCGATGGCCGGATTCCCGCACCATGCCCTCGACACCTATCTGCCGAAGCTCATACGAGCCGGAAAACGCGTGGCAATCTGCGACCAACTCGAAGATCCGAAGAAAAAACGGGCCGCCATCAAGGGCAAGAAAGGACTCTCCGAGATGGACAAAATGGTGAAGCGAGGCATCACCGAACTGGTCACGCCGGGTATCGCCATGAGCGATAATGTGCTCAACTACAAAGAAAATAACTTTCTCGCTGCTGTACACTTCGGTAAAACAGCCTGTGGACTGAGCCTACTCGACATCTCCACAGGTGAGTTTCTCACCGGCGAGGGCACTTATGACTACGTTGAGAAGCTCCTTGGAAACTTCTCGCCGAAGGAGGTACTCTATGACCGCACACGTAAGAAAGACTTTGAACAGTTCTTCGGTACGAAATATTGTGTCTTTGAAATGGACGACTGGGTGTTTACAGAACAAAACGCCCGACAGAAACTATTGAAGCATTTCGGCACCAAGTCGTTGAAAGGCTTCGGCGTGGAGCATCTTAAGGCGGGTATTGTAGCCTCCGGTGCGATCATGCAGTACCTGGAACTCACCCAGCATACCAGCATCAACCACATCACATCCTTGAAGCGGCTGGAGGAGGAGAAGTATGTGCGACTCGACAAGTTCACCATCCGCTCACTGGAACTCTTGCAGCCAATGCAGGAGGACGGGCTGTCGCTGCTCGACGTCATCGACCGTACGACCACCCCAATGGGTGGACGTATGTTGCGGCGATGGATGGTATTCCCATTAAAAGAGGTGTCGCGTATCAATGAGCGACTCGACATCGTAGAGTATTTCTTCAAGCATCCCGATTTCCGACAGCTCATCGACGAGCAGCTCCATCGTGTCGGCGACCTGGAACGTATCATCTCCAAGGTGGCCGTAGGACGTGTATCACCGCGTGAAGTAGTACAGCTGAAGAATGCGCTGATGGCTGTGCAGCCTATCAAAGGGGCTTGTCAGACTGCCGACAACGACTGTCTCAGACGACTCGGCGAGCAACTCAATCTCTGTGAAAGCCTGCGTGACCGCATCGAAAAGGAGATTACACCCGATCCGCCACAGCTCATCAGCAAGGGAGGTGTCATCGCTGACGGATACAGCCCGGAGCTCGATGAACTGAGAAATATCTCACGCGGCGGTAAAGACTACCTATTGGAGATACAGCAACGCGAGACGGAGAGAACCGGAATCTCCTCGTTGAAAGTGGGATTCAACAACATTTTCGGTTACTATCTTGAAGTGCGCAATACCTTTAAGGACAAGGTGCCCGAAGGATGGATACGCAAGCAGACACTCGCGCAGGCTGAGCGCTATATCACGCCTGAGCTGAAAGAATACGAGGAAAAGATATTGGGTGCCGATGAGAAAATACTGGAGTTGGAGGCTCGCCTCTTCTCTGAACTCATCGTGGCCATGCAGGAATTCATCCCGCAGATACAGATCAATGCCAACATCCTGGCGCATATCGACTGCCTTCTCTCCTTTGCCAAGGTATCGAAAGACAACTGTTATGTGCGTCCCGTCGTTGACGACAGTGATGTGCTCGACATTCACCAGGGCCGTCATCCCGTCATTGAGACGCAGATGCCATTAGGCGAGCGCTATGTGCCCAACGATGTCTATCTCGATACCGAGAAGCAGCAGATCATGATGATTACAGGTCCTAACATGGCCGGTAAGTCTGCTTTGCTGCGCCAAACGGCGCTGATCGTGCTCTTGGGACAGATTGGCTGTTTTGTTCCGGCTGAGAGCACAAGAATAGGTGTCGTAGATAAGATCTTCACACGCGTAGGAGCCAGCGACAATCTCTCTTTGGGCGAGTCTACATTCATGGTGGAGATGACCGAGGCAGCTGATATTCTGAATAATGTGTCGACCCATTCTCTCGTACTCTTCGACGAACTCGGACGCGGCACTTCCACCTACGACGGCATCTCCATCGCCTGGGCTATTGTGGAATATCTTCATGAGAATGAGCATGCCCACGCCCGTACGCTCTTCGCCACGCACTATCATGAGCTCAACGAGATGGAGAAGCACTTCCCAAGAATCAAGAACTACAACGTCTCGGTCAAGGAGGTTGACGGTAAGGTGATCTTCCTGCGTAAGCTTGTTCCCGGCGGTTCAGAGCACTCCTTCGGTATTCATGTGGCTGAAATCGCCGGTATGCCACGTTCTATCGTCAAGCGTGCCAACACCGTCTTGAAGCAGCTTGAGGAGGAAGGATCGGAAGTGGGAGCGGCAGGAAAACCTAAATTGGAAAACATTGCGGACAAGAAAGACGGTGTGCAGCTCAATATCTTCCAGCTCGACGACCCGGTACTCTCACAAGTGCGTGACGAGATTCTCGGTCTTGACATCAATAACCTCACACCCGTGGAAGCCCTCAACAAGCTCAACGAAATCAAGAAGATAGTGACAGGTAAAAGCAAATAAAGAGTAGTCTCACCCCCTAACCCCTCCCCCAAGGAGAGGGGAGTGAAATGTCAGATAAACAGTCGCCCTACCACGCTTGGCGGTAAATGCGTAGGGACAGCCACAATGTGGCCGCCCCTACTATGTTATTATTGTGTAATCACTTGAGTATTCTGTCTACTTTCTCAACGATGTCAAGGGGCTGAATGCCTGTCAGACAAGCATAGTCTCCGCGGCGGCACACCTTATTGCCATAGATGGAGCAAGGGCGGCACGGCAGATCTATCTGCACGGCATTGTCCTCACTTTGTCCCCAACCCATAAATCCGGCATAGGGATGCGTGGCTCCCCATACGCTCACCACAGGTGTAGCGACGAGCGAAGCCAGGTGCATGTTGGCGCTGTCCATACTGATCATCACGTCAAGATGGCTCATCAATACCAGTTCTTTCATCATGCCACCCAATGCAGCAGAGGCATTCACACAATTGCCATGACGGCTCACAAGATCGTCGAGTTGGTGTTTCTCATTGTTTCCACCGCCAAAAAGGAAGATGCGACAAGAAGGATGACGACGTGTCAGCTCAGCCACTACCTTCTCCATCTGTGCCAATGAATAGGCCTTTCCACGATGCGCAGCGAAAGGAGCGATGCCGATCCACTGCTGAAACGGCTTTTTGATGTTGTATCCCTCCGGCAGTTGTGACAGTCCGGCCTGCTCTGGGGTCAGCAGCGAAGTAAATTCCAAATGGACAGGATAGCCCAACTGCTCAAACACCTTGGCATAATTGTCAAAAGCAGAGGGAATGGGCTCCAATACCTTATTGTTATATGCCACCAGCTGACGTCGCTGCATACGGTGCTTGTCGAGATGCGCCACACGATAACGGTCAAAGTTGAAACGCATACGCAAGTAATCTGACCGGATGACATTGTGCAAATCAGCTATTGCCGTGAAATTTTTGGCAGTCAGGCGGCGGTAGAGTGCATTGAGTCCCTTCAGTCCATGATATTCATTAACCAGATCCGCCTCCATGAATCCCACGTTCGGCGCCAAGTTCTCAAACAGCGGGCGAGCAAACGATTTGGACAGCATGGTGATGCGAACATCGGGATACTGCTTTGCCAACGAATAGACCACTGGCACCGTCATGGCGACGTCGCCTAAGGCAGAAAAGCGGATGATCAGTATATGTTCGGTTTTCATGTTATTTAGGGCTAAGGTATCCTCACTCGCCTTTCGGCTGTCTCTTACTTTTTACTGTAAAGAACAGGGTTGGTACTCGGATCGTTGTACATCTTCATCTGGCGATACACCTTCATGTATTTCCGCCCTTCTTCGATGTCCTCCAGTAATTGGTCGATGGCCAACGAGAGATCCTTTTGCTGCTCCAAGAGCACGTTGAGCTTAGCCTGGCAGCGTGTTTTGTGCTCTTCCGTAGCGTCGGTGCGCCGTGTCTGCTCCTGCATGTGATAGATCTTCAGTGCGAGGATGCTCAAACGGTCCACGGCCCACGCGGGACTCTCGGTGTTGAGTCGTGCATCGGGCAGGGGAGTGACATCGGAATACTTCTGTCGGAAATAGGAGTCGATCTGCTCCACCAAGTCCGTGCGGTCCTGATTGGAGCGGTCTATGCGCCGCTTGATGCCCAACGCCTCCATAGGATCGATATGCGGATCACGGATGATATCCTCCAAATGCCACTGGACCGTATCTATCCAGCACTTCAGATAAAGCCGGTTGTCAATGGAATCGCGCTCATAAGGATTGTTGATTGGCGTATCCACATTGTCCGTGACATGGTAGTCATCAATAGCTTTGTTGAAAATCTCGTTGCACTGTTGAGTAAAAGACATGTATTGTTCAGATTTGATTTATGCGTTCATGCAAAGTTAGCAACTAATTTTGAGATATACAACGAAAAGGTGAAAAAAGAAGAAGAAAAAATCTATATTTTATGCACAAACAATGGGTTAATGTGCACGAAAATAGCATTTTATCGATAAAAAATTTGTGTAATCGGTAAAAAATTTGTTCCTTTGCACCCAGTTTAATAGTGAAAATACAAAATTAATCATTTAAAACGTTACAATTATGTCAGAAATTGAATCTAAGGTTAAGGCTATCATCGTAGACAAACTGGGTGTTGACGAGGCTGAGGTAAAGCCCGAAGCAAGCTTCACCAACGATCTGGGCGCTGATTCTCTCGATACTGTAGAGCTCATCATGGAGTTCGAAAAGGAGTTCGGCATTTCTATTCCCGACGACAAGGCTGAGACCATCCAGACGGTAGGCGACGCCATTAAGTACATTGAGGACAACGCTAAGTAATCTACGTCTGAAGCGTTTCTCTCCGTTTAGCGTTTAATGTCGTTCATCATTTACTTTCCTTCAGTCTGCCACTTGGCAACTGACCAAGACACATTAAACGCTAAACTCTTTTAATCAAAATCATAATCCAATGGAATTGAAAAGAGTAGTTGTAACAGGTCTGGGAGCCGTCACGCCAGTAGGTAATTCCGCTGAGGAGATGTGGAGCAACCTGCTTGCCGGCAAGAGCGGCGCAGCACCTATTACATCATTTGACACAACCAATTTCAAGACAAAGTTCGCTTGTGAAGTCAAAGACCTCAACGTCAATGACTACATCGACCGCAAGGAGGCCCGTAAGATGGACCGCTGCACGCAGCTGGCCATGGTCAGTGCCATTCAGGCTGTCAAGGACTCAGGCATGGATTTGGAGACTGTCGACAAAAACCGTGTGGGCGTGGTCTACGGTATCGGCATTGGAGGCATCAAGACATTCCAGGACGAGGTAATGTACTACGGTCAGCACATGGATCGCGGACCGATGTTCAACCCGTTCTTCATCCCCAAGATGATTTCAGATATTGCAGCTGGACAGATCAGCATTCACTTTGGCTTCCATGGTCCTAACTATGTGACCACCAGTGCGTGCGCTTCGTCATGCCATGCTTTGGCTGACGCTTTCAACCTGCTGCGCCTGGGCAAGGCTGATGTCATCCTGGCCGGAGGTGCCGAGGCTGCCATTTGCGACTGCGGTGTCGGTGGTTTCAACGCCATGAAGGCTCTTTCCACCCGCAACGACGATCCTCAGGGCGCAAGCCGTCCATTCAGCGCCAGCCGCGACGGATTCGTCATGGGTGAGGGCTCCGGCTGCTTGATCCTTGAGACACTTGAGCACGCCAAAGCTCGTGGCGCTAAGATCTATGCCGAGATTGCCGGTGAGGGCATGAGCGCAGACGCTTATCACATCACAGCCTCTCATCCTGAGGGCCTCGGTGCTAAGCTCGTCATGAAGGCTGCTCTCGAGGACGCTGGCATGAGCGTGGAGGACATCGACTACATCAATGTTCACGGTACTTCCACTCACGTAGGCGACATCTCTGAGGCTAAGGCCATCAAGGATCTCTTCGGTGAACAGGCTTACAAGGTCAACATCAGCTCTACCAAGAGCATGACCGGTCACCTCCTCGGTGCCGCTGGTGCCGTAGAGGGCATGATCTGCGTGCTGAGTGTGCAGAACGACATCGTGCCGCCGACCATCAACCATGCTGAAGGAGATGATGATCCGGAGCTCGACTACAACATGAACTTCACTTTCAACAAGGCTCAGAAACGCACCGTACGCGCTGCCCTGTCCAACACCTTTGGCTTTGGCGGACACAACGCTTGCGTCATCGTCAAGAAGTACGCTGAGTAATAGATTGCTGAACAAAGAAAGTATATGTTTAATCATATCTTAGACAGAATAAGGCTCCCCTTCCGAAAGGATAAGGAGCTTTATTCTTCTTTATACCATATCATCGGTGTATATCCCCACAACATCAGCTATTACAAAATGGCGCTGATGCACAAGAGTGTCATGCACCGTAACAAAAAAGGCAAACCCGTCAACAACGAGCGACTGGAATTCTTGGGCGACGCCATCCTCGACGCTGCAGTGGGAGACATCGTCTACCGTCACTTCCCCGGCAAGCGGGAGGGATTCCTCACCAACACTCGCTCAAAACTCGTGCAGCGCGACACACTCAACAAACTGGCGATGGAGATGGGTATCAACAATCTCATCCTCTCCAGCGGCCGCTCTGCCACACACAACAGCTATCTCGGTGGCAACGCTTTCGAGGCACTCGTCGGTGCGCTTTATCTCGACCGTGGCTACGACGCCTGTATGACGTTCCTCAAGAAACGCATCCTCTCACAGATGATCAACATCGACAAGGTGGCATACAAGGAGGTGAACTTCAAAAGCAAACTCATCGAGTGGAGTCAGAAAAACAAGGTAAACCTCGACTTCAGCCAGACCACACAGAGCAAGGATGCCAACGGCAATCCTACCTTCTGCTGCCTGATCAAGCTCGAAGGCCTTGACGGATGCATGGGCAAGGGCTTCTCCAAGAAGGAGAGCCAGCAGAAAGCCGCTAAGGACACCCTCGATAAACTCAAGCGCGAACCGCAGTTCATCGACAGTGTCTTCGCCGCCAAGGCCAGCCGCACCAAAATGGAAGAGGAACCGATACAGGATGTGCCCAGCACCAGTGAGGTGGATGCTTTTATCAAGACGACAGCTGCTTCCCACAACATGGAGCCGAAGCACGAGACATCGTTCCGCGAGCAGGTATTCTCTGAGGAGGACAGTGCACTGGAGCGACCGGCCAACTCGGTAGAGGCTAAGGAGGAGGAATTCGACTTGAGCCACATCAGTGCCCGGGAGAAGACCCGTGAGGAGATCATCGCTGCCGCCGAAGAGGCTGCCTTCGTTGAAGACGGAGACAATCGGAAATAACAGCTTTTATTCTATCCATACAACAGCTTTTATTCTATCCATACCATGATGATGGGCTCTGCCTCGCCGCAGGTAAAGCCCATCATTGTGTTTTATACCCTTTTCATCATCGTCCCTTATATTCAAAAATGCTTTTTATAGCATAGTCAAACGATCGATCAGCCAATTGTCCGACAATTGTCAGCCAATTGGATAACGAGTGTTTGACTATTGTCTAACGAATGTTTGACTAACTAATAAGCAATTTTTAATATACACCGACTTTCCTACAACTGCGTAACAAATTGCTATGATCCACTATTATTTATTCATTATTCATTATTCTTTCCCTGTTGATAACCCTGTTGATAACTGTGGAAAAACGCGGGAGTAACTCTGTGCTTATCCACATGGCCACTGCTGAGAAGCCGCGGACTGGGGATATCAACAGTCTTTTGAAAGCAACGAGACAAAGTTTTCCACGCTTTTGCACCGAAAAAAGATATAAACTTATTACCTTTGCACAGTAGTTGATAATTGTGGATAAGTGGACAATGAGCTGATAAACAAAGAGTAGATATTCAACCACGGTGTGCATCTCTCTGTATCTCGTGTTTATATCCTTATCTCCAAATTTTTCCGCCTTGTCATATCAACTTTTCCACATTACATCATCATACTATTATTTCTTTTTTTATAGAAGAAAGACTAATAGAATAATAATGAATGGTGGATAACACCGAAAACGGAACGCATACGCATGGAGACAATCAAAGAAGAATGGAAGGAAAAAGGATTTGTCGATGAGCCGGTACCCGAGGGACTGGACTTGAAGAAGGCCATCAGACAGCTGTGCAAGGAAAAGGATGCCATCATCTTGGCGCACTACTATACCGTTGGCGACATTCAGGACATCGCTGACTTTGTCGGTGACTCGCTGGCGTTGGCGCGTAAGGCTGCCGACACCGACGCGAAGATGATGGTGATGTGTGGCGTGCACTTCATGGCTGAGACGTGCAAGCTGCTCTCGCCCGACAAGACGGTGCTCTGTCCCGACCTCACCGCGGGCTGCTCGTTGGCTGACAGCTGTGACGCTGCTGACCTGAAGAAATACAAGGAGGAGCATCCGGGCTATCAGGTGGTGAGCTATGTCAACACCACGGCGGCTGTCAAGGCACTCACCGATTGTGTGGTCACCTCGGGCAATGCCGAGAAGGTGATGGCGAGCTTCCCCAAGGATGCGAAGATCATCTTTGGGCCGGACTATAACTTGGGCAACTATATCAACAGCGTCACGGGGCGTCATATGCTACTGTGGAATGGCGGCTGTCATGTTCATGAGAAGTTCTCCGTCGACGGCATTGTGAAGCTCAAGCAGGAGCATCCTCATGCCGTGGTGATGGCGCATTTGGAATGCAAGGCTCCCGTGCTGGCGATCGCTGACGTGAAGGGTTCCACTGCCACGATGCTGAAATACGCGCAGGCGCATCCTGAAGTCAAGGAGTTCATTGTGGCCACGGAGGCGGGTATCTTGCATGAGATGCAGCGCACGTGTCCCGCTCAGGCTTTCATCCCCGTACCGCCGGAGGTCAGCGAGGGTGGCGTAGGCTGCTCATGCAACGAGTGTGAGTACATGAAGAAAAACACGCTGGCTAAGATCTACAACACCCTGAAGTATGGCTGGCCAAGCGTAGAGATAGACCCCGCCATCGCCCGTGAGGCCGTAAAGCCCATCCAGCGCATGCTCTCGCTGTCGTAAACATACAAAGCCCGCCACAAGCATATTAGGCTTGCGACGGGCTTTGATGGTTTTTGCTTCTTTCTACGGGGAGGCTGAAAGCAATGTTCCGCTTTTACTCTTCATCATCCCATTGATCGCCATGGAAAGAGCCTTGCTTGGAGAGTGCACTGGTACTCTCTACTTCTATAGATGTGCTTACCTTACTAACAAAGGTAGCGTTGCTTGCTGGAGTTAAATTGTTTTCTCCACTCCCAGTCAGCATACTTTCTTCAGCATCTATTTCCTTGAACTTCAAGGATGGCTTGACATAAATTGCTTTCATTGTATGATATTTTAAGGGTTTTACTTGATGATGACTTTGTGGCCATTGACGATGACCAGGCCTTTATAGCTGTTGTTGACGCGCTGTCCGGCGAAGTTATAGCGCACGCCTTCCATGTTCTTAGCCTTTTCCACTGTGTTGATGCCGGTTGTGGTGTTGTCACCGATAGCATAGAAAGGTTTGGCGGCAGCGGTTGAGGCAGTCTTGATGTAGAGGTAGCCTTTGAAAGGAGCTAAGGTCTCACCGGCCTTCACGGGATAGAAACCGCAGCCGTCGCCCTGCTGAGCCAGCACATAGATGTTGAAGGGCGATGTCACCTTCGTGTCTGTGTCACTGAACTTCAAGTCGTTGTTAGCTACTGCTGTACTCTCTTTGCTACGTTGCAAGTTATAAATACCCTCCTTACCTTTGATGACTACAGCTGTGTTGCCGGGTATAGCTCTGACGGGCGTAAGCGTCACTTTGTTGCCTGTAGCATCGTACTTCACAGTGTAAGCGCTTATGTTGCTGGTATTAGAGAAATCCACGGCACGACGGCTGACAAAGGTAGCCCATCCGGCTGAGCTTACCTTAGCTTGGTCTTGGTACTCCTTAATACTTATCAGATGTACGTCTTTCAGAACTTTAGCACCTTTATTAGTGGATCCTACAGTCGCTTTAACAACGACTTCGTCGCCACGTACAATTTGGTAGGCATTGGTGATATCAGCATCTTGTAGATACCGCCCATTTAATACTTCAAGACTATTGGCTGCGTTTTTGCTGTCAGTGATGTAGTAGTTGAGAGTGGGGCTACTGCTGTCGAATTGGTCAGTCTTGACTACGTTGCCTTTAATATATACCTCAGTAGTGGGTAGGCTTCCTGCTTGATTAAGTGTGAAAACGTCAGTGACGGTATAAGGCTTGTCCGCCGTGCCATCGCTTGTGATGTAAGTGATAGTAACAGATGAAAAGTCTATGTTGCCGTAGAGACCATCGACTAGTAATACAATAGGTGCTGTCGTAATACCTGACCATGTGCCGCCTGTGGCAGTAGATTTAAAGGTGCCAGCTGTAGAAGTCAGTTTAGGAGTGGGCTTATAACCTTTACTAGAATTTATGGTAAATTCATAGTCAATTTTGGTGAGCACGTAACCTAATTTAGGAGTAATGGTCATATCGCCTTTAGCATAGAGTCTCACATACTTTTTAGAAGATTCATCTAGAATATGCCCTTTATTCCTTTCTAACAAAATGTTAGCTGACTTTGATTCAGATCTCGCCCAAACGATCTTAAAGGTTTCTTCCTCTGCCCAGGCTCCTCCAACAGACAACCATGCAAGGAATAAGGCAAATAGTACATTTATTCTTTTCATCATAATATTTTGTTAGTTTATTATTGTTGTATAATTAGATAACGTATTAAATACATATTGTAGTTTTTTATGATTAAAGTATCTGCAAAATTAAGTATAATAATTTTAAAAAGCAAGAAGTTAGCTGTGAAAATTCATGTGTTATTTTCCCACAGCGTCGCGGCTGAGGTAGATAGCGATGGTTTTGAGTTTGACGTACTGATAGCTGAGATACATGAACCCGCCGAATCGGTTGCCGTTGCCCCACGAGTTCTTGGCAATGAAGAAGCGATGGCCTTGTCGGTCATGGGCCAGTCCACAGAGCTCCATGCAATGGTCGTCGGTGGTGCGGAAGGTCTCAAAGGCGCGTTGGCGGTCAAGCTGGTTATAGTCGGCCTTGCCGTTTTGCAGTACGGCGATGCCGCGCTGAAAGTCAAAGTCCGGTTCGCTGATGTCACCCTCCCAACAGACAGGATGACCGTGCTTGAGCGCATGTACGACGGTGTGCATGAGCGAGTCGATAGGCACGTTGAGGAAGTAGTCATGCATCTGATTGTCAGGGACCTCCAAGACAAACGGCTTGCCGAAAGGATGATGGGAGAAGCTCGTCAGCGAGAGGTATTCCTCGGGGCGGCATACGCTATGGGCAAACTCCAGGGGCGTGTACCGGGCTCCCAACATCATGATGGTACCGGGCAGGTAACCGATCCGCTCGTCAAGCGCTTTGTCGACACGCCCGTTGAGCATGCCGAGGGAAGAGCTTGCACGGGCAATCTGCTGCACCGTGCGCGTCACGACAAGATAGTCGACCGACTCATTATTATAATAGCTGTCGTAGGGCAACATGCCGTACATCGCCATGAGATCAAAGACCATCGAGGCCATGCCGCGCAGGGAGATGCGGCCATTGCTGCGGTTGAAATAGTAATGCGTCGCCTCGTCCTTCAGCAGCATCCTGGCCAGATAGTCGACAGAGAGATGCACCGAGTCTCCGAGCATGAGATGCTCCGACTCGATGGTCGCCAACATCGCATAGGCCCAGCACAGCGGGCTGCGCCCCTGGTCGAGAACCGGTGTCGTCTTGATGACCACATCATTACAGAACTCACTCTTCACCGGCTTGTGGCTCTGAGGGCGTCCGCAGCTGATGATCATCACAAGGCCCAGGAGGCCAAAAACTAATTTCTTCATTGCATGTGCAAAGATAAGCAATTATTTGTTTACCTTTGCACTATGAATGCGAAAATAGAGGATTTTGAGATCATGGCCCCAGTGGGCTCACGAGAGTCGCTCGCCGCCGCCTTGCAGGCAGGCGCCGACTCGGTGTACTTTGGTATCGGGCAACTGAACATGCGGTCGCACAGTGCCAACCATTTCGACATCAGCGACCTGTACGACATCGCGCGTATCTGCAACGAGCATGGCGTGAAGACTTATCTCACCGTCAACACCATCATCTATGACGAAGATATGGACACGATGCACACCATCATCGACGCTGCCCATGAGGCTGGCATCTCCGCCGTCATCGCCTCCGATGTCGCCGTGATGGTCTACTGCCGACAGGTAGGCATGGAAGTGCACCTCTCCACCCAGCTCAACATCAGCAATGTCGAGGCACTGAAGTTCTACGCCCAGTTTGCCGACGTCAGCGTGCTCGCCCGTGAGCTGAACATGAAGCAGGTCAGCCATATCCACGACGAGATCGAACGGCAACAGATCTGCGGACCCGCCGGTAAGCCCGTGCGCGTAGAGATGTTCTGCCACGGAGCCCTGTGCATGGCCGTGTCCGGAAAGTGCTATATGAGCTTAGCCGCTGCCGACCGTTCCGCCAACCGCGGTCAGTGCGTGCAGATCTGCCGCCGCTCCTATATCGTCACCGATGCCGAGACCGGCAATCAGCTTGAGATCGACAACAAATACGTGATGAGCCCCAAGGATCTGAAGACCATCCGCTTCCTCGACAAGATGATGAAGGCCGGTGTGCGCGTCTTCAAAATCGAAGGGCGCGCACGTGGACCTGAATATGTCTATACCGTGGTCACCTGCTACAAGGAAGCACTGAAAGCCGTCCTCGACGGTACGTTTACCGAAGAGAAGAAGGACGCCTGGGACGAGCGCCTCGCCACCGTCTTCAACCGCGGCTTCTGGGACGGCTATTATCAGGGACAGACCATGGGCGAGTGGAACAAGCACTACGGCTCGCTCGCCACGGAGCGCAAGCGCCTCGTGGGTAAGGTGACGAAATATTTCTCGAAGCTCAACGTCGCCGAGATCGCCGTAGAGGCTGCACCCTTTGAAGTGGGCGACAAGCTGCTCATCACCGGCAACACCACCGGGGCGATGTATCTCGACTGTAGCGAGATCCGCTACGACCTCAAGTCCGTGAAGCGGGCCGAGCAGGGATGGCTGGTCTCCATCCCCGTGAAGGGTAAGGTAAGACCAAATGATAAATTCTTTAAGTTGGAGAAAGTAGAATATGAAGACGATTAATGAACTGCAGGACGAGGTTGTGGAGGAGTTCAGCGACTTCGACGACTGGATGGATAAATACCAGATGCTCATCGACTTGGGCAATGAGCTCAAGCCACTCGATGAGAAATATAAGACCGAGCAAAACCTCATCGACGGGTGTCAGAGTCGTGTGTGGCTGCAATGTGACCTGGTTGACGGCAAACTCGTGTTCACTGCTGACAGCGATGCGCTCATCGTCAAGGGCATCATCGCTCTGCTGATTCAGGTGATCAGCGGTCATTCGCCGAAAGAGATCCTCGACGCCGACTTTTACTTCATTGACAAGATCGGGCTGCGCGACCACCTCTCACCCACCCGCTCCAATGGTCTGTTAGCTATGGTGAAGCAGATCAAAGCGTATGCGATGGCGTATAATATGAAGGAAAATGCATAAGCTCGGGGCCATAGAGATGCACCGGCTCACGGTGGAAGAGTTTAAGAAGGCAGAGAAGCTGCCGCTGGTGGTTGTACTAGACAATGTGCGGTCGCTCTACAACGTCGGCTCGGTGTTTCGCTCTTGCGACGCGTTTCGTGTGGAAGGCGTCTATCTTTGCGGCATCACCGCTTGTCCGCCTAATGCTGAAATCCATAAGACGGCACTCGGCGGAGAGGATAGTGTCGACTGGAAATACTTCAAGAATACCGAGGATGCCGTGGCCGAACTCCAGCGTGAGGGCTATTTCGTCTATAGCATCGAGCAGGTGGAGGGCAGTACCAAGTTGCAGCATCTCGGAGAATCCCTGGCCACACAGCGTGAGAAAGGCGTAGCTCAGCGCTATGCCGTTGTTTTTGGCAATGAAGTCAAAGGCGTGTTGCAAAGTGTAGTGGACATGAGCGACGGCTGCCTGGAAATACCTCAGTTCGGTACCAAGCACAGTCTGAACGTCAGCGTCACTGCCGGCATCGTTGTCTGGGAGTTTGCCAAACATATACTCTTGGAGCAGAAATGATTTACATCTATTTTGCTGTTTCATGCAAGCTATCCGCAAGTTTTGTATTTAGTAGGATGTAACAATAAAATTTGCATTCAACATGAAACACAATCCATTGATGCTTCTCCTCGCGGCAGGTATGCTCACGGCTTCCTGCGCTACCGGCAACCGTGCCGTCAGCTATAGTGAAGCACGCAACTACTTCTTTCGCAACGATGCCAAGCAACCCACGGAGCTGCTGATTATCTGCAGTCAGGCAGAGCTGGAGCAATATTTTGGTGAGGCCGCCTTTATGGGTAAGGGCGGTGAGCCGACAAAGATAGACTTCAGCAAGCAGTTTGTTGTAGCGAAAGTGCTGCCCGTCACCAACCATTCCACCAATATCTCGCTCCGGCGCATCGAGCGTAGCAGTGACAATCACCTCACTTTGGTATGGCATATCGCTGTTAACGACACTCCCCAATCCTATTCCATGCAGCCCATGAAGCTGGTGGTGCTTGACAAGAAATACGAAGAATACCAGATCAGCGAGAAGGAAGAATAGAAAGATAAACTCACTTGACAGTAACACAAGCTAAGAATAAAGGACGAGATACTTGTCCATCGCATCGAAGAAGTCACGAGCCAGCACTATGACTCACCCAAGGACTTCGACAAACCTCATTGTTCCTGATAGAGGCTGTCCTCAAAAGCGGCGAGGGCTGCCTTGGCTCCTTCACCCATGGCAATCATGATCTGTTTGAAAGACACCGTCGACACGTCGCCTGCCGCATATACGCCTGCCACAGAGGTATGGTTGCGGTCGTCGATGATGATCTCACCGTGCGGTGTGAGTTCCACATGATCCTTAAACATGTCGCTGTTAGGCTGTAAGCCTATCTGCACAAACACACCGTCGAGCGTGATGTGCCGCACCTCATCCTTGTTGAGGTCACGCACGTCAATGCCGTTGAGGCTACCGTTCTGCTCCGAGAGACCGATGGTCTGACTGCGGAAATGGATGTCGACATTGGGCAGTGCACGCAGTTTTTGTTGCAACACCTTATCAGCACGCATCTGAGAACCGAATTCCAGTACAGTCACGTGATTGCAGATTCCGGCCAAGTCGATGGCTGCTTCCACGCCACTGTTGCCGCCTCCGATGACAGCCACATGCTTGCCTTTATAGAAAGGTCCGTCGCAGTGTGGGCAGAAATGAATGCCGTGGCCGATGAGCTTATCCTCACCCGGTAGTCCCAGACGGCGCCATCCGGCACCCGTGGCAATGATCACCCGTGGGGTGATGAATGATTCTCCTCCTCTCACCTCTACCCGTTTGTCCTTTTGTGAAAAGTCCACACGCGTGATCCTGCGGTTGGTGTATGTGTCAATGGGATAAGCCTCTAAGTGCTTGGAAAGGTCTACGGCTAACTGCGCACCGGTGGTCTTTGGCACAGAAATGACATTCTCGATACTTGTCGTGTCATTGACCTGTCCGCCAATGCGCTGGGCAACGACAGCGACCTTCTGCCCTTTTCTTGCTGCGTAGATGGCTGCAGCTGCTCCTGCCGGTCCACCTCCGAGTACCACCAAATCGTAGCGGCGCTCCACAGCCTCGTGTGCTGCACTGCTGTCTGTACCGAGATGATCCTCCAGTTCGTCAAGCAACGTGCCGAGCTCTCCGCGTCCCACATGCAGCAACTCACCGTTGACATACACTGCGGGCACAGCCTGGATGTTGAGCTCGTTGACTTCCTGCTGCGCAAGGGCACCGTCAACCATCTCGTGAGAGACATTCGGATTGAGTAATGCCATGACGTTGAGTGCCTGCACCACGTCGGGGCAGTTGGTACACGTCAGCGAAACGTAGGTCGTCAGCCTGATGTTGCCTTGCAGCGACGCGATACGGCGTCGCTGTGCCTCGTCGGGCAAGTTGCGTCCCTGTCCGTTGGCGTTGAGCAGTGCCAGCAATAGCGAGGTGAACTCATGTCCGTTGGGGATGCCCCGGAACGCGATGCCGGTGTCCTGTCCGTCGCGAAGAATGGAGAAGCGGAATGCCTTGCCACTGCGGTACTCCACAGTGATATGTGAACTGCACGAAGCCACATCCTCTACAAATTGACTGAAATGAGTGGCGTCGGCATCACTGTCGTCCCGCTCTACGGCAAACGTGAAATGAGCACTGAGATGAGCCAGCACGCTTTTCACTTGAGTGATAACATTAAGATCGAGCATAAGTTGAATTTAGAGAATAGTGCACTTCGTGCAGCCGTAATGTTTACTGAAAAAGCCGGTTGCGCTCCTTAGAGCTTGCCGACGAGGTCGATGCTGGGCTTAAGTGTCTTAGCGCCCTCGTGCCACTTAGCGGGGCAAACCTCACCGTTGTGAGAAGCTACATACTGTGCAGCCTGCACCTTGCGGACGAGTTCGTCGGCGTTTCGGCCAATGCTGTTATCCTGAATCTCAGCCAGTTTGATTTGTCCTTCCGGGTTGACGAGGAAGGTGCCGCGGTAAGCCACGCCCTCATCCTCCTTGTATACGCCGAAGCCGCGAGAGAGCACTGCGAGTGGGTCAGCGAGCATTGTATACTGCAATTTGGCAATGCGGTCGGAGGTATCGTGCCATGCCTTGTGTACGAAATGACTGTCGGTGCTCACCGAGAAAACCTCTACGCCCATGCCTCTGAGCTCATCGTATTTGCTCTGAAGGTCCTCCAGCTCGGTGGGGCAGACAAAGGTGAAGTCGGCAGGATAGAAGAAGAACAGCGCCCACTTGCCCTCGATGTCCTTGTTGCTGACGGTTTTGAAACTGCCGTTCTGGAAGGCCTGAACGGTGAACTCTGGTGCGTGCTGATTGATGATAGTTTCCATAATCTCTTATTTTTTATTTATTTTGTGTTGTGTTGTTGTGAGGTAAAATCTCTTTTGTTTGTGATGTTGTGAGTATTATTTTTGTTTTCTGATGCAAAGTTATGGATATTCCTTGATGATGACAACAGACAGAGACTATCGCATCATAGATAAAATCTATATCGCAGGATAAGGCACTGTTTATCAGTATCCTATTTGATCATAGATAACCTGCGGCGATTCTCATTTCTTACTCCTGTTACACATTTTGCACCATTGATTTTGTTTTATGGATTGATTTGTGTAACTTTGCATGTAGTATGCCTTATTTATAATAAGGTGTAAGCCAAAGAAACAATAAAACAAGATATTATATACACATGGACTACAATTTCAGAGAGATTGAGAAAAAGTGGCAGAAAGCGTGGGTCGATCATAAGACCTACAAGGTCACAGAGGACCCTAACCGCCCGAAATACTACGTGCTCAACATGTTTCCTTATCCTTCCGGCGCAGGATTGCATGTAGGTCATCCGCTGGGATACATTGCCAGTGACATCTATGCACGCTATAAGCGGCTCAACGGCTTCAATGTTCTCAATCCTATGGGATATGACGCTTACGGACTGCCCGCTGAGCAGTATGCCATCAAGACCGGTCAGCACCCTGCCATCACCACTGAGCAGAACATCAACCGCTATCGCAAGCAGCTCGACAAGATCGGCTTCTGCTTTGACTGGGACCGTGAGGTGCGCACCTGCGATCCGCATTACTATCACTGGACACAGTGGGCTTTCGAGAAGATGTTCAACTCTTACTACGACAACGACCTGAAGAAGGCACAGCCCATCGATAAACTGATTGCACACTTTGAGCATCAGGGTACTGAAGAACTCAACGTGGCACAGGGCGACGACACCGTCAGCTTCACTGCTGAAGAGTGGAAAGCCATGGACGAAAAGCAGAAGAGCGACGCGCTGATGAACTACCGCATCGCCTACAAGGGCGAGACGATGGTCAACTGGTGCGCCGGACTGGGTACAGTGCTGGCCAATGACGAGGTTGTCGAGGGCGTCAGCGTGCGTGGCGGCTTCCCCGTGGTGCAGAAGAAGATGAGCCAGTGGTGCCTGCGTGTCTCCGCTTATGCTCAGCGTTTGCTCGACGGTCTCGACACCATCCAGTGGAGCGACTCCATCAAGGAGACACAGAAAAACTGGATCGGACGCTCAGAAGGTACTGAGGTAGAGTTCCAGGTGAAAGACTCCGACGTGAAGTTCACCATCTTCACCACCCGTGCCGACACGATGTTCGGCGTGACGTTTATGGTACTTGCTCCCGAGTCTGACTATGTCAGCCAGGTGACCACCAAAGAGCAGAAAGCCGAGGTGGACAAATATATCGACTATGTGAAGAAGCGCACCGAGCTGGAGCGTATGTCTGACCGCAAGGTCACGGGTGTGTTCACAGGCTCTTACGCCATCAACCCGCTTACGGGCGATGCCATTCCAATCTGGGTTTCGGAATATGTACTTGCCGGATATGGTACGGGTGCCATCATGGCCGTGCCGGCTCACGACAGCCGCGACTATGCCTTTGCCAAGCACTTCAATCTGCCTATCATCCCGCTCATCGAGGGTGCCGACGTGTCGGAGGAGAGCTTCGACGCCAAGGAGGGCATCGTTACCAACTCACCGTGTGAGGGTAAGCAGGGCCTCGACGGCTTCTCGCTCAACGGTCTGACCGTGAAGGAAGCCATCGCCGCTACGAAGAAATTCGTCACCGAGAAGGGCATTGGACGCGTGAAAGTCAACTATCGTCTGCGCGATGCTATCTTCTCCCGCCAGCGCTATTGGGGTGAGCCCTTCCCTGTCTACTACGACAATGGCATCCCTCACATGGTACCGGAAGAGTGCCTGCCCATCGAGTTGCCTGAGATTTCTGAATATAAGCCTACCGAGAGCGGTGAGCCACCATTGGGCCGTGCTATGAAGTGGGCATGGGACACCGTTAACAAACAGGTGGTGGAGAACGCCAAGATCGACCAGAAGACGGTCTTCCCGCTCGACCTTTACACCATGCCGGGCTTTGCGGGAAGTAGTGCTTACTACCTCCGCTACATGGATCCGCACAACGATAAGGAGCTCGTCTCGAAGAAGGCTGACGAATACTGGCGCCATGTCGACCTCTATGTGGGCGGTACGGAGCACGCCACCGGCCACTTGATCTACAGCCGTTTCTGGAATAAGTTCCTCCATGACTACGGCGTGAGCTGTGAGGAAGAGCCGTTCCAGAAGCTCATCAACCAGGGCATGATCCAGGGACGAAGCAACTTTGTCTATCGTGTGGGCGAGCTCAGCACTGCCGACAAACCGGTGTTTGTAAGCTATAACCTGTGTAAGAATTATAAGGAAGTGACGCCGATCCACGTGTGGGTCAACCTCGTAAAAAATGATATTCTCGACACTGAGGCTTTCAAGCAGTGGAGTCCTGAGTACAAGGATGCTGAGTTCATCCTTGAGGACGGAAAATATGTCTGCGGCTGGGCCATTGAGAAGATGTCAAAGTCGATGTACAACGTGGTCAACCCCGACGACATTGTGCGTGACTACGGCGCTGACACGCTCCGTCTCTACGAGATGTTCCTCGGTCCGGTTGAGGCCAGCAAGCCTTGGGATACCAATGGCATCGACGGCTGCTTCCGTTTCCTGAAGAAGCTCTGGAGCCTGTTCTGGGAAAACCGCACCGACAAATGGCTCGTCGACGACGCTAATCCCTCGAAGGATAGCTTGAAGAGTGTGCACAAGCTCATCAAGAAAGTGACCGGCGACGTCGAGTCGTTCTCTTACAACACGAGCATCTCTGCTTTCATGATCTGCGTCAGCGAGCTCGGTCAGCAGAAGTGCCACAACCGTGAACTGCTTCGCGACGTGGTCATTCTCATCGCTCCTTTCGCTCCCCATATCGCTGAGGAGCTCTGGCAGCAGCTTGGCGAGAAGGGATCGGTATGCGACGCACAGTGGCCGAAATGGAACGAGGCTTACCTGCAGGACAATGAGTTGCAGATGACCGTCAGCTTCAATGGCAAGGCCCGCTATCAGAAGATGTTCCCCGCTGATGCCTCGAAAGACGACATCCAGCAGGCTACTCTCGACGACGAGCGCAGCAAGAAGTATCTCGACGGCAAGCAGATCGTCAAGGTCATCGTCGTGCCCAAGAAGATTATCAATATCGTTATCAAATAACATATGACCATTGATCATCGTATCATATACAACGAGGCTAAGGATTATGTAGGCATAACCCTTGGCCTCGTTTTGTATGCTGCCGCCTTCACCATCTTTCTCTTGCCCTACGAAATCGTCACGGGCGGCGTGACAGGTATGTCGGCTATCATCTACTACGCGACGGGGTTTAAGATTGAGAACACCTACATGATCATCAACCTTGCCCTGCTCGTCGTGGCGTTGAAGATTCTTGGCTGGAAGTTTCTGATGAAGACGATCTATGCCATCTTCACGCTTTACTTCTTCTTGAAGTTTGCGCAGGTGCTCATGCCGATGGATGCCGCGGGTCACTATGTCAAGATTCTCGGACCGGGCCAGGACTTTATGTCGCTGGTCATCGGCTGTTGCTTCACGGGATCAGCACTTGCCATCGTCTTCCTCAACAACGGATCGACGGGCGGTACGGACATCATTGCCGCTTGCGTCAATAAATATCGCGACGTATCGCTGGGACAGGTGCTCATGGCGGTGGACTTCTGTATCATCGGCTCCTGCTTCTTCTTCCCGCAGTTCGGCGACTTTATCGACCGCGCCCACAAGGTGGTGTTTGGTTTCTGCACCATGGTGGTGGAGAACTTCATACTCGATCACGTGATGAACATCCAGCGGCAGAGTGTACAGTTCATGATCTTCTCAAAGAAATATCAGGAGATCGCCAACGCCATCGGCACGCAGATGGAGCACGGCGTGACGATCCTCGACGGACACGGATGGTACACGGGGCAGGACATGAAGGTGCTCTGTATCCTTGCCAAGAAAAACGAGAGCGTCGCTATCTTCCGTCTCATCAAGATGATCGACCCGCAGGCTTTCGTCAGTCAGAGCTCGGTCATCGGTGTGTATGGTGAGGGCTTCGACCGCATCAAGGTCAATGTGCCTAAGAAACTCAAGAAAAAACAGAATATCCTCGACATTCCGCCTGTTGCCAATGACCAGACGGATCAGGAACAAAACAATAAAGCATGAAAATCGTTTTTGCTACCAACAACCAGCATAAGTTGCGCGAGATACGTGAGATCCTCGGTCCTGACTTTGAGATCGTCTCTCTCAGTGACATTGGATGCCATGAGGACATTCCCGAGACTGGCAACACGCTTGAGGAAAATGCCCATCAGAAGGCTGAGTACATCTTTGACCACTATCATCTCAACTGCTTCGCCGACGATACAGGACTGGAAGTAGAGGCTCTCGACGGTGCGCCGGGCGTGCACTCTGCCCGCTATGCCGAAGGCACAGACCACGACAGTGAGGCCAACATGGCGAAACTCCTGCGTGAGCTCGACGGTAAAGACAACCGCCGCGCACGCTTCCGCACGGTCATCTCGCTGATCACTATGGAGGGCGACAACCCGGTGTGCAGTCGCGAATATCAGTTCGAGGGCGAGGTGCGCGGACGCATCGCTACCGAGAAACACGGCACCGAGGGCTTTGGCTATGACCCGCTCTTCATCCCCGACGGCTATGGCAAGAGCTTCGCCGAACTGGGCGAGGAGATCAAAAACACGATCTCGCATCGCGCAAAAGCTGTAGAGCAGCTCGCCGTACATTTGAAAAGCGAGATGCTATAATAGTTTTTTATAGAAGAGATAGAGGCTATAGTTTCTATAGCTTCTATAGTCTCTATAGCTTCTATAGAGTCTGTCTTTAACGCCCTTCAATCGATTCCACCATGAGCAAGTATCGTCTGCTTCTTTTCATCCTGTTCTTTCCACTCCTGCTCCATGCTCAGTGGAAAGCCTACCTGAGCTACTACGATCCTACCGAAATCGTGGAGGGTGAGGGAAAGACTATCTATGTGCTGGCCTCAGGGGGCCTTTATAGCTACGACCGCAGCGACCAGAGCCTGACAACCTACGACAAGATTTCGGGACTCAGCGACTGCGGCATCGCACATATCGGTTGGTCGCAGAAGGCCAAAAGGCTGGTCATCGTCTATGACGACTATAACATCGACTTGCTCGCGCCTAACGGAGATGTGGTGAATATGACTGATTATCAGGACTATTCCACCACAGACACCAAGATGGTCAACGGCGTGGATGTCAACGGCAGCATGGCGTATCTCTCCACCGCCTTTGGCATCGTGGCGCTGAACGTGGCTGATGCTGAGGTCACCAGCACCTACAGACTGGGCTTTTCAGTAAACTACTCCTATGTCAAGGACGGCTATCTCTATGCTGCCAGTGCTTCCAACGGCCTCTACCGTGGCAGACTGACAGACAATCTCCTCGACAAAGCCAACTGGACACGCGTGGGGAATTATGTTGCCAAGCCCAATACGGTGTCAGAAGATCTCAAGGCAATCGTCAAGACGCTGCAACCCGGAGGACCCAAATACAATTACTTCGGATTCCTGAAGATGTATGGCGGGAAACTGTACAGCTGTAATGGTCTTATGAACTCTAATCCGGGATGTATACAAGTGCTGGGCAACAACGAGTGGTCTTTCTTTCAAGACGACATCGCATCGCAGACGGGTATTAACTATCAGGATGTCTTCTGTCTGGATATCGACCCTCGTGACAATAGCCACGTGATGGCCGGATCGCGTGAAGGACTCTATGAGTTCCGCAATGGACAGTTCGTTAAGCTGTGGAACGAACAAAATTCTCCCATCGAGAGTTTCGACAAGAAGAGCAAGGACTATGAGTTGGTCTTTGGTGTGATGTATGACAAGGACGGAAATCTTTGGGCGCTGAACAGTCAGGCTCCCACGCAGTCGATACTAAAGTACACCACGGAGGGCGAGTGGAAGTCGTTTCCTCACGAGGAACTGATGAAACTGAAATACTTGTTCCCGGAACCTCAGAGTCTCGGCACGCTGAAAGGTATGATGACCGACAGCCGCGGCTTGGTATGGTTTGTCAATGATCACTGGACCGTGCCGTCGTTCTATGCTTACCAATCAGAGACCAATGCGCTCAACAGCTATCAAGGATCTTTTATCAATGAGGATGGTACTTCTTTGGATATCACCTCTTGTAAATGTATAGCTGAGGACAAAAACAGCAACATGTGGATAGGTACCAACATAGGACCGTTTATGTTGGAAACTGACCAAATCACTGCTACAAATCCTATTCTCACTCAGGTGAAGGTGCCACGCAACGATGGTACGAACTATGCCGACTATTTACTCTCCGGAGTAAATATTCAGAGCATTGTCGTCGACAAGAACAATCGTAAGTGGTTCGGTACCAATGGCAATGGCTTATACCTCATCTCTGCTGACAACATCACGACATTGGCTCACTTCACCAAAAACAACAGCAAGCTGCTGTCTGACAATATTCTCTCTTTGGCGCTTAACGACGCTACAGGCGAACTCTACATCGGCACGGATCATGGATTGTGCTCTTATAGTGGCAACATCAGCGATTCCAGCAATGGCATGACCAAGGACAACGTCTGGGCTTACCCAAATCCCGTGAAGCCCGACTATACCGGTGCCATCACCATCACCGGACTGGAGAATGGAGCCAGCGTGAAGATCGTCACGAGCAACGGCGTGCTGGTCAACGAGGGCACTGCCAGCAATGGAGAATATAAATGGTATGGCATCAACAGAGACGGTAAGCGTGTGGCCAGTGGCGTCTATATGGTGGAAGTAGCAACCAGCGAAGGTGAGAAAGGAGTGGTATGCAAAATAGCTATTGTAAGATAAGTATTGCTTTCTTCTTCTTCCTTTTAGCGATATTGCTGTTTGTCGGCTATACGCCTACAAACGACGGTGACGGATATATAAAGTATGCGCTGATATCGCTCAAAGACGGGCAACCTTATCCTACGCATTCTTCTATTGTGGGTCAGCCTTTTATTTGGAACATCGGACAAATCAATCTGATCGCTCTCTCGCTATGGCTGACACACAGCATCGTGCCCGTGCTGGTGCTGATGTGTGCCCTGAAGGCTGTTTCTGCTTACGTCGTTGCGCGGATTGCTGAACTGCTTTTCAACCACCGCACAGGACTCATTGCCATCCTGCTCTATATTGCTTATCCCAACAACTGGGGGCAGAGTACCATGCTGCTCTCTGAGATTCCCTCTGTAGCACTTGCGCTTACAGCCCTGTACCTCACGTTGAAGTACAACAGCGCAAAGGCGTGGATAGCGGCAGGCCTCTTGTTTGCCGTCGCCACATGGATACGCCCGATCTCTCCTATTTACGTCGGTTCCGCGCTTCTTTATCATTTTATTTTCAACCGCAAACTGATTCTCAGACGCTATGCTTGCGTCGTGGGCAGCTATGCGGCCTTGCTCATTGTCTTCGGCACCTCGTGCTATTTGCGCACAGGCTATTTCCTTACGCAGCCCACCACCTTATGGTTTAACTTTGCTGCCAACACTTATGAGAAGAGCACAAAGGTGGAATACAATCAGCCCGTTTACCCTAAAGGCACAGCACGCTACATTGCTAACCGTGAGAAACTTACGGCACTGCAATGTCGCGACATCTGGAGACAGCGATCTCTGCAATGGCTCGGCAACCACAAAATCGCCTATCTGAAGAAAGTGCCTGGGCGGCTCTTTTGGATGTATTACGAAGACATTGATAACATACCGGCATTTTTGAAGGATAAGCAACGCACCGGGAACAACTATGTCACGTTGCCTGTCGCCTCAATAGCGCATCAGATCAATGGTCTCTCGTCGATTCAGTATTTTGCGCTTGTCAATGAAATCTTTTATCTCATCATCGTTTTGATGGCTGTCACGGCGACAGTGCAGTTGCTACGCAAGCGAGATGGTTGTAGTCTATTCCTGCCCTTGTTCATCGTTGTCGCCGGTTCTTTGACCTTAGTATTGTTTTCTCATGGTGAGACCCGCTTCAAGGCTCCTTTCATGCCTTTCTTGTTTATGTTGGCTGCAAGTGTGTCTATCAAGATGCGGAACACCTAAATCGACGATGTCGGATGATGGTCGTATGATGTAGATTTCGTGACAAAATACCTTCAACTTTCTGTTGCATTCCAGAGAGCGAAGAAGACTGATGATCACTGAAAACAGCGTTCAAAGTCATAAAAAACCGTCGTGAAAACGTCATTTCAGTGAGATGTAAGGTAGAAAGCGGTACTTCCATGCGATGAAAACGGTACTTTGACAGGGTCAGAAAGGCACTTTGACGAGAAATTCTCTAGAGAATTTTTCATCAAAAAGCCTTTCTGACAATCTCAGAAAATGGTCGTTTTTCGGAAGTCTTTGTTAATCAAGTAATTATAAAAACGTGCTATTTTTGCGAAAATCAGAGCAAGAGACACGTTGCTCGAAAAGAATCGATTCTTAGAGCCCGTTTTTTGTCAGTTTACCCGACAAATGTGTGTAATTCTCTGCTGGGACTTGTGCCACAGCATCCTGCCTTTTCTTGTTCTCGTCTCGCTGCTGTCTGCCGACGATGTGAGGTATGTAAGTCGGGCAGTATTGCTGATGAAAATCAGAGCCGTTCAGCGATAATTCATCATTTTTTGTATTTTTTTCCTTAGAATTCCCCTTTTTTAAAAGAAAGTCATACAACCCACGATGCAAGTCAAAAAGATTTTGTAAATTTGCACTTGGCGCTTGATTCGCTAAAAATAGAGTATGATCAGATTATCAAAATCAGTGGTGGGCAAGGCAGAGAGTGCTGCCGTAGCCCACATCATAGAAGATATCGGCTACCTGGGAATGGGAGCTACTGTAGGAGAATTTGAAAACGAGCTGCAAAACTACATTGGTGGCGGCCGTCGCTGTATGTGCGTTAACAGTGGCACAGCGGCTCTTCACTTGGCCGTGCAGGCTTGCACACGCCCGGGCGACGACGTGCTGGTGCCGTCGTTTACCTTTGTTTCATCTTACCAGGCCATTACCGGTGCCGGTTGCCATCCCGTGAGTTGCGACATCGATCCCGAGACGCTAACGCTCGACCTCAAGGACGCTGAGCGCCGCATTACGCCGCGTACTACAGCGATGATGCCGGTCTACTATGGCAGCAACTGCCGCATGGCCGAGCAGTATCAGGCTTTCGCCCGTGAGCACGGACTGCGCTGCATCGAGGATGCGGCTCATGCCTTCGGATGTAAATGCGGCGACCGCAAGATCGGATCGTTTGGCGATGTGGTCTGCTTCAGCTTCGACGGCATCAAAAACATCACCTCCGGCGAGGGCGGCGCCGTGTTCACCGCCAACGAGGACACCATCCAGAAAGTCAGTGATGCCCGCCTGCTCGGTGTGCAGAAAGACTCGGAGAAGCGCTATGCCGGCCAGCGCAGCTGGGTGTTTGACGTGGTGGACCAGGGCTATCGCTACCACATGAGCAACATCTTCGCCGCTATCGGTAAGGTGCAGCTGGGACGTTTTGAGCCAGAGTTTGCCCCTGCCCGTCGCCGCATCGCCTTGGAATATACCCGCAGACTGAAAGACAATTCCGACGTGAAGCTCATCGAGATGGACTACGCCAACGAGATTGTGCCGCACATCTTCCCGCTGGAGATCCTTCACGGCAAGAGAGAGAAACTCGAGCAACTCTTCAAAGAGAAAGAGATACAGTATGGTGTGCAGTACCGTCCCAACCATCAGCTGTCGTATTTCAAGGCCAACTACCATCTGCCCGTGACCGAGGACGTCTATCAGAAAGTGATCTCCATCCCTATGCATCCTGAGTTGACCGAGGACGACATCACGCTCATCTGCAACACCATCAACAGCCTATAGTTTCACTAAAAATACGATTGATACATGAAAGTGGTCATTCTTGCCGGTGGCTTCGGCACCCGGCTCTCTGAGTACACCAAGCTTATCCCCAAGCCTATGGTGGAGATAGGCGGGAAGCCTATCCTGTGGCATATCATGAATCACTATGCACGGTATGGTTACAAAGACTTCGTCGTGGCATTGGGCTACAAGGGCGAGGTCATCAAAAACTATTTCCTGCAATACTATTCCTTGGGCAACGACTTCACCATCGACCTGGCCAACAACCACGTGGAATATATCAATGAGCATCCCGTCGACTGGCGGGTCACACTCGTCGATACCGGTCAGGGCTCGATGACTGGCGGAAGACTCAAACGCCTCAAGGATGTCATCGGCAACGAAGACTTCATGTGCACCTATGGCGACGCGGTTTCCAATGTCGACATCAGCCGTCTTGTGGACAGTTACCACCGGTCGGGCAAGAAAGCCATCGTCACCGCTGTGCACCCCACGGCCCGCTTTGGTGAGTTGCAGCTTGATGGCGAAGGCCTTGTCAGGGCGTTCAAGGAGAAGCCGCAGGTCAACCAGGGATGGATCAATGGCGGTTTCTTTGTTTTCAACCCTGTGATCTTTGACTATATCGAAGGCGACCAGACCACCTTGGAGCGCGAGCCACTTGAGCGTCTGGCAGCCGAAGGAGAGCTGGCCAGCTACCGCCACGATGACTTCTGGCAGTGCATGGATACCGTGCGCGACCGCGACCTGCTCAACAAGATGTGGGAGGAGGGCAATGCGCCCTGGACGAAATAACCGGTTAACGCTCCTTCCCGCTCTCCCTTTCTAAATCAATATCATGGCTAATTACGAAATCAGACCGCTGCAAGAAAAGATGCTTGGTGTGCTTGAGGCTATTGACAAGACGTGCAAAGCCCACGGGCTAACCTACGGCATCTTTGCCGGAAGTCTCATTGGCGCCGTGCGTCACAAAGGCTTCATCCCTTGGGATGACGACATGGACATACTCATGCCGCGGCCCGACTATGAGCGCTTCATCGCCCACAGCCGCGAATGGCTGCCCGAGCCCTACGAGTTTGTGTGCGCAGAGAACGACACCGCCTACCCGTTGCCTTTCGGCAAGGTGCAGGACGCCTCTACCACTTTGATTGAGCGCATGCACCTGAGCTACCTCGGTGGCATCTATGTCGACGTGTTCCCGCTCGATGCTGTGCCCACCAACAAGCTGGTGCGCTGGGCCCATTTCATGCATTACGAGTTTTTGCGTCAGGCACTCTACTGGATCCACCGCGATCCTTACCGCCATGGCCACGGCCCCAGCTCATGGATCTTCCTGCTCACTCGCCGCGTCACCACGCTGCCGCGACTGCAACAGAAGATCAGACGCATACTCACACGCTATGACTACGACGTCACAAAATATGTCGCTGACTATACCGACGGACTCAAAGGTGTCATGCCCAAAAGCGTGGAGGGTGTCTATGCACCCTACGAGTTTGAGGGTAGGGTCTTCATGGGCGTGAAGGACTATCAGCACTATCTCTCGCAGATGTATGGCGACTATATGAAGTTGCCGCCGGCGGAAAGCCGCAAGCAGCACAACTTCGACTTGTTGGAACTCAACAAGCCCTATCGTGAATTCAAAGGCGTGGACAAGTAACAAAATAAAGAAAAATAACACATATCACCATCATGGAAAACATTCTCATCAATGACATAAAGCATACCCTCGCGGGACTCACTCCTGAGGAGCGTGCTAAGTTTAGTGGTGCCACCATCCTCGTCACGGGATGCGCCGGCTTCCTGGGCTACTATATGATGCACTTCTTCGATGCTGAGGCTGAGGAGCTCGGCATCAAAAAGGTCATCGGTCTCGACAATTTCATGCTGGGGCGTCCCGGATGGATCCAAAAGCTCGAGGTCAACCCGCGCTTTGACATTCAGAAGTTCGACATCATCAAAGACCGCATCGAAGACGTGGCGGGAGCTGACGAAGCCAATCTGATCATTCACATGGCATCCATCGCTTCGCCAATGTTCTATCGCCAGTACCCCATTGAGACGCTTGATGCCAACATCTGGGGACTGCGCCGTCTGCTCGACTACTATTGCGAGAAGCAGGTGCGCGGCTTCCTCTTCTTCTCCTCCAGCGAGCTCTATGGCAATCCCGACCCTGCCCACGTGCCCACATCCGAGGACTACTACGGCTACGTATGTGCCACGGGACCACGCAGCTGCTACGACGAGTCGAAGCGATTCGGCGAGACAATGTGTATGCTCTTCGCTCAGAAATACAATATGCCTATCGGCGTGGTTCGTCCCTTCAACAACTATGGACCGGGTATGCGCATTGGCGACAAGCGTGTGCCTGCCGACTTCGCGCTCAACGTGATGCAGGGCAACGACATCGTCATCCTCTCCAATGGCACGCCGACACGTACGTTCTGCTATATCGCTGACTCGGTATGCGGTTACTTCAAGATACTCTTGCACGGCAGTTACGACTATTTCAATATTGGCATTGAGAAGCCTGAGATCACCATCGTACAGCTCGCTGAGATTTATCAGAAGGCCGGCAGCGAGATCTTCGGCTACAAAGGACAGGTGCGCTACGCCACTTCCGACGACAAGCAGTATCTCACCAACAACCCACAGCGCCGCTGTCCCGACATATCCAAGGCACGCCGTGTGCTCGGCTACAATCCTACCATTCCGGTGGAAGAGGGTGTGGCACGCTTCCTGCAATTCCTCAAGGAGAACCCCGAGAGTGAGTATAAATGGTAAAAACAACAGCTTTTTAATTAACACGATACAGGTATTATGACTATTACTGTTTTCGGCCTGGGCTTCGTGGGACTCACCACGTCGCTGGGCTTTGCGGAATATGGACACACTGTCTACGGTGTGGAGGTGAACAACGAGCGCCTGAGCACCATCCGGGGGGGCAAGTTGCCTTTCTTGGAGCATGGTCTCGACGAGGCGCTCACACGTCATCTCAACCATCGCTTCCATGCTATCGGCACCGACGCACTGGCTGAGGCAGTGGCAGAGAGCGACTGCGTGTACTACTGTGTGGGCACGCCATACGGCAAGGACGGCCAGGCTGACCTGACCTATCTGCTCAAAGCCATCGACCAGACACTCGCCGTCAGACCTAAGGACAAATACCAAGTGCTCGTCGTCAAGTCGACGGTGCCCCCTTCGACAACGTCGTCAAAGGTTATCCCGCATATCGAAGCCGCTGGACTGAAGGTGGGACAGGATCTCGGTGTGGCCAACAACCCCGAGTTCCTGCGTGAGGGACATTGCTGGGATGACTTCATGCATGCCGACCGCATCGTGCTCGGTGTGAGCGACGACCGCTCGGCCGATGTGCTGAGAAATATCTATGCCACCGTCTCCGCACCGATTCACTGCGTGACACTCAATACGGGGGAGTTTATCAAATACCTTTCCAACACGCTGCTCGCCACGCTTATCAGCTACAGCAACGAGATGAGTGTCGTGGCCGATACCATTGGCGGAATCGATACCGCTGAGGCTTTTCACATCCTGCATGAGGATAAACGATGGAACAACGCGCCGATGGCATCCTATGTCTATCCCGGTTGCGGATATGGCGGATACTGTCTGCCTAAAGACACCAACGCACTTTATGCTGTGGCGCATACGGCCGGCTTCGATGCATCTATCCTGAAAAATGTTATCGCCACTAACGATCACATGCCCGCTTTCATCGCCGACAAGATCGCCAAAGCCGTCGATAACAACCACAATGCGGTCATCGGACTGCTTGGTCTCTCCTTCAAACCGGGTAGCGATGACGTACGCGACACACCAAGTGCCAAGATTGCCAAGGAGCTGATCGCACGTGGCTTCACGTATATCATCGGTTATGATCCCGTAGCCATGGAAGAGTTCAAAAAGCACTACGACTTGACGATAGACTATGCTGCCAGCTACGACGACATTCTCAACCGCGCTGACGTGCTCGCCATCACCACGGCATGGCCTGAGTTCAAGGATGTGCGCAAGCAAAGTGCTAAGACGGTTGTCGACTGCCGCTATATGCTATAAGATATAGGCCGCTGCTTTTATGCGCTGCTTTAGGGAGTTTTTATTAACTTTGTAGCAACAATATTACGTAAAAAGAACAAAACAACATACATGGGAAAAATTATTCTGACAGGTGACCGCCCAACGGGTAAACTCCACCTGGGACACTATGTGGGCAGTTTGCGCCGTCGCGTGCAGCTGCAAAACGAAGGCGACTACGACCGCATGTTTGTCTTTATGGCTGACGTGCAGGCACTCACTGACAATGCCGACAACCCGGAGAAGATCCGGCAAAACATCGTGGAGGTGGCCCTCGACTATCTCTCTGTGGGACTCGACCCGAAGAAGTGCACGCTCTATATCCAGAGCCGTATTCCTGAACTTGCTGAGCTCACCACCTATCTGATGAACATTGTCACCGTGAGCCGCGTGCAGCGCAACCCAACGGTGAAGACCGAGATCAAGATGCGCAACTTCGATACCAACATTCCGCTTGGCTTCTTCTGCTATCCTGTCTCCCAAGCTGCCGACATCGCAGCCTTCAAGGCTACCACTGTGCCGGCCGGAGAGGATCAGGAACCTATGCTGGAGCTCACCCGCGAACTGGTTAATCGTTTCAATCAGATCTATGCGCCCGTGCTCGTGGAGCCGCAGATCATGCTGCCCGAGAACGCTACCGCACGTCGTCTACCCGGTACAGATGGTAAGGAAAAGATGAGCAAGAGTCTCGGCAACTGCATCTATCTCTCCGACGACGCCGACACCGTGTGGAAGAAAGTCAAGGGTATGTACACCGATCTGACGCACCTCAATGTCTCTGATCCCGGTCATGTGGAGGGTAATGCCGTCTTCACTTATCTCGACGCCTTCTCTACGGATCAGGACTTTGCCGATTTCTGGCCTGAGTTCAAGAACCTCGATGAGCTGAAGGCTGCCTATACAGCCGGTGGCATCGGCGACATGAAGTGCAAGAAACTGCTCAACAATGTGCTTAACCGCATTCTCGACCCGATCCGTCAGCGCCGCAAGGAGTTAGAGAAGGATATCCCTGCTATCTTCGACATCCTGAAGAAGGGTTCTGACGATGCCCGTGAGGTGGCTGCCAAGACGATGGATGAGGTACGCCGCGCCATGCGCATCGACTATTTCGAGGACGCTGAGCTGATCCGTCAGCAGCAGGAGAAATTCAACAGCGCGAAATAAGAGACTGCTTTTAGACCACCAAACAGCGACAAGACGCCCCAAACGTTTGGTGGTCTGAAAGAAATCTCGTATCTTTGCAAACGTCTTATACGCCAGTCATCCTATAAGCGGGATGACAGTGCGAAGAAACAGAATGCTATATATAATAAGGTGTAGTTCTGTATCTGACAAGATATAGTCCTATATATAATAAGGTGTATAAGACCGTGTCGCTCTCATAGTTCAATGGATAGAACGTAGGTTTCCTAAACCTTTGATCTGGGTTCGATTCCCAGTGAGAGTACTTTTTCGTTTTATGCGTTTTCAAGTTCCAACATGATCTCATCCACACAATAGGCATCGCTCATATTGTGGAGATGATATTCCAGATCGCACATATATTGGTAGACATGCGTCTCGTAAAAGATGCGCAGGGCCTTGCTTTCCGGTACGTTCAGCCGCCGGGCAAGTAAAGAGATGATACGTGCGAACTTCATCTCCAGGATGGTTTTGTTGATATAGGGATTGTCTTTGATCATAATGAACTGATTTCTGTGGATTCTTTATAGGCGAGATACTGGTCAATGACGGATTGGCTGGTGATGCAAATCTGATTGTTGGGCCGGTGATAGCTGAGCCTTTTCAAGGCTTCTTCCGCCGTTATCAAGTCAGCAGCATAGAGCTCTACTGTATTGAAGACCCTGTCATTAGCGATTCCTCCTTGTATAATGTCGTATTTCTGCCACTCTGTTCCTCCTTTGCGATTGGAAACGACAAAGTCCAGCCAGGCACGATTGTATTGTTGGAAAGTAAGAATGGACTTACCGCTAAGCAAGGCCTGATCTAAATTGAAATCGTAAATATTGAGGTATTTCTTTTTCCCATCGTTGGCAGGTCGCATTGCCCAGGAGACCGCTTGCTGTTGCAAGTTTGTGACATAGAATCCTTTTCCAAAGTCTAAATGGTTGCGGCCTATATGCGCTAAAGGATTGGAGATGACATCAGTAGAGCCGTGATAAACGATCATAATCCTCCCTCCTTTCCAAAATTGGGGTTATGACGACGGATATAAGTGAGCAATTCGTCGACGATATATTCTTTGCCTTGCGTGTGCAAAGCCTCGTAGCTGGGATACAGAAAATGCTCTATCCCATCCGTCTTGTTGAGTTCGGCTACAATGTCTCTGCCGCTCATCCTTAATCGCTCCGCCAAGTTCTCTATACCAAATACAGCAAACTCAGTCTTCCGCGCTTCTTTGTCTTGCTCAGATTCCATCATTTCATTTTTGTCACAAATTTAAGTAAAAAGTGTGAGAATCCAAACAGATAACCGAAATATTCAAAGGGTTTCTTTGCTTGTTTTGGCTTTTTATGTTATCTTTGCCACTATATAACTAAAACACACGACTATGCTGGGAGCAATCATTGGCGATATTGTGGGATCGCGGTTTGAATTTGACGAGATACCCGCAGACAATTTTGAACTGTTTCTCGAAAAGCCACGCTGCGACTATACCGACGACACGATCATGACGGTCGCCGTGGCCGATGCGATCCTCAACCATCGCACCTACAGCGAATCGCTGCACGACTGGGGACGTCGCTATCCCTATCCCAAAGGCGGATACGGCAATATGTTTGCCGAATGGCTGGTAAGTGACGAGCCTAAGCCCCACAACTCGTGGGGCAACGGCGCTGCCATGCGTGTCAGTCCGGTAGGCTGGCTCTTCGACGAATACCACGAGGTGATGGACGAGGCCAAGAAGAGTGCTCAGTGCAGCCATTTGCATAAGGAGGCCATACGGGGCGCTCAGTGCGTGGCTACGCTCATCTACTGGCTGCGTACCTGCCGTATCACCAAGGAAGAGATAGAGAGCGCCGTAAGGCATAATTTCGGCTATGAGCTGCCACCGCTCGGTGACATCATAAAGATAGGCGCTGAGGGGCATTTCGACTCGTCGTGCCAGGAGACAGTGCCCTGGGCGATCCGTTGTTTCTTAGAGAGTAACAGCTTTGAAGGCGCCATCCGCAATGCCGTCATGACACGGGGCGACACTGACACCAAAGCTGCGATTACCGGATCTATCGCTGAGGCCTTTTATGAAGTTCCCGACACGATCTATGAGCAAGCCTGCTCCTATCTGGAGCCCGACATGCTCGACATCGTGCAGCAATACTATCAGCGTATGCAGGATGAGCTGTAAAGAGTGAATAACAAAATCACAATAAACGAATGACGAAGTAAAAATAATCGAATGATGAAATAAAAAAATCCCCGCCAAGCAACTGCCTGGCGGGGATTTTTTATGGTTGTCAGGACGTGGCAAAGCCATGATGGCTTTGCCTTACGCCTGTGATATTATGCCTGTGCCTGTACTTCGGCCAGCGCTTCTTTCTGATCCCTCTCGCCCTTCTTGCCGAGGATGAGGTAAGCGATCGGCGATGCGAGGAAGATAGAGCTCAGCGTACCGACAAACACACCGATGATCATAGCGAATGAGAAACTGCGTGTGGAGTCACCACCAAGGATGAAGATGGCGAGCAACACGATGAGCGTACTGGCTGACGTGTTGATGGTACGGGCCAACGTCTCGTTGATACTCAGGTTGAAGAGATCGTACTTGTTGCCCTTCGGATGGTTGCGCAGGTTCTCACGGATACGGTCGAAGACCACCACGGAGTCGTTGATATCGTAACCGATCACCGTCAGGATAGCACCGATAAACGTCTGGTCGATCTCCAGCGAGAAGCCGATCCAACCGTAGCACAGTGAGTAGAGACCGATGACCATCGTCGTATCGATGGCAAGAGCGGCGATAGAACCCACAGAGAAGCCGAGGTTGCGGAAGCGCAGCAAGATATAGAGGAAGATGAAGAACAGGGCAAGACCCACACTGATGAAGGCGTTGCGCGTGATGTCCTTAGCCACTGACGGACCGACCTTAGAAGAACTGATGATAGAGCCGCCCTGACGGATATCTGGATTCTTGAAGGCGTTGACATTAGCCTGGCTGACGAAGCCGCCTTTCTTCAAGGCGTTGTAGAGGATCGTCTCAGCCTTGTCGTCCTCAGTGGGCTTGTTGCTGTCGATGTTCCAGTTGGTCGACACACGGATGGTCTTGCCGTCGGTACCGATAGCGATGACGTTTGTCGTTGCAGGCTTGCCGGCATTAGGACCGCTGGTGTTGACGAAGGCGTTGCTCAGCACGTTGCGTACATCCTCCACAGGAACGGACTTGTCGAGTGTGACGACATAGTTGCGGCCACCCGTGAAGTCAATGCCTAAGCTCAGACCGCGGACTGCGAAGCTGATGATGCTGATGATGATGAACACAGCGTAAACAGAGAAGCTGGCCTTGAACATGTGCATGAACTTATAGTTCGTGCCCTGCATCAGGTTCTTGGAGAACATGGTGTCGAACTTCAAATGCATCCACTTGTCGTGGTTGAGCTTGTAGTCGTAGAGCAGACGTGTCAAGTACACGGCACTGAAGAACGAGCAGCAGATACCGATGATCCAGGTCGTTGCGAAGCCGCGGATAGGACCTGTACCCACAAGAAGCAGGATCACACCGGTGATCAACGAAGTAAGGTTGGAGTCGAAGATAGCGGAGAAGGCGTTGCTGTAGCCGGCGTTGACGGCCTGCTTCATGCCCTTTCCGGCACGCAGCTCTTCCTTGATACGCTCATAGATCAGCACGTTGGCGTCGACGGCGGTACCGAGTGACAATACCATACCGGCGATACCGGACATCGTCAAGGCTGCCTGGAACGACGTAAGGATACCCAGTGTGAAGAACACGTTGATGAGCAGAGCACCAACAGCAATGCTTCCGGGGATGATGTTATACATTGCCAGCATGAAGACAATCAGCAGCACGAAGGCAATGACGAAGGAGATGAGACCCTGCTGGATGGACTGTGCACCCAAGGTAGGACCGACAACCTCTTCCTGAACGATGTGAGCAGGAGCAGGCATACGGCCGGACTTCAATGTGTTGGCCAGGTCCTTGGTATCCTCAATGGTGAAGTTACCGGAGATAGAGCTCTGTCCACCGTCGATCTCACCGTTGACACGAGGAGCAGAATAGACGACACCGTCGAGCACGATGGCGATAGCCTTGCCGACATTGGCTTTGGTGAGCTCTGCCCAGCGGCGTGCGCCGTCAGAGTTCATGGTCATGCTGACCTCAGGCTGACCGGTGATATTGTTGAACTGGTCGGAAGCGTCGGTGACGACATCACCCTCCAGCGGAGCGCGTCCGTTGGTCGTGGTGACCTTCAGCGCGTGGAGCTCGAAGATGTTCTTGGCGCCTACGTCAGCAGGCTTAGCGCTCCAGAGCAGTTTCAGATCAGAGGGAAGTACCTGCTTAGCCACAGCGCTGTAGATGATGCGGTTGATGGCTGCGGTATCGCGGACGCTGGCATAGCCGACAACGCTTAGCCCCTGGTTGGTAGTCTGAAGCATGGCGAGCAGCGGATGCAGCTTCTTAGCCTCGGCGAGCTGAGCGTCGGGAGTGGTCTGCACGCTGGTCTTCTTAGTGTTGTTGAGCTTGAACTTCGGCTTAGCCTGCGTGATAGCGGGTTTCTCGGCAGCGGCTTTCTTGGTGCTGTCGCTCTTTGCTACCTTGGCAGTGTCGCTCTCGCTGCCGGCATTGGCCATGCGGGTGTCGAGCTGCTGAAGGTAAGGGGCAATCTCCTGAGCGTTGTAGGTCTCCCAAAACTCCAGGTTGGCACTACCTTGCAACAGCTTGCGCATGCGCTCGGGCTCGCGGATACCTGGCATCTCCACCATGATGCGGCCCTCAGCGCCCTGCACTTTCTGGATGTTGGGCTGTACGACGCCGAACTGGTCGATACGTGTTCTGACGACATTGAAGGAGTTGTCGATGGCCGAGTTGACCTCTTCGCGGATGACCTTCTCCACGTCGGCATCGGAGCTGGTCGGTGAGACCTTACCTTGAAGTTCCTGAGTAGCGAAGACCTCAGCGAGGTGATGGCCGGGGGCATTCTTGTGATAAGCGTCGATAAAGAGGCTGACGAAGTCGCCCTGTGTACGCTCCTGCTCGGCACGTGCGTCTCTCATGGACTTGACAAAAGCCATGTCGGTCTTGTGGTCGGCGAGGTTCTCAATGACATCAGGTACGCTGACCTCGAGGATAACGTTCATACCGCCTTTCAAGTCCAGACCGAGACCGATCTGTGTCTCAAGACATTTTTGGTAGCTGTAGACGCCCAAATACTTCACAGAATCTTTGTAATCCTGCTGGGCGATGGGATCCTTCAACTTGGCAGCCTGCTCGTCGTAGTAATGCGTGGCGATAGGGAATGACAAGTAGAAGATGCAAACGAGCGTCAGGAGGACACCGGTTGCAATGACAATTCCTTTGTTTTGCATTTTGTTAGTTTATTATTTTATTTTTCTCTTTTTGTTTTTTCTTCGAGAGTGATCTGCGATTGTCTTCGCATAGACCTGCGATTGTTTTCGCATATAAGATGTGCAAAGATAGCTATTTTTTCACGCTTTAGAAAATTTTAGCGAATGTTTTTAGTGTTTGTTGCTCATTTTCAGCCAGCAAGCGATAGGATAATGGTCCGAAGCCTTAATGGAGCGGTCGATATGACAGTCGTAGGGCGTGAAGTTGTCGGTACAGAGGATGTTGTCAATGCGCACGTAAAAGCCGTTGACATGATAGCTGATGCCGGGTCCGTTGCCGGTGGCGACATAGCAGTCGGTGAGGTCTTTGGCGATGGTGCGATGGACGTATGACACCGGGCTGTCATTGAAGTCGCCGCACACGATGATGGGTGTGCCGCGGTGGTAAGCGATGTAGCGGGCCACAGCCTCGGCCTGTGGGGCACGCTTCTTCGTGGCAGTGCCAAGTTGCTTGATAAGCATTTTTGAGACATGGCGCGCCGTGTCAGAGGGCAGATTGCCCTTGACCATGAGCTTGAAGTCGCTTTTCTCTTCGGGACTGAGTCCTGTGCTCTCCAAATGATTGTTGACGACGATGACCGTTCGCCCATGTATCTGTACGCGAAAGGCAGCGCTCACGTTGCCCTTGGACGCGAATGGTATGCGCTCCTTGCCATGGATGGGGAACTTGCTGAACATCGCCACGACATCGCCGCCGTGCATGATGGTATCACGAAAGGGATAGTCGCTCTGCATCACCGAATCGACATATTGCCCGCCAAGGGCGTTGATATTGGCCTCTTGCAGGCACACGATGTCGGCCTTCTGTGCTTTGATATACTCCAGAACAGGGTTGGGGTGACTGGCATCACCAAACTGCCAGACGTTGTATGACAGCACTTTGAGACTACCGGTCGGCGCACTCTGTGGGATGTTGACGGGGCAGTACTGCCTGACGGGAACATAGCTGAGGAGGAAGCCGACGATGGGGATGAGCATGCCGCGCGACTTGATGAGCACCCAAAAGACCAGAAAACCGAGGTTGATGACGATGAGTACAGGCAACAACAAACCTATATTGCTGAGCATGGAAAAGGTCTCGGGACGCAGCCAACCTGAATATCCTGTGATCAGCAATATGACAATTGTAGCGATATTGACTCCGGCAATGATCTGAAGCGTGACCTGCTTGATCTTCCTCATCATTTCTTGCTTTGGTCGAAGAGCTTTTGTTTCTCCTCGTGTGTGAGGCTGTCGTATCCGCTCTTGCGTATCTTGTCGAGAATGCGATCTACCTCTTCTTGGTTGGCTCTTTTGTTGGCGTTGTAGTCCCAATCGGGATTTTCGCCGCGATCAGTGTGCTGGTTGTGATGCTGCGAGCGTGCGTCCCACTTGGCTTTGAGATTGGAGAAGAACTGCGTGTTGCCGGGGTGGTAGGACTGTCCGGGATGTTTTCTCCAATAGCGGATGAGGAAATATCCGAAGATCATACCGCCGAGGTGGGCCAGATGAGCCACGTTGCTGCCGGGCATGGAGAGGGCTGAGAAGAACTCGATGGCAATGGAGCCGAGCACCATCCATTTAGCTTTGATGGGGATGGGAATGGGGATGATGAACATCTTCTCGTCGGGAAACATCATACCGAAGGCGAGCAACAGGGCATAGATACCCCCCGAGGCACCCACAGTGGTCAGTCCGTTGAGTTGCGTGGACAGTTGATGCATGACAGTGATCGAGTCGCCCAGGCTGAGTGCCTGCTGTCCGTCGAGCATGAAATAGACCCAGAAGAACTGTGCGATCTCCTGCATCACACCAGCACCTACGCCACAGAAAATGTAATAAAAAAGGAACTTCTTTCCACCCCACACCTGTTCGACGACTGCACCGAACATCCATAGCATGAACATGTTGAGGATGATATGCTCCCATCCACCATGCATGAACATGTAAGTGACCAGCTGGTAGACTTGGAAATTAGAGGCCATGAAGAAGTGCAAGCCGAGGAGGTCATTGAGATCAATGCCGGTGACGGGCAAGAGCAACTTCATGGCGAGGAATGCCAGGATGTTGATGATAAGGAGATTCTTTGTAACTGTTGGTATTCTGAACATGATACGGTGATTTCGTTGTTGTTATATGGAAATGCATGAAAACTGCTGCAAAATTACGAAAAAAGTCTCTGATATAGCCATAAACACGGCGAATAAGGGACTTTTTTCAGCCTCCATCTCATTTTTTTTGTTTTTTTGTTTGTTTTGTGAAAGGAATGCCCTATATTTGTCAGCGTATTTGCATCATGCAGACAATATAATCACCAAATAAAATAAAATTATGAACAAGTCAGAATTAGTAAGAAAGGTAGCAGAGGGCGCTGGCCTGAACGCTGAGAGTGCAAAAAAAGCTTTGGATGCCACAATTGCAGCCGTAAAGGAAGCATTGGTCGCTGGTGACAAAGTACAGTTGGTCGGCTTCGGTACTTTCGCCGTCAAGGAGCGTCCCGCCCGCCAGGGTGTCAACCCCGCTACAGGTGAGAAGATCCAGATCGCTGCCAAGAAGGTTGTCAAGTTCAACGCAGGATCTGAATTTGAGGATTCCGTGAACAAATAATGTAAATAATTATTGTTGCGATAGAAAAAAGGCGCACCTTGCGGGGTGCGCCTTTTTTCTATCTATATCTCTCGTCGAAGTCTGTCTTTATTTCTCGCTGAAGATAACTTGTACGAGCGTTTGCCCGACAGCCTTCAGCGTGTTTTTGTCGATATGCTCCATGTCGTCGGCAAGTGTGTGCCATGTAGGGCCGAAGGTGCTCTGCTGGCAGTTGGGGTAGTAAGGAATGATGTCGATACACGGAATTTTCGCCGTTTGGTTGACGGGGATATGGTCATCGGTGATCATGCCGCCATCGCTCTTGGGGAAGAAACTGCCAAAGCCGGCCTGACGGGCAGCGCGCCACACCTTTTTCACGATTTCGGGTGCATACTGTTTCGACATGCCTTCTTGATAGAACTGAGCGCCCTGTCCTCCGACCATATCCAGCAGGATGGCGTAGCGGGGAGCATAGCCTTGCGGCAAGTTGGCGGAGAAATATTGTGCGCCGAGTGCCCATGAGCTGCCGTCGTCTTGCTGGTCGCTCCACTGTGGCGTGCCCCAGTCTTCGGCATCGAAGCACACGAAGTCCACGCCAAGGTTTTGCGGGAGTTTGGCAGAAACGTTCTTCTGAGCGAGCAGTCTTGCCAGTTCCAGCATCACCGCCACGCCACTGGCAGCGTCGTTGGCCGCTAAGATGGGCTTGTGCCAATTGGTGGAGTCGGGATCGTTGTCGGCCCAGGGACGCGAATCCCAGTGGGCACAGAGCATGATACGCGTGGTGGCAGCGGGGTTGTAGCTGGCTATGATATTCATGCTGTGGAGGATGGTGCCGTCGTAGCCTTTGAGATCGGTTTTCTGTCGTGTCACCTTACAGCCGAGCCGCTCAAACTGTGCCACGATCCAGTCGCCGCAAGCATCGTGGCCCTTGGAGTTCATGTCGCGGGGTCCGAAGTCGCATTGCGCCTTGGTGTAGGCATAGGCTGAGTCAGCGTTGAATGCCGGACCTACGGGTGCTACCTTTTCTGTTTCTTCTGTATCCTCGGTGTCTTCGACCGATGCCGTCTTTGCCGGCCAAAAAGCCACTGCCAGAGCAGCGACCACACATAAGCAGCTTGTCACGATAAGGATGGATCTTTTCTTTCGAGTCATCGTTGTTTACGATTCTACAAACATATTCTTTATTTGTTGTGGACGGCCTGCACTTGCGCCATGACGCGCAGCCAGTTGCCGCCCCAAATCTTCACAAGGTCACGCTCGCTGTATCTGCGACGGAGCAACTGCATAGTGAAGTTGATCAGTTCCGACGCGTCGGCGCATCCGCGCACGGTGCCGTCACCGTCGAAATCAGTGCCAATGCCCACATGGTCAATGCCCATGATGTCGATGGCGTGCTCGAGGTGCTCGATAGCATCAAGCACTGTGGACTCGCCATCCTTACGCAGGAAGCCATGGTAGAGCGTGATGTGAGCCACACCACCTTTGTGGGCGAGGGCGCGTAACTGGTCGTCAGTGAGGTTGCGGGGCACGTCGCAGAGCGCGCGCGAATTGCTGTGAGAGCAGACGATCGGCGTGCGGCTGATGTCAAGTGCGTCATAGAACGACTTTTCAGCAGCGTGGCTGAGGTCGACCATGATGCCTTCGGCGTTCATAGCCTGGATGACTTTCTCGCCAAACTGTGACACACCATTGTGGGTGTTGCAGCCGCGGGCCGAGTCGCAGATGTCGTTGTCGCCGTTGTGGCAGAGCGTGATGTAGACCACACCGCGCTGTGCGAAGTGGCGCACGTTGGCGACATCGTGGTTGAGAGCCAGTCCGTTTTCGATGCCAAACATGATGCTTTTGCGACCCTGGCGCTTGTCCTCATAGAGATCGGCGGGTGTGCGGGCTACGCTGATATACTGGCTTTGCTCGTCAACGATGCGCTCGAGCTTGTCAAAGATCAGGTCGGCGTAGGCCATCGGTGACAGCTGGCTGTTGATTTCCTGCATGTCGGGGTTGTGCTTGAGAATGCCCGCAATGTCAACAGTCTGCGAGAATTGCTGTCCGAGCTTGGGCTGGGGCAGATAAGCCACCATGATGACGGCATCCTGCCTTCCGTCGGTCATCTTGTGCAGATCGTAGAGAATCCGCGGGTCGCGCTGGTCGAAGCGCACGCCCTGAGGGAAGAACATCGGAGTGTCGCAATGAGTGTCGAGCGTCAGGATGCGCTCGTGGATCAGCTTGGCTTTGTGGAATAGCTCAGCCTCTCTGACGAGCCATTGGAAGACGGGCAGCCCTTCCTCTCCGAGCCACTCGGGATGCCATTGCACGCCCATGATGCCTTTGAACTCTGTGCTCTCGATGGCCTCGATGACACCGTCGGGCGCTTTGGCTGTCACGCGGAACTTCTCGCCCGGCTCTCCTACCGCCTGATGGTGGAAAGAGTTGACATAGATGCGCCCGCAGCCATAGAGACTGGCAATCACGGAGCCTTCGGCGAGGTCCACCGAGTGGGTCGGCTCTTGGCGGTCAGCATCCTGTGAGTGCTTCACGGGACTGCTCATGCGGTTGGTATTGGCCAGTGCGATGTCTTGTCTGACCTTTCCGCCGAGTGCCATGGCCAGCGTCTGTATGCCGCGGCAAATGCCGAGCATAGGTATCTGACGGTTATAGGCCAGACGGGTGAGCATGAGTTCGGCGCGGTCGCGCTGCGCGTTGATATGGTGGAGTTGTGGTACCGGTTCCTCACCGCACCACAGTGGGTTATAGTCAGCGCCGCCGGTGAGCAGCAGTCCGTCGAGATGCTCGAGTGTGTTGACAAGGGTGTCGTTGTCGTCGACAGGCGGGATGAGTACCGGCGTGCCACCGGCTTTGACCACCTGCATATAGTATCTGTCCCGGATCGTAGCGTCGCCGTCACTGAAATTGGTCGTCAGACCGATGAGTGGCTTCTGCTTCGCTTCGGGGAAGGAGGCGTAGACCTCGTTGAGGTTTTGCGCCAGAGAAAAGCTTTTGAATTTCATTCGACCTAATCTCGCCAAGACAGGGCACCTCACTTGAGGCTCCGCACATTGGCAAAACAGAAACGTTGGTTGCTAATTATTCATGGTTGACCGGCATCTCGCGCTTGATGCTCTGCTCAAGGGAAATGAGCGTCTCGGTGGAGACGACCCCGGGGATGGTCTGCAACTTGTTGTTGAGCAGATCCATGAGCTCCTCATTGTCGCGCGCGTAGGCTTTGATGAGCATAGTGTAGGGGCCTGTGGTGAAGTGGCACTCCACGATCTCCGGGATGTTGACGAGCCGCTTGACGACATCTTTGTACATCGATCCGCGCTCCAGGTTCAGTCCCACGTAGGTGCAGGTGCTGTATCCCAGACTCTTGGGATTGATGTCGAATCCGCTTCCGAGGATCACTCCGTTGTCAATGAGGCGCTGTACACGCTGGTGAATGGCGGCACGCGAGACACCGCATTCAGCTGCTACGTCTTTGAAAGGAATACGTGCATTCTTTGAGAGGATAGAAAGGATTTTCTTATCCAAGTTGTCGATTTTGTCCATCTGCATAGGTAATTGTATAATGTCTAACTTGTTTCCAACAAGCAAAAGTAGGTAATTAAAACGAGATAAACAACAAAATGCACGAATATTTTGCAATATTCGTGCATTTAGTAAAGGATGTGGATCTTTTTATCTTTCAATCACATCTATTTTAATGGCTACTTGGATGTAAACAGCATATTATCTCCGTCCTTTCTTGCCTGCCTTTTTTGCAGGCACACTCTTGGCCGAAGTGGCTTTGCTCGTGCTGTCGGTTTTGGTGTCGTTGGCTTTGGGCTGCTCGATATTCACCAGTTCGATGGTGAAGATCAGGGTAGAGTAGGGCTTGATCTGTCCAGCTTCTCTCTCGCCGTAAGCGAGGTTCTGCGGGATATACACTTCCCATTTGCTGCCCACGGGCATGTTGGTCAGTGCCTCGGTCCAGCCTTTGATGACCTGGTCGCAACGGAAGCTATCGGAACCTTTGCCGCCATGCTTCTCGGTAGCGTCGAAGACTTTACCGTCAATAGTCTTGCCTTCGTATTTCACTTCGACGGTCTGGTCAGCTGTCGGCTTGGGGCCATTACCAGCCTTGAGCACCTTGTACTGCAGTCCGTCGGGCAAAACCACTACACCCGGCTTCGTTGCGTTGTCGGCGAGCCATTTCTCGTTCTCGGCTTTCCAAGCGGCGTTTTTGGCGTTGCGGACAGCTTCGGCTTTCTGCTCGAAATACTTAGAGGCTGTAGCCTCCTTATATATAGTGGTGTCACCCTTGACGCCGGCGAGGAAGCCCTCATAGAAGAGTTTGCTCTGCAAAGAGTCTTTAGTGTCCTTGAACTCGTGTCCCATGCCCGGGAGAATGCTTCCTGTGGCCTGCTCGGCGATGGCCGTTCCGGCCTGGTAGGCTACGTAGGCGGGGTCTTTGGCCTTGGCGACAGCCTCACGGAAACCGCGTACAAACTCGTTGATATACGCCGTGTCGACATGCAAGCGCTGCTGCAGATAAGGCATCAGACCGCGTGTGGCAGCATATCCGGCGGCGTAGCTGATGGAGTCTGCCGTGGAGGTGAGCTTCGTAGGAGCGCAGCAAGCTTCGGTGCATGCCTCTGCCTTCTTGTCCTTGTTTTTGTTTTTCTTGTTGTTGCCAGCCTGAGCGGGGAGGATGGCAAGTGCTGAGGCGATCAGCGTGGCTATGGTTAGAATCTTTTTCATTGTTGTGTATTGGTTTTAAAAATCCCCCTTCTGACTGTCTCCTTGGGAGTGCAGCCTGGAGGGGGATGTCGTGTATGATCGTATGATCGCGGTGGCAGAAGGATTACTTGCCGCCTACCTTGATCAGCTCAATCTTGAAGATGAGAGTAGAGAAAGGCTTGATCTGTCCGGCCTCGCGAGCGCCGTAGGCTAAGCTCTGAGGAATGTAGACCTCCCATACAGAACCTTCGGGCATACGAGTCAGAGCCTGAGTCCATCCAGGGATGAACTGCTTGGGCTGGATGGTGACAGGGCCTTGGCCGTTGGTGTAAGAGCTTTCGAAGACCTTACCGTCGATCGTGCGGCCTTCGTAGTTAACCTTTACTGTAGTGGTGTCTGTCGGGATAGCGCCGTGTCCTTCCTTGATGACCTTGTACTGCAGGCCGGAGGGAAGTGTGACAACTCCCGGTTTCTTCTTGTTGGCAGCGAGGAACTTCTCACCGGCAACCTTGTTGGCACCATATTCCTTCATCATGGTCTTGCTCTTGATGATCTCCATTTTGGTCTGGGCAACCTGGTTAGCCATCTCCGGAGTCATGAGGCCTTTCTTACCTGTGGCACCTGTAACGAAACCGGCGAGGAGATTCTTCAGGGAGATGGTCTTGGTGGAGTCGTCACCATAGACTTCGTGGTTGACGCCCTTGACCAGCTGTGTGGCGATCTGCTGACCGATCTGCAGACCCATGATGTAGGCAGCGCGCTTCTTGTCGTCGCCTGCGTTGGCACCTTCGTTGATGCCTTTTACAAACTCATCCATGTAGGTCGTGTCGACGACCTGACCCTGCTGGATGGCCTGGCGCACGTACTGTGACTGTGCGAGACCGATGGCGTAGCTCAGCGAGTCGACGTCGGTCTTGAGGTTGGCTTTGGGAGTGGAATTGCCGCAAGCAGAGAATGTGGCCGCGGCGATGGCTAAAGCAGCCAATACTTTCAAACTTTTCATTAGTTGATGTTTTATTCTGTATCTTTTGTTATTTCACTTTGATGAGCTCGACATCGAAGATCAGTGTAGCGTATGGCGGGATGGCCTGACCGGCACCATTGGCTCCGTAGCCGAGTGTGTAAGGGATATAGAAGCGATATTTGGCACCCTCCTGCATGAGCTGCAAACCTTCTGTCCAGCCCTTGATGACTTGGTTGAGAGGGAAGGTGGCAGTCTCGCCGCGACGATAGCTGCTGTCAAAGACCTGGCCGTTGATGAGTGTTCCCTCGTAGTGGCACTCTACCTGATCGGTAGCTTTTGGCTTTTTGCCGTCGCCCTCACGCAGCACTTCATACTGCAGTCCGCTGGGCAGGGTGACCACGCCCGGCTTCTTGGCATTCTCCTCAAGGAACTTCTGTCCATCGGCCTGTGCGGCCTTGGCCTGCTCCTCCTCTTTTTGCTGGAAGAAAGCCTGCACGGCAGCCTGAGCATCCATGTCGGTCATGGCAGCTTCTCCGGCAAAGATGTCGCGGATAGCCTTTGCAAAATCGTCGATATTCAGTTCGGTTGCGTTCATCTGCTGGAGTTGATGACCAATGCTCATGCCCAGCGCGTAACTTGTCTTGTCCATTTCTATTGTTTGATGCAAATGATAAATAATGTGCAAAGATACTATTTTTAATTGTGAACAAGCGGCATATTGCGAAAAAAATATTATTTTTGTGGTATAATAACAGTTCTAAAGGCAATATGAAGATGAAGAAGAAAATAGTTTTTCTTACGGGCGCCGGTATGTCGGTGGAGAGTGGTTTCAAGACGTTCCGTGGTAATGACGGACTGTGGGAGAACTATCCGGTGGAGCAGGTAGCCTCTCATGAGGGGTGGGAAGCGGATCCCACGTTGGTGACAAACTTCTATAACATGCTTCGGCAAAAGCTATGGCAGGCTGAGCCCAACGAGGGGCATCGGCTCATCGCTGCCTTGGAGAGGGATTACGACGTCAGTGTCTTGACGCAGAACGTGGACAACCTCCATGAGAAGGCGGGCTCCACACATGTCATCCACCTGCACGGCGAGCTGACCAAAGTGTGCTCGAGCATCGATCCCTACGACGAGCGCTATATCCAGCAGCTCACGCCCGAGCACAGCGACGTGGCGCCCGGTACCAAAGCCGGCGACGGTTCGCTGCTCCGTCCGTTCATTGTTTTCTTTGGTGAAAGCGTGCCCATGCTCGATCCGGCGACGCGCGAGGCGATGAAAGCCGACATCTTTGTCATCATCGGCACGTCGCTCAATGTCTATCCCGCTGCCGGACTGGTGCAGTACGCGCCGCAGGGATGTCCGGTCTACTTGATAGACCCAGACCCGGTGTTCAATGCGCCAGGTGGTAAGTTCACGCACATACAGAAAGGCGCGTCAGAGGGAATGAAGGAACTCTGCGAGAAGTTGGGCTTCAAGAAATAAGATTGTCAAAGAAAAGAAAAAGAGGGAAAAGCCTATTGACAAATAGGTATTTCCCCGTAAGTCTAATGCAAGGGAAAGGCTAACTTTGTGATATTCATTATCAAGACCTTCTATAGGCTGGTCTGTATCAATCGTATTGTAATATGGAAAAGATGAAAAAGATTCTGTTTCTGGCCGTTGCCGTGTTGCTGACGCTGCCTGCCGCAGCACAATATTATCCCGACGGGCGCCCTATTCCGCCCAGTAAGCGTGCCGAGTACTACCGCCAGCATGGGCAATACAATAATGGCCGTACAGTCTATGGCTATGGCAACAATGTCTATTACGGTTTTCGTTTGGGCATGGCCGTGGCTACAGTGAATTCCGACGCATCCGTTCTTGACGGCAGCGACGCGCGTACGGGACTGGATATAGGAGCCGTTATCGGCACTCAACTCACCAATACAGCCCCACTGTTCTTCGAGACCGGACTCTCCTATGTGGAGAAAGGCGGTAAAGGTAACTACGACGGCAACAAGTTCACCTACCGGTTGGAATACCTCGAACTGCCGCTTTTGCTGAAATATAAATACCAGGCTACGCCCGACATCTCGGTGGAGCCGTTTGCCGGTGGCTATCTGGCCGTAGGCGTAGGCGGTAAGATCAAGGACTATGGCCACCGCGAGGCTTACTCCAGTTTCAGTGACGACCAGGCGAGCTTCAAACGTTTCGATGGTGGTCTACGCCTGGGTTGTGGCGTGAGTTTCCAAATGCTCTACCTCGGTATGAGCTATGATATCGGTTTGGCAAACATTGGCCACTACGACTTTGAGGACACACGTACGGGCTGCTTCAACCTTAACGTCGGCGTGACGTTCTGACGTGATAGTAAGCAAACAACAGTAACTAAACAACGGCTCATCCTTCCTGAGGATGGGCCGCCGTAGTTTTATGACTATTACCAAAGCTTGGTCATCACATTACCAAGGCTTGGTCACCACATTACCAAAGCTTGGTCATCACATTACCAAAGCTCGGTCATCACATTACCAAAGCTCGGTCATCGTATTAAGTCTGTAGTTGAACGCCTTTGGTTGACTACTTTGAGCCTTATTTTTAAAGTTGGTTGACCCAGTTAAACATTACTTTTATTTTGGGTTGATACGTTTGTGGCTTTGGCACGATCATTCTTGGAAATGCTCACAGTCTCTTCTTCTCCTCGTTTCCGGCACCGGTACCCTTATAGCGGCTGCGTATGGCATTGAAGTTATAGGTCACGGTGAGCGATATGCTGCGCGTGAAGCTATTGCTGTCTTTGCGGGTGTTGACATCAGTACCATAGAAAGTCCACCGTTCGCGGTTGCCTTTAGTCAGGTCATTGGCTTGGAGATAGAATATTAGTCGGTCGTTGAAGAAAGACTTGCGCAGCCGTGCGCTGATGGTCATAAAGCCTGTTGACCGCCGCATTGGGTTATAGCTGTCGGTGTAGCCATAGAGGTCGATGCCTGCTGTCCATCCGTGCGGTATGATGAGGCTGTTGCGAAGCGTGAAGGAGAATGAGGGATGGCGGGAGCAGAGATTGGTGGGTTCATGAAAGAATAGCTGCGAATAGTCGATCTCCCAAGATGGATGATACCAACCGAAACTCGGCGAGGCAGTCGCTGCGGCATAAAGAGTCTGGTAATGTCCCATATTACGAACTGACATATAAGCGATCTCTTGGTTGTCGTACAATCCGAAGATATGAAGCATGGGCTTGTGGACATAGTCGTAGTCAGTAGAAAAGCTCAGCCACTTATATACGATAGAGAACTCCACGTTGTGGGTGTATTCGGGACGCAGGTAGGGATTTCCACCCTCGTAGAGGTAGCGGCTGTCGTACTGCATGAAGTTGCGCAGGTTGTTATAGCTCGGCCTGTTGGTTTTCATGGTGTAGGACAGTTGCCACGACAACAGGTCTTTTGACCACGACAGCGACAGGTTGGGGAAAAGATTGCCGTAGCGACGGCTGGGTTCTTCTTCCCATTTGCCGAAGTTGTAGTAGTCGGTCGTGACATGTTCGTAGCGCAGTCCGGCATCCAGCTCATAGTGATGAAAGGGCAGGGTGAAATCTGCAAACGCCGCGATGTTTGCTTCATAGAGTTTGGTACTGGAGGCCGGCACATAGTTCTGATTGTTGACATAGAAGCCCACTGACCTCGTGTGGGTGTACTCCGAGCCAAATGAGAGCGTACCTTTTCCTATCGGGTGCGCCACAACGAGCTTTCCTGCCCATAGGTCACTGCGCTGTCCGCCGTTAGTGGTCACCTTGCGGTTGTCCAATTCAGCACTGGTCTCCGTACCCTGTTGGCTTAATATGTATTTCATGTGCAGGTAAGAGGCATTGAAGTCGATGCTCCAACTGCCGAGCTTACCCGTATAGTAGAGGTTGGCCTCATTGCGCGGCCCTACATCCCTGTGTTGCTTTTGACTTTGCAGGACGGAGCCCTCGTAGGCACCGTTGCGCATGACTGTCTGGCTGCTGTTCGCGTCAATGTTACTTGACAAGGTCTTGTAATACCAATAGCTGCCGCCGAGAGAATTGTCGGCATTGATGTCATAACTCAAGCGGAATGTCTGCGATAATATGTTCTGTCGGGAAGCATCGTTGAAATCCTGCCCGATATTGAGGGTGTTGCCTTTCGGTCTGAGCGTGTAGCTCACGTCATCCTCCTCCTTGCCTGTCGCACTATATACGGCTGTGGTGTTTGACAGCTCCAGTCCTTTTGTGCGGTATTTGACAGTGGCGTTGTCGTATCCTGACCACATTGTGTTGTTTGCGATGTTGGCATCGTTTCTCACACTCCATCCTTCGCCCGTGGGTTTGCGTGTGCGGATGCGGATAACACTCTCAATCGTAGCATCGTATTGCGATCCGGGCGCGGTGATCACGTCCACATTCTTAATGTCTTCCGATTTCAGTTCCATGAGCTCACGGTTGTCAGTCACCTTTTTGTTGTTGATATAGATGACTGGCGCGCCTTTGGCGAAGACCTTGATATTAGAACCGGTTGCGGTGACGCGTGGCAGCTGTCCGAGTACATCTATGGCAGTTCCCATCTTGCTCAGCACCGAATGCTCCACGTCGATGGTCATTCCGCCTTTTGCTGCCCGGTATTGTGGTCGTTGTGTCTTTACCGTCACTCCATGCAGCGTGAATCGGTCGGCTTGCAGGCGGATGGTACCAAGATCGGGCGAGACAGCTGTCCATTGCTGCGTCTTGTAGCCCACGTAGCTCACCCGTGCGATGACGCGGCGGATGTTGCAGGGAATGACGAAGTATCCGCTCTCGTTGCTCACGCCACCGGCGATAAACGAAGAGTCGGCGGGCGAGAGCAGCACTATGTTGGCGTATTCTGCCGCCTCGCCTTTCTCGTCGACGATGCGACCCTTGTAGCGCAGCGTGGTCTTCTGCGAGCACTCCACGTTGATGATGCTGTCACCGACCATTGTCATCGTGATGGGATAGAAGCCGATGAGCTGTCGGATGGCTTCGGGGATGGTTGCGCCTTTGACGGCAGCAGTCACGCGGAAGTCTTCGAGGTCGTTGTAGATGAAGTTGATAGTATAGCGGTGGGTCATGCCGCCGAGCTGCTGCAGTGCCGCGGGCATCGTCACGTTGCGGAAGTCGCGGCTCACGCGCTGGGCGTGGCTGACGATGGTGCACAGCAAGAGGATATATAATAATAGGAGTGTCTTCTTCTTCATAATATTTCCGTTTTTGGCTACTCTACCACAATCTCATTGCCACTGTGTGTGACGGCAATCTGCTGGAAGCCGTTGAGGACGGCGATAGCGGCATCTATGCTTTTGGCCTGATCCCACTCGAAGTGCAGTCGGATAGTCTTGGCGGACGCGTTGCGATAGATGACCTTCAATCCATAATAGCGGCCTATTTCATCAAGAATGTCGGCCAGCGTTGCATTGTCGAAGACTTTGACCATGGGAGCTGTTTTGCTTACTTTCTGTCTCGGCGAGATGCTGTCGGCGGTTGCGGCAGTATCCTGTGATGAGGCTTTGACCGAAGTGCGCTGTGCCACCTCTGGCTTCTCTGTGGCAAAAGGATTGCGGAGCCAGCCCAATCCTGTCATGGCTGCAAGCGCCACACCGGTGAGCAACACGCAACCAAGGAAAACGGCGGCTACGCGTAGCCAGCGGGGAAGACGGCGCCGGGAAAGGACTGCGACAGAGTCAGTATCTGGCTGATCTGTACGATCGGACTGCGGAGTCGTACCAGGGTACGGCTCAGACTTGGAATGCTGTTTGGCATCGTGGGCCTGACAGAAAGCCCGCCACGCGCTGTCCACGTCGACGCCTTCATTTTCAGCCCGCTCCTCTGTGAGCGCACGTTTCAGCTGTGCGAGCGGTCGGGTCTCGTCTATGATCTCTTTGAGCTCCTCGTCGGTGTAGTGCTCGGGATGCTCTTGTGCGTCAAGGAAACGCTTGATTTTCTCTTCATCGGAATAGTTCATGGTTTAGGGGTATTAACGTTATTCTTCAATACTTTGACGATGTGCGACAGATGTTTCCATACGGCTATGCGGCTCGTGCCGGTCTCGGCGCAGATGGCCTTATAGTCCTTGCCGTCGAGAAAGCGCAGGGTGAAGATGCGCAGCTCGTCGGGCGAGAGCAGTGTGTGAGCAAGCGTGCGCAGGCGGCAGAGACGTTGTTCGTCGTCCTGCCAACTGTCATCGGGCTGTGGCTCGGTGGCGTAGAGGTGGAGGATGCGCTCGCGTGTGCTTTTGTTGCGCAGGCGTTTCAGGCAGCGGTTGCGCACGGCGACCATCAGATAGCCTTCGGCCGAAGCCGGCAACAACTCGGTGCGGCGTTCCAGCAGGCTGGCGAATACTTCGCTCACCACGTCCTCGCTCTCTTCGCTGTCGTAGAGCAGGGAGCAGGCCACGGTATGCATGTGGCGGTAGTGCCGGCGGAAGAGTTGTTCAACGTGCTGTCTGTCCATCGTCTGTTTTTTTTATTATCAATACCCTTCGGTGAAGAGAATGTTAACCTCTTGGCGGTTAATTTTTGCTTTTCAACGAAAGAATGTCTTTACAAAGGTACATCTTTTCGCTGACATTTCTTGATAAAGCCCGCCTAAGAACGACTAAAGTTTTGTATATCAGCGGAATTATTCGTAACTTTGCAGTCTTATTACATACGCATATACAGAATGAGCAAGAAACTCTATATCGAGACCTATGGCTGCCAGATGAATGTAGCCGACTCCGAAGTCGTTGCCTCCGTCATGCAGATGGCCGGTTACGAACCCACTGCCAACGAAGAAGATGCCGACGCGGTGTTTCTCAACACCTGTTCGGTGCGCGAGAATGCCGAGAACAAGATCTATCATCGTCTTGACACGCTTTTCGCCCAGCAGCGCCGTCACGCCCACGACAATCCGGAAGCCAAGTATCCCAGGCCGATCCTCGGCGTGTTGGGCTGTATGGCTGAGCGCGTGAAGAATGACTTGATCGAGAACCATCATGCCAATCTCGTGTGTGGTCCTGACAGCTATCTCCATTTGCCCGAGATGGTGGCAGCCGTAGAGGTCGGTCAGCCTGCCGTGGACGTTCAGCTATCTACTACGGAGACCTATCGCGATGTCATGCCCCTGCGTGTGGGTCCGGCCCATGTGAGCGGCTTTGTAAGCATCATGCGCGGCTGCAACAACTTCTGCCATTATTGCATCGTGCCCTATACCCGTGGCCGCGAGCGTTCGCGCGACGTGGAGAGCATCTTGCGTGAGGTACGTGATCTTCACGACAAAGGATTCAAGGAAGTCACCCTCCTGGGACAGAATGTCAATAGCTATGGACTGCTGCCCAACGGCCAGCGGCCCGACAACGGCATCATCATCAATGAGGCCGACGGCACGGAGCTCCATGTGTGTTCCTTTGCCGAACTCCTGCGGCGCGTGGCCGAGAGCGTACCCGACATGCGTGTGCGCTTCACGACCTCCAATCCTGAGGATATGACCGAGGACATCCTGCATGCCATCGCCGATGAGCCCAATCTCTGTAATCATATTCATTTCCCGGCACAGAGCGGCAGTGACAAGGTGCTGCGGCTGATGAACCGTAAGTACACGCGCCAGCAGTATCTCGACAAAGTGGCTGCCATCCGCCGCATCATCCCTGACTGCGGACTGACGACAGACATCTTTGTGGGTTATCACGACGAGAGCGAGGAGGACTTCCAACAGACGATGAGTCTCGTGCGCGAGGTCGGCTATGACGCCGCCTTCATGTTTAAATACAGTGAGCGTCCCGGCACCTACGCTGCCAAGCATCTGCCCGACAACGTGCCTGAGGAAGAGAAGATCCGCCGCCTCAATGAGCTCATCCGCCTGCAGACCGAGATTTCGGCCGAGCGCAACAAGCTCGACGAGGGCAAAACCTTTGAGGTGCTCCTTGAGCGCTATGCCAAACGTTCTCACGATCAGCTCATGGGCCGCACACCACAAAACAAGGCTGTCGTCATCGCGCGCGGCAACCACCATCCCGGCGATCGCGTCATGGTGCGTGTCACAGGCTCATCGTCAGCCACACTCATGGGTGAGGTTATTGGGGAAGAATAAGAAAATCGAAGCGATATGAAAGAGTTTCTGCAAGTACTCCGACGGTTTCTGCCGCCTTACAAGAAATATTTGGCACTGTCCATCTTGTTCAATATCCTTTCTGCGATATTGAATATCTTTTCCTTTGCCACACTCATTCCCCTGCTGCAAATTCTGTTCAAAACGGAAGGAGCCCATTCGGCCACGGCTATGATGCCATGGGCTTGGAACAAAGAAGTGCTGAGCAACAATGCCGACTATTTGGTGCAGCAGGTCATCGCAGAGTTCGGCTCTTCCACGACATTGCTGCTTATTGGTCTTGTGCTGGTGGTGATGACAGGTCTGAAAACGCTGGCTTACTTTCTGTCTTCAGCTACGATCATCCCTATCCGTACCGGGGTGGTACGTGACATCCGCAATCAGCTCTATCGCAAGATCACGTCGCTCGACCTCGGATTCTTTAGCGACGAGCGCAAAGGCGACATCATTGCCCGCATGACGGGCGACGTGCAGGAGATAGAAAACTCTATCATGTCGAGCATCGACATGCTGTTCAAGAATCCGGTGCTGATCATCTCTTACTTCGTGGCCATGCTGTTTATCAGTTGGCAGCTGACACTGTTCACCATTGTCTTTGTGCCCGTTTTCGGATGGTTCATGGGGCAGGTGGGAAGAAAGCTCAAGCAGCGGAGTATTAAAGCGCAGGGCTTATGGAGCGACACCATGAGTCAAGTGGAGGAAACCTTGGGAGGTCTACGTATCATTAAGGCCTTCTGTGCCGAAGAGAAGATGAACAAGCGCTTCGACAGCATCAACTCTGCTTACCGCGACAACATCATGAAAGTGAATACCCGCCAGCAGCTTGCCCACCCCATGAGCGAGTTCCTGGGCACCGTGATGATCGTCATCGTGCTTTGGTTTGGCGGTATTCTGGTGCTCAACAAGCAAGTGCTCAGTGGTCCGACCTTCATTTATTACATGGTGATCCTCTACAGCATCATCAATCCTCTGAAAGAATTCTCCAAAGCCGGATATAATATTCCAAAGGGACTGGCGTCTATGGAACGTGTTGACAAGATTCTCAAAGCCGAGTCTACCATCAGGGAAGCTGCTCATCCAAAGCCTATCAGCAGCTTTGAGCATCAGATAGAGTTCCGCCATGTCTCGTTTAAGTATGACAACCTGTGGGTGCTTCGAGACATCAACCTTGTCATTCCCAAGGGTAAGACCATTGCGCTCGTGGGACAGAGTGGCTCGGGAAAATCTACTCTGGTGGACCTGATTCCCCGCTATTACGACGTGCAGGAGGGGGAAGTACTCATCGATGGTATCAACGTCAAGGACCTCGGTATCCACGATCTGCGTCAGCTCATCGGCAATGTCAACCAGGAGGCTATCCTCTTCAACGACACCTTTTATAATAATATCACCTTTGGTGTGGACAACGCCGGCAAGGAAGAGGTCATCCGTGCGGCAAAGATTGCCAATGCCTATGACTTCATCATGGCTTCGGAGCATGGCTTCGACACCAATATCGGTGACCGTGGCGGCCGTCTCTCAGGCGGACAGCGTCAGCGCGTAAGCATCGCGCGCGCCATCCTCAAGAATCCGCCCATTCTCATCCTTGACGAGGCTACCTCTGCTCTTGACACCGAGAGCGAGCGACTTGTGCAGGATGCTTTGGAGCGATTGATGAAGACGCGCACTACGGTGGCGATCGCTCACCGTCTCTCAACGATCAGGAATGCCGACGAGATCTGTGTGCTCCATGAGGGAAATATTGTGGAGCGTGGCACCCACGACGAGCTGATGGCTCTGCAAGGGTATTACAAGCGTCTGCACGACATGCAAAGCTGATGCATCGCTAAACGATTGACGATTATGACGAAACTCGTATATTGGCTTTTCTATGCACTGTCGCTTCTGCCTTTCCGAGTGCTCTACGTGCTCTCTGACATGGAGTTTGTGTTTATGTACTATGTGGTGCGCTACCGCCGAAAGATAGTGCGGCACAACCTCTCCACGGCTTTCCCACAGAAGGACCGCTCGGATATCGTGCACTTGGAGCGTCGCTTCTATCATTGGTTCTGTGATTATTTCTTCGAAGCATTGAAGCTTCTGAGTATCAGTGACAAGGAGTTGCGCCGCCGGTTCACCACATACAATTCAGAGCAAGTGGAGCAGTGCTTCAAAGAGGGACAGGACGTAGCCGCCATCCTTGGGCACTACTGCAATTGGGAGTGGCTTTCCTGTGTAGGCATCGACTTGCCGCAGGAGCGTGTCATGGGGCTGGTCTATGACCCACTGCACAGCGATGCCTTTGACTATCTCTTCCGCCGCATACGTTCGTCTCAGCCCAATGCGATCATCGTCCCGAAGAAAGACATCCTCAGACAGCTCATCAAGCTCCGGCAGGAAGGACGGAGATCCCTTTTCGGCTATATTGCCGACCAGGCACCCAAGTGGAAGAATATCCATTGCTGGCTGCCTTTCCTGAACCACGACACGCCGGTCTTCACGGGAGCAGAGCGCATCATGCGCAAGATGAACAATGCCGTCTTTTATGTGGAGATGGCGCGTCCGCGGCGTGGCTACTACACGTGCACCTATCATCTCATCAGCCGCGAGCCGAACACACTGCCTGAGTTTGGCATCACGCGCGAGTTCTTTGCCATGTTGGAAAAGACCATCAGCCACCAGCCCGAATACTATCTCTGGACTCACAACCACTGGAAACGCACCCATGAAGAGTTTGACAGTCGCTTCATAGTCGTCAACGGCAAGGTGATAGAACGGAAAGAAGAGAGGAACGAGATGGAGTAGAGGATGGTAGATAACATATAAAGCAAAATCACAACGTGTCACAGCATCATTATTTCATAACGCGTAACTATTACAATCGCACGAGTGCCGGTAACAAAGCGAAGACCGACAATGAGGACATCATGCAGCGAATGGGGTTTGAGAACATCGGTTTCCACCGTTCATTCATCGACAACAAGGTGGCTGCCTTTTTTCTTGATCTCATGGGAGTGGTGCGCCTCTGTCTGTTCACGGGCCGTCACGACATCATCTTGCTGCAATATCCCTTGAAGAAATACTTCTCATTTATCTGCAATGTGGCCCATCTCAAAGGCTCGCAAGTGGTGGCGCTGATCCACGATCTCGGTTCTTTCCGTCGCCGCAAGCTCAGTGTGCGTCATGAGATAAACCGTCTGTCTCACGCCGACTACGTCATCGCGTCGAACGCGGCTATGGAGCAGTGGCTGCACGACAACGGACTCAAACGTCCCACGGGAGCTCTTGGACTGTTTGACTATCTCTCGCCCAACATGCCGCAGCAGCGGAGTTACGCCGATGGAATCCAAGGCCCGTTGAAGGTCGTCTACGCCGGATCGCTCAATTCCCGCAAGAACAGTTTTTTCCTGCAGATGCCCGCCATCGTCAAAAGCTACAGTCTTGTGGTCTACGGTAACAGGGACGGACTCGGACAGCTCGAAGACTCGCCACACATCTCCTTCCACGGCTTTTCGCCCGCTGACGAATTTATTGCGCATGTCGACGCCGACTTCGGTCTGATATGGGACGGAGACAGCGTGGATGGCTGTACCGGTAACTTTGGAACCTATTTGCAGTACAACAGTCCGCACAAGATGTCGTTCTACCTCCGTGCAGGGCTTCCGGTGATCATCTGGAGCAAGGCTGCCCTGGCGCCGTTAGTCAGACAGCATCATGTCGGCATCTGTATCGACTCACTCCGAGACCTCGATGACATCCTGCGGCGCATCACTCCTGAGGAGGTGACCGCCATGAGGACTAACGCGCTCGCCGTTGCCCGCAGGCTCTCCGAGGGCTGCTATCTCCACGAGGCCGTCACCAAGGCTTTACAAACGTTGGAGAAAGATGTCTAAGCAATGGGGCGGGACAGACGTCATTTTCCGGCGGTGTGCATCCCGTCATCCGTTTCTGTTTTGGTAGTTCGTTAATGAGATTTCCATGAAAGTACTTATCCATCCCGACTATGAAGCATTGAGGGACTTCCTGCTACAGTTGCCCGATCGCATGAACAGCGAGGGTACATATATCTATGGTGGTCGGCGCAATCTCATCAAGAGCTTTGTTGCTCCTGACGGCACCGTGCTCAACGTGAAGCGCTACCATGTGCCGCATGGCATCAATAGCCTGGCTTACTCTCTCGGACTCCGTCAGCCCAAGGGGTTGCGCGCCTGGACCTATCCTTCCATCCTCAAGGAAAAAGGCATCGAAACGCCACAGGCTGTGGCCTATATCGAGTACCGCCACTGTGGATTGCTGGGACTCAGCTATTTCATCAGCCTGCAATGCCCCTACCGCCACCGTCTCTACGAGGTCTCCGAGGCAAAGCCTGAACTCTATGAGCCACTGGCTCTGGCCCTGGCCCGTTTCACGGCTCACATGCACCAGCAGGAAGTGTATCACTGCGATTATTCGCCCGGCAACATCCTTTGGGACCGGGATGATGACGGTACTTTCCGTTTCTCTATCGTTGACATCAACCGTATGCGCTTCGGAGTGGTCAGTGAGCAGCTGGGCTGCGAGTGCTTCCGGCGGTTATGGGGCCCAAAGGCGTTCTTCGGGATTCTTGCCCGTGAATATGCGAGATGGAGAGGTTTCAATCCCGACGACTGTGAGCGCATGGTGATGGACAGCCGCCGCAAGTTCTGGACACATTACGCCAAACATCATGATATCAGCTTCCCCTTGGAGCTGTGACCATTTTCTCTTATCAGATAATGACAAAAAACGTTGGTATATATTTCTATGATCTCAGGCATCCCTTTGTGGGATTGAGTGAGTTTGACGATAACATCGCACGCAGACTGTCCGCTAAGGCCAAGGCTGTCAAAGAGCGGTATGACATACGCTTTACCTTCATCGTGCCACAAAACTGTGTGGGGCGGTATGGTGAGGATGTCGGCTACTATGTGCTCAACCACTTCCGTGCTTTCTTGTTAAACCGTGTGCCGTCCTTTGCGTCTTGTCCTCGCTTCGATTTGCTGCACCTTACTCAGCAGCAGCCTGTACTCAGACGCCGCCTTGCGCCAAGCACGCTGCTTACCATCCATGACGTCAATTTCTTCCACAACGCCATCAGTCCGGAGGAAGTGAATCGCAAGGCCGCCCGCATCGAACGCATGCTTCGTGTTGCCACTCATTTGTCCTTTATCTCACGGTTTACGCAGCAGGATGTGCATGATCACTTCACAGTCTCGCTGCCCGAACGTGTCGTGCACAACGGCGTGACGCGTCACGACACGCTGACAGGCCATCGACCTGAGGGTCTGCAACTCGATTCTTATCTGCTGATGCTCTCCGGTTGGGATAGAAAAAAGAATGTTGATGAGGTTGTGGCCATGATGGCATTCCTACCCGACAAGCGACTTGTGGTAGCCGGTAAGGGTAGTGACCGCGACCGCCAGCGCCTCCAGGCTGTCATTGACCAGTATCATCTGACCAATGTCACGCTGCTCGGTATGGTCGATGAGGCCGGGAAAACGTGGCTCTACCAGCATTGCGAGGCGTTTCTCTTCACGTCGCGTAGCGAAGGCTTCGGTCTTCCTCCTGTAGAAGCAATGACTTGTGGCAAGCCTGTGTTTCTGTCCCGCAGTACGTCGCTGCCCGAAGTGGGGGGTGAGACTGCCTGCTACTTCACAGATCTCTCGCCTCAGACGATGGCCGCCACAGTGAACGAAGGACTCCAGCAATGGAAAAGCCATGAGACAGAGAGCCGCAATGCTTTCTTGAGGCAGGTGGCACAATTCGACTGGGACAAGGCAGCGGATGCCTATCTCGACTATTATGTCGACATCTTGCGGCAGAAATAATGCGAGAGCAAAGGCGCCAAAATACGTTCTATTTGTATAAAATGAACGAATATAGCCATGCTGCGCTCATTTAGTGTCCTCCTTCGTGCAAGGTAGGCCTGAGTATCTGCATTTATCAGAAAAGAAGGAATAACAACGCTTTCCCTCAGCCAACACACCATCAGAAAACCGAAATTACGAAAAAAAGACGGTTGGAGGAGTAGGGGATTTCAGCCTGTCTTTCGTCATAAAAAAAACGATTTGAGCGTATATAACAATTGACTTGTCTGTCATGGGCGGCGTAGAGCCACTGGTATAATATGGACAATTGTCACTAAGAATTATTTATCGACATCATGAAAATCTCTTTGATCGTCACAACTTACAATTGGCCGGAAGCCTTAAAGCTTAGTCTGGATAGTATTAAACGGCAAACGCGGATGCCCGATGAAGTCATCATCGCGGATGATGGGTCTGGGGATGCTACGCGCCAACTCATCGAAAGGTATCAGTCCGACTTTCCCTGTCCGCTTTATCATTCGTGGATTCCCGACATGGGCTTTCGTGCTGCGATGTCGCGCAATGAGGCTTTACGTCGCTACTGCACGGGCGACTACATTATCTTCATCGACCAGGATATCATCCTCGACCCGCATTTTGTCGCCGACCATGAGGCTTGGGCAGAGCCAGGTTGCTTCGTTGCCGGCGGGCGCGCTAAGCTGTTGCCGGAGCTTACCCGTAGGCTCACAAGCGGCGAGCCCGTGCATCTGGGCTTCTTTGCCCATGGACTCACACGTCGCGCCAATCTCATTCATGCTCCCTGGCTTGAGCCCATCATGCGCTATCTCTATTGTTGGAAACCTCTCTACGGCCGCAGCGCCAACATGGCGGTATGGGCTGAGGACCTGAAAAAGACCAATGGCTTTGACGAGAAACTTACGGGCTATGGAGTAGAGGACATCGACCTGTTTAACCGACTTCTCAACCTTGGCGTAAAGAAAAAGTATGCGCAGTTTGCGGCAAATTGTTATCATCTCTATCATCGCCGCGGCACTGTGGTGGACCGCAACCGCCATATTGCCTTTGAAAACCGCAACCGCACCTTCTGTCCTTGTGGGTTGGTCACGCTCGCATAGAAAGATATGGATAAGCTCATCACTGTGATCATCCCCTCCTACAACATGGAGGCTTACCTCGAACGATGCGTCCGCTCGCTGCTCTGCCCGGGCTATCAGCGCATTGAGGCGATCATCGTCAATGACGGAAGTCATGACGGTACGCTGAAACTGGCGCGCGCGCTCGAAGCAGAACATCCCGACATGGTGCGTGTCATCGATAAGAGCAATGGCAACTACGGCTCTTGCATCAATGCGGCCTTGCCTTTGGCTAAAGGAAGATACGTGAAGGTGCTCGATGCCGACGACTGCTTCGATACTCCCTCGCTGGGAAAGTATCTCGAAAGCCTTGAGCGCTCAGAGGCAGACTATATCGTGAATGATATGGTGAAAGTTTGGACTGACCATGAGGAAGTGCGTACTTTCAAGTGGGAAGCCGACAAGGATATAGATCTCTCCGATGTTTATCAGGACGATGGCTTCCTCAAAATCACCATGCACGACGTGGCTTACAAGACCGAATTGGTGCGGAGTATCGGCTACAAACAGACCGAGGGTGTCTCGTATTCCGATGTGGAGTGGAGCTTCACGCCTTTAGTGGCTGTGCGTACCATGAGGTATATGCCGGTTCCGCTCTACCGTTACACACTGGGCAGACCGGGACAGACGGTAGCCGACGGCATGGAGGATCGCCATTTCTGCGACAATGTCACCGTGATGAAATCCATGGTCGAGCACTATGCGCGTCGTAGTGACATGCCGGCTCATATCGAGTGGCTCACCGAACGCCTGCTCGCGCGCCGTGCAAAGTTTGTCTATCGCCGCTGTCTGTTGCGCTTAGCAGATACGACTGAGCCCGCACTCGTCCTGCTTGACAAGCAAGTACAGACTCTCACGCCTGCTCTGAGTCATTATCTCGAACGGATGCGGCTCAGCACGCCGCTCCTGCCTATGCACTACATCAGGCTGTGGCGTCGCAATCCCAACGACTGGCGGTACCGGTTGGGAGTGACCGTCTATCATTGGTTGCACTAAAGCCTGACTATTACAGGCCATAAATGAAAAATAGCACGTGCCGGATCTTTGTCCGGCACGTGCTGTATATAATAAGGTGTGCTTGCTTTGTGTTTTGGCAAGCCTTTAATGTTTTAGTTTCTTCAACAGTCTGCTTAGGGCTGATCGCTTATATTCCTTGAAGACCTTCGGCGCCAGTTCGCGGTAGTCTTCCGTGGTGCTGATTACCACCGTACCATGGTTGTTGGCGGCGTGGATGGGCGTCATATAGTTCGAACCGTACTGTGTGCGCAGGAACTCGTCATATCCGGCAGGCACCGGCACCTGCATGTTCTCGAAGGGCACCCACAACGTTTTATCGAAAATATGGCGGTCGAAGACAAACTGGTCACCGTCGATCGTTATCTCAGCCCAGTGAGCAGAGTCTTCCACACGGTTGGCGCGCAGACGGTCCTCAATGGGCTTGAAATAGTTCTGTCGTCCGCATTTGGCGAGCGTGTGGCGGATGCTGATGCGTCGGAATACCTGTCCCCAACGCCCGGAATAGAGAATGTTGAGCTCAGCGGCCTTGAGACGTCGAATGTCGTGGCGCGTGGTCTTGACAAGCTCCTTGCGCGCGGCGACGTCCTCAGGCACGCCGTCGATGGGAAAGATGTCGACGAAGATGCCTTGGTGGAACTTGCGGTAAGACTCGCTGGGACGTACACATGTAGTGCCCTCGCAGCGCAGTTGGGCATGGCCGCGGATGTAGTAAGGATCGGTGTAGACCGACTGTAGGAAGAATTTGGGGCGAAATTCGTCGGCTAACTTGATGAGTTGGTCATAGTCAGGGCGTGGCATGACGATGTCGATGTCGTCGTCCCAGGGGATGTAGCCATGGTGACGGATGGCTCCTAAGAGTGTTCCGCCGTCGCACCACAGCCTTAGGCCGTGGGCTTTGCACACGTCGATGAGGCGCTGAAACATCGTGAGCTGTATGTTCCACACGGCTTTCATCTTTGCGTCTATCGTGTAGCCGTCACGCGTCTCTTGTTTCAAGTTGACCAGTTCCATATACTCTTTAATCTATCATTGGCAATCTACTTTAGGATTGCCAATACGTTTCTTTTTGTTCTTAATGATAAGTCTATTCGATTCTTTATCGTTGCAAAGGTACTACTTTTTAGTGAATTATGATTGACAACCTTTGGAAAAGTAAAGAAAAGGACAGAGTCTTCTTCCCCCGTATCTCGTATTTAGTCTTATTTGCATCATGCGATGGTTGGCAGCAGCAAAAGTAACGGATGAAAACACAGAGAAATGATGTTTTTTGGTGTTTCCATCTATTTTTTTGTAGGAAAATCGTGAGATGTATTAGAAAGAATCCATATCTTTGTAGCATGAACATCAAAATAGGAATGGACGCGAAGCGCATCGTGCGCAACACGTCGGGCTTAGGAAGCTATGGACGCAATCTGGTCAATGCGCTGACCGACAGCAGTGACTGTCCCGAACTCGTGCTCTATGCCCCCGACGAGGGGCGCTCCGACCTGCGCAGTCAGGTTCACGCATCAGAGCGGTTGCGGTTTGCCTATTCGGGCAAGCGCTGGCGGCTGGCCCAGGACCTGTGGCGCGGCAAAGGCATCGTGGCGGATCTGCGGCGCGATGGCATCGACCTGTATCATGGACTCACCGGCGAGCTGCCCCAGGGCATACGCCGCGCAGGCATCAAGACCGTGGTGACGATCCACGATCTCATCTTTCTGCGCCATCCCGAATACTATCATCGGCTCGACGTGATGCTTTATCGCCGCAAGTTCTACCGCACGCTGCGCGAGGCCGACCGCATTATCGCCATCAGCGAATGCACCAAGCGCGACATCCTCTACTATTCCGATTATCCTGCCGATCGCATTGATGTCATCTATCAGAATTGCAGCAGTGACTTCCGGCGAACGGCGAGCGATGCTGAGCGGGCGGCCGTTCGTCGCCGTTATTCCCTTCCCGACCATTATATCCTCAACGTCGGCACCATCGAGGAGCGCAAGAACGTGATGCTCGCCGTGAAGGCTATGCAGCAGCTGCCTCAAGAGGAACATCTGGTCATCGTTGGCCGCAAGACCGGCTACACCAACGAGGTGATGGAGTATGCTGCCCGGCATGGTGTCGACGACCGCATCGCGTTGCTCCATGGCGTGCCCAACGCCGACCTGCCTGCGCTCTATCAGATGGCCGACGTGTTTGTCTATCCTTCTCGCTACGAGGGCTTTGGCGTACCCGTCATCGAGGCTGCTCAGAGTGGGCTGCCCGTGGTGGCGGCCACCGGTTCCTGCTTGGAAGAGGCAGGCGGACCGGACAACAGCTATGTCGATCCTGACGACAGCGATGCTATGGCGGCAGCCCTCAACCGTCTGCTCGCCGATGACGACAAGCGCCGGCGCGTGGCTCAGCTTGGCAGTGAATATGTCCGTCGCTTCGAGGGTACCCGTGTGGCAGAGCAGATGATGGAGGAATATAATAAGGTGCTGGGGCGTTGAGATTTCGGCTGTTGCTTCTCTTCTGAAAATCTCAATCCTTTCATCCTTCCTTTTCTGAGCTTGCTTTCGGCTTCTTTCCTTTTGGCGTTGATGCAGAAAGCCAACGAAGGTCGTATCAGACGATTTTGCGCTGACAGTGGAGTAGTCATCAAAATATAACTTAATTTATTTCCGTATCAGCCCAAAACTGTGTAATTTTGCGGTTGTTATGAAGGTTGCAGATTACATCATCAGAATGTGGAAGCATGTCGCGCTGGTTGTCGTGTGTCTCTGCATGGTGGTTGCCGCCCATGCACAGGGTGACATCGACCATCCGGGTCATGTCAATCCCGAGGACGCGCAGGTGGATATGGACAACCCCACCTTTGTGCCGATGGTGAAGGTAGGCAAGGTGCTCATGGGTCGTGACTCCATCCAGTATGTGGAACTCAACAATGTGTGGGTGTTCACTCAGCCTGTCTTCAAGAACGCACAGGAGCGTGCCGCCTTCAACCGGCTGGTTTACAACGTGAAGAAGGTGCTTCCCATAGCCAAGGAAGTCAACCGTATCATCATCGAGACTGGCGATTACCTTGAGACGCTGCCCAACAAGAAGGCCAAGGACGAGCACATGAAGCGCGTGGAGGCAGCTATCAAGAAGGAATACACGCCGCGCATGAAGAAGCTCACCTACAGCCAGGGCAAGCTGCTCATCAAGCTTGTCTATCGCGAATGCAACAGTTCCAGCTATGACCTTATCAAAGCTTTTCTCGGTCCCGTGCGTGCCGGCTTTTACCAAGCCTTCGCCTGGGTGTTCGGCGCCAGCCTGAAAAAGGACTATGAACCCAAAGGCGTGGACCGGCTCACAGAGCGCGTTGTGCTCCTCGTGGAGGCAGGGCAGTTGTAGAATATGCTTTACAAAAGTCTGTCAACTTTCTCTTTCATTCTAGAGAGAACGGTGAAGGCTTTTGAGCAGAAAAGCCTTGTGAAATCCAGTATAAATCATGGTCTTCTTATCAGAAAGGTTCTTTGTAGTGATCAGAAAGGCTTTCTGATGTGGTCAAAGTGCCTTTCTGATGTGGTCAAAGTGCCTTTCTGATAGGGTCAGAAAGGCTTTCTGATAAGAGCAGATCTGCAGTATATTAGTGAAAAAGCGTGTCAACAAATTACAAGTAGTTGTTTATCAGTAAATTATAAAAGTTAGTCAAAATTCACATTTTTCCGTTCAAGTACCTACTTGTTTCAGAAAATCGCGCTCTCAGAGGCGGAAAATTGTCAGAAAGCAAGACAAAAAGGGGGAGTTTACGCGTTATCTGCTTGATGATGCTGTCGTGGAAATGTCTTTTGAGGTTTGTTCCCTATTTCCTTCTGCCAAGTCTTGCTTATCTGAAAGGAAAACAAGCTTACCACGATCTCACTCACGGAACTGGTTTTTACCGCGACGTGTTTAAGATCTTCAAGCCGATGTTCGACCGTATCATCATGCTCGGTGTGTTGCCCATCACCCTCGACGACCTCACGAGTGGCTACAACATCGCGCTGAACATGACTATCGATTCGCGCTTCAACCAGATGCTCGGCTTTTCCGAAGATGAGGTGCGCCAGATGATGGACTATATCCTCAAAGCCTATCACGACACCACGGCCGTGCGCCAGCTCATCGAGGGCGAGCGCAACCTGCAGGGGTTCATGAATGCTTTCCTCTCGCTTGACCCTTATTATCTCGTAGCTCCCGAGATGGAGTTCTCTCACGGCTATTGCGACTTCTTCCTGCTGCCCAACTATACGGTCTACCCGATGGTGGCCCACAGCTATATCCTGGAACTGAAGTATCTCAAAGTAGACGCTACCGACGCTGAGGCTGCCCAACAATGGACCGATGCCGTCGCTCAGATCAAGACCTATGCCACCGATGCCAAACTACAGAGTATGCTCCATGTCACGCAACTCCATCTTATCGTGGTACAGATCAAGGGCTACGATGTCGTGAAGATGGAGGAAATAAGATAAAGGTAAACTTCAGCCATCCACGGTCAGAAAGACTCAAGAGCCTTCTCAAGAATAGAATATCGGCTATTGCCATTATTTTCTTTTCATTTTGGGTCAATCAACAAAATTATTTTGTATCTTTGTCACATAATTGGGAGATAAACCTTCGTAAGCACAGAGAGATGACAGAGATATTTTCAGCCGATGGTTGGCTCAACACCGCGATCACCTATATAAATAATGTGTTGTGGACCTACGTCCTTGTAGCTGTCCTCATTGCTTGCGCTGTACTGTTCACGATCAAGACACATGGTGTGCAGTTCCGCATGATCGGAGAGATGATACGTCTGTTGGGCGACTCCACGAAGAAGACCCATGAGAAACACGTCTCGTCGTTCGAAGCTTTTGCCGTCTCCATAGCCTCCCGTGTGGGTACCGGCAACCTCGCTGGTGTGGCTACAGCCATTGCGGTAGGTGGACCGGGTGCCATCTTCTGGATGTGGGTCATCGCCCTGCTCGGTTCGGCTACCGCCTTCGTGGAGTCTACGCTGGCCCAACTCTATAAGCGCAAGACCAAGGGAAGCTATATTGGCGGTCCCGCCTATTATATGATGTTTGGCTTGCACAAGCGCTGGATGGCGCGTCTTTACGCTGTACTGATCACCGTCACCTTTTGCATGGCCTATATCTCCATCCAGAGCAACACCATCTGCGGAGCCATGCGGGGAGCCTTTGGCGTGCAACCTTGGGTGATGGGACTTATCCTTGTGGCGCTCTCCACAGCCTGCGTCTTTGGTGGCATCAACCGCATCGCAAAGGTCAGCAGCATCTTCGTGCCCGTGATGGCTGTGCTCTATATCCTCTTGGCGCTGGTCATCCTTGCCATGAACATTCAGCTTGTGCCCCGCATGTTCGCCCTTATCATTGAGAATGCCTTTGGTTTCCGACAGTTCACCGGCGGCACTTTTGGCGTCATGATGATGACAGGTATCAAGCGCGGGCTGTTCTCCAACGAGGCTGGTGAAGGCTCCGCAGCCTGTGCGGCCAGCATCGCCGATGTCAGTCATCCTGTCAAGCAAGGACTGGTGCAGGCGCTCAGCGTCTTCACCGATACGCTGCTCATTTGCAGTTGCACCGCCTTTGTCATCCTGCTCAGTGGCGTGTACACTGACAACAGTCTCAATGGCATTCAGCTTACCCAGAACGCCTTGCAGCACGAGATAGGCACTGCCGGCCCTACGTTTGTCGCCGTAGCCATCTTCATGTTTGCCTTCTCGTCGATCATCGGAAACTATACCTATGGTGAGATGAACGTGAAGTTCCTCACCGCCGACCGCCGTTGGCTGACCTTCGTGCGGGTGATGAACGGTATTGTCATGGTGCTTTTCGGCGCCTTGGCCAGTCTCGACCTGGTGTGGAATCTTGGCGATCTGTTTATGGGGTGCATCACGTTGTGCAATCTTTTTGCCATCGTCAAGCTCCATCCGCGTGCTGTCTTCCTGCTGAAAGACTATATCCGGCAGAAACGTGCAGGCATCAAGAGTCCCACGTTTCATAAGAGTCGGATGCCAGAGATAGCCGATGAACTCAGTGCGTGGTAGAAACGTTGTGGTGTAAAAAACGATCTGTTGACTTGTTTTTTTATATCAAATGAAAGAATAATCGGCTTTTTATTTAGATTCTTTAGCGAAAGTTTGGGAGTTTGCATATTTTGATATAACTTTGCAATTGTATTTAAAAATACGTAAAAAGACTGGTTGCTTACTTGTTAACTCCACAAGAAGTACTGTATCATTTTAGAATGAAAATACTCAAATAGGTCATGAAAGGAGGTTTATAAAACATAGATCTTCTGATTATATGAGTGCGCAATAATAGAGAGAAATAGTATTTGGACAAAGAAGATTAGAACACAATTAATATTTTTATTTAAAATTCAAAGAGAGTCTATGAAGAAAAGGTTAAGTTTGATCCTTGCCTGTCTGTTCCTCTTTGTGGGTATAGCATTAGCCCAAACGACGATTACGGGCACGGTCATATCGCAGGAAGACGGTGAACCGATCATCGGAGCCTCTGTCATGGTAGACGGGGGAAGTAAAGTCGGTACAGTCACAGACGCCGACGGACATTTTACGCTATCAGTGCCAGCGGGAAAGAAGCTGGTGATCAGCTACATTGGCATGAAGAGCCAGACAGTGGCCGCCAAGCCCAACATGAAAGTTACACTGCAGTCCGACGACCGTACTTTGGGAGAAGTCGTGGTCACTGGTATGACCACCCAGGACAAGCGACTGTTCTCCGGTGCTGCCACAAAGATCGACGCGTCTAAGGCCAAACTCGACGGTGTGGCCGATATCAGCCGCTCTCTTGAAGGCCGTGCTGCCGGTGTGAGCGTGCAGAACGTCAGTGGCACCTTCGGTACGGCTCCGAAGATCCGCGTGCGTGGTGCTACCTCTATTTTCGGTAGTAGCAAGCCATTGTGGGTCGTTGACGGTGTGATCATGGAAGACATCACCGATGTGGATGCCAGTTCACTGTCTTCCGGTGACGCCAAGACGCTGATCTCCTCTGCTATTGCCGGGCTCAACGCCGACGACATCGAGAGTTTCCAGATTCTGAAGGACGGTTCCGCCACATCTATCTATGGCGCACGTGCTATGGCCGGTGTGATTGTCGTGACCACCAAGAAAGGTAAGGCCGGACAAAGCCACATCAGCTATACCGGTGAGTACACCATGCGTCTGAAGCCCAGCTATCGCAACTTCAACATCATGAACTCCCAGGACCAGATGGGGGTGTATCAGGAATTGCAAAAGAAAGGTTACCTCAATTACGCTGAGACAGCCAATGCCATGAACAGCGGTGTCTACGGACGCATGTATGATCTTCTTTCAGAATACGACGCCACGAAGGGGCAGTACGGACTGGAGAACACCGAGGTAGCCAAGAACGCCTACCTCCGTGCGGCAGAATACCGTAACACCAACTGGTTTGACGAACTGTTCTCTACCGCCATCATGCACAATCACAGCGTGAGTGTCTCCGGTGGTACAGACAAGGCGAAGTACTACGCCTCCTTGTCTGCCATGTTCGACCCGGGCTGGTATAAGTCCAGCAAGGTGCAGCGCTATACGGCCAACATCAACACCACATACACCATCAACAAGCATGTTGATGTCAACCTCATCGGTAATGCTTCTTACCGTAAGCAAAAGGCTCCTGGATCGCTGAGCCGCTCCATTGACCCGGTCAGCGGAGGTGTCAGCCGTGATTTCGACATCAACCCTTACTCTTATGCGTTGAACACCTCACGCACGCTTGACCCCAACGAGTATTATACCCGCAACTACGCCAAGTTCAACATCTTCAATGAGCTTGAGAACAACTATATGGACCTCAACGTCCACGACTTCCGCGTGCAGGCCAGCGTAGACTACAAGCCTATCGACAAGGTGAAGATCACGGCCCTGGCCGCTGTCAAGAGCGCCTCGTCAGCCATGGAGCACAATGTCAAGGACAACTCCAACCAGGCTTTGGCCTACCGCGCCATGGGCACCACGACCATCCGCGACAACAACCCTTACCTCTATACTGATCCCGACAACCAGTTTGCCTTGCCGGTCAGTATTCTGGAGAACGGTGGTATCTATGACCGCACGGACAACAGCTTCTTCGGTTGGGATTCCCGCTTATCCGCTTCTTACAACGATGTCTTCAACGACTCGCATATTGTCAACCTCTATGCCGGTATGGAGACCAACTGCGTGGACCGCAAGCAGACGTGGGGCCGCGGCTGGGGCATGCAGTTCTATGACGGCGAGATTCCCTTCTTCAACTATATGGCCTTCAAGAAATGGCAGGAGCAGGGTACCGACTACTATTCAATGTCCAACACCCACATCCGCAGCGTAGCCTACTTCGGCACCGGCACCTATTCTTATAAGGGCCGCTACCAGGTCACTGGTACCTTCCGTTACGAGGGTACCAACTATCTGGGCAAGGCCAAGTCAGCCCGCTGGTTGCCTACCTACAACGTCTCCGGCGCATGGAACGCCCACGAAGAGAGTTGGTTCAGCGATGTGTTCAAGAACGCGCTTACCCACACCACACTTCGTCTGAGCTACTCACTTACTGGCGACCGCCCGCCTGTGACCAACTCCCTGCCCGTCTTCACCGCCACTGTACCTTGGCGTCCGTTCACGACCATCCAGGAGAAAGGATACGGCGAGGAGATCGGCAACAACGATCTGACCTATGAGAAGAAGCGTGAGTTCAACGTCGGTCTGGATCTGGGTTTCCTCAACAACCGCATCAATCTGACCACAGACTTCTACTGGCGCCGCAACAAAGACCTCATCGGCTATGTCAACAGTCCGCTCTACGGACCTTGGAATCTGGCTAACGTCGCCGCTATGAAGTCTAATGGTATTGAGGTTTCGTTGAGCACGACCAACATCAAGACCGAGGATTTCAGTTGGGAGACCAACTTCATCTATTCCTGGACACACAACGAGATTACGAGCCTCTTCTCTCAGGCTCGCATCGTCGACCTCGTACAAGGCACCGGCTACAGCATGGTGGGCTATCCTGTCAACTCTATCTTCAGTATCCCCTTTGCCGGACTGAACCGTGAGGGTCTGCCTACATTCTATGACGAGAACGGCAAAGTCACCACTTCCGGCATCTACTTGCAGGAACGTGATCCCGACAAGATGGGATTCCTGAAATACGAGGGACCTGCAGAGCCGACAACAACGGGGTCTCTGGGCAATCTCTTCCGCTACAAGAACTGGGAGCTCAACGTGTTCATCACCTATAGCTTCGGTAATAAGGTGCGTCTCGACCCTGTCTTCAGCAACGAGTATGACGATCTGACCTCCACACCGAAGGAATTCCGCAACCGCTGGACTCACGCCGGTGATGAGAAGGTGACCAGCATCCCTGTCATTGCCAGCAGACGTCAGAACAAAAACGACAGTGAGCTCGAGGTGGCTTACAATTGCTACAACTACTCTTCGGAGCGCATCGCCAAGGGCGACTTCATCCGCATGAAGGAGATGTCGTTGGGCTATAACTTCCCCCAAAAGCTTATCAATCCTTTAGGGGTGAACAGCCTTTCGCTGAAATTGCAGGCTACCAACCTTTTCCTCATCTACGCCGACAAGAAGCTCAATGGACAGGATCCTGAGTTCTTCAACACCGGTGGTGTGGCTGCTCCTACACCGAAGCAATTCACCCTGACTTTAAGATTAGGTCTTTAACCCTCAGAATCGAATAAGACATGAAACTAAAGAATATCATATATACCGGTACGGTGGTTGCCACGCTGTTGGCATCGATGACATCCTGCTCTGACTTCCTGGACAAGATGCCCGACAACCGTACACAGATGGACGCGCCCGCCAAGGTCGCCGGACTGCTGACTACCGCATACAATACCAACAGCAATCTGGTAATGAACGAGTTGATGTCCGACAACATGGACTACATGGGCCCGCAGAATAGTCTTGGCGACCGAGAGGGCGACATGATGTATTTCTGGAAGGAGGACAAGGAAAACGGCAATGACTCGCCCGAAGACCTGTGGAATAAGCTCAACGAGTGCGTTGGAAAGGCCAATCAGGCCTTGGCCAGTATTGAAGAACTCGGTGGAGCCACAACTGATGAGCTGCGCAATACCAAGGGTGAAGCCTTGCTGCTGCGCGCCTATAACAGTTTCCTTCTCACCAACGAGTTCTGCATGGCTTACAACAGTAAGACGAGTGACAAGGACATGGGCGTGTACTACAGCAAACAAGTGGAAAGTATGGTCGACAAAGACGGCCATCAGAAAGAGCGTGGTACAGTGGCAGAGGACTATGCCAACATGGAGGCAGACATTGAGGCTGGTATTCCTCTTATCAACGACAACTACACTATTCCTAAGTACCACTTCAACAAGAAGGCAGCCTACGCCTTTGCCCTCCGCTTCTATCTCTACTATGAGAAGTGGGACAAGGCCAAGAAGTATGCCGACCTGCTGTTGGGCAGCAACCCCGGCGCATCTTTGCGTAACTATGCCGAATTGGAGGCTATGCCGCTGAGTACCTCCGACCAGGCCGTAAAGATCGGTGAGGTCTATTGCTCCGCCGAGAAAGAGTGCAACCTGCTTATTCAGACCAGCACCAGCAACGCAGGCCTTGCACTGGGTCCGTGGAGATACTACAAGCGCTATTCCCATACCAATTACCTGTCTGACACAGAGAGTCTGACAAGCAACAACATTTGGGGCAATAAGAATAATGTTATTTGGAATCCGTTCACCAACAATCAGGGTGAGAGCGATTACTCTGTCATCATGAAGATCCCGTTTGAGTTCGAGTACGTTGACCGAGTAAAGGGTACGGGCTACCGCCATGCACTGAATGTCAGCTTTACCATGGGTGAGGCGCTGCTCAACCGTGCCGAGGCAGAGATTATGCTTAAAGACTACCAGGCCGCTTGTACCGACATGAACACGTGGATGCACAACTACTTCAAGACCGACTCCACGCTCACGCCCGAGAGCGTACAGAAGTATTTCAACAGCATCCCCTACGCCTACAGCGATGCAGCCAAGATGACAGCCAGCCCTAAGAAGCATCTGCATCCCCGCTTTACCATCGATGCAGAAGGCTCTGTACAGGAAAGCATGTTGCAGTGCTTACTTGACCTGCGCCGCATTGAGACCTTGCATCAAGGACTCCGCTGGTTCGACATCAAGCGCTACAACATCGAGATCCCGCGCCGACAGATTGGCGCCGACGGAACTCCAACGAAGAATCTCGACTGGCTCGTGAAGGACGATCCCCGCATGGCAGTACAGATTCCATTGAGTATTGTGAGTGCCGGTGTACCCAAGAACCCGCGCAATGGCAATGACGACTAACAGATTTAATAAACAGACCAAAGTATGAAAAAATATATATTAGGCTTATCGCTTCTGTCGATGGTGGCAACAGGTCTGACCTCCTGCTCAGACGACGAACTCTCCGACCAGAGCGTCATCGTCGAGTCTAAGACCAAGCAAAACGATTTCGACAAGTGGCTCTATACCAACTTTGTCGTTCCGTTCAACATTGAGATACAATATCGCTACGAGGACAAAGAGTCTGACATGCAGTACTATGACGTACCTGCCGACATGAAGCAGTCGATAGAACTGGCACACATTATTAAATATACATGCGTGGATGCCTACACCGCAGCGGCCGGTATCAACTTCACACGTAATTACTTCCCGAAGCTCTTCAGCTTCCTCGGCGAGTTTGAGTATGACAACAATGGTACGATGAAGCTCGGTACCGCCGAGGGCGGCAAGAAAATCCGTCTGCTCGGCGTGAACCACCTCGACGAGGTCATCAACAACCGTGCAGCCCTCGACGAGTACTATCTGAAGACTATTCACCACGAGTTTGTGCACATCGTCAACCAGACCAAGGACTATCCGCGTGAGTTCGACAAGGTGACCGCCTCTGGTTATGTCAATGACTCCTGGAGCTCAGACAAGTACGGCTCGGGCTACGCCAAGCGTGGTTTCGTGACCGCTTACTCTCAGAAAGAGGGCCGTGAGGATTTTGCCGAAATGGTCAGTGAGTATGTCACCAAGTCGCCCGAACAGTGGAATGCCTTATTGGCTAAGTCACTCGTCTATGATGCTACGACGGGCAAAGTCACTGACCATACGGGTTACGATGCTCTCGTAAAGAAGCTCGATATCTGCAAGCGTTACTACAAGGAGTCTTTTGGCATCGACCTTGACAAAGTGCGTGACGAGGTGACCAGCCGCGAAAACAACGTAGTGAGCGGACATATCGATCTGACAAGTCTTAAATAGTTCAAGAATTACAGGTTATGAAAACAAACAAGATTCTATTATATACTTTGCTTGCCCTTCCGGCCTTGCTCATGCAGTCTTGCTTGAAAGACCAGGAAGACATCTTCGACAAGCCTTACTCGCAGCGTATGGAGGAATACCTGCAATCAGCGCAGGACTCACTGGTCAACGCTCCCTATGGCTGGGCTTTTGACTATTATCCGGAGAGCAACCAGAGCTACGGCGGCTTCACCTATACGGTGGATTTCAGCAAGGACGATGCTACCGTGCGTTTCGAGAACAATCCCGACGACGGTGAACAAGTTTCGCTCTACAAGATGAAGGAGGACGACGGCCCCGTGCTGTCGTTCGACACCTACAACAACTTCCTGCACAAGTACGCCACCCCGTCCAATGGCAAATACCAAGGACAGAAGGGTGACTTCGAGTTTGTCATTGACAGCATCGGCAACGGCGTTGTCAAGGTGCATGGCAAGAAGAGTGGTAACACGCTCTACCTGCACAAACTCACTGAGCCTGCTAACAGGTACATGGCTAAGGTCGTGGATATGGGCGACTCGTTTATGCTCTCAGAGGCAGACCTCACCATCGGTGGCAAGCCCTACCAGCTGGTCTTTACCGACCTGACCAACCGACAAATCGATATCTACGATAACGGTCAGTATCTCACTACCACTGCCTATAACTTCTCTGACAAAGGGCTGCGCCTCTATCAGCCGCTGATGCTCAATGGCATGAGCGTGCAGGATATCAGCTACGATGATGCGAACCTGAAGATGGGTGCCAATGGTGTGGAAACTTCCAAGCTGTGGATCTCACCGGAAATCATTGCCTCGCTGATAGGCAACATCCGCTCTGGCTACAATGGCAAAACTGTGACGAAGATTGTCCCGCACCTCGATCAGGTGGAAATCAGCAGTGATGCTCCATGGGTACACATCAGCAAGAATGGTAATGAGCTCACGATCAAGCTCGATGCCAGTGCAGATAAGACCAAGATGCGCAAGGCAACGATCGTCATCAAAAATGGAAATGATACAAGTGCCGTGACTGTTACCCAGTTTGAATTATCTTCATTGCTCGGCTCTTATAAGTTGAGCACGGGATCAGAAACAAAGGCCGCTACGCTCGGCTATGGGATGGACGATGCCGGTAAGCAGCAACTCTATTTGTCGGTACAAAGTAATTATGGCACCTACCGGTTCCCACTGATCTACCTGTCGAGTTCACAGATGTTGCTTATGCAGTCCGGTCAGCTTCTGGGTTCTATTGGAGAATATTACTTAGCCAATATTTTCCTCTTCAATAATAGCACAGATTGGACCGAAGCTTCAGACCAATTCTTCGATCTGCTGCAATTTGAATCTGACGAGAACGGCAATATGATGATATCTCTCAATGGTACGTTATTGTATACGCCTGACGGTCAGACGTTGCAAAACACAGGCTACTCCGTGGATGACATCTTCATCGAGGCATTTACTGCCTATCCTTTCAGCTCCTCCAGCATTGATGGATATGTGGAGAAATGGGGTAAGAGTACGTTGGTGAAGACCGCTTCCGCTCCTGCCAAGGAATACGTAGGCACCGGCAAGGAGATGAGTCATTGCGAATATCAGATGCGTGCGGTGAATCCTGTCCGCCGTAGTTATTTCGATTTCACTCCGTATCACGTTCAGGCACCTCTTAAGCAGTTAAAAATCAAATAAAGACTTATCACATGAAAAAGATATTCAATATTTGTCTTGTACTCGCTGCTGCCGCACTCACAGCGTGCAGTGATGACAATGCGGGTGAGCAATATCTCAGACAGAACACGGTTGGCGTGACCAGCTCTGACCTGTCTTTCGATGCCGATGCCCATCAAGGTGGCGTGAAGTTCACTATGCCTCAGGGAGCCACAGCTACAGCCGCTGTCAACGCCTCTTGGGTTAAGGCTGAGGTGAAGGGCGATTCTGTTCTTGTCAGCGTTTCCAACAACCCTAATTTGGAAAGCCGCGCAGCTATGCTGACCATCAAGAGCGGCACAGACTCCACCAATGTGCCCATCAGTCAGAAAGGTTGCGAGTTTGCCTATAGAGGCGCAAAGGACTATGTCGTGGACGATAAGGATACGACACTCATCTTGCCCTTCTCTAATGTGGGTGCTGAGCCCCAGCTGCTGTCCGATAACCAGGAGGCAATTGCCTCTGTGGTGAGAGGTGATACAGCTTTCGCTGTCACTATAAAGGCCAACACTACGGGCGATATGCGCCAAGTCAACCTCTTCGTCAACAATCAGGGGGTGCAGGACACCGTCTCCGTCAGACAGGGTGAGCTCAGTGACTTTGTGAATAAGGCATTTTACCTCACTGGTTTTGACTTGCGGAGGGCTGACGAGAACACACAGTCACTGCAAGATATCTTTACGGCTTTCGAAGGGGAAATCAAGCAGAAAGGTAAATCCATTTATTTTGTATCTGCCCAAGCCTATATCAATAAGCTTCCACTGACATTTGATCCTTCCACGCTCTCCTTTGCCCTTACAGGTGGTAACGTCATCGGCACACAGGCGTCCAAGGAAGGCAAGTATACGCTGTATAACTCCATTTGGAACTATCAATTTTATATGTTCCTCTCTCAAATGGTCAATGATGAGTATATGAACTATTTATCAGGAAAGGTCACAGAAGAAAAATATATCAAATTCCAGCAGCAGATGCCCAAACTGTTTGCATTGTTCGATACAAAATTCTTGTCCATGGTCGCTCCTATAAGCTACACGAAAGATGAGACTGGGGTATATATCCGTGCTAACTTTGTGGATAGTGGCAACAATGATTGGATGGCCAAATGGTGGAACAAGAATCTTGGCTATTCCGCCACGACCTATAATGCTGATATGCTCTGTATAGACGCATTCAACAGTGATGGTAGTTTCGAAAGCCCTATTTCGCAACTCGTTCTTCCGGAACTTTTCCGTGTCGTTTCCTCTGTCTCTGGCGGTGCAAAGTCACTGCGTTCTATGAGGAAGGCACCCAAGATGAGTCTGGCAGACTTCAAGCAGATCACCTTTCCACAGAAGAAAGCCCTGCTTAAGCTGAGAAAATAATATTTCTCCTTGATTACTCTAATCGAGTAGGAGGTAAACATTCATCGTAGATGCTTATCTCCTACTCGATTATTTTTTTCCGTTAAATAGTGGTTTTTTACATTGCGTGACGCCCGCCATGCAATGACAGTGCGACCGTCACGCAATCACGCGACGGTCGCTACAGTTTGTCATTCTTCTTTTTGGGAGGGCTCTTTCCGTCTTTCTTGCTGAAAGCCAGGAAAGAGCTTGCTTTAAACTTTTATCTAATGACTTTCTTGGTAACACCTTCCACACTCTTTACGATGACGAGTCCGCTGGCATTACTGCCTGTTTCTGCGCCCGAAAGCGTATAGGTATGAGACTTGCCAAGTTTGCGGTTAGTATCAGTAGTAGTTGTGGTGATACCTGCAGAGACAGACAACGGTGTGTAGTGGAACGATATCGTGCCGTCTGCAGCCAACCGGATATTGGAGAGACCGGTCTGAGAAGCAACGCTATAACCCGTGTAGAAGCTGAGTCGAGGCGTAGAAGAGCCATTGAGCTTGTTGTTGAGTGCTGTGGGGTAAGGATCGTTGGCCATACTCTCTTTGTCGAGGTTATCATCAGCGGGCACAATGGTCAATCTTGGATGGGCTTGGTATTGCGCGGTGTTGACGACATTGTCGGCCCATGAGCGCGCATCGTAGTCGACGTGGAGAACCAAAAGGCCGTGTCCGGGCAATGCGCTGTCCCATCGGTTGCTGCTACGATTCTCAAAGAGATAATACTCGTTGCTGTTGTCGGGATTGGTGAGAACATAGGCAACACCGTCGGCAGACAGTCCTTTCATGGACGTGACATCGAGTGACTGTTCACCAAGCTGCGTAGGAGTGATCCATCCCATGAAAGCTTTTTCATAGGAAGTGTAACCAGCTGGCACCGTGCCGATACCTGTTCCGCCATAGACGTTCTTCAAGGCTTCCGGACCACCGTTATAGCTTCCCGAGCACATCAGGTCGTAGCTGCCCGTGCCCACATTATCGCCGTAGCCGGTATCGTAGAAGTCGGGCAGTCCCAGGCAGTGGGAGAACTCATGGCAGATGGTGCCGATGCCCATGTAGAACAGACGGTCCTTGCCGTTGAGTGTGGCGCGGATCATCTCGTTGCTGCACGCGTAGGTGTCGATGGTGACGCCGTTGTAGGTCAACGGTTGATGTCTGCTGTCGCTCAGCGAGTATTTGTGTGGCCAGATAGTGTTGTCGTCGCCACCGGTAGCCTGTCCCTCGCCGGCATAGACAATGTAGACCTGTTCCACTTCACCGTCGTCATTCCAGTCATAGTCTGCGAAGTTCACCTGATCCTTGATGGCATTGCAGGCATCGATCACCATCTGTGGTGCGTTGTCGTCAGCCTCGTTGCCTGATGGTGCGCCGTAATAAGAGTATGGATGGCTGAGGGTGACGGGCCCGATGACGTCAAAGGAGAGGTCAAACTTGCCGTCGCTTTGATCGTGGAAGTAGTCGTGGACGCTGCCGATGGCACCGCTCTTAGTGTCAGTATAGCCGTCCTTGTTGAGCATGTCGCTATAGAGTGTGTTGACATCCGTCTCGCCCGAGCCGAGTGTCAGCACATTCGATGGATTGGCGAAATGCTGGTTGCTGAACTGCACGAGGATGACCAGTCCCTTTTTCTTTCCCGTAACCACGTTGGCGCGTGTGCCTACCTTCTGTGCCGCTTGACTGTGCGTCTGCGCATCCAGAGCCTTGACATCATTCAGCGATGCGGCAAAGCGCTCTTCATGATCCTTACGCTGGTCACGCGCGTGAGCCAGCACGTCTGAGGCGACAAGATGTCCGCTGCGGATATGGGCATAGTAATAACTTCCGTCGTGAGACAGTACGGGAATGCCATCGTCAGTGACGGCGTAATGGAAATGTTCGTCACCTACCAACTTCAGTCGGATGGTTGTGCCGTCGGCTTGTCGCACGGAGCGCCACACCGATAGAGCCGGAATGGCAAAAAGTGAGGAAGCAAAAAGGGATGCTAAGCAAAATGTAAATAATCTCTTCATATTTTCTTTGAATTTACAATGCAAAGTTACGGTTTTTCTTTCATTTACCCAAAAATCCGTTTCCTAAAAGGTGCTATTATTAAGAATTATGAGTCAGACAATGCATCTGATAACAGTTTCCTGAAAGGGAGACATAAAAACAGCCTCCTGCCATGACAGGAGGCCTCTGCCTTAGATTTAAGAATATTCTGAGGAATGATGACTTTTTACTTCACTTCCCAGATGTCATTGGTCTCGAGCAGTTCGGTGAAGTTGTGATAAGGTTTTTGCTTCTTCACGTCCTCGATCTGCTGGTTGACAGCATCGTCGTAGGTCGGTGCCTCCACGTCGCGGATGACACCGAGGGCCACTGGGAAGCCGTGCTCATTGTCCATCATGGCGAGTTTGAGCTGCAGGGTGTTGTCGGGGTTGTGGCTGTCGTGGACAAGTACGTCGTCGATGGTGTAGCCGTCCTTGCCGATTTCCACCACTTTCAGTCCGAATCCCTCCTGCACGAGTCCGTATTCGTTGTTAGGTCCGAAGACGAGGGGCTTGCCGTCCTCGACATAGATGGCATTTTTGGAGCGTCCCTCACGGGTGTAGATGGGGTCGTAAGCCCCGTTGTTGAAGATCATGCAGTTTTGCAGTATCTCGCAAACGGCAGCTCCCTTGTGGTGGTAGGCAGCTTTGAGGATCTCCACGGTATGGGCTGCGTCTGAGGCCACGGCACGGGCAAAGAAGCGGCCGCGGGCGCCGAAGCAGAGCTCAGCGGGGCGGAAAGGATCCTCCACGGTGCCGTAGGGACTCGACTTCGAGACGAAGCCACGGGGCGACGTCGGCGAGTACTGACCCTTGGTCAAACCGTAGATGCGGTTGTTGAGCAGGATGATGTTCAAGTCGATGTTGCGTCGCATGGCATGGATGAAGTGGTTGCCGCCGATAGCCAGTCCGTCGCCGTCACCACTGATCTGCCAGATGGTGAGCTTGGGGTTGACAACTTTAGCTCCCGTAGCTATGGCGGCGGCACGGCCGTGGATGGTCTGCATGGCGTAGGTGTTGACATAGTAAGGCAGACGGCTTGAGCAGCCGATGCCGGAGATGACGGCCGTCTCGTATGGCGGCACGCCGATTTCGGCCATTGCCTTTTGCAGGCTGGCCAGGAACGAATGGTCGCCGCACCCCGGGCACCAGCGTGGCTGCCCTTTCTTATAGTCGGCGGCGGTATAGGGTGATGTGCTTTGTTTTGCTTCCATAATACTTGATTTTTTGTTGAGTCGGTGAGCTCATGATGCTGATAAAAACCTTGTTGGGGCGATTACTGCAGCACGCGGGTTTCGAAGGTAGGACCGGTCATCTGCTCTTCCGGCGTGATGATGATCTTCTCAAATCCCTTGACGAGCTCACTGACCACGAAGGGCTGACCCTTGACTTGGTTGTACTGGAAGGGCACGAAATCGTTGATGCGGATGCGGAGCAGGGCTGCCAACTGACCGAGGTTTTGCTCAGCGACCACGACCTTGCGGTACTTGAGCAGCACCTCTGCCGTGTTCTTCGGCAACGGATTGACATATTTAAACTGTGCCAACGCTACCTTATAGCCTTTCTTGCGCAGTTCGGTCATGGCCGAGTAGAGATGACCGTAGGTAGAGCCGAAGCCCACGATGAGCAGTTCGGCGTCTTCTTTGTCGCCCTCTACCTCCAAGTCCGGCACCTCGATGTCAGCGACTTTCTTGAAGCGCAGGTGGTCCATCTTGTTGTGGTTCTCGGGTTCTGTGGAGATAGCACCGGTCTCTCCGTCTTTCTCCAGTCCGCCGAGGATATGCGTGTAGCCCTCCTGTCCGGGGATGGCCCAGTAGCGCACTTGGTTCTTCGGGTCGCGCTGGTAGGGCGTATACTTGTATTTCTGTTCCGGTGTGGCGTAGTGAGGGTGGATAGGCGGCATCTTCTTGATGTCGGGCAGGCGCCATGCCGATGAGCCGTTGGCGATGAAGGCGTCGGTGAGAAGCACCACCGGCGTGAGATGCTCCAGTGCGATCTTCGCAGCCGTATAGGCGGCGTCGAAGCAGTCGGTGGGGCTGGTGGCGGCGATGACAGGCATCGGGCTCTCACCGTTACGGCCGTAGAGCACCTGCAACAGGTCGGTCTGCTCGCTCTTCGTCGGCAATCCCGTGGAGGGGCCGCCACGCTGCACGTCAATGATGACCAGTGGCAACTCATCAATGACAGCCAAGTTGATAGCCTCACTCTTCAGGCAGATACCTGGACCGGAGGTGGAGGTCACGGCCAGTGCGCCGGCGAATGATGCGCCGACGGCACTTGAGCAAGCGCTGATCTCATCCTCGCTCTGCACGGTGATGACGCCGAGGCTCTTGTGCTTGGCCAGTTCGTGGAGGATGTCGGTGGCGGGAGTGATGGGGTAGGAGCCGAGATAGAGTTTCAGTCCGGCCCGCTCTGCGGCAGCGATGAGGCCATAAGCTGTGGCTTTGTTGCCCGTGATGTCCATATATCGGCCGGGCAGCTTGTGCTTGGTCTCGATGCGATAGGTAGAAGGCACGGAGGCGTGGGTGTTGGCACCGTAGTGGTATCCGGCGTTGACAACCTTGATATTAGCCTCTGCCACTCCGGATTTCTTGGCGAACTTTTCCTTGAGGAAGTTGGCCACGAGGGTGAGGTCACGGTTGAAGAGCCAGCAGACGAGCCCGAGAGCAAACATGTTACGGCATTTCAGCACGGCCTTTGGCGGCATACCTTCGTCGGCCAGACACTCCTTGACCATGCGTGTGATGGGGCAGGCCACGACGCGGTCGGGGTCGATGCCCATCTCTCCGAGGTAGTCATCGCTGTGGAAATCGGCCTTTTTCAAGTCGACGGGGCCGAAGGAGTCGGTGTCGATGATGATACAAGCCTGTGGCTTGGCATACTGATATTGGGTCTTGAGCGCTGCGGCGTTCATGGCCACGAGCACATCGCATTTGTCGCCAGGAGTATAGACCTTCCCCTCGCCAATGTGAACCTGATAGCCCGACACACCGGTGAGAGAGCCTTGCGGGGCGCGGATGTCAGCGGGATAGTCCGGGAAAGTGGAGATGCCGTTGCCCACAGTAGCGGACACGGTGGAGAAGATATTGCCGGCCAGCTGCATGCCGTCACCCGAATCGCCCGAGAAGCGGACTACCACGTCTTCCAACTCTTTTACTTCTACTTTTTCTGCCATACAATTGTGTTTTATTGATAGTATAAGATCTTCTGTGTCTCGAAGATTGTTCGGTATTACTGAGTTTCTCTGATTTCTCGGCAAAGTTAAGTTATCTTTGCGATATAACCAAATGTTTATGCACTTTTATTGCGATGTTTTCTACAAAACATCTTCTCCGCTACTTTTCTGTCATATTTCCATGATAGCCATGCAGAATTGTTGAAAACGTAAGTGAAACATTGCTATTGAGAACACGAAGGGTAGCCGATCCATAAGAATGAAAACAGATCAGTTGGTGTGAAAAATGCTGTCATATAGTCGGTCAAACGTTCGTTGGACAATAGTTTTAACGATTGTCAGCCAATTGGCTGACGAACGTTTGACTTATTGCCTAACGGACGTTTGATCATTACTGGATCGACATTTTGACGGTTACAGCCTATTAGTATTTAAACGAGCTGCCACCCAAGAACTCGCGGAGCAGGCTCGTCGGTGGGATGTCGCGGTTGGGGATAGGCTGGAAATACTTCAGGAACTTACGCAGACGGTAAGCCTCGCTGTACTCCTCGCAGTTTTCCGGCACCTGCTCCAGGAGCGGCTCGGCCTGCTGCTTGATGACGGCGAGCTCGAAGAGCATGGCCGAGTTGAACATCACGTCGGCATTCTCCTGATAGGGAAAGATCCACTTGTTCTCACCCGCACGCACCGACGGCCAGCGGTGGATCGTCTCCTGAGCGTTGACGCCACGGTATTTATAGTCGCGGATGATGCGGCGCAATAAGCGGTTGTCGGTCGTGGGGATGTAGTTGTGGTCGTCGAGCAGGATGGTGGTCAGCGCCGATACATAGACGCGGAACTTCTGCGCTTCGGGGATTTGCGCGGTGAGCTCAGGGTTCAAGGCGTGGATGCCTTCGACGACGAGGACGTTGTTGGGCTGCATGCGCAGCTTTTGGCCGCTCTTCTCGCTGCGCCCCGTCTGGAAGTTGTACTTCGGCAACTCTATCTCCTCGCCGCGGAAGAGCGCGTTGAACTGGTCGTTGATGAGCTTGAGGTTGAGGGCATAGATACTCTCGTAGTCATATTCGCCCTTGTCGTCCTTGGGCGTGTGCTCACGGTCGACGAAATAGTCGTCGAGCGAGATCTGCAGAGGTTTGATGCCGTTGGCCAGCAGTTGTATGCTCAAGCGCTTGCAGGTAGTGGTCTTCCCGGAGGAAGACGGTCCGGCGAGCAGCACAAGTTTCACGTCCTTGTGGCTGGCAATCTCGTCGGCGATCTCGGTGAGCTTCTTCTCCTGCAGGGCCTCCGACACGTTGATGAGGTTGGTAGCCTGTCCCTTGCGCACCATCTCGTTGAAGTCGCCGGCAGTGCGCAGTTCCATGATTTTCTGCCAGTGGTGATGCTCGCGGAAGATTTCAAACATCTTGTCCTGCCGCGTCATCTGCGGCAACGTGCCCGGATCCTTGAGGTCAGGAATACGCAGGAGCAGTCCGTTGAAATATTTCTCCAGTCCGAAGAGATAGATCTTCGACGTGTTGGTCAGCAGCGAGCCATAGTAGTAGTCGACATAGTCGTCGATCTGGTAATAGGTCGTATAGAGCGAACCGGCACTGCGCAGGAGCTTCGACTTGGCCTTGTCGCCTTTCTCCTCAAACATCTTGACGGCATCCTCGGTGGGCACCTCGAAGCGGCGGATCGGCATCTTGGCGTCGATGATCTGCTGCATGCGCTGGCGGATGCGCGCCACATCGCCGTCGGTGACCTCGTGGCCGATGGTCAGATCGACGTAGTAGCCCTTGCTCACGGGGATGTCAATGACCACCTTGCTTTGTGGATAGAGGTCATGGACGGCCTTGCAGAGTACGAAGAAGAGCGAGCGGGTGTAGTTGCGGGAGCCCGAGCCGGAGATCATGTCGAGAAACTCCACGTCCTTGTTGTGGTAGATGCGGTAGTGCATACCCTCCACCTTGTTATTGACCTTGGCGCAGATCGGTCCGTATTTCATGTCAATACCTGCGTCGCGAAACACTTCTGAAAGTGTGCTGCCAATGGGTGCGGTGAGCGTCTGCCCATTGTTTTTGCAGCGTATCTGAATGGTTGGTTTCATCATAGTCTTTGACTTTTATTTTTAATCTTACCTTGCAAATATAGTACTTTTTTTCTAAGAATCGTCGTCCTATAGCTTTTTTATAGACATTCTCTTCGTTTTGAAACAGGAAATCACCCAACTCCGTCATGGTAGAAGTCTATTTGATTATCAACGAGATGTTAGTTGTACACAAATAGAAGAAATAGACCTTTTGATATTTGCTTCAATGATGATTATTGCGTAATTTTGTCGAAATTTAAGATTCATGAATAACAGGACTATCATATCTTTATTCATTTTCGTTGTGCTTTTAATTACTGGTTGTAAGGAAAGGCACAGCCAAGTCATTGATGTCGCTTACCAATTATCGGCAACGGCACCGGATAGTGTCTTGTCGGTACTTAATGGAGTTAACCAGGCAAAACTTGGTAAAGCCGAAATGGCG
>CAVKHS010000002.1:0-229521 GCA_963656095.1 Paratractidigestivibacter sp.
ACTTTATAAGACAAAAGAGGCAAAAGTCTTGTTGGATATTCCTATCTAACACATGAGGGTGTATCAAAATTAAGTTTTATGATGCATCCTCTTTTTTTGCAATGATAGTTGGGAAATCAGGATTAGGTCGACTTTTTAGTTATGATTCCATTTTTTGTTGTATCTAACGTTATCAGGATCATCAAGAGGCAGAGGCAAGCCGTATTCGTGGCTCCCAAAGGCTTTCCATTGCCCCTTTTGTTGATTTTCGAGCACAGTTTCTTTATGTTGAAGGCAACAGCAAAGAAGGCAAAGTCCATCTTGACCTTGTCCATCCTGAAATGCCGGAAGCGTTTGTAGTTCATGTCGTACTTCATCTGCCCGAATACGGCTTCGGGCTCTATGCACCTTCACCCTCTGTGCTTGATACCCTCCCCAGAGGTGAGTCTTTCGGCAGCCTGCCTCCTGTAGTGAATAAGCCTGTGGCTGACCTCGATTGTCCTGTTGCCCTTGCCCTTGAGTATGCCTCATTTTTCTATGCTCCTCTTTCCCTTCGTTGTTGCGAGGCTTCGGCTTAGCCTCCAGCCCGGCGTTCAGCTTGTCTGCCATGTCGCGCAGGTCATCAGTGGTGAAGCCCAAGCCCTGTCCCTCATCCGAGTTGTCCTGGGCTATAGCCTCGTCAACCTGCTCAAGGAGCACCTTTATCTTATTGATCAGCCTCTCACGGTTCCTTTCCGTGGACTTGCGCCATACGAATGTGTATTTGTTTGCCTTCGACTCCATCTTCGTGCCGTCGACATACTCCACGGCAAGGCTGATGAATCCCTTCCCGGCAAGCATTACGACAAGCTGGGTGAACACCTCGTTTATCTCGTCCTTCACCCTGTTGCGGAAGCGGTTGATGGTGTTGAAGTCAGGCTGGTTGTAGCCTGCCGGCCATATGAAGTGGATGTCGCGCTTCAGCGCGCTCTAGATTGCGGCATGAATAGATGTTGTTCATGTAGCCGTAAAGGATGGACTTGAGCATCATGCGCGGGTGGTATGGACTGCGCCCGCGCTCGCGGTAAAGCTTGCGGAAGTTCTCAAGCTTGAGCCTGTCCACTATCCCGTCTACAATGCGAACTGGGTCGTTTTCAGCAATATCTTTGTCTATACGCTGAGGAAAAAGGACGATTTCCTTAGGATTATAAGAATGAAAGTGTAACTTTGTCATGTATTTTATTTGTATACCACAAAGAAACATAATTTTTGTGATATGGCAAAGCCCCGGCTTGAGAAAGTCGAGGCTTTGTTTGCATAAATAATAAGAAATAGAGGATGCATCAGAATTTTGATACACCCTCTTACATTTTTTGCGACATTGAAAGTTGGTCGAATGTCTCAAGTGGCATTGGAGGCCCAACGTCAGACTTGATTAGAGTAACGATGAGCAGTGTTCTTCCCTACTCTATAATATCTGCTTTACTTCCTGTAAGTCAGGGATTTTCTTGAGCCTCCCCACAATCACCCTCACTTCTTCACGATCATGGACTCGAATCTCGATGGAGCCTTTGAAGATGCCCTCATCGGCAGTAAAAGCAACCTTGCGGATATTGACGTTCATCTTGTTGGAGATGACCTCAGAGACATCGCGCAGCATACCCTTACGGTCGATGCCATTGACCTCGATGGTTGCATCAAAGAAGAGTTGCTTGTGCATATCCCACTTAGCATCAAGGATACGCGGTCCAAAACTCGTCTTGAGCTTGCTGGCCACCGGACAGGAACGCTTGTGAATCTCTATGCGGTTCTTGCCGTCAATGAATCCCAGGATATCATCGCCTGGTATTGGATGACAACAATTGGGAAAGATATACATGCCAATGGTCTCCTCTGTAATAATGCAAGGTTTCTTCTTATCGAAGTCTTTTCCAACGACCAAAAGTTGTGGCATGTCGTCTTCCTTCTTCTTCTTGCCCTTGTTCAAGAATGGTACAAACTTGCGCCAACCTGTCGAACCACTTTCTTTCTTCTTGCCGTGAAGGATATCAAGATCCTTATCGCTGAGGATGATGGTGCGCTCGCCCAAAGCCTCGAAGAAGTCCTCATGTTTAGCAATATCGTGGAAGTCTGAAAGTTTGTCTACAACGGCAGTAGAAAGTTCCACGTCGTTTTTGGCAAGCCAGTCATTCAGCGTTTTCTCGCCCTTTTTCTGTATCTCCCTACTCTCTCGCCTAAGCACTGCTTGAATCTTACCCTTTGCCTTGGCCGTAGATACGAAATTGATCCATGCGGGTTGCACGTGCTGGGAGTTGGAAGTAAGGATCTCCACCTGGTCACCACTTTGGAGTTTATGACTCAACGGCACAAGCTTATGATTGACCTTTGCGCCAATACAATGGCTACCCAAGAAGGTATGGATCTGAAAGGCAAAGTCGAGGACCGTACAGCCCGCAGGCAATGTCTTCACCTCACCTTTGGGAGTAAAGACAAAGATCTCGGAAGAAAACAGATTGAGTTTCACCGAGTCGAGGAAGTCCATGGCATCGGGTTGTGGATCATCAAGGATCTCCTTAATAGTACTCAGCCAGTTGTTGAGCTCGTCATCGTCGTGAGAGTATTCGCCTTCCTTATATTTCCAATGGGCGGCAAAGCCCTGCTCAGCGATCTCATCCATGCGCTGGGAACGAATCTGCACCTCAATCCACTGCCCCAGGCGTGACATCATCGTGGCGTGAAGAGCCTGATAGCCATTGGCCTTGGGATGGTTGACCCAGTCACGCAAGCGATCGGGATGACTCTTATAGATTTGGTTGAGGGCAACATAGATACGGAAGCACTCGTTGATTTCGTCCTTAGGGTCAGATGGTTTGAAGATGATACGTACGGCGAGGATGTCGTAGATCTCGTCGAAGGTTACATGCTTGTTTTGCATCTTAGACCAGATGGAGTAAGGACTCTTGACCCTGGCCTTGATTGTGTATTCGATGCCCATGTCATCAAGAGCCTTACGGATAGGTGCCGTGAAGTCATCAAAGACTCTGTTGCGCTGTTCCTCTGTGAAAGACAACTTATTGACAATGGAGACATACTCCTCGGGATGCTCATAGCGAAAACTCAGATCTTCAAGTTCCGTCTTGATCTTGTTCAGTCCCAGTCGGTTGGCAATGGGCGCATAGATATAGAGCGTCTCTCCCGCGATCTTGTATTGCTTGTTGGCAGGCTGTGACGCAAGCGTACGCATATTGTGCAGTCGGTCACAGATCTTGATGAGGATCACACGGATATCATCGCTCATCGTGAGTAACAGCTTCTTGAAGTTCTCTGCCTGTGCAGAGGCATGGTCACCAAAGATACCGCCACTGATCTTTGTGAGCCCATCGACGATCCTGGCGATCTTCTCTCCAAAGATATTCTCAATGTCTTCAGTAGTATAGTCCGTGTCCTCCACGACATCATGAAGCAAAGCGGCACAGATGCTCGTAGAGCCCAGCCCCATCTCCTCGCAGGCAATCTGTGCCACGGCGATAGGATGCATGATATAGGGCTCGCCCGACAGCCGTCGCACGCCTTTATGAGCCTGGCGGGCGAAGTTAAACGCTTTGGTGATGATGTCCACCTTTTTTCGATGGGGCGAAGCGAGATAAGTATCCAGCAGATGCTGAAAGGCATCATTGATCATTTTGTTGTCAGCGACTTCGCGCTCCTTGTTTTTCTGCTCTAATTCGTCCATACGCCACAAGGTTATTTGACTTTAATCTTCTTTCCTTTCTGAATCGTACTTCCCGAGATACCATTCAACTTACGGAGTTTCTTCACCGTGGTATGGTTTCTTTCTGCAATCTCACTGAGGGTATCCCCGCTCTTGACGGTTACGCTCTTGGACTGCTGTCCTTTATCTTTGCTTTTTTGTTTTTTGCTTTTCTTACTACCCTTACTCTTGGAACTACTGTCTTGGCTCTTACGAGAACGAGAACTGCGCTTGCGTGAGGAGCGCTTGCTCTGTCCACTTTCATTGGTATCGTCGTTGTCGCTCTCGTCAACAGTCTTCTGCTCTACTTCTTTGCTTGAGGTAGAATCGTCTTGAGAATTGGTTGCCGTAGCTTCGGTATCCTCGGCCTTGCTATCCTCTGCTTTCTTCTTGCTGGAGGACCTTGACACGAGAGAGACCTGATTCTTGTTCACCACATAGTGTCCGCCTTCAGCCTCAACCTCGGTACGTTTGGGCTGATAGTCTGTCGGGGCATAGGCATAGACAGAGTCCTCATTGTCGATGAACTTATTAATCATCGCTTCCGGCAGTCTGAGCGTAGCCTGCCCGCTGTTGCCGTTGACGATGTCACGGCGATACTGAGGATTGAGATCACGAATCTCGTCAATGTCCATCCCCAGCACATGGGCGATCTGCTCGAAATGTACGTCACGGTCGACCATCACCGTATCGGTCTTTTCTGGAAGTGTCGTCTTCAATGGACAGATATTGTGATCGCAATAATAGTTCATGATATAGTTGGCAGCGATGAATGCCGGAACATATCCGCGTGTTTCCTTGGGCAGACGCGGATAGATTTTCCAGTAGTCACGCTCGCCATGAGAACGGCGGATCGCTTTATTGATCTTGTCAGCCCCACAGTTGTAAGCAGCGATAACGAGATTCCAGTCTCCCAATTTCTTATAGAGGTCGCTCAGATAATGTGCGGCAGCATAAGACGCCTTGTAAAGGTCACGTCGCTCATCAACGAGCGAGTTGACGGTGAGGTCATTGCGCTTGGCCGTTGTGATCATAAACTGCCAAAGGCCCACAGCGCCCACACGGGAGACAGCCTGAGGATTGAGGGCGGACTCGATGACGGGAAGGTATTTCAACTCCAGCGGCAGATCGTAGGCCTCCAACGCTTCCTCAAAAACGGGAATATAGAAATTCTGCGCCCCAAGCATGTAGGCTACGGAATGACGCAGTTCACCTGTGTAGCGGTCAATGAATTTCTGCACGATGTCGTTGTAAGGCATCTCAATGATGGTCGGCAACTTACGCAACCGTTGCTTATAGACATCGGCGGAGTAAGTGCGATTGACATCCGGCATATTGCAGTTGGGATCGTGGCTCAGAAAATTCTTAGCCTTATAGATTTGGGTTGTGCTGTCAAGCTCCTGTGTCATCGACGTAGGCAGATCGATTTGCTCTTCCCTGCCATTGGCATTGGTGACAGTCACAGTCTTCTCCTGATTGACCTGTGCCCGAACAGAGGGGGCAAAGGCCAACAGTAGCAGCGTGACGATAATATATGTCTTTCTCATAATAACGTTCTAAAAATTGATGGCGCACCGCAAGCCAATGCCGCTTTGGCGTAAGGCAAGCAGCGAGTTGCCTGTGTCGTTGGTGATGACGGTCGGCGAAACACGCAGACTCAAGTTAGGAGAGATGTCGAACTGCGAGAGTGATGCGTCAACATAAGCATCGACCACAGAAAGTCCGTAGATGCCTATCATCACAAACACACTCATGTCTCGCCAACGGCGATAACGATCCTTGCGTTTGCGGAACACCTCTTTCCATTTATCCTCGTTCTCCGGCGTGATTGTCGAACCCAAATGCAGAAACTTGTTGTAGCTCTCTGTTGTCGGGTCGTCGTCCATGATGTCGAGATAAGCTTGGCTATAGTCGCGGTACATCATGTTGTTCCACCGTAACGCGTAAGCGCAACCAACAAACCCACCATAGAAGATCGGTAACTTCCAGTATTTACGGTTATAGATCTGTCCGGCTCCCGGCAACACGAGGGCCAGCCACAAAGCACGTTTGGACTCGGGCTTCCATGTAGCCCAATCGCGGTGCTTATGCTGATGAGAGCTGTCACCTTTCATTGCGAGAGACTGTCCGTTCTTTGTCAGACCCATGATCCTCGTGCTATCGATGAGCATTGTGTCGGGCTCAGCCACCTGCTTTTGTTTCGCCTTCGCATGATGCTGGGCAGCTGCCGGCAGCATCACCATCAGCAATAAGGCTGAAAGCCCTGCTTTCATAATTATATATCTCAGTGTCTTCACACGTCTATTTATTGTTCTTGCTTGAGTTGATCTAAGATTCCCATCAGCTTCTCGAAATCCTGCTCGTTATTGAAAGGAATGCTGATTTTACCTTTTCCCTTGCTGGTGCATGTCACAGCCACTTTGGTATGCAGCACACCTGAGAGCCGGTCACGTGCCTGAGAGTAAGTTTCCGGCAGTTGAGCCTTGGCAGCTATCTTCTTCTTTCCACTCTCAATGTCCTCACCGTTTTTAAGATGCTGCACCATCTCTTCTACCTTTCTGACCGACCATCCGTTTTTAAGTATCTCCTTAAATACCTTCAACTGCAATGAAGGGCTGTCGAGAGCCAGCAGCGCACGGGCGTGACCCATGTCGATCTCTTTCTTTTGCAAGGACATCTGCACTTGTGCCGGCAACTTCAACAGTCGCAGGTAGTTGGTGATGGCGGTGCGGCTCTTCCCTACCCTTTCCGACACCTTCTCCTGTGTCATACCGGTGTTCTCCAGCAGATGCTCATAGGCCAACGCAATCTCTATGGCATTCAGATCCTCGCGCTGGATGTTCTCCACGAGCGCCATCTCCATGACATTCTCGTCCTTGATGGTACGGATATAAGCCGGGATCGTCGTTTTACCGGCCAACTGCGAGGCACGCCAGCGACGCTCACCGGCAATGATCTGAAAGCGGTTCTCGGCAATCTGTCGCAACGTGATGGGCTGTATGATGCCTATCTCACGAATGCTGTTGGCCAGTTCCTGCAATGCCTCACTGTCGAAAAGACTTCGGGGCTGGTCGGAATTGGGCTCAATCTGTTCGAGAGGAATTTCGCTGATGGTCGACGACCCCTGCGTACGCACCGACTCGGTAGAGATCAGCGCGTCAAGGCCACGGCCCAAAGCATTATATTTCTTGTGTACTGCCATATTGCAATGTCGAATGTTGAATAATGAGTGTTGAATGGAGAGAAAGCAATAAATGATGAGTGTTGAGTGTTGAATGATGAATGAAACATGATGTTAGTGATGAATTCAACATTCATCATTCAACACTCAACATTCTCTCATTCGTTTTTCTCTATGATCTCCTTGGCGAGAGCGAGATGGTTCTTCGCTCCGGTAGAGTCAGCGTCGTAGAGAATCACCGGTAAACCATGGCTGGGACTCTCCGAGAGTTTCACATTGCGTTGGATCACGGTCTTAAAGACCAGTTCCTGGAAATGACGCTTCACCTCATCATAGATTTGGTTGGCAAGTCTCAGTCGGCTGTCATACATAGTCAGCAGGAAGCCCTCGATTTCGAGCTTCGGGTTAAGCTTGCTCTTAACGATCTTAATGGTGTTGAGCAGTTTGCTGATGCCTTCCAACGCGAAGTACTCGCATTGTACCGGAATGATCACCGAGTTGGCTGCCGTCAGGGCATTGACGGTGATCAGACCCAGTGAGGGGGAGCAGTCGATGAGAATATAGTCATACTCGTCGCGTAAAGGATCCAGTATGCCTTTGATCACCTTCTCACGGTTCTTGAGGTTGATCATCTCAATCTCAGCTCCTACCAAGTCGATATGGCTGGGAATAATATCCAGCTTCTCAATGTCTGTCGTATAGATGGCATCCCTCACATCAGCGTGATCGATAATGCACTCATAGAGCGAACAGTCCACTTCACTAAGATCTACACCGAGTCCGCTGGATGCGTTTGCCTGAGGGTCAGCATCTACTACGAGCACCGATTTCTCCAATGTAGCAAGAGAGGCCGCCAAATTGATGGTTGTCGTGGTTTTGCCCACGCCGCCCTTTTGATTGGCCAAAGCTATTATTTTTGCCATTTCTATTCGTCTTTAATGTCTGCCTGATGGATGTCGTTGCCCTTTCCTCCTCATGGGCAGACATGGAATTATGATTGCAAAGATACATATTTTAGACGAAAATGCCAATTATTATAGGTTTTTTCGTATTTTTGCAAGACAATTAATATTTAACAGATGAAAAGCAACCGACCTCTGATATTGATTTCCAATGATGACGGCTATCATTCACCCGGCATCAAGAAGCTGGTAGACATTGTCAGCCCACAAGCTGATGTCCTTGTCGTAGCACCCGAAAGCGCCCGTTCCGGATACTCTTGCGCCTTCTCCGCGACAGATTATCTGCGGCTCAAACCACGACACAACATGGGAGATACCACCGTGTGGTCATGCACCGGCACACCTGTCGACTGTGTGAAGATCGCCATTGACCAGTTTTGCAAGGAGCGAAAACCTGATCTGATCCTCGGCGGCATCAATCATGGAGACAATTCCTCAGTGAATAATCATTACAGCGGTACGATGGGTATCGCTAAGGAAGGATGCCTTAAAGGTATTCCTTCCATCGCCTTCTCCAGTTGTTTCTACAACGAGGATGCCAACCTTGAGCCTCTGCGCCCCTACGTGGAGCAGATTGTCAGCAAAGTACTGGCAAAAGGTTTGCCGAAAGGTGTTTGCCTTAACGTCAACTTCCCCGCCACTGAGACTTTCAAGGGCGTGAAGGTGTGCCGGATGACACAGGGCAGCTGGATCAGCGAGATAGTCAAAGAGCGCCATCCGAGAGGCTATGACTATTTTTGGGTAGTAGGAAAATATCGCAACGATGAGCCACAGGCTGAGGACAGCGACCAGTGGGCGGTCAACCACGACTACGTAGCTATCACGCCGACTACCATCGACGTCACCGACTATGACTTCATGGACACGGTGCGCGACTGGAATATTAAATAAGGAGCATACGCGATATAAGATATAAGAAGTATGAGGAACACAAAACTTGGATAGACAAGACACATGAAGTACTATCTCATAGCAGGCGAGGCTTCCGGCGACCTGCATGCCAGCCGGCTGATGCACAGCCTCAAAGAGCAGGACGCGGAGGCCACCTTCCGTTTTATCGGTGGAGACATGATGGCCGCCGAGGGCGGTAAGCCTTTTCGGCACTACAAAGACTTGGCCTACATGGGCTTTATCCCCGTGCTGCTCCATGCCCGCACCATCCTGCGCAACATGGCGCAATGTAAGGAAGACATCATGAGATGGACGCCCGACGTGGTGATCCTCGTCGACTATCCAGGATTCAACATGAGTATTGCTAAGTTTGTGCATGCCAAGGTGGGCACGCCTGTGTTTTACTATATCTCACCGAAGATATGGGCATGGAAGGAATGGCGCATCAAAGCGATCCGTCGCGATGTCAATGAGCTCTTTTCCATACTTCCTTTTGAGGTAGACTTCTTCGAGCGCAAGCACCACTACCCCATCCACTACGTCGGCAATCCTACCGCGGAAGAGGTGAAAACGTTCCGCGACAACTACCACGAGTCTAAAGAAGCCTTCTGCCAGCGTCATGGGTTGGATGCCAAGCGGCCTATCCTGGCATTGCTCGCCGGCAGCCGCAAACAAGAGATCAAAGACAACCTGCCCACAATGATCACAGCCGCCCTCCCCTACTGCAAGGGCGAGAAGGGCTACCAGATGGTGTTGGCAGGAGCACCGTCCATCGACGATGACTATTATAGCCGCATACTCAAAGGGCAGCCCGTCACAAAAGTGAGCGAAGAAACCTATCAGTTGCTTTCCCATGCCACCTCGGCATTGGTCACCAGTGGCACAGCAACACTCGAGACCGCACTGCTCGGTGTCCCGCAGGTAGTATGCTACAAGACTCCCGTTGGCCCGCTGATCCGCTGGGCTTTCAACCACATTATCCAATGCCGCTTTATCAGTCTCATCAATCTCATCGCCGACAAAGAGATCGTCACAGAGCTCTTTGCCGACCGCTTCAGCGTGAAGAATATCCGCCACGAACTGGACCGCATACTCCCGGGACAGCCTGACAGAGCCACCATGCTTCAAGGCTACCAACTTGTTGCTGAGCGATTGGGCAAGCAAAGCGCACCCGACACTGCCGCCAAAGAGATGATAGAGATTCTCAAACAGGAGGCCCGATAACAAACAGGGGCACCCTTACCATTTTACGAGTCTTAGACTCACAAGCGTATCAAGACTGCTCTTGAGACCTCACACCAACGTGTCAAGGCTGCTCTTGAGGCGTTGCAGTTTATCGCGCACGGTGATGAGCGTAGTCAGCAACTCTTGCGAGCGGTCGGCGCCGTCTTTGTTTTCACGAAGATATTTGCGTGCATTGGCAATCTTGAAGCCACGCACTTTGATGAGATTATAGATAACCTTCACCTCTTTAATATCATCCTCACTGTACTGCCGCACTTTGGTTCCGGGCACCGTCTTAGGATGGAGATTGGGAAACTCTTTCTCCCAGTAGCGCAGCGTACTTTCCGCTACGTCAACCATCTCAGCCACCTCCTTGATCGAGTAATAAAGCCTCTTGGGCTTATCTGTTTTCAGCACCATAGCCTGATAATTTTACTATTTTGGGGCAAAGATAACAAAAAAGAATCATTTCTGCAATCTTTTTAGTACCTTTGCACCTGTATGTCAAAAGAATAAAAGAAACAAATAAAACATATATCATCATGATGACAGCAAATGAAATCCGCGACTCATTTAAAAAGTTCTTTGAGTCGAAAGGACACGTCATCGTTCCGTCTGCCCCGATGGTTATTAAGGACGACCCGACGTTGATGTTTACGAATGCAGGTATGAACCAGTGGAAAGACATCATCCTTGGCACCAAGGATCCCAATCCACGCCGTCGCTGCGACTCGCAGAAGTGTTTGCGCGTCAGCGGTAAGCACAACGACCTGGAAGAGGTAGGACATGATACCTACCACCACACGATGTTCGAGATGCTCGGCAACTGGAGCTTCGGTGACTACTTCAAGGAGGGAGCCATCGACTACGCCTGGGAATATCTCGTCGACGTGCTGCATCTCAACCCCGCCGACCTCTATGTCACAGTTTTCGAGGGCGACCCCACGGAAGGACTGGAGCGTGACGACGAGGCCGCTAAGTACTGGAGCAAGCACGTGCCTGCCGACCATATCATCAACGGCAATAAGCACGACAACTTCTGGGAGATGGGGGAAACCGGTCCTTGCGGTCCCTGCTCTGAAATCCACATAGACTCCCGCCCCGACAGCGAAAAGGCCAAAGTGCCCGGACGCGAGCTCGTCAACAAAGACGACCCACAGGTCATCGAGATCTGGAACATCGTCTTCATGCAGTTCAACCGCAAGGCTGACGGAAACTTGGAACCGCTGCCTATGCACGTCATCGATACGGGTATGGGCTTTGAGCGTCTCGTGCGCATGCTACAGGACAAGAACTCCAACTACGACACAGATATCTTCCAGCCCATCATCAAGGAGATAGAGAATCTCTCTGGAAATAAATATGGCTTCACCACGCCGACTGGAGATAACGGTGAGGGTGCCAACAAACAGGAGAAGATCGATATCGCCATGCGTGTGGTTGCCGACCACCTGCGTGCCGTGGCCTTCTCCATCGCTGATGGTCAGCTGCCCAGCAACGCCAAGGCTGGATACGTCATCCGCCGTATTCTGCGTCGTGCCGTACGCTACGCTTATACCTTCCTCGACCAGAAGAGCGCGTCTCTCTATAAGCTTGTGCCCGTGCTCGTGCAGGAGATGGGCGAGGCTTATCCCGAGTTGCCCGCACAGCAGGAACTCATCAGCCGCGTGATGAAAGAGGAGGAGGACAGCTTCCTGCGTACCCTTGACAAGGGTATCCAGCTGCTCAACGGCGATATGGACGAGTTGCGCGCACACGGCAAGACTGAGCTCGACGGCGAGAGCGCCTTCCGTCTCTTCGACACCTATGGCTTCCCACTTGACCTCACCGAGCTCATCTGCAGGGAAAACGGCTACACCGTTGACGAGAAAGGCTTCGACGTGGAGATGGAGAAGCAGAAGGCACGTGCCCGCAACGCTGCCGTCGTGGAGAACGGCGACTGGGTGGAACTGCGCCAGGGCGAGCAGGAGTTTGTCGGCTATGACTACTCGGAATACGAATGCCACATCCTCCGCTACCGCAAGGTAACTCAAAAGAAGAACACTTTTTACGAGGTCGTTCTCGACCATACTCCGTTCTACGGCGAAATGGGTGGTCAGGTCGGCGACCAGGGCGTGCTCGTTTCCAGCGACGAGACCGTCAACGTCATTGACACCAAGCGCGAAAACAACCAGAGCATACACATCGTAAAGCAGATGCCTAAGAATCCCGAAGCTGACTTCATGGCCTGCGTAGATATCGACAAGCGCAACGGCTCAGCTGCCAACCACTCAGCTACTCACCTGCTCGACTTTGCACTGAAGCAGGTGCTCGGCGACCATATAGAACAAAAAGGATCTTATGTTGATGCTGACACGCTGCGTTTCGACTTCTCCCATTTCCAGAAGGTCACTCCCGAGGAACTGCGCAAAGTGGAGCGAATCGTCAACGATATGATCCGTCAAGACATCCCCTTGGAGGAGCACCGCAACATGCCATTGGCAGAGGCAAAAGAATTGGGAGCAGTAGCCCTCTTCGGTGAGAAGTACGGTGACAGGGTGCGTGTAGTACGCTTCGGACCAAGTTGCGAGTTCTGTGGCGGCATCCACGTGAAGAGCACCGGCCACATCGGCTTCTTCAAGATAATCTCTGAGAGCAGCGTGGCTGCCGGTGTGCGCCGCATTGAGGCGCTCACTGGTAAGGCTTGCGAGGACGCTATCTATGAGGTAGAAGATATGATGAAAGACATCCAGGCCCTGTTCAACAATGCCAAGGACCTCAAGGCAACCATTGAGAAGAGTATCTCTGAGAACGCTTCTCTGAAGAAGCAGGTGGAGGGCTTCCGTCAGCAGACTGTAGATCGCACTGCAAAGACACTCGCTGAGCATGCTCAGGATGTAAACGGTGTGAAAGTCGTCAAGGCTGTGCTGCCCGTAGACCCGGCTTCAGCCAAAGACATTGTCTTCAAGGTGCGTGAGCAGATTCCCGCGAACCTCGTCTGTGTACTGGGCTCCCATCACGACAATCACCCATTGCTCTCCGTGATGTTCTCCGACGATATGGTGAAGAGTCATGGACTCAACGCCGGTAAGATTATCCGCGAGGCAGCTAAGCTCATCCAGGGCGGCGGCGGTGGTCAGCCCCACTATGCTCAGGCCGGTGGCAAGAACGCAGACGGTCTCTCTGCTGCTGTGGACAAGATCATTGAGCTCATAAAATTGTAAGAAATATAAGGGGTAAATCTTATTTCATAAAGCGCGGTCATCTACCATGCCCTATATATAAAAGGTGTAACCCACATCACAGATAGGCGCTGCCTTCCAAATTCATTTTGGAAGGCAGCGTTTTTTATGCCAATAAGTCAATTACCGTTATGCCTGCGAAGGTGCACATTCGTTCTGAAATAGGGGAAGAAAAGTTATCAGACATAAGAAGAGGGATCGAAGAACCTTCATTTTCAACTATTTCTTTTATTTTTGCAGCAGTAATAAAAAAGAATCATTTAACCATTTTATACTAAACCAACTATTACGTATGAACAGTAAACCATTACTAACCATCACGGCCTTAGGTCTTTGTGCCACAACATGGGCACAGGCTCCGGCATTTCCCGGCGCGGAGGGCAACGGTCGCTATGTCACCGGTGGACGCGGAGGCAAGGTCGTGCATGTGACCAATCTCAACGACTCCGGTACCGGATCGCTGCGGGCCGCCGTAAAAGGTACCGACAAGAAAATCGTCATCTTCGATGTGGGCGGTGTCATCCCTTTGGTATCTGAACTGAAGATTGGTGCCAACACCACCATTCTCGGACAGACAGCCCCCTACCCCGGTGTCACGCTCCGGTACTATACTGTAAGACCCGGTGACAACAACATCATACGGTTCATACGTGTCAGACGCGGACAGGAAAAGGAGTTCGACGATGGAGCTGACGCCTGCTGGGGCAAGAACCTCAACGGCCTCATCCTCGACCACTGCTCACTATCGTGGAGCATCGACGAGGTAGGATCATTCTACGACAACAACAACTTCACCATGCAGTGGTGCACCCTCGGCGAAAGTCTCAACAATGCGGGACACGACAAGGGTGCTCACGGCTATGGCGGCATCTGGGGCGGCAAACTCGCCAGCTTCCATCATAACATGATCGCTCACGTGGCCAACCGCGCGCCACGCTTCAATGGCGCACGCTACAACTGGACGGGATACACCGCCAACAGTCTCTACTCCATCTACAAATGGCCCAATGCTGTGCAGGCCGAGAATGTAGACTTCCGCAACTGCCTCATCTTCGATTGGGGCACGGGAGGATGCTATGGCGGCCCCGGTGGAGGCTACATCAATATGGTGAACAACTACTATAAGGCTACGCCCGAGGTGAAAAACAAAAACCGTATCACCACCGTGTCCATCGCCAACAGCACGACATCTGCCGACGAGAAGACCTATCTCGACATGACCAGCCGATACTATATCAGCGGCAACTATGTCGACGCTAAGGACAGCAAGGGCAAAGTCTATGGCGCCAACTACGACTGGAAAGGCGTAAAGTATGACGAAGGCGTGCAGACCATCAAAGGTGAGGAATACACCCAAGACTCGCTCTTCGCTTATGGTAAGGATGTGGAGCATATCAACAATGCCCAAGGTATCCCTTGCGTGCGCATCAAGCTCGACAAGGCCGTGGCTCCTATCGGTGAGGTGACTACCCACTCCGCCGAGAATGCCTACAGCAAGATCATGGCCTATGGCGGTGCCTCGCTCTTCCGCGACGACGTGGACAACCGCTATATGACAGAGGCAAAGAATGGCGCATCGACCTACACTGGTTCTGTGACAGGCGTCAAGGGACTCGTCGATAAGGTCCGTGATGTGGATGGCTATACCGAGGCAAACTTCCCCACAGGCAAGCGCGCATCCGACTTCGACAGCGACGGTGACGGTATGCCGGACGTATGGGAGAAGGCTAACGGCCTCAATCCCAACGATGCCAGCGATGCTACTACCTACACGCTCGATGCGAAAGGCTATTATACCAATTTGGAAGTCTACGCCAACTCATTGGTCGAAGACATCATGAAGGCTGAGAACAAGGATGCCATCACCTCTGTAGACGAATATTATCCCACATGCACGAAGGCCGACGGTCTGGATTATTATTCCGGAAGAATCGTAGAACGGGTGACACCCTCAGAGCCTTCTGACACAAAAACCGAGAAGGCCCTCTATTCCACAACCTTCACCGACTGGACAGATGCCAAGGCCAGCAAGACTGAAACTACGGTGATGCGATCAACGAAGTATAGCCATGAAACGCTCACCTTTTCCATCTTCGACACACAGAGCAGTTCCACCAACCAAAACACGGCTAAGTTTCCCAACTGGACTGGCGGCTATCTGATGTGCAGCAAAAGCGCTGATCCCTACGTCATCACCTCGCCGCTGGCCAGTATCACCCGTGTGCACTTTCGCCACGGGGCAACGGGCAGCGACCGCGGATGGAAACTGGAGGCCAAGGGCGATGGCGATGCCGAATGGGTGGTAGTGAGCAATGCCTCTGCAACTACGGCACAGGGCACAGACGTCGAAGTAAATGTCGACCGCACCAACTGCCAACTGCGCTTCACCAACCTCAACGCCTCACAGAATGCCTATCTCTTCCAGCTCGACATCTACGGCAATGTGAGCACGGGCCGTCAGCCTTCCCTCGCATTCTTTTCCGCCTACGGCAAGGAGTATAGTGCTGAGGATTTCTTCACTGAAAACGCCAATAGCAACTATGAGGGCACTATAGAGGTGAGCAAGAAGTCTGATATGATCAGCGCCACTAATGCCATCACCACCACTGTGGGTAATGGTACCATTGGCACCATTACCTATAAAGAGGTATCCAGCGATGTCAACGGCAGCAAGCCAGCCTGCGATGTCACCATCCCCGTAGCACTCGCCACGACCGGAACTACCAAGACATATATCGTTCACTTCGTATGGAAACCTGACTATACTGTCCTCTACCACGACACCGATGACAAGGTGATCGCCAAGCAGACTGTCGAGAAAGGCGACCCAATCAACAAACTCAACGACGGCGCGGCCGTCACCGTACCCTCTGGCAGCAAGTTTCGTGGATGGCTCTTCAAAGCCGATGGTGAGGAAAAGGCAAATGCCGCCACTACTGTAAACGAGAAGCAACTCAACCTCTACGCCTTGGTTACAGACATCGAAAACGATGAGCCCAACGAGCGTCATGCCTACAACCTCAAAGACAAATACTTCTATGCCGAGGATCACGAAGGCTTCCTGCCACAGTCGCCCTACAGCTACAATGGCCCTCAACATGGTCTTTATTTCAAGCCAGGCTCCATCACGTTGCCCGTCATGGGCAACGCCATCGTCATCGTGGAAGCCTGCAAGTACAGCAAAACGCCTCTGATGCTCTCTGACTCCAAAGGCAACACTCTCGGAACCATTGCCATCCCCACTGCCGACGGTACCCGCACAGCCATCCGCTATACCGGTAAGGCTGATCATCTGTCGCTGTCTTTTCCCGACGGCGAGGTATATCTCCATGCCCTTACCGTCATCAACATGGGCAGCGGCGATATTGCCAAGAACCATGAGGGTTACTATGTGGCAGATGCGGGTAGTGCCAACAGCCTGCTCAACATCTTCGACGTGATCACTGCCTACGGCGACGCTTCCTCTCGCACGAAGGTATTTCTGCCCAACGGTGTCTACAACTTAGGTAAGACCACCGAGCAAGAATTGCCCATCGACAAGCTCTCACTCATCGGACAGAGCGCCGACAGCACAATCATCGTCACCGCTCCGGATGCTTCCGTCGAAGGTCTCGGCAAAGCTGATCTGTTTCTCAACGCCAAAAAGGATCTCTACCTGCAGGATCTCACGCTGAAAAATGCGCTCGACTACTATGGTGCCGGTGCTGCCGGACGTGCCGCCGTATGGCAGGACCGTGGCGACCGCACCATCTTCCGCAACGTCAAGATGCTCTCCTTTCAGGACACCTACTACAGTCAGAACAACGCCATGCAGAGCTACTTCGAGGATTGCGACATCCACGGCACTGTAGACTTCATCTGCGGTGGCGGTGACGTACGCTTCCAGCACACCACGCTTTCACTCGAACCGCGTAATGCCAAAGGCGAAGGCGGACGCACCATCACGGCCCCCACAACCACGACCAACTACGGATATGTCTTTGACGACTGCTCCATCGTGGATTTAGCTAAGGGAAAGGGCGACTGGAACTACGGACGTACCTGGCAGGAAAAACCGGTCTGCGTGTTCCTCAACACCACCCTTGACGACAATGCCGCTGCCACCATCGTCTCTTCACGGTGGACACAGAAAGGTATGAACAACACCGACCCGAAGGTCTTTGGCGAATACGGCACAAAGAATGCTGCCGGGCAGGACATCACTCCCGCCAGCAATGTCATCACATCTTATGGCGGCAACATAGAGACAATCCTCTCTGCCACGCAAGCCGCTGCCTATGACTACGACAAGATGTTCACCAACTGGGATCCCAAGGCTCTCGCCACACAGTTGACCGTTACAGGTGTCAACCTCTCCGCTGGCATTCTCTCATGGGACGCAAGCCAAGGTGCCACCGCCTACGCTGTTTTTACCGACGGCAAGTTACTGGACTTCACCACCGCCACCAGCATCTCTGTCGACGGCAGAGCCAAGACCTACTCTGTCCGAGCTGCCAACGCTATGGGAGGCTTAGGCCCTGAAGCAATAGTGGTCATCACCAACAGCATCGCTGGCGACCTCATCGAAAAGCCTTCCCAAACATATTACTATGCCCTCCAAGGCACTCGTCTGTCATCACCTCGTCAGGGTCTCAACATCCGCGTCCGCAACTACCAAGGAGCCGGACACAAAGTCGAAAAGATCATCATGAAAAGGTAATATTGGACTGCCTATCGCAAAATACTTACACAAATCCCCGACACTGAGTTGTGTCGGGGATTTCCTTTTTATGCGACTAAAAGCATGTATGTCCTTTATCAGTGGCAGATGACTTTCTTTCCGTTGTGGATGTATATACCACGTGAAGGCTTAGCCACCCGCTGTCCTTGCAGGTTGAACCAGACATCTTGCTTTTCCCCACTCTCAACAGCGTTATTGATAGCTGTCGTCGTGCCGTCGTTGATGCCGATAGCCATGCTCTTGGCACTGGCAGAGCCCTGCTGTATCTTGATATGTCCAAAGACAACCTCCAGCCAAGTGCCACTGTTTCCATAAGCATCTGCTACGGGGGTCCAGCGGAAATGGTAATAACCGGTGTGGTTAGCATAGAAGTCGACAACGCCATAGCTGGCGCCATAGGTATTCGTGTTCAGGCTCTTGTCGACATTGCTGTTGCATCGTATGATTTGCGAACCCAGGCAATTGTTGTTCTCGTCAAAGACCTCACACTTCACATAGGGGTTCCCAGACCATCCGGTGGCATAGTAGCTGAGATTGTAGCTTCCTTTTTTGAGCGAAAGGCCATAGCCGCTTGTTGTGCCCACCTCGGCATAAGCGGTCTTCGAAGCGTCGCTCTGACGAATGTAAAGTCCTGTCGGCAGATAACCACCTTGGCTGAACTGGAAGATGCGCGGTCCCGATGCAGCAGAACCAGCAGCGACCTTTTGACCTGCATCGAGAATATTCCAGCCCTCCGGTACAGTATTGGCATTTTTAAATATCAGTTGGTTCTCCTTATAATAGAGTCCTACATTGCCCACGAGTGCTTCCTCCCAATTACCGCCATTGCCCTTAGCGTCAGCGACCGGCGTGAAGCGCAGTTTGTAGTTGCCTTTGATCATGGAATAGAACGAGAGGTTGACCCTGGTGCTACCCGAGATGGCAGTACTTCTTGTGCCGTTGACACATCCGTTGGCCTTGACAATGGTTGAGGCCACCACAGTGTTGGTGGGATCAAACACCTCCACCTTCACGTAAGGACTGCCTTTCCATGCAGCAATGTTACAACTAAGCTGATATTCACCAAAGACCAGTGGCAACGTATATCCACTTTGTCCACCATATTCGATATATCCGGCTTTATCAGGGCTGATCTCACGCACATAGAAGGCTGTGGTCATATCACCACCCTGATAGAACTGTATCACTCTCGGTCCACTACTCTGACTCCCCACTTGTCTTTGGCTTCCATTGTCCACGGCCGTCCAGCCTGCGGGAATGACATCATTGACATTTCCCCATGCTTTGACAAGATTGTCGCCTGTTGTAGTAGAGGATGAGCTTGAGGTGTTACCCGTAGATGACGAAGACGAGGAAGACTCACTCTTATGGGCATAATTCTTTTTGGAATACTCATAATACCAATAAAAACATGCCTTGGCGCAGCACTCAACGTTTTCATTAAAATTAGCCTTGATGGTACCATCCTTCAAGAACGCGTCAATGTCGACATAGTCTTCGTTTGAGCTCAGCGTCATGCTGATATTTCCAAAGTGATCCATCACAGCCTTCCATGCATTTCCCCATTTGCTTGTCGACGCAGTGCCCCAGGTGCCATAGTTGCTGGCCACCCACTGTCCGAACTCATTATATTTTCCTGCTCCAGCTTTTTCCGGACTCCAGTCTATCTCCGAGACGAGGATTGGCTTGGTAGTGACCACAGGCACCTGCTTTTGGAAGTTGGTGATGAAGGTGTTATGATCGTAGCTCTTATCACTGGCTCCATACCATCCCGGGTAGACGTGGACCGCATAGCCGAAGTTGCTGTCGGTGATAGGATGTGAGGCATAGTCTTGATATTGGCTTTGGTAGCCGGTACCAGGGATCCATATCACGCCTTTGAATCCGTTCTGTCGGATGATGTTGACAATCGGCTGGAAATAGTCGTGTAGGGCTGCTGATGATGCTTGCCCGTATTGGTTATAGACATGCACCGGCTCGTTGGCCAATTCCAGCGACACCGTTCCCGAATTATTCTTGAAGTTGGCATTGCTTGACACGATACTCCATACTGTCTTGAGGTATTGCTGATAGGCATCCCCCACCTTCAGATCCTTCGGACAGACCCCCGGCGGACGCACGACGACGTAAAGTCCGTGGTTCAGAGCTTTCTGAGCAATAGGCCAGTAGAGCGTCTGCAGGTACTTGCGCAGACGGTCGGCACTAAACTTAGAGATGTCGGCTTCGCTGCTTGCATGGCCATTGTTAGTCCAGCAAGGGTCGAGATGCAGTCGGAAAATGTTGCAGTACGTACCTTTCGCCGGATTTTGAAGGGCCCCGAAGACCTTGTCGAAGTAGTTGATACACGAAGCCACCGTGCCGTCGTTGCATGCTGATCCCCATCGATAACGATTGAAATAGGGATTAGGGGTGTCCATCACTCCATGAAGAACAACGGCATGTCCTCCTTGGTCGACCAGTTGCTTGCCACTGACGTGGAGTGGTGCCACCACCCCAAACTGGGCAAACGCTCCCATCGGCATCACTGCCATGGTCAGGGATAAAAGAAAGTGTTTCATACAAAAGATTGAATAAAACGATTGAATAAAAAATGGTATTAAGGATTTGATTTGCTCGCTTGCAAAAATATGTTTTTTGATCATTGCCCTCTTTTCAACACGTATCAAATACTTTATTGTCTGTATATCGCCTTAAAATTCTTCTATTAGTACGATAAATGCCTCGCTGGCCTTACGGTTTGAGACAAATTTCTGTTAATAAGACATCTCTCGTGACGGCTTCATTATCTTTCTGTCTAAATGGCAACATGGAAAGAATATGTCCTTTATGTCTTTCTGTCTTCAACATCACCGCCCAGCCTACACCATCTGTCTACTTTGTCCTAGAAACTGACATTTTTCCTGCCACGAGAATCGATTCTTTTCGACGAAGACCTCCCTCGCTTCTGATTTTTGCGAAAATTCGCGTATTTTTATAGCTATCTGATAATCAACACGTTATAAAAATAGTTCTTTCATTCAGATATCAAAAAGCCTTAATGACACAAAATTCTCTAGAGAATTTATCGGTCAGCAAGGCTTTTTGATACGATGAAACTACCGAGATGACAGTGTAAAACTACCGAGATGACCATGTCAAAGTACCGAGATGATAACAAGAAAAAGCCTTTTTGATCGAGAGACAAGGCAAAAATGAGTCCGAAAAATCAAAAGCCCCTTTTTCGCTTCTCTAGATTACAAGTTCAGACGAACATACTTTTGTCAATATAAATCAACATCGCATAGATAACAAAGTCTATCTCTTCTGTTACAAACGCAAGTATGAAGAATCAACATAATCGGCGAGAAGATATTCCTTATGAGCTATAACATAGAATTTACAAAGGAAGTAGCGAAAGTACTCAAGATATCTCTGCTCATGACAGAATCATTTACGACATAAGGGAGGAAGAAGTAACAGTTCTTGTTATCCAAGTAGAAGAACATTATAACGACAAATAAGGTTGCGTCGGCACGATAAGACTGACAACATTACCTTATAATGAATCTATAATAAATAATACCCCTGAACAAAAAAGAGAAGCCAGTAATGAGCTTCTCTTTTCATGCTTGGCGGAAGATGAGGGATTCAAACCCCCGATACCCGAAAGGGGTATACCGGATTTCGAGTCCAGCGCATTCGGTCACTCTGCCAATCTTCCAATTGCGATTACAAAGGTAATAAAAAGATGGTTAAGGACGATTATCTTTCTTTGACATTTTTAATAAATTAACACTACAACTTCATCTCCATCCACTTTTTCAGGACCACAGCTTGGTTGTGCGTTTCATCTTTTGCACCGAAGAGCAGCGTCACATTACCTTGCGACAAGAGCGTCTTGCATCTCTCCACAAAGCTTTGGGCATCGGCGTTATGATCGAGCTCGCCGATATACTTTTTCGTGAAAGCAGGGAAAAGCTCGGGCTGATGTCCAAACCACTTTCTCAGTTCAGTAGACGGTGCGAGCTGTTTGCCCCACTCGTCGATGTTGGCTTTATCCTTAGAGATGCCACGCGGCCACAATCTATCGATCAGCACCCGATAGCCATCCTGCTTTTCTGCAGGCAGATAAACTCTTTTGACTTTTAATTCGCTCATGATCAATCTGATATTTAATACCGCAAAGATAGCATCATCTCTGAAGTATAAAAGGTAACAATTGTGCCCTTTTACGGACAAATAAAGTTAAAGCGATCACTTCAGCTTGTTGCTGTCCAATATCTTGATGCTCCGCCCATCGATTTCTATAGCACCCTCTTTCTCGAAATCAGCCAGCACCCGCTGCAAAGAGAACTTCTGGATGCCGAAACTGTCAGCGATCTGCTGACGACTGCGATAGAGATGGATGACACGGGAGTTCTGCTCTTTTGCCCTCTTGATCAGCAGATAGCCCACCTTCTCCCTGACCGTCATCAGCGAGAGTACGTTGATCTTATGCGTCAGAAACACGTTGATGTCGGATAGCGTACGGATGAAGTTCATGCACAGCCGGCTGTTTTCATCGATCGCCCTTGCAAAGTCCACCTTGTCGATGCGGAGTATCGAGCAGGGTTCCACGGTCTCCACGCTCACAGGCATGAGATTGTTGGCAGAGAAGATAAAGGCCGGCGCAATGAGATGCCCTGCCCGAAGGCGGCTCACCTCTATCTGCTTTCCGCCTACAGAAGACATCCGGCACACCATCGTACCAGCCAATACGATGTCTACATGCCGGTAAGGCATACCGGCAAGCGAATAGATCTCGTTCTTGCTGAAAGCTACGAGCTTGTAACTGATGTCATCGAAGAACTGCAGGATCTCTGTCTCGGAGAAACCCGCGAACAACTTACACTGCTGAAGGGTCTTTATCTGTTTACTGTCTAACATGTCAGGTTTGATTAATGATCACCGCGTCTCCTTTTCATCGACGCCTATTATAAACAATAACGAACGGACATACTCCTTATTATATATGAGGGGGACATTATCGCGCCAGCACAAAGCTAAGAACAATTCAGGGCACCCCGAAAGAGTGCCCCAAAATGGATTTATTGTCAACCGATACGTTTTGTCAGAATATGCCAGCCTTACCCACAACGATGAGGAGGGCAAAACCGATGATCAGCGTCAGGAAACCGATGACGATGCCCGTCTTGGCCATATCTTTCTGATCGATCAAGCCCGTAGAGTAAGCGATCGCATTTGGAGGTGTGGAGATTGGCAGGGTCATAGCGGCCGATGCTGCCACAGCAATACCAATCAGCATGGTGGATGTACCACCGATGACACTCAGCTTCTCACCCATACCCTCACAGACGACCGTAAGGATAGGAATCATCAGAGCTGCCGTCGCCGTGTTGGAGATGAAGTTGGAAAGGAAGTAGCAGACCAAACCGGCAATAATCAGGATCACGATAGGGCTCCATGCACCGAACGGTATTGCCTGGATGGCCACCTTTGCCAATCCCGTGCCGTTGAGCGCCAGTCCGAGGGCGAATCCGCCGGCCACCATCCAGATGACACCCCAATCGATCTTCTGCAAGTCCTTGGCTGTGATCACACCCGTAATAGCAAAGATGGCTATTGGCAACATAGCCACCGTGTTGGAGTTCACGCCGACATACTTACCCATGACCCACAACAGAATGGTCACGGCAAACGTGATACCGACAACAGCTGTACGCCAGTTGTGGCTCATATCACCTTGTATGTTCAGTTCAATGGTTTTCTGAGTAAAAGGAAAGAACTTTTTCAGTACTACCCATGCAATGAACAGCAAAACGATGACCAGTGGTACCATGATCAGCATCCATTGTCCGAAACTGATTTGCATGTTGAGACCTGCAGGATCATTGAGCACTTTATAGGCGAAGGCGTTGGGAGGTGTGCCGATCGGCGTGCCCATACCACCAAGGTTGGCACCGATAGGTATTGACATGGTCAAGGCGATGCGCCCCTTTCCATTGGCGGGCAGAGCCTTGAAAACAGGAGTGAGGAACGTCAGCATCATAGCGGCCGTTGCCGTGTTGGAGATGAACATGGAAAAGACGCCGGTGATGAGCAGGAAGCCCAACAGAACATTCTCACTCTTCTTGCCAAATGGCTTGATGAGCGTCTTTGCCATCCACACGTCAAGTCCTGACTTTGTAGCGGCTATGGCAAGGATGAAACCACCGAGGAAGAGGATGATCGTAGGGTCGGCAAAGCAGGCCATGATACCCACTGAGTCCAACAGCTGTCCATACTGTCCCTCGTTACCTTGCAAGAAATTGAACGAGGAATCACTCACACAGAACAATAATACAAAGATGATTGCGATAGACGTTGCCCACGCGGGTATCGCCTCTGTAATCCACAACATCACAGCCATCACAAATATGGCAATCACTCTCTGCTGTACCACAGTAAGCCCAGCAATACCAAAGCAGGCGCTTGGCAAATTCCAAATAATCAGCGTTACCAGTGCAGTGATCAAGAACCAAACCAGCTTTTTCTTGTCCAAGTGACCAGTAACGACATTTTGTTCCGTTTCCTTCGTCATAACTAAATGTTTTTAGATGAATACTTATAGGTTTGAGGTATAATTGCTGCAAATATACGTGGATTTATTGAGATAAACAACTATTTTTGCCCTAACTTAGTTTTAATAATCGCTTAATTCTGTTAAATGTATAACAAAAAGAAGCGTCTGTCAGAAACATTTTCTATTTTTGTAAGTCTTAAATAATGGAGGTGGGATGTGATGCCCGCTGATCGACAAACCAATAATAAGAAAATGCACTCCTTATAAATATAATAGGAGTATAACAGATAGAAAACAAGAAAGAGTCTCATAAGATGAAAAAGAAAGTATTATTGTTCGCCATGCTCCTGTTCTGTTGCATAGGACAGGCCTTCGCGCAGGCTCAGATCAAGTTTGACAAGGTTACTTATAACTTTGGAACTTTCTCCGAGAGCCAGCCCGTACAGAAATGCACATTCACCTTCACCAACGTCGGCGATAAGCCTCTGGTCATCAACCAGGCCTTGGCCAGCTGCGGTTGCACGGTTCCTTCCTACACCAAGGCACCAATCAAACCGGGAGAAAAAGGCGTGATCACGGTGACTTATAACGGCAAGGGCAAGTTCCCCGGCCATTTCAAAAAGGCCATCACCGTCCGCACTAACGGTGTACCGGAGATGACAAGACTCTACATCGAAGGTGAGATGAAAGAAGCAAACGACAAGTGAATAAATAGAAAAGCAGCGCTCTCTGACATCAGGGAGTGCTGCTTTTCCTTTTTCTGAGATCCAAGACCACATTATTGTTTGGATCTGCTGTATATCACAATTGATTCTATTCCAATGACAAGATGATGGAGGTGGCGCCAAGGGTAAACAACGTACCATCTTCTATCACCCTACGCTCATGATCGCCTAACAACTCATTTCCCACAAAGGTACCGGTATTGCTTGGGCCATCACGAAGCACATACTTGAGTCGGCTATTGCGGTCACGCGACACATTCACGACACAATGCGTCATATCCATGCTGGGATCGTCCGTGGCAATAGCACAGTCAACATGAGAACTACGGGAAGCCCTACCAATAACATTATCACCGAGACGCAAAGGAAACTCCTGCTTATAATGGAAACGGTTCTCTATCACGACCAGTTTCCCAAAGTTTTCTGAAGAGGCGGCATCTATAGACGCAGCGGCAGAATCAGATGCTATGCTATCCTCTTCCTTTAACCGCGGTGCCTGAGCAGCAAGTTTCCTCGCAGTCTTCAATCTGACTCCGATTTTCTTTCCACATTCCGGGCAAGACGTCACAAACGTTCCGCTCTCATCCACCTCTCTCTCATCAAAGAAGATGGTATTTCCACATTTAGGGCAACGAATCTTTTTCATTGGTTCAATGGATCATTACTGCTTCACTTCCATCACCCAACCTTGAGCAAATTCTTCATGGCTGGCAAGCTGGTTACGAATCTTTTGAGCCTCGCGAGCCGAAAGATAGTGGCCGTAGACAACCTTTCTGCTGCCTCTAAGCATCAGCACCTTTGCACTGTCCAGACCTTTTTGGTGAAGTCTCTGTACATAAGCCTCGGCATTCACTCTACTGACGTGGCTGGCCAAAACGATGGTGTAGCCTGTTTCCACAGCCTGCGCTGTACGGGCGACCTTCACGGCACTATCTTGCTTAGCTTTCAGAATCAAGGCTTTCACATTAGCGCTCTTGACCGTCTCTCCCACCGAATTCTCACCGTATGTCTTCTGCTGTGGCAACACAGGCTGGAGCAGATCAGTGTTGACCCGACTCTCTAAGACTCCCTGACTATTGCTCAAGCGTGTCGGCAAAAGCAAGAAAACGATCAGGGCAATGCACGCCACGGCCACGTTGCGCCATAAGGCGATCAATCGTGCATCGCGCGTGTCACGCTTGTCATCGACTTCCTCCTCGCCGTCGCTACTTTGGGTAACAGGCAACACAACGGCAGAGGGAGCCGCAGCAGTTTTCCCGTCTTGCGCCTCTTCGACCGCAGGGGCAAGCGCCTTCATCTCAAAAGTGCCCAAGCCATAGAGCGAGGGAGTAAGTATCCCCGCCTCACAAGGCGAGAACTCGTAATGGCCTTCACTGTTGACCCGGAGCATTCCTATGTCGGTCAATTCGTAAAGGCCCTCGTTTTCAAGATGTCCCTTCAACTCACGCACTTCTTCCTCTATGCGCTTGCAAGCATCGGGATAGCTGATATCATAAGCTTCGACATACGACTGAGTAAGCAACGAATCATTGATGGTGAGCTTTGGATTGAAGCCCACCGTCCGTTTAGGCGGCAGGAAGGTGCCGTCTGTCTGATCGTATATTGCGCTGACATAATGTGCCATAAACCCGCCGAACCCGGGGACTATGACACAATCATTGTCCAAAAGCAATATTTCTATATGTCTACTTAATTCTATCACGTTTGCAAAATTAAGAAAAAAGGTCATAATCACCAAAAAATAGCATACTAAAAATCAGTCCATACATTTTTTTTAGACGACAGTGCAAATTATTCAAATGAATTTGTTATCTTTGTGGCAAAATATTACGAAAGGCAATATGGAATACGAAGAGACAAGTATCAAAGGGGTTTGGGTATTGACTCCAAAAGTATTTAACGATAACCGCGGATATTTCTTCGAGGCTTGGCAAAAGAGTGACTTTGAGGCTCATGTGGGCAAGGTTGACTTCATTCAGGACAATGAGTCGAAATCGTCTTACGGCGTGTTGCGTGGGCTGCATTATCAGAAGGGTGAATTCTCTCAAGCAAAACTCGTCAGAGTCATCAAAGGCAAGGTACTCGATGTGGCCGTGGATCTTCGTAAGTCCTCACCTACTTTCGGCAAGCATGTGATAGTTGAGCTGTCAGAGGACAACAAGCGCCAGCTTTTCATTCCCCGCGGCTTTGCCCATGGTTTCCTGGTGCTGAGCCCGGAAGCCATCTTCACTTATAAAGTTGACAACATCTACGCTCCTGCCCACGAGGCAAGCATCCGCTGGAACGATCCGCAGATCGGCATCAACTGGCCCATTGACCAGAAAAACGTTGTCACCAGCCCTAAGGATCTGGAAGGAAAAAAATTCAAAGATGCAGACGTCTTTGATTAATTCACCTTTAAGCACAGACTTAGCTTAAACGCATAGAAATGAATATAGCAATTGTAGGTACCGGATACGTCGGACTCGTCAGTGGCACTTGCTTTGCAGACACAGGCGCCATCGTCACCTGTGTCGACACCAATGCAGACAAGATCCGGCGTCTCCAGAACAACGATATTCCTATTTACGAACCAGGTCTCGTGGAGTTAGTTCAGAAGAATGTCAAGGCAGACCGACTGAAGTTTACGACCGACTTGACTTCCATCGTCAACGACCAGGAGATCATCTTCACGGCTGTCGGCACACCGCCCGACGAGGACGGCTCGGCCGACCTGACCTATGTGTTGCAGGTGGCCAAGACCATTGGACAAAGTCTTAACAAATATATCGTCGTGGTCACCAAAAGCACAGTGCCCGTCGGCACGGCAAAGAAAGTCAAAGCCACTATCCAGGAAGAACTGGACAAGCGGGGCGCAAAGGTGGACTTCGACGTGGCCAGCAATCCAGAGTTTCTCAAAGAAGGCAATGCGATCAAGGACTTCATGAGCCCTGACCGCGTGGTCATCGGTGTAGAGTCAGAGCGAGCCAAAGAGATTCTCACCCGACTCTACAAGCCTTTCCTGATCAACAACTTCCGGGTGATCTTCATGGACATTCCCAGCGCCGAAATGACAAAATACGCCGCCAACTCGATGCTCGCCACCCGTATATCGTTTATGAACGACATGGCCAACCTCTGTGAGCTGGTACACGCCGACATCAATATGGTCAGACAGGGTATCGGCAGCGACACCCGTATCGGCCGCAAATTTCTCTATGCCGGTTGTGGCTATGGCGGTTCATGCTTTCCCAAAGATGTGAAGGCACTCATCAAGACCGCTGATGACAACGGCTACTCTATGGAAGTGCTCAAAGCAGTGGAGCACGTCAATGCGCACCAAAAGACGGTGCTCTTCGAAAAACTCCAAAAAGCCTATGGCACGGAGAATCTCAAAGGCAAAACTATCGCCCTTTGGGGACTGGCCTTCAAGCCGGAGACCGACGACATGCGCGAGTCCACAGCCCTGATCATCATCAAACTGCTGAAGGAAGCCGGTTGCACGATCCGCGCTTACGACCCCGTAGCAATGAATGAGTGCAAACGTCGTGTCGGCGATGCTGTCGTCTATTGCCACGACATGTACGACGCCATCGACCAGGCCGACGCACTGCTTCTGCTCACTGAGTGGAAAGAGTTCCGTCTGCCCAACTGGAATGTTATCGTCCATGCCATGCGACGGCCGCTGGTCATCGACGGCCGGAATATCTTCGACGCCAAGGAACTAGGTCAGTCCGGAATCGAATATCACTGTATTGGACAATAGCCTATCAACATTTGTCAACAAGGTATCGTGACACACCTATTATATAAATTGTAATCTATGAAAAAGCATTTCTTTCTGCTGATATGTTTACTCACTGCTTTAGCGATGAGTATTGGCGGATGCCGTAACCGGGCTAAACAAGTTTCAGCTCCGCAAGAAGACCTCGCAGCCAAGAAGATGCTACAAGGTATATGGGTGAACGAAGATGAGGAGAGCGTCGCCTTCGAAGCCCAAGGCGACTCGATCTTCTATCCCGACACAACCAGCCAGCCTGTGAGATTTCAGATATTTGGTGACACGCTCGTCCTGCATGGCGCTGAGGACATCAAATACCCCATCATCAAGCAGACTGCTCACCTGTTTATCTTCAAAAACCAAAACGGCGAAGAAGTAAAACTTGAAAAAAGTGATGATCCGGATGATGCTACACAGTTTACGCATCAAAAGCCAAAGGCCGTTAACCAAAACCAGCTCATCAAGCGCGACACCATCGTCAGCTATAATGGTGTAGGCTATCACTGCTACGTCACTGTCAACCCAACCACTTACAAGGTTGTCAAAGCATCATACAACGATGAAGGCGTGGAGGTAGACAATGTCTATTACGACAATATCGTCAACCTCAATGTCTATCATGGCGCTACAAAGCTCTTCTCCGGCGACTTCCGTAAGCAACAATTCAAGCATATCGTACCCGAGGACTTCCTGAGCCAAGCAATCCTCAGCGACCTGATCTTCGATTCGATCGATCAGAATGGCGTTCACTACATTGCTGTTTTGGTCATTCCCGACAGCATGAGCAGCTATGAAGTGCAACTGGCCGTCAGTTATACCGGACGCTTACAAATGCGACTGAGATAGGCTCCTTTTGCCAGCTCTCAAGTTCAAAAACGAAGAAAATCGATAGTTGGCGTTCTGTTTTTCTTGCATTCTTGCACGATTGTAGCCAAAAAAACGTAAATTTGCAGCAATTATGGAAATAGCGATCGTAAAATACAATGCGGGCAACATGTTTTCAGTGGTAAACGCCCTCAAACGGTTAGGTATTACCCCACAGATCACCGATGAGGCTGAACTGCTACAGAAAGCTGACCATGTCCTTTTCCCCGGACAAGGCAATGCCAAGACAACCATGGACTATCTGCGCCAGCATGGATTGGACAAGATCATCACGGGGCTGCGCCAACCAGTGTTGGGTATCTGTGTGGGACAACAGTTGTTGTGCCGCCACTCTGAAGAGGGCAACACGCCATGTTTGGGCATCTTTAACGTAGATGTGAAGAAGTTTGTTCCCAACCACCATGACGAGAAAGTGCCGGCAATGGGATGGAATGAGCTCACATATCTGAAATCACCCCTCTTCAAAGGACTCCACGACGGCGACTACACCTATTTCGTCCATAGCTATTACGTGCCCGTATGCGAATATACGATCGCGCAAGCCAACTATATTCTCCCCTACTCCGCAGCGATCCATAAGGATAACTTCTGGGCTACACAATTCCACCCGGAGAAGAGTGGTCAGGTGGGAGAGACCATTCTGCGCAACTTCTTAGAGATGAAAAATTAATCGGGACAAGCCATGCATAACATAGAACTCATACCAGCCATAGACATCATCGGCGGCAAATGCGTACGTCTCACACGAGGTGACTACCAACAGGTGGCCACTTACAACGACGATCCCGTGGATCAGGCTAAGCAGTTTGAGGCGCTTGGCTTCCGGCGCTTGCATGTCGTGGATCTCGATGGTGCCAAATCCAAACATATCGTCAACGTAGGCGTACTCTCAGCCATCACCCACTCCACCAATCTCATCATAGACTTTGGAGGTGGCGTGAAGAGCAACGACGATCTCGACCGCGCCTTTCAGGCAGGAGCCGCTATGGTCACCGCAGGCAGCATCGCCGTCACCCATCCTGAAGAAGTAGGGAAATGGATCAACCACTTTGGTGCCGACCGCATCATCCTCGGCGCCGACGCTCACGACGGACGTATCAGCATCAACGGTTGGAAAGAAGACTCCTCCGTCAGTCTGGCAGATTTCCTGCATAAATGGGTGGAGGCCGGCATCACCAAGGTGCTCTGTACCGACATCTCGCGCGACGGAACGTTACAAGGCCCCTCTACCGCACTCTATCGCGACATCATGGCACGCTACCCCCATCTGCAGCTTATCGCCAGCGGCGGCGTGGGCAGCATAGCAGACATTGCTGCGCTCGATCAGGCCAAGGTGCCCGCCGTGGTATTCGGCAAAGCCTGGTACGAAGGAAAGATCACAGCTGCAGACATACAACCATACATCAACGTCAAAGAAAGGTAAAGATGTTAGCAAAACGTATCATATCCTGCCTTGATGTCAAAGACGGCGAGACCGTCAAAGGCACGCACTTCGTCAACCTTCGACAGGCCGGCGATCCCGTGGAACTGGGAAAGGAATATAGCCGACAAGGCGCTGACGAACTGGTGTATCTCGACATCACAGCAACATCCGACGGACGCAAGACCTTCACGGATCTCGTCACGAGAGTTGCCCAGGAGATCAATATCCCCTTCACTGTCGGAGGTGGCATAGAAAGTATTGCCGACGTGGAGCGCTTGCTCTACGCCGGTGCCGACAAGATCAGTATCAACTCGGCAGCAATCCGCCACCCCGAACTCATTGACGAGATCGCCAAGCGCTTCGGCTCACAGGTATGCGTATGCGCCATTGATGCGCGCAATGATGCCGACGGCTGGCATTGCTATATTAAAGGAGGACGGGAGCGCACGCCGCTCAAACTCATGGACTGGGCACGCGAGGTCGCTGACCGAGGAGCCGGAGAGATCCTCTTCACCAGTATGGATCATGACGGCGTTAAACAAGGTTTTGCCAATGGGCCGCTGGCTCAACTGTCATCGGAAGTGTCAATACCGGTAATCGCCAGCGGCGGGGCAGGCAAGAAAGAGCATTTCCGCGATGCCTTCACGCAGGGCAAAGCAGATGCTGCGCTGGCAGCCTCTGTTTTCCACTTCGGCGAGATTACCATCCCCGACCTGAAGCAGTATCTCAAGAGCGAAGGCATCAATGTAAGAATATAAACAGATTTAGACACGCAACATATCATTCGTAAATAGAGGACAACATGGAAATAGACTTTGAGAAAATGGGAGGGTTGGTTCCTGCCATCATACAGGATGCTACCACCAAGAACGTGCTCATGCTGGGCTTCATGAATCAAGAAGCTTATCAGAAAACCATGGACACGAAGCTGGTCACGTTTTGGAGCCGTTCACGCAACTGCCTTTGGACCAAGGGCGAGACATCCGGCAACTACCTGCATCTGGTTTCTATCCAAAACGACTGCGACAATGACACGCTGCTGATCAAAGTCGATCCCGACGGCCCTGTCTGCCACAAAGGCACTGACACGTGCTGGGGCGATGCCAACGATTGCAATCCTGTGGAATTCCTCAGCGAATTGCAGAACTTCATCAACAAGCGCAGAGAGGAGATGCCGGAAAACAGCTACACAACGAGTCTTTTCCGCAAAGGCATCAACAAGATTGCACAAAAGGTCGGCGAGGAAGCCGTTGAGACCGTGATAGAGGCTGTCGGAGGCACAGAAGAGCAACTGGTCTATGAGGGTGCTGACCTTCTCTACCATCTCATCGTGTTACTGAGCGCCAAAGGCTTGCGCATTGAAACACTTGCCAACGAGCTCGCTAAGCGCCATAACCCTAACTGGGACAAGGCGCGTCGCATTAAGAAATCACAGGAATAGGGTATGCCCTGTCTCCGCCCTACTCTGATATGTCTCTTAAAAAAAGTTTTAGTTGATCATGCTTATCGATTATCATAAAGTAAATATTTACCAGCAAGACAAGCTTATCCTCCACGACGTGGACTTCCACGCCGAGGAAGGTGAATTTATCTACTTGATAGGAAAGGTGGGATCCGGCAAGAGCTCACTGCTCAAGACTTTCTATTGTGAGCTTGACCTTCCACAGAAAGAAACAGACACGGCCCAAGTCTTGGGACGTGATCTGAAGACACTCCGGCGCAAAGAGGTGCCTGCCCTCCGCAAGGAGATGGGTATCATCTTTCAGGATTTCCAGTTACTCCATGACCAGACCGTTTACCGCAACCTGCGTTTCGTGCTCAAGGCCACTGGCTGGAAAGACAAGAAGAAGATAGACCAGCGCATCGACGAGGTGCTTGAGGCTGTGGGATTGGCCGACCGAAAAGAGAGTATGCCCCACGAACTGTCTGGCGGTGAGCAACAGCGCATCTCCATCGCACGTGCCCTGCTCAACCATCCCAAGATTATCATTGCCGACGAACCTACTGGCAACCTCGACCCTGAGACGGCTTGCAACATCGTGAAGTTGCTCAAGGACATCACCACCACTGGTACGGCTGTTGTCATGTCGACTCACAACATTCCACTGCTCGACCGCTTTCCAGGTATCGTGTACCGATGCAAGGAAGGACTGCTCAGCGACGTCACCAAAGAATACTCCAACCTCGACCTCACCGAAGACGAGGCTACGATATAGTCAGCAACCACTCCTATTATAAAATATAATACGTCAATCCATAAAGACTAAGCAATATGAAGGTTTTAAAATTTGGAGGTACTTCCGTTGGATCACCAGATCGAATGAAACATGTAGCAGGTCTCGTCACCGCTTCAGGCGAGTCCACCTTTGTCGTTCTCTCAGCCATGAGTGGCACCACAAACTCTCTCGTAGAGATCAGTAACTATCTCTACAAGAAAAATCCCGATGGTGCCAACGAGGTAATCAATTGCCTTGAGAAGAAATACATGAAGCATGTAGACGAACTTTACGATACTGACGCCTTCAAAAAGAAAACCACAGAATTCCTCACGGGAGAATTCAACTATCTGCGCTCTTTCACCAAAGACCTCTTCACCAGCTTCGAGGAAAAGGCTGTCGTGGCTCAGGGCGAGGTGATGTCAACCAACATGGTTGTCAACTATCTCCAGGAGCAAGGTGTCGATGCTGTGCTGCTCAATGCCCTTGACTTCATGCGTACCGACAAAAACAGCGAGCCCGATACCCCATATATTAAGGAGAAGCTCCACGAGGTGATGGAAAAGAACCAAGGACATCAGATCTATATCACGCAAGGCTTTGTTTGCCGCAACGCCTACGGTGAGGTGGACAACCTGCAACGTGGCGGCTCTGACTACACAGCCTCCCTCATCGGCTCGGTGCTTCCCGCTGATGAGATACAAATCTGGACCGACATAGACGGAATGCACAACAACGATCCACGTGTGGTGGATCACACCGAGGCCATCCATCAGCTCAACTTCGAGGAAGCTGCTGAGCTTGCCTACTTCGGTGCGAAGATTCTGCATCCTACCTGCGTGCAGCCTGCTAAGTATGCCGGCATCCCGGTAAGACTGAAGAACACACTCGATCCTGACGCTGAGGGAACCATCATCGATAACGTTCTTGTCAGAGGGAAAATCAAAGCCGTCGCAGCCAAAGACAATATCATCGCCATCAAGATCAAGTCCTCACGCATGTTGCTGGCTACTGGTTTCCTGCGCAAGGTTTTTGAGATCTTCGAGAGTTATCAAACACCTATCGACATGATCGCCACATCTGAGGTCGGCGTGTCCATGAGCATCGACAACGACGCGCATCTGAATGAGATCGTTGACGAGTTGAAGAAATACGGTACCGTCACCGTTGACACCGATATGTGCATCATCTGTGTCGTAGGTGATCTTGACTGGAGCAACCTCGGCTTCGAGACTTTGGCAACGGAAGCCATGAAGAACATTCCTGTGAGAATGATCAGCTATGGTGGCAGCAACTACAACATCTCGTTCCTCATCCGCGAGGCCGACAAGAAGAGAGCTTTGCAAAGCCTCAGCGACACGCTGTTCAACAACAAATAAAACACATCGTCAACAGACAACATGAGGGATCCCTCGCGGATCCCTCTCAGTGAAAGACAAGAATATGGAAAGAGAGCTGACCAAAGGTCGTTTCCCCATTGAGAAGTTCAGTGAGGTGACGACTCCTTTTTATTATTACGATACGACCCTCCTGCACAATACGCTGCGGACAATCAACGACGAGTGTAAGTCGTATGACAACTTCAACGTGCACTACGCAGTGAAGGCCAATGCCAATCCCAAGGTGCTCAGCATCATCAGCCAGGCTGGCTTGGGTGCAGACTGTGTCAGTGGCGGAGAGATCCACGCAAGCTTGAAAGCAGGATTTCCCGCCAACAAGATTGTCTTTGCCGGCGTGGGCAAGAGCGATTGGGAGATCAACTTGGCTTTGGATGCCGGTATCTTCTGCTTCAACGTGGAAAGTGTTCCTGAGCTGGAGGTGATCAACGAGTTGGCAGCAGCCAAGAACACGGTGGCTCGTGTCTGTCTGCGCATCAATCCGAATGTAGGAGCGCACACGCACGCCAACATCACGACGGGTCTGGCTGAAAACAAGTTCGGCATCGCCATGGAAGACATGCTCCCGACCATTGAGCGCATCAAAGAGATGGGACATATTGAGTTTCTCGGGCTCCACTTCCACATTGGCAGTCAAATCCTTGACATAGGTGACTTTGAGGCACTCTGCAATCGCATCAACGAGCTCCAGGACATCTTGGAGAGGCATCAGGTCAAAGTCTTAAATATCAATGTAGGCGGCGGACTGGGCGTCAGCTACGATCATCCCAACCGTCAGCCCATTCCCAACTTTCACGACTATTTCAAGACCTACGCCACACACCTGCGTCTGCGTCCGGGACAGAATCTTCATTTCGAACTTGGACGAGCCGTGGTGGCTCAGATGGGAAGCCTCATCACTAAAGTGCTCTACGTCAAGCAGGGTACCTACAAACAGTTCGTCATCGTAGATGCAGGTATGACGGATCTCATCCGCCCGGCACTCTATCAGGCATACCACAAGATAGAGAACCTGTCAAGCGATGAGCCAGCTGCAACCTACGATGTCGTAGGCCCCATCTGCGAATCAAGTGATGTCTTTGCGAAGGCTGTCGACCTCAACACCACACACCGTGGAGATCTCATCGCACTTCGCTCGGCCGGCGCCTATGGTGAAATCATGGCCAGCCAATACAACTGCCGTCCTTTGCCAAAAGGCTACATTACAGAAGACTTTATATAAAAAATGAACATTGCTTTATTTTTTGATACAAGAACTATCATCTGCGGAGCAGCCGTCATCATCTTGGCTGTTCTGTCCTCTTTCATGAATCCTTTCTTCCGTTTCCTGCCCTCACACGATGAGGAGGAGGAACCGGAAGAGGATAACGACAACACAAACTCAGAGCAAAATGCTGCTTCGGGAAACGATGAAACCCTTGAGACTTCAGAAAATCAGGAAGAGAACGAAAAGAAAACTACAAACGCCAATGACCAGGAAGCGTCTTCTCTTCCTAAATTGACTGTGATCCTAACGCCTCATGAAGAAGCAGAGAAACTGGAACAACATCTCCCAGACATTCTTCACCAGAATTATCCTTCCGGATACCAAGTGATCGTAGTCACCGAATATGGTGCACACGACACGCTGGACGTCTTGAAGCGTTTCAAGCACAGCATGGAAACAGAGCCTGATGCCTATCCAAACGTGTCGCTCTATGTCACCTATATCCCTAATTCCTCACGTTATATGAGTCGGAAACGTTTGGCCATGACCTTAGGCGTGAAGGCTGCTCAGACACAATGGGTGGTGTTCATAGAGTCTGATTCTACGCCGTCAAGTCGTCAATGGCTGCAACATATCGGTAAAGCTTGCACAATGCCCGACACGAAAATGGTCATCGGTTATGGTCATTTTGAACCAGAGACACCGACAACCTGGCGTTTTGACCGTCTGCATGCTGCCTGCTATCTCCTGCGAGAAGACGTCAAAGGCACTGCCTACCGCACATTGAGCCATACGGTCGCTCTGCTGAAAGATGAGTTCATGCAGTATGACGGCTTTGAAGGATCATTGAACTTGGTCAGAGGGGAATATGAGTGCCTGGTCAACAAATACGCTGAAAAGGGTAGGACACAAGTAGTCACTCACCCCATGGCGATTATGACCGACGATAATCCCACCAAACGGTCATGGCGCAGCAGCTGCCTCTTCTATGTGGCTACCCGCCGCTATCTTAACCGCAGCTTGGCCCACCGCATGCTGTTTCTCACCGATCAGGTCCTGCTACATCTCAATATCTGGGCTATCTTGGGAATTGCCTTATGGGGTGCTCTGGCTCAGAAATGGGTAATGCTGGGCGCTGCTGTCCTGGCCTTTATACTCACTGTGATCCTTCGTCTTTGCGGAGCTCACCGAACATTTAGCCGTTTGCGCGAGCCCATCTCTTTGTGGGTCGTACTACCGTTGGAGTTAACCGTGGTCTGGAGACAATTGGCCACCGCCGTGCGCTATCTGTTTGCCAGCCCTTACGACTTCACGACACATAAACAATAAGCTTTAGACATTCATCTATGGATAAGCAGAATCTCCTCATCTTTCTTCCTTCCGGATCAGCAAACTATGCTTTGGGACAGGCCTATATCTCAAAGTTGCAGACTTTGTTGACCCAGGACTATGAGGTCACCTGCCTCCGTTCACTCGACCGCTCTACCCTATCAGCTCTTCGAGACTACGATGTCGTCCATGTCTTCACCCTTTGGCACCGTTCTGTCCTCCACCTCCTGCACAAGGCCTACAGTATGCACATTCCTGTGGTCATCACGCCTTTGGGCGACCTGCAACCGTGGGTTTACGCCCTGCATCAGCATTCCTATGAATGGCTGAAATGGAAAAAGGCCATAACCAAGGCCAGTGCGGTGCAAGTGTGTGGAAAGCTTGAGGAACATTCCTTCCAACAACTTCATCTCAATACCCGCACGGTATTGATAAAAAATCCCATTCTCACCAGTCTGGTGACTTTTGAATCTGTGGCACAGGCTACCGGAAAACTCTATCGCAAAGTCATTGACTCCAACGTACGTTTCTCGATCACGGAGGAAACCAACGCTCTGCTTTGCGGCACCATACAGCTGGGTATCGATGACTTCATGCTTCGCAACCATGAGCAATGCAGGAAACTAAGCCAACAATGGCCCCAACTTACCAATGAGCAATGGCGCAAGATACTGATATACGCTACCGATGAGCATGTCGACGACTACCTTAGCATAGGACTGAAAAGGCTTAACATCAGCATGCCGAACCTCAACGTGCAAGATATCGAAAAATATCCTCTCCCTTGGAAATACGCTGAGGGAGACCTGCCGTCCGACACGCTCATCCCCCACTCAATCCTCATTCGCAGTAAACTCAGTGAGAACGTCGACAAAAACGAAATAGGTGAGCGCCAACTGGCCATTGAAATGATCAACCTACATCATGAGACTGAGAATGGTCATGTACCTCTAAGACATTTGGTCAATGTCTATACGACTCTCCGTTTCATACCGATGGACGAGGATCGGGTGGTAGACATATTGAAAGCCATAGGGCTCTCTGCCTTTGCACAGAAAGTGATAAAAAAACTGCAAAAGACACTCCGACTCCCCGATGGCTATGCTATCAATATGAAACATTAACAACCTATACATTCTATACAACTTACATTTTAACTCCAATCATTCAATATGAACGACAACAAGAAACTCGACGTACGATACCTACAACTCCTGGCACAGTCATTCCCATCTGTGGCTGATGCCAGCACAGAGATTATCAACCTTCAGGCTATCCTCAACCTGCCAAAAGGTACCGAGCATTTTCTGGCAGACTTGCACGGAGAATACGAGGCTTTCCAACACGTATTAAAGAACGCCTCCGGTAATATCAAGCGTAAAGTAGGCGAACTCTTCGGCACTACACTCCGTGAGACTGAGAAACGCGAGCTCTGCACGCTGATCTATTACCCCGAGCAGAAGCTGGAACTTGTCAAGGCCTCGGAAAAAGACCTCGACGACTGGTATCATATCACGATTCATCATCTCGTAGCCGTCTGCCGCGACGTCTCCAGCAAATACACACGTAGTAAGGTGCGCAAGTCACTGCCCAAGGACTTCTCTTATATCATTCAGGAGCTGCTCCATGAACGTACGGAGGACTCTGACAAGACAGCATACGTCAACGTCATCATCGACACGATCATCAACACAGGACGGGCCGATGCGTTTATCATCGCTATCGCAAATGTCATCCAGCGCCTCGCCATCGACCAACTGCATATCCTCGGGGACATCTATGACCGCGGTCCTGGTGCGCACAAGATCATGGACATGCTCCAGAATTATCACCACTGGGATATCACGTGGGGTAACCACGACATGCTGTGGATGGGAGCTGCCGCCGGCAACGATGCATGTATCTGTAGCGTCATCCGCATCTCGTTGCGCTACGCCAACCTCACTACGCTCGAGGAAGGATACGGTATTAATATGGTACCATTGGCTACCTTTGCCATGGATGCTTACGCCGATGATCCCTGTACAGAGTTCCGCCCCATCCTCTCGGGTGAGGCCGAGAACCTCAACGAGAAGACTATTCGACTCACAGCTCAGATGCATAAAGCCATCGCTGTGATGCAGTTCAAGCTGGAAGCACAACTCTATGAGAAGCATCCGGAATGGAAGATGCAAGACCGTGAGTTGTTCAACTTCATCGACTATGACCATGGCACGATCATGCTTGAAGGTAAGGTCTACTCACTGCTCAGTTGCCATTTCCCAACCATTGACCCGGCTAATCCCTGCGTCCTCACCGACGAGGAGCATCAACTCCTGCAAAGACTGCACCATAGTTTCCTGGTCAGTGAGAAACTCCACAAACATATTGACACGCTGCTTGATCATGGCTGCATGTACCAGGTCTGCAACAATAACCTGCTTTATCATGCGTCCGTACCTCTCAAAGAAGATGGAAGTCTGAAAAAGGTGGAAGTTTATCCGGGGCAGCCCGTAGCAGGCTTAGAACTGATGAAGACAGTCGGACATCTGGTTCGCTCCGCATTCCAAAACGATACAAACTCAGTAGAGCGTGACTATGCTATTGACTACTTCTTCTATCTCTGGTGCGGTCCCGACAGCCCGCTCTTCGACAAGTCAAAGATGGCTACTTTCGAGCGCTATTTCATCGAAGACAAGGAAACCCATATTGAGCATAAAGGCAGCTACTTCAAACTGCGCGACGACGAGAAAGTCTGCGAGCATATCATGGATGCTTTCGGCGTCACAGAACCTAACCGTCATATCATCAACGGGCATGTGCCCGTGAAAGTAGGTGCCGGAGAGAATCCTATCAAGGCGGGAGGCAAGCTGATGGTCATTGACGGCGGCTTCGCACAAGCCTATCACAAGCAGACCGGCATTGCTGGATACACACTTGTCTATCACAGCCGCGGCTTCCAGCTTGTGCAGCACGAGCCCTTCACAAGCACCGAGGATGCCATCCTACGTGGTACCGACATCAAGTCTACAACACAGATCGTTGAGATGTCCGCCCACCGTATGCTGGTAGCCGACACGGACAAAGGCGTGGAACTGCGCAAACAGATCGATGATCTCATGGAGCTTCTCTATGCTTACCGCCATGGCATCATCACGCCAAAACTGTAGACACCCGTCTTGCAGCCGCTCCGTCTTGCAGTTCTGTTCGTCACGATATATCGTGACACCCCCTCTATATGAGCCCCCGTCTCCCCCAACAAGATACAAGCACAAAAAAAGCTCCCACCAACCCGGCGGGAGCTTTTTTATGATCTTTGGCGATAATCGTCTTCGTTTATACCAGATACTGAGAGGAGATACTCTCATTGTTGACTACACGGCGGATGGTCTCGGCAAACATGTCAGCAACGCTGAGCTGCTTCACCTTATGGCAACGCTGGGTGTAAGGGATAGAGTCTGTGAACACGATCTCCTCAAGTGCAGAGTTCTCGACGCGCTCACTGGCCGGACCACTCATGACGCAATGCGAAGCACAAGCTCTTACGCTCAGTGCACCATGCGCCATCATCAAGTCAGCAGCCTTAGTAATGGTGCCAGCTGTGTCAACCATGTCATCGACAAGTACTACGTTTTTGCCCTTCACGTCACCGATAATCTGCATGCTCTCCACCACATTGGCACGTGCTCTTGTCTTATTACACAGCACCAGCGGACAACCTAGATACTTGGCAAACGTGTTGGCACGCTTGGAACCACCAACATCAGGCGATGCAATTACGAGATCCTTCAGATGCAAACTTTGCAGATAGGGCAGCAACACGCCGGAAGCATAGAGGTGATCAACAGGCACATTGAAGAAGCCCTGGATCTGATCCGCGTGCAGATCCATCGTGATCAGACGGTCAATGCCTGCCACACTCAGCAAGTCGGCGACAAGCTTGGCCCCAATGCTCACGCGCGGCTTGTCCTTGCGATCCTGGCGTGCCCAACCAAAATAAGGAATCACTGCAATAATGTGGCGTGCGGAAGCGCGCTTGGCTGCGTCGATCATCAACAACAACTCCATAAGGTTGTCAGAATTCGGAAAGGTGCTCTGCACCAAGAAAACGTCACGACCTCGAATCGACTCCTCATAGCTTACTGCAAACTCACCATCAGAGAAGCGCGTAATGACTAAATTGCCCAAAGGGCAACCCAAGCTGGCACAAATCTTTTCTGCAAGGTATCTCGTCTTTGTTCCCGAGAAAACCAAAAAAGAGTTTTTTTCACTCATCTTGTTTAGCGTTTATATAACAAAAGTGTAATGGTCATTGCCTTTGATGATGCAAATGTAGGAATTTTCTGTCACACTCACAATAATATTAGAAAATAAAACGTATCTTTGCATTAAAAAATTGATTTATGAAGGTAGATTTGCAGACTTTTAGCCAACTCCATCGCCCAGCCTACGTGCTCGAAGAGCAACGCTTGCGCAAAAATCTCGAGCTCATCAGCAATGTAGCTTGCCGCTCTAATACAACGATTATTCTTGCTTTCAAGGCTTTTGCCCTTTGGAAGACTTTCTCTATTTTCCGGGAATTCATTCCCGCGACAACCGCCAGCTCACTCTACGAAGCAAGACTTGGTTACGAGAAGTTTGGCAGTCGTGTTCACACATTCTGCCCCGGATATACCGAAGATAACATCTCTGAGATCGCACATTATTCCAGTCATCTCATCTTCAACTCACTGAGCCAATATCAAGGTTTCGCTGCCAAAGCAAGAATCGCCAATTCAGAGATCAGTCTCGGCCTACGCGTCAATCCGGAGTACAGTGAAGTAGAAACTCTACTCTACAACCCTTGTGCACCGGGATCGCGATTTGGAGTCACCGCCGATCAATTGCCGGAAGAGTTACCAGAAGATATTGATGGATTCCATTGCCACTGCCATTGTGAAAGCGGAGCCGATGTCTTTCAGCGTACGCTCGCCCATTTCGAGGAGAAATTCGGCAAATGGCTTCCACAACTCAAATGGATCAACTTTGGTGGCGGACATCTGATGACTCGCAAAGACTACGACACAGAGTTGCTGATCAACATACTGAATGGCTTCCACAAACGCTATCCCCATTTAAAGCTTATATTGGAACCAGGTAGTGCTTTCCTGTGGCAGACTGGGCCTTTGGTAAGTCAGGTGGTCGACATTGTTGAAAACCATGGCATCCGCACAGCAATTCTCAACGTCAGCTTCACATGTCACATGCCCGATTGTTTGGAGATGCCTTATCAGCCACAAGTGCGTTTTGCCGAAAACATTGACACCGATGCCGAAAGTCTCTACCCAGCAGAGAATGCGCCACACATCTATCGACTCGGAGGCGATTCCTGCCTTAGTGGCGACTTCATGGGCTATTGGAAGTTTGACCATGAACTACAGATAGACGAGAACATTATCTTTGAGGATATGATCCACTACACCACAGTGAAGACCACCATGTTCAATGGCCTCTCCCACCCCGCTCTCATGCTAGTACGGCCTGACGGAGAACTGGAGATGCTCCGCAAGTTCTCATACGAAGATTACATGAACAGAATGGATTGACGTTTCCACATCACTATCTCACGGTGATATGGAAGCATCCCTGATTAACCTCATACTTAACATAGCAGCGCTTTTCTTCACGCATGTCACGAAGCACTTCCGCCAAGATATACTTCAGCGTATCATTGCGCACGGCACGTCGTTGCTCACCGGGCGGCTCAACAGTCTTGTAACGGTTGTAGCAGACGTCGAAGGTTGTACCATAAAGATGACAGCTGTTTTGCGTGGCATTACCATTATGTCCACGCAGACGCTGTACATCGTCCTTGGACCGAAGCACGCTGGTGACGATGATCTTATGCAAGGGAATACCCTTCATCGTCAAGCTGTCGAAATAGCTACGGCCTATATCCTGTAAGAGAATGGACGCCCGAGGCACCAAATAAGGGATACTGCTATGAAGCTTATCAATATAAACATAAGGATTGCTCCCTACGAACACCAATCCTGACTTACGTTTGACAGCCTCCTCACGGTTCTGCACAGGTTGGATACCCCACTTACTGGCTGACACAAGTTGCACGTCCTGCTGATCCTCGAAGGTACGCTGATAGCCGGGTACACTATAAATAGGTGTGTGGCGTAACGAACCGTCAGACTTGAAAAAAGGAGAGACACCTGCCGGATAACGCAAAGAAGGTATTGGCGAAGGTGCCAACTTACTCAGATAGGTCCCTTCCAAAACTACTTTATCTGTATCTGCGTCAGCATCACTTACTTCTGCCACAGCAGCAGTCTGCCCGTCATGCGCAGTATCTGATCGCATCTCCACACTGTCCGCCGACTCTTTCTCCCGCACGGCAGTCTGTGCCGCACGGTCTTTTGCGATAGAAGGAAACAGCAGACGCACGATGGCCAACACCACCGTGACAATCAGGAAACTTTGCAGGTATCTTTTCTTCGTGATTCTCATTTCACATGCAAAAATAACACAAATCAGAAGAATATCAAAACAAACAAGAAGAAATCGTGAGCCTTGAAAACATATTTTTGCCTTTAATCTGTCTTTTCTCGGTATTTTATTGTAATTTTGCAGTGTAATATATTACGTACTTAAAAGACATACATTGATAGAAAAACATATCGTACTCGAGGATATCGACCCCGTCGTATTTTACGGAGTCAACAACGCACATCTGCAAATGCTGAAGGCTCTCTTCCCCAAGTTGCGTATCGTTGCGCGGGATAATGTCGTGCGCGTGCTTGGAGACGAGGAAGACATGGCCCGTTTCGAAGAAGACATCGAGAAGATGAGAAAGCATGTGGTGAAGTACAACTCCATCACAGACGAGGACATTCTCGACATCATCAAAGGACGACAGACCAAAGCTGATGCCGTAAAAGACGTACTTGTTTACAGCATCTCGGGGCGCCCCATCAAGAGCAGATCCGAAAACCAACAACGACTCATCGATGCTTTCAACAAGAGCGACATGATCTTTGCCGTAGGACCAGCCGGAACGGGCAAGACCTATCTGAGCATTGCACTCGCCGTGAAAGCACTGAAAGAGAAAGCCATCAAGCGCATCATCCTCAGTCGACCGGCAGTGGAAGCCGGAGAAAAACTGGGATTCCTCCCCGGTGACATGAAAGACAAGATCGATCCCTATCTGCAACCGCTCTATGATGCTTTGCAGGATATGCTTCCCGCCACAAGACTCAGCGACCTGATGGAGAAGCACATCATACAGATCGCACCACTCGCCTTCATGCGCGGCCGTACACTGAGCGATGCCGTTGTCATCCTCGACGAGGCACAGAACACCACGACGGCACAGATCAGGATGTTTCTCACACGCATGGGATGGAACACGAAGATGATCATCACAGGTGACATGACACAGATCGACCTGCCAAAAGAGTGCAAAAGCGGACTGAAGGAAGCCCTGAGAATATTAAAAGGAGTAGAAGGTATTTCCGTCATCGAGCTCACCAAAAAAGATATTGTCCGACACCAACTCGTCACCCGCATTGTCAACGCCTATGAGGCTTATGACAAACGTCAGGAGGAAGAACACCGAAAACGAGTTGAAAAACAGAGAAGAGACTCACTTGAAAACAACGATGACGAACAAGAACTGACCATCATCGGCACCGGTAATTTCACAGAGAACTGATCTCCCTCCACCCTAAAGCATAGAAGACATTTCATAAAAACTTTTTTATATTCATACTATTATGAAAGCTTTAACACATACCGATTTCCATTTCGAAGAGCAGAAGAGCGTTTACCATGGCAAGGTACGCGACGTTTACAACATCAACGATGACCTCATCGTTATGGTCGCAACAGACCGAATCTCAGCATTCGACGTGGTCTTGCCAAAAGGCATTCCTTTCAAGGGTCAAGTGCTGAACCAGATCGCGTCTAAGTTCCTTGACCAGACAGCCGACATTTGCCCTAACTGGAAACTGGCAACCCCCGATCCAATGGTCACCGTGGGACTGAAATGCGAGGGCTTCCGTGTAGAGATGATCATCCGTTCTATCCTTACCGGTTCTGCTTGGCGCGCTTACAAAGACGGATGCCGTGAGCTCTGTGGCGTGAAATTGCCGGAAGGTATGCATGAGAACGAGCGCTTCCCCGAACCCATCATCACTCCAACCACCAAAGCAGACGAAGGACATGACATGAACATATCACGCGAGGAGATCATCAAGCAGGGTATCGTGTCTGCCGAGGACTATGCTGTCATCGAGGACTGGACACGCAAGCTCTTCCAGCGCGGACAGGAAATTGCCGCTAAGCACGGCCTGATCCTCGTCGACACCAAATACGAATTTGGCAAGCGCGATGGCAAGCTCTATCTCATCGACGAGATCCACACACCAGATTCCAGCCGCTACTTCTATGCCGACGGTTACGAGGAGCGCCTGGTAAAGGGCGAGCCTCAGCGTCAGCTCTCTAAGGAATTCGTAAGACAGTGGCTCATCGAGCACAACTTCATGAACCAACCCGGACAGACCATGCCGGAGATCACCGACGAGTATGCCGAGAGCGTATCGGAGAGATACATCGAGCTCTATGAGCACATCACGGGTGAGAAATTCGACAAGGCTGCTGAAGAAGGCGACATTGCTGCACGCATCGAGCGCAATGTGAAGAACTATCTCGCAACACGTAAGTAAAAGCTCAACGCATCAGGAATGTACAAACAAGAGCGCATTAAGCCCTACGATGGCAAAGGTGACAAAGGACAACTCGTAGAGGAGATGTTCGACAACATCGCCGACAACTACGACACCCTCAACCACCGACTGTCATGGAATATCGACAAAGGATGGAGACGCAAGGCTATCAAGGCCCTTGCGCCTTTCCATCCCAGTTCTGTCCTTGACGTGGCAACGGGTACAGGCGACTTTGCCATACTCTCTGCCCGAATGCTCCATCCACAGGAGTTGATCGGTGCCGACATCTCGGAAGGGATGATGAACGTAGGACGAGAGAAAGTAAAAGCGGCAGGACTGGACAGCATCATCTCTTTCCAGAAGGAAGACTGCATGCATCTGTCATTCCCCGACAACACTTTCGATGCTGTCACCGCGGCCTTTGGCATCAGAAACTTTCAGGATCTCGACCAGGGACTGCGCGAGATGTGCCGCGTATTGAAGAAAGGCGGTCATCTAAGTATTGCAGAGCTCACCGAGCCCGTGCACTTCCCCATGAAGCAGTGCTTCAAGCTCTATTCCCACACCTTCCTGCCAGTCTATGGCAGCATCATCTCTAAAGACAAGAGCGCATACAGCTACCTCACTGCCACCATCGAAGCATTTCCACAGGGAGAACAGATGATGAACATCCTGCAAAAGGCTGGTTTCTCCAAGGTCTCCTTCCGGCGACTGACCTTCGGAATATGCACTCTGTACTTCGCCGAAAAATAACCATCACGTCAAACAAGTAACACCAGCTGCACAATGGACAAATACGGACTAATAGGCTACCCTCTTGGCCACTCATTCTCCATCAGCTATTTCAATGAGAAGTTTCAAAACGAGAACATTGATGCTACGTACGAAAACTTTGAGATCCCCACAATCGAGGAACTACCCGAGATCCTCGACTCCAATCCTGAGCTAAGAGGACTCAACGTCACGATCCCCTATAAAGAGAAGGTCATCAGCTATCTCGACTCTCTCTCTCCCGAAGCTCGTGAGATCGGTGCCGTCAATGTCATCAAAGTCACCCATAAGAACAAGAAAACCATTCTTAAGGGCTTCAACAGCGATGTCATCGGATTCACACAGAGCATTGAGCCGCTATTAGAGCATTTCCATAAGAAAGCGCTCATCCTCGGTACCGGCGGTGCGTCGAAAGCCATTGACTTCGGTCTGAAGTCACTTGGATTGCAGACGATGAAAATAAGCCGATACGAAAAGCCAGATACCATTGAGTACAGTCACATCACTGCTGATACGATTAAGGAGTATAACGTGATCGTCAACTGCACCCCTTGTGGCATGTATCCTCACGCCGATGAATGTCCTAACCTCCCCTACGAAGCCATGGACAACCATACACTTCTCTACGACCTCATCTACAATCCTGACGAGACGCTGTTTATGAAGAAAGGCAAAGAGCGTGGCGCTGTGGTGAAAAACGGACTGGAGATGCTCCTGCTCCAGGCTTTCGCCAGTTGGCAGTTCTGGAATGACGAAAGGTAAGGCACCATCATCCTCAAGATTCTATAATACCACATTATTATATTATTATCACTCAAGACTTACGATTGAAAAATGAATAATCGATACATGATGCGAGGCGTCAGTGCCGCCAAAGAAGATGTGCACAACGCTATCAAGAACATCGACAAGGGTATCTTCCCCCAAGCTTTCTGCAAGATCATCCCCGACATCCTCGGCGGCGATCCGGAATACTGCAATATCATGCACGCTGATGGCGCCGGCACAAAGTCTTCTTTGGCCTATCTCTATTGGAAGGAGACGGGAGACCTGAGCGTTTGGAAGGGAATTGCACAAGACGCCATCGTCATGAACACCGATGACCTGCTCTGTGTCGGAGCTGTTGACAACATCCTTGTGTCCAGCACCATCGGCCGCAACAAGATGTTGATTCCCGGTGAGGTCATTAGCGCTATCATCAACGGCACCGACGAGCTGCTTGCAGAACTTCGCGGTATGGGCATCGGCATTTGGCCCACAGGCGGCGAGACTGCCGACGTTGGCGACTTGGTGCGTACCATCATTGTCGACTCCACTGTCACCTGCCGCATGAAGCGCAAGGATGTCATCAACAATGCCAACATCCGTCCGGGTGATGTCATCGTGGGTCTCAGTTCCACGGGGCAAGCTACTTATGAGCATCAGTACAATGGCGGCATGGGCAGCAACGGACTGACGAGTGCCCGCCACGATGTCTTCGCAAAGTATCTGGCTGAGAAATATCCTGAGAGCTATGACCATGCCGTACCCAATGAACTGGTGTATAGCGGCAAATATCACCTCACCGACAAGATCGAAGGAGCGCCGGTGAATGCCGGTCAGATGGTACTCTCCCCGACCCGCACCTACGCTCCTGTCATCAAGAAGCTCTTGGACGAGTTGCGTCCCGAGATTCACGGTATGGTACACTGCACCGGCGGTGCTCAGACTAAAGTCCTGCACTTCGTAGGCGAAAACTGCAAAGTGGTGAAAGACAACATGTTCCCTGTTCCCCCACTCTTCAAGACTATTCACGACTGCTCCGGCACAGACTGGAAAGAGATGTATCAGGTCTTCAACATGGGACACCGCATGGAGATCTACGTCCGTCCGGAAATTGCGGACCAAGTCATCGCTGTGAGCAAGAGCTTCAACATCGATGCTCAGGTCATCGGACATATCGAAGAAGGCAAGCACTCGCTGACCATCAAGTCAGAATTCGGAACGTTTGAATATTAAGTCCAACGTTTGCAGCTAAGTAACAAGCGTTTGAATATTAAACTATAAGACGATTTATGCCAGAAAACAATAGCATATTGGAGAAGCTTGACGGCTTGGAGGCCCGCTACGAGGAAGTCAGCACCCTCATCACCGACCCCTCTGTCATTGCCGATCAACAACGTTATGTCAAGCTCACCAAAGAGTATAAGGATCTCGACGACATCATGAAGGCACGCAAGAGATACATCGACTGTCTCAATGACATCAAGGAAGCCAAAGACATACTGACCAACGAGAAAGATCCCGACATGAAAGAGATGGCCCGTGAGGAGCTGTCTGAGAATGAAAATCTTAAGCCACAACTTGAGGAAGATATCAAGATCGCTCTTGTGCCGAAAGATCCGGAAGACGCGAAAAACGTGCAGATGGAGATCCGTGCAGGAGCGGGCGGTGACGAGGCAGCCCTCTTTGCCGGCGATCTCTTCAACATGTACAAGAAATACTGTGAGTCGAAAGGCTGGACCGTCAGTGTGACGAGTGTCTCGGAAGGTGCTGTCGGCGGCTACAAGGAGATTGACTTTGCCGTGAGTGGCGATAATGTCTACGGCACACTGAAATATGAGAGCGGTGTGCATCGCGTACAGCGTGTCCCGGCAACAGAGACCCAGGGCCGCATGCATACCTCTGCCGCCACAGTCGCCGTGCTCCCGGAAGCTGAGAAGTTTGAAGTTCACATCAACGAAGGCGACATCAAGTGGGATACGTTCCGCTCCAGTGGCGCCGGTGGTCAGAACGTCAACAAGGTGAGCTCCGGTGTCCGTCTGCGTTACCCCTGGAAGAATCCCAACACGGGTGAAGTAGAGGAAATCCTCATCGAGTGTACCGAGACGCGTGACCAGCCCAAGAACAAGGAAAGAGCTTTGAGCCGTCTCTACACATATATATATGACCACGAGCATCAGAAATATGTTGACGACATCTCCAGCCGCCGCCGTTCCTTGGTGTCTACCGGGGACCGCAGTGCCAAGATTCGTACTTACAACTTCCCACAGGGGCGTATCACCGACCACCGCATCGGTTACACCATCCACGACCTGCAAGGATTTCTCGGTGGCAACATCCAAGACATGATCGACCATCTCACCGTGGCCGAGAATGCCGAAAAACTCAAGGAAAACGAATTGTAAACATTAACGGGTAATCACAAAGACCATGAATCGCAAACAATTAGTCGAACAGATATTCCAAAAGAAGACGTTTCTCTGTGTAGGTTTGGATCCTGACATCCGCAAGATGCCGGAATGTGTCCAGCAGGAGGAAGATCCTATCTTCTTCTTCAACAAGCAGATCATCGACGCCACGGCTCCCTACTGCGTCGCCTACAAGCCCAATTTGGCTTTCTACGAGTGTATGGGCGTCAAGGGCATGATTTCTTTTGAGCGCACGGTAGAATATCTTCAGAAGTTCTATCCCGATCATTTCATCATCGCTGACGCCAAGCGTGGTGACATCGGCAACACCTCATCCATGTATGCGCGCACCTTCTTCGAGGAGTATAACGTTGATGCCCTTACCGTAGCTCCCTATATGGGTGAGGACAGCGTTACCCCCTTCCTTGAATACAAAGGCAAATGGGTCGTATTGCTGGCACTGACAAGCAACAAGGGCAGCCATGATTTCCAACTCACAGAGGACAAGGATGGCGAGCGCCTGTTCGAGAAAGTGTTGAAAAAATCACAGCAGTGGGGCAATGAGGACAACATGATGTATGTGGTCGGAGCCACTCAAGGCCAGATGTTCCAAGACATCCGCAAAGCAGCCCCCAACCACTTCCTTCTTGTTCCGGGCGTTGGCGCACAGGGCGGTTCACTCCAAGAGGTTTGCAAATATGGCATCATCAAGGACTGTGGCCTGCTGGTCAACTCCAGCCGCGGCATCATCTATGCCGGACATGACGAAAACTTCGCAAAGGGCTCTGCAGAGAAAGCCAAGGAATTGCAACAGCAAATGGAAGTGGAACTGTCTAAAATCGGATAGATAAAAACACTCTGCTCATTCAAAAAGAGCCTCATTTCAATTCACAAAAGACGTACTAGTGTGCAATCAGTGCGTCTTTTTTTATTTAAAATGCACAAAATTTCAGCCTATCTTCAAGGATTCGAGAATAATTTATTATATTTGCAGAAATGTTTCAATCCTAATAGAAGATGGAATTTACCGCAAAGCAAATAGCTCAGTTTGTTCAGGGCACTATCGAAGGAGATGAGAACGCCAACGTGCACACCTTTGCCAAGATCGAGGAGGGCACCGCAGGCTCTATTTCCTTTTTGGCCAACCCCAAGTATATCCACTATTTATATGATACCAAGTCCACCATTGTATTGGTAGACTCGCAGATAAGCATCGACCGTCCGGTAGCCGCCACACTCATCCGTGTGGACAATGCGCGTGACTGTGTCGCACGGCTATTGCAGCTCTACGAATCAGCCAAACCCAAGAAGCACGGCATCGATCCTCTGGCTTTCGTCTCGCCTAAGGCCAAGATCGGAAAGGATGTCTACGTGGGAGCTTTTGCTTATATTGCCGATGGCGTGACCATCGGCGACGGCTCACAGATCTATCCCAATGTGACCATCATGAACAATGCCTCGCTGGGTGCCAACTGCCTGATCTATCCTCAGGTGAGCATCTATCACGACTGCAAGCTTGGCAACAACGTCACGATCCATTCCGGCAGTGTCATCGGTGCTGATGGCTTTGGCTTTGCTCCCAACGCTCAGACGGGTCAGTACGACAAGATTCCTCAGATCGGCATCGTTACCATTGAGGACAATGTAGAGATTGGTGCCAACACTTGCATTGACAGATCGACGATGGGCTCCACTGTCGTCAGAAAAGGCGTAAAACTCGACAACCTCGTGCAGATTGCCCACAATACCGACATTGGAGAAAACACAGTGATGTCGGCACAAGTCGGTGTGGCTGGCTCCACCAAAGTAGGTCAGTGGTGTATGTTTGGCGGACAAGTAGGTGTCTCCGGCCATATCACCATCGGCGACAAAGTGCTGTTGGGTGCACAGTCCGGCGCTCCGTCGTCCATCAAGTCCAACCAGACCCTGATCGGTACTCCCCCAATGCCTCAATTCGCTTATTTCAAGAGTCAGGCTCTGTTCCAAAGACTTCCGGAAATCTACAAGCAGCTGAACGCATTGCAGAAAGAAGTGGAAGAACTGAAGAAAAAATCATAACAACAGACTTACATAACAACGAGATAAAATAACCCCAACAGAGCTTTATACGCTTTATCGTTAAGCAATACAATAAAGATGGATACAGAAAAGCAAAAAACGCTTGGTGGCAGTTTCTCACTCTTTGGTAAAGGACTGCACACTGGTCTGAACCTCACTGTGACATTCAATCCCGCACAGGACAACACAGGCTATAGAATCCAACGCATCGATCTGGAAGGACAACCTGTTATCGAGGCGATTGCTGAGAATGTCAGCAACACTGAACGTGGTACCGTTCTGCAACAAGGAGATGCCCGCGTCTCTACCGTCGAGCATGGCATGTCAGCCCTTTACGCAATGGGCATTGACAACTGTCTCATCCAAGTCAATGGCCCCGAATTCCCAATTCTGGATGGCTCGGCTGCTATGTATGTCGAGCAAATCAAGAAAGTGGGCATCATAGAGCAGAGCGCGCCCAAGGACTATTATATCATCCGCAAGAAGATAGAAATCAAAGACGAGGAGAGTGGCTCATGCATCACCATCCTCCCAGATATGGACTTCTCCATTACGGCCATGTGCTCCTTCCCCTCGAAGTTCATTTCCAGCCAGTTTGCCACACTCGACAAGATGGAGAACTATGCCGAGGAAATAGCACCAGCCCGCACCTTCGTCTTTGTGCGTGACATCGTGCCCTTGCTCAAAGCCAACCTCATCAAAGGTGGCGACCTGGACAATGCCATCGTCATCTATGAGAAGCCGGAGGAGCAGGCTCAGCTCGACAAACTTGCCGACCTGTTGAAGGTGCCACACATCGATGCCGCCAAGATCGGCTATATCCAGCACAAGCCGCTCATGTGGGGCAACGAGTGCACACGCCACAAGCTTCTCGACATCATTGGTGACATGGCCTTGATCGGCAAGCCCATCAAGGGACGCATCATCGCCACACGCCCCGGCCACACCATCAACAACAAGTTCGCACGTCTGATGCGCAAAGAGATCAGAAAGCATGAAGTGCAAGCTCCTATTTACGATCCCAACGAGGAACCGTTGATCGACAACATACATATCCGTCAGCTACTCCCCCACCGCTATCCCATGCAGCTCGTCGACAAGGTTGTAGCCATGGGAGCGACGAGCATCATCGGCGTGAAGAACGTCACTGCCAACGAGCCTTTCTTCCAAGGTCACTTCCCCGATGAACCCGTCATGCCTGGTGTGCTGCAAATCGAGGCCATGGCACAGTGCGGCGGACTGCTCGTTCTCAGCCAGCTCGACGAACCTGAGAAATGGTCGACCTATTTCCTCAAGATCGATGACGTAAAGTTTCGTCATAAAGTAGTTCCAGGAGATACACTGCTTTTCCGTGTGGAGTTGCTGGGGCCCGTCCGTCATGGCATTAGCTCCATGAAAGGATACATGTTCGTCGGTGATCATGTCGTGTCCGAAGCTACCTTCACGGCCCAGATTATCAAGAACAAATAAGCCCCTTTATTAATTTCAAGACACCAATTACACAGAATGAATCAGATTAGTCCTTTAGCATTTGTACATCCCGAAGCAAAGTTAGGTGACAACAACGTCATCGGTCCCTTCTGCTACATCGACAAGAATACAGTGCTTGGTGACAACAACGTGATGCAAAACAGCGTCACGATCAACTACGGCGCCCGCATTGGCAACAACAACGAGTTCTTCCCAGGTGCCAGCATCTCCACCAAACCACAAGATCTTAAGTTCAAGGGTGAGGAGACCATCTGCGAGATCGGCGATAACAACAGCATTCGCGAGAACGTAACCATTTCCCGAGGCACAGCATCAAAGGGTACCACACGTGTTGGCAACAACAACCTGCTGATGGAAAATATGCACATCGCCCATGACTGCTTCTTTGGCAACGGACTGATCATCGGCAATTCCACCAAGTTTGCCGGTGAGGTCACCTGCGACGACTATGCTGTGATCAGTGCCGAAATCCTTTGCCATCAGTTCTGCCACATCGGCGGCTACGTGATGATCCAGGGAGGTTGCCGTTTCAGCCAGGATATTCCACCTTATATTATAGCTGGCAAGGAGCCGACCCGCTACTGCGGCGTCAATCTCGTGGGACTGCGCCGTCATGGTTTCAGCAATGATTTGATTGAGCTCATCCACAATGCCTATCGCCTGCTCTATTCCGAGGGCATCCTCAAAGACGGCATCAAGAAGATCAAGAGCGAACTGCAGATGACACCCGAAATCCAATATATCTGCGACTTTGTCGAGTCTTCCAAGCGTGGCATCATCCGATGATGATACCTCCCGCCCGAAGAGAAGAAAACATACAACGATGAAGTCGAGAAGCTATTGTCATTCTTTAAGAGTTAGGAGCAACTTTGCCCCTAACTCATTTTCCTTTTTATGAAAACACTCTTCGTCGTTCTTGGGCCAACAGGTGTTGGCAAGACTGAGCTATGCCTTTCCATAGCCCACCATCTCCATACCCCCATCATCAATGCCGACTCCCGGCAGATCTTCAAAGAGATTCCTATCGGCACCGCCGCCCCGACAGCAGAGCAGCAGCAGAGTGTCCGCCATTATTTCGTTGGCAACCACAGCCTTCAGGATTATTACAGCGCCTCGAAGTTCGAGCAGGATGCTATGAAGCTTGTCACGCGTCTGTTCAGCGGAGAGGAGGACGGCAGTGCCCACGACAACCTGTTGCTTTCCGGTGGCAGCATGATGTATATCGACGCCGTGTGCAATGGCATCGACGACATCCCGACGGTCCCCGACGACATTCGTGAGGCGCTTAAGCGCCGGTTGGCCGATGAGGGACTCCCAGCCCTTGTCGAACAGCTCCGTCAACTCGATCCCGTGCACTGGGCAATCGTCGACCGCAACAATCCCCGCCGGGTCGTCCACGCTTTAGAGATCTGCCTTGCCACAGGCAAGACCTACACCTCTTTCCGCACCCATCGGAAGAGGCAACGGCCCTTCAACATCGTCAAGATAGGTCTCAACCGTCCACGTGAGGAACTCTATGCGCGCATCAACGCCCGCGTGCTGAAGATGATCGACGAGGGCCTTGAGCAGGAAGCCAGAACCGTGTTCCCTCTCCGCTATCTCAACTCGCTCAACACCGTGGGCTATAAGGAGTTGTTTGCCTACTTCGACGGGCTCATCCCCAAAGAAGAGGCCATCCGACAGATCCAGTCCAACACCCGCCAATATATGCGCAAGCAACTCACTTGGTTCAAGAAAGACAGCTCCATCTGTTGGTTCGCTCCCGACAACATTGAAGATATCTTAAAATATATTGATTCCGTTCCATAATCATCTATTATTTTATTACTTTTGTAAACAACAGAACCACCCCCATATAGTCACACACAGGGATGCCCGTTCATGCCGTCAACGACAAGGAATGTCTCTCTGTAGTCACGCGATAACAGAAAGAATAATGAGAAAATTAAAATCTTTCATGAGTTGGTGCTGGAGAAAGGCACGCAACTTCTGGCCTTGGTACAAATCGCTCTACAAAGGACGAAAGTGGTATACCAAAACACTCATCGCCCTTGCATCTTGTATCGTTGCCTTCCTACTTTATTTAGGTGCTGTAGACATCAACTTCCTTTGGCTGTTTGGCAAGAGCCCCGGCTATTTCTCCGGCATCATGGATCCTCAGACCAGCCAAGCCTCAGAGATCTATGCCGCCGACGGCACGCTCATTGGCAAATACTTCAATGAGAACCGCTCACCCGTGAAATACGAGGAAGTCAACCCTTATTTCTTCAAAGCCCTCATCGACACCGAGGACGAGCGCTACTACAAGCGCCCACGCGGCATGGCCGTCGACCCGATAGGCATCTTCAGTGCCATGAAGGACGCTGTGCTCCGTCACGACGGTCGTGGTGCCTCCACCATCTCACAGCAGCTGGCCAAGAACATGTTCCGCGTACGCTCGCAGTATTCCACGGGCCTGTTGGGCAAGATACCAGGGCTAAAGATTCTCATTGTCAAGAGCAAGGAGTGGATCATCGCCACCAAGCTGGAGACGGTCTTCAACAAGAAAGAGATCCTCACGATGTACGCCAACACCGTAGACTTCGGCTCCAACGCCTACGGCATCAAGACGGCTGCCAAAACCTATTTCGACACGACGCCGAAGGACCTGACCACCGAGCAGTGCGCTGTGCTGGTCGGTATGCTCAAGGCCACCACGATGTACAACCCACGTACCAACCCAAAGAACAGTCTGGCACGCCGCAACACGGTGCTCCACAACCTTTATACCCATAGAGACCTCACACGCGAGGAGTGTGACTCCTTGCAGCAGATCCCTATCCAGCTTCATTTCAAAGTGGAGGAGAACTACGACGGACAGGCCATGTACTTCCGCGAGGCCATCGCCAACGAGCTCCAGGACTGGTGCAAGGAAAACGGTTACGACCTCTACAGCAGCGGCCTGAAGATCTACACCACGCTGGATCCTAAGATGCAGAAATACGCTGAGGAAGCTGTGCTCAAGCAGATGAAAAATGTTCAGCGCAACTTCGACAGCGAATGGGGAGCTGGCAAGAAAGGTGTCTGCTGGTATGACGAGAACGGCAACGAGGTGCCTCACTTCATTGAGGACATCGCCCAGCGACTGCCGCAATACAAGCAGCTCCTGGCTAAATACGCCAACAATCCCGACTCTGTCTCTTACTACATGAACAAGCCCCACATGGTCAAGCTCTTTGACTATGACAAGGGCACGATAGAGAAGGAGATGTCCTCTCTCGACTCTATCCGCTATATGGTGCACTTCATGCACTGCGCCATGGTGGCCATGGAGCCTGAGACCGGTGCCATCCGCGCCTACGTGGGTGATGTCGACTTCAAGACATGGAAGTTCGACAAGGCCGAGGCTACTCACCAGCCGGGATCCACCTTCAAGCTCTTTGTCTATACCGAAGCCATGAACCAGGGACTCACTCCTTGCGACAAGCGCCGCGACGAGTATATCTCCATGCAGGTCTATGACAAGAAAAAGCATGAGATGACCACTTGGACACCTACCAACGCCAACGGCACATTCTCCGGCGACTCGCTGACCCTGCGCAGTGCCTTCGCCCGAAGCATCAACTCCGTGGCCGTACGCTTGGGTCAGGAAGTCGGAATCAAGCGCATCATCGAGACAGCGCAGGCCATGGGCGTCAAGAGCCCGCTCGACGACGAGCCCTCACTGGCCTTGGGCTCCAGCGACGTGAAGCTGCCCGAACTGCTCAACGCCTATTGTGTGGTTGCTGACAACGGCCGTCACCACGATCCGGTCATGGTCACCCGCATCGTTGACAAAGACGGCAACGAAGTCTATACCGACAACAGCCAGGCCACGCAGGTCATCCCCGTGAAGAGCGCATACCTCATGCAGCAGATGCTCATGGCCGGTACGCATGATCCGGGCGGCACCTCCACCTCGCTCTCCTCCGCCGACTATGCCGGTTCCTTCTTCCGCGACACCGACTTTGGCGGCAAGACCGGAACGTCCAACAGCCACGCCGACGCCTGGTTCATGGCTGTCAGTCCCAAGCTCTGTGTCGGTGCATGGGTAGGCGGCGAATACCGCAGCATCCACTTCAAGAGCGGTCGCCTGGGACAAGGCTCACGCTCCGCGCTGCCTATCTGCGGCTACTTCATCAAGTCGGTATTCAACGATCCGGCCTATAAGAAATACCACGGTCGCTTCGCCAAGCCCGATGACGAGAGCATCACGTCGAGCATGTACAACTGCGTGACCTACGTCGCTCCTGTCAAGCACGACACCGTCCGCCACGACAGCGCACACTTCGTCAGCAACGAGGAGGTGATTCTCGACGAGGACGGCAACCCGATCGAAGAGCCGCAAGGACAGACCCCGTCTTCCACAAGTTCCTCTTCTGCTACGACAGGCAGCAAGACAGGCAGCAAGACAGGCAGCAAGACCGACGACAACAAGAACACCAAGAAACACAAAAAGACAACCGAAGAGGTCAACTTCAACAATTTGTAAAGTTAAAGACCCCATGCTTTCATGAACGATCATCACGACGATCCCATCGATTTGGAGAACCCGGAGATGCAACAGGCTCTCCAAATCATACAGTTTACCCATCGCTCGCTTTTCCTCACCGGAAAGGCGGGGACGGGTAAATCTACTTTTCTCAGATACGTTGCGGCCCACACCAAGAAGAAACACATCATCCTCGCCCCGACAGGCATTGCCGCCATCAACGCCGGTGGCTCCACGCTCCACAGCTTCTTCAAGATTCCTTTTCACCCGCTCGTTCCCAATGACATCCGCTACACCGTCAGACATCTGCGCGATACCCTGAAATACAATGCCGAGAAGATCAAGATCATCAAAAGCCTTGAGCTAATCATCATCGACGAGGTGAGCATGGTCCGGGCCGACATCATCGACTTCATCGACAAGGTGCTCCGCGTCTATTGCCACCGCATGCGCGAGCCTTTCGGAGGCAAACAGCTGCTGCTCGTCGGCGATGTCTACCAGTTGGAGCCCGTCGTCAAGGAGGAGGACCGCCAGCTGCTCAGCCCTTTCTATCGCTCCGCCTTTTTCTTCGAGGCCCATGTCTTCCAGCAACTGCAACTGGTCTCGATAGAGTTGCGAAAGGTCTACCGCCAAAGCGATCCCACCTTTCTACATATCCTCGACCACATCCGCTCCGCCCAAGTGTCGGACACGGATCTGCAGCGACTCAACCGTCAAGTGGAGAGCACGAGTACCCTCTCTTTCCCCCCTTCTCTCGACACGGCCTCAGAAGCACATGACAGTCAGCAGCCTACACTGTCGTCTGCATCTTCCAATGACGCTGAAGGGGAAGGCAAAGCCCAACGCAATGAACTCTCCATCACGCTGTCCACCCGCCGCGACACGGTCGACTTCATCAACGACCAAAAGCTGGCGCATCTGCCCGGCAACCCTGCCGTCTTCATGGGCGTGATAGAGGGCGAGTTTCCACTCAACAGCCTCCCTACCCCACAGGAACTGCATCTGAAGCTTGGCGCCCAAGTGCTGTTTGTCAAGAACGACAGAGAGCACCGTTGGGTCAACGGCACCCTGGGCACCATCATCGCCTTTGACGAGGACGAGCAGGAGCATATCCTCGTCAGAACCGAGGACGGCGAGGAGGTGGATGTGGAACGCGAGATTTGGAGCAACATGCAATACTCCTACAACGAGCAGGAGAAAAAGATAGAGGAGAAGGAGTTGGGGACCTATACCCAGTTCCCCCTGCGGTTGGCCTGGGCCATCACCGTCCACAAGAGCCAGGGGCTCACCTTCAACCACGTGCGCATCGACTTCACCGGCGGAGTCTTCGCCGGCGGTCAGACCTACGTGGCACTCTCGCGCTGCCGCTCCCTGGAGGGCATCACATTGAAGGATCCCATCCAGCGCAGCGAGATCTTTGTCCGGCAGGATGTCGTGGACTATGCCAAGAGCAACTACAACAACACGCAGATCATCAGCAAGGCCTTGCAGCAGTCCAAGGCCGACAAGGAATACTTCGATGCCGTCAGCGCCTTTGACAAGGGCGACATGCAGGCCGCGCTGGATCATTTCTTCATCGCCATCCACAGCCGCTACGATATAGAGAAGCCGATAGCGAAAAGGTATATCCGCCGCAAACTCGACATCATCAACCGGCAGCAGAGAGAGATCGAGGCGCTGAAGGAGAAGGAAAAGAAAACCGAGGACTTCCTCAAGCACCTTGCCGCCGAATATGTCATCATGGGCAAGGAGTGCGAGCACGAGGGCATCACCGAGGCCGCCATCCGCAACTACGAGAAGGCGCTCAAACTCTATCCAGAATACCCGCGCATCGCGGAAAAGCTCAAGAAGCTCTCTTCTCGCCGCTCCTCTTCATAGACATCACATAGCCATAGCCTCCATCATCATTGATCGCATAAAAATCCCCCACTCTCATTCCGTGGTCAGCGGACGGGAGCGGGGGAATTCGATGAATGAGGTACTCGCTATTTTTTATCAAGAATTTGAGAATTATAGAATATCCTGTGTATCATTATGAATTGATAAGATCTTCTACATGCAGCTGGTCAGACCGAAGGTAGTGGCGATGGTGGTGAGGATGGAGATAATCATGTTGATGATCATCTTCCAGGTTTCTTTCTTGTTTTCTGCGGACATAATTAGTTAGGTGTTAGGGGCAGCCCACCCCGTTTCCAGCCTCGCCCCGTTCCCCTCTCCGAAGGAGAGGGGCGTAGAATGCTCTGCGGGCGTTTTGGCTGCCGCGTTGTTAGTGGATGCAGGGGTGTCTTGAAGCATATCACTCCCCTCTCCCTTGGAGAGGGGTTGGGGGTGAGGCTGAGGAGTAGAATGCTCTGCGGGTGGGTGGACTGCCGTGTTAATGTAATGGATAAATGGTTTCTTGAAGCATCTCACTCCCCTCTCCCTCGGAGAGGGGTTAGGGGGTGAGGCTGAGAGGGGGCGGGGGGTGAGGCTTTTACGGGTTGACCGATGTGCCGCCCGGGTGGGTCTCGGTCTCAACCGCCCCCTTGCCTGGATCGTAGGGATCGAGCTGCTGAACCTTTGCGGCGGTAGTGAGCACGGCACGGGTGAGGTCACCGGTGGAACGGGCACGGAGATGCACCGACTTGATGTTGGCGGTAGGCTTGAACGTCTCAGGAGTTGATGCTGCCGCGGTGGTGAGACCTGCCGAGAAGATGGCGAGGTTGGGGATCTTCACGGCGTTGCCGTCGAGGACAAGCTCGCGGATGCAGTTCACCATGTCGGTCAGCACGCCATAGATGGCACCCTTGGAGTAAGGCGTGTTGTGGTTGGCCATGTGCTCTGCGAGCTTTTCGAGATCGCAGGTCTGATTGACGGTGGCGCGGGCGAACCACTTGCCGTAGGCTTTGTTGCCCTTGGACTTGTTTTGATAGAGTTTGTAGTGTAGCATAAGCAATAAGATTTTAAAGAACTGATGCAAAGTTACTACACAATCTCTCCGTTTCCAAATTGCGGGCTTCTATTGTAGTTAAAATCTGTTAACAGCAGTGCGTAAACATCATTTTTCTGCATTTATGGTTTGCGAGGGGCGTAATTATTATTCGCTCAAAGCAAACATATTGTTTGGCAGGACGAAACTCCTAACTCCTAATTCCTAACTCCTAACTCCCACATACGCAACAACGCAACACGCAACAACGCAACATAAGGTCGTTTCTGACCATCAACGGCAAATGTGACCGAAAATGAGACTATGGAGTAAAAAATATATTATATTATTATATATTATAATATTATTTAATATATTAATAATTAGTATTTTATAGAATCTATCTATTCTATCTTCTTATTTTACAATTCTGATTTTGCTGACATGCGATAGCTATAAATGTTGCGTTGTTGCGTTGTTGCGTTGTTGCGTTTGGGGGAGGAAAAGAAAAAGGGCGGGGAGTTGGAGAGTTCGGAAAAAGGTTGTATATTTGCAAGCAGAAAGAAAGAATGCTGATGAAAACTACAAGACCATTTTTTCGCCTAAACTTCTTTCTTGCGTTGGTAAAGACTATTATTATAGGTTCTTTGAACCATACAAGGGAGCCAAGTTATCTACGCCACTGAAATATAGGGCCAACTCTTTGTTCTTGGAGTATCATCGAGATTGCATCTACAATCATCTTTAGATCATATCTAAAAGAGATTTTAAGCTATACCCACAAAGAGCTATGAAAAGGTCATCGGCTTTTTCATCGCTCAATGCCGCAAGAAGTATTTGCCGCCCTTTGTCTTCCCAAGGCTCGTCGTCATTATCTATTTGCTGTAACAAAAGCTCAGTAAAGCGACATAGGGCATGGTCGTCATCAAGTAATTTTAATATTTTTTCTTTCATGGTACAAAGATATATTTTTTAATTCACATGTAAATGCTATGTTAACATCTTCCAGGAGTTTCCAGGCTCGGTTAACTATTTTAGCAGTGCCAGCTCAAGAACCCTCAGCGCGAGCATACGCTCAGAAGCCTTGCCTTCACTCTCAACCGCATATATCTCGATGACCATTCGAAGCGATACGAGCCTGCAGAGGTGGAGCCTCAGATGGCTGCGGAGCCCTTAGGAGAAAACGGTTAAAGATAAACGGGCATTTGCCCTTTTGATATTTCCCCGCCAATTATTTGCGCAAAAAGAATTATTTTCCTAACTTTGTGTATCAAAAGCTAACATGACCTAAGGTTCTTTGCCGACGGCCTATTGAAAACAATCAGAAAAGACTAATACACATGGCAACATTCGCGCTATACAACTATGAGTTTGAAATCTCCCTGCCCGACGACACCACGCCCGACCTCTTCAGTAAAGTGCCGCCGGCAACTACCGCCAAGGCCAACTTCGATCGGCGGCAGGACGTGTTCGATGAACTGCTGAGCAACGACCACGACGGCTCAAAGCCCATCACTTATCTGTCCAAGAACGGCAAGCAGACCTACAAGCACAAGTGGCTGATGAAGCCACAGGACGGCATCTACTATTTCCGTCTGCTCCATGAGCACAAACGCAAGCTCCACGACGAAGACCTGCGCGAGCATCCCGCCGAGGACTATACGGGCTGCCGTGTATTCTTCGACAACCGGGAGGGCATTCAGCGGCTCGCCATCGAGCGGAACGCCTCATTCGGAAAGCTCTCCACCGTCGAGGATATTCTTGCACGCGGACTCAACGACGCGCTGGAGAAACGGCTTTTTCTGAAAGTACGTCTTGAACACCTGTTCAAGCCCTCACGCTTTTGGGAAATCGTGGGCGACCGGCAGTCCTATCCCAAGGGCTTTAGCAGAATGAACCTCTATTTCCCACCTTTGAACCTCGAAAGGCTTTCCGAGCATCTCGACTTCATCATCAACAAAGGGCGTGAGACGCTGGGCAGCGACTCCACGGTCAGTTTCAAGGCTCCCCGCGGCACGTCGCTCAGCCTTGACCCCAATGACGAGTGGACCAGCAACATGGTGACCTCTGCCAGTGCCATTGGTGGCAACGATGCCATTACGCTGTACCCCATTGGCAAAAAGAAGGTGCAGGTGGGTCACGACAACTACGAGGAGATCAATCTCCCCGACGACAAACTCAACCAGATTGAGCACGGCGACATGGGGCTCTTCGGGCTCGACGATGTCAAGGCTAAACTGAAAAGCGGAATCTAAACAATCTCTCCCCGAGGCATGAGAATGATGGATGATGAGGATATAGAGCGGCTGCATCAAACCTACAGAGTTGATAATCTCTACAGATATTGGAGCGCGACGCTGTCGGAACTGGAGCTGAAATGGGGGCTGCCCAATCAGGTCGTAGTATGGTATCATTCTGAAAAGTTGATAGAAAAGTTGAGGATTGTGGGTGAAGACCCGCAGTCGGAAATATCTTATCTCTTCAATAAGTTTCTGATACGATGCAGAAAAGACGCGATGGACAATGCTTCGGTAAAATCGAACTACGACCGTCCTATGGCCATAGCCCAAGAAGTATTCGCCCTGGTGCTCGTCCGTCTCGCCAATGCCGTAGAGCAGGGGCATGAGCACGAAGCCATCCCCAACGATGAAATTTGTGTCGCCATTTGGACAATGCTGCACAACAGCGCGTTTTTCAATTGGTTGCTCGAATATTTCCGTCGGAAGAAAAAAGACTGTCTCGGCAACCCCATCCACATCACTCCGTCCGATCCGATGAAGAAGGCACGGGCTGACACGCAGCTGCCATCGGAACAAGACAAGGCCAGGAAACTATACGACGAGGTGATGAAGATCACGCAGCCATTGGACTCTCTGTTCTCTGACGATAACCAAAGACTGTGGCGTGGCCTTTGGCACAGAATAACTGACGACGAGTGTCTCCGCAATAAACTTTCAGTGTGCACGCCACAATCCAAAGTTTTCGGCAACATCAATGGCAAGATGATCTGCAACGTGTTGGGGATGTTCAGAAACAACTGCTGCGCAAATGTGGCCGTGAAAAAAATGAGCGATGCTTTCAATTGCGGCAATGTCACCAGCTACATCCGCAACTTTGCTGACGATGGTTCCGACAGCGTGGTTGACAAGAATGAGCGCAGGAAAATTGAGACTTTTATCAAACGTTGATAACGCTTTGACTATCAACGGATAAAAAACGGATAATTTATTAATAAGCAAAAATAAGACAGTCCTAAACCTTGTATTTTTATCTTCGGGCTGTCTTTCCTACCTTTGTGCCCGCATCAGGTGGTAAACCCGGTGCGGGCTTTTTCATGTATTGTAAAAGCCATCAACCAATGTCTCACCCGAGGGGAGTGGGCAGGAGAAATCTCATGAGGTAAAGCAGCGCTGCGTTTCCCGTGCTTTCTCTTCTCACAACTCTTGGGAAGAATGCAACAGAAGCACTGGACGCGGCAGCGTGTCCAAACACGGCGGCAGCAGAAACGCCGCCATCCCTTCGACGACTCCACCACACTGGGCGACCTCGTGCGCCCGGATCGGTGGCGGCGCATCGACGAACTCATCCGGTCGCTCGGCGACTATCTCGCGGGCTCTGACATCCCGCCACACTTGCGCACGGGACTCCACTTCAAGCCGTCGGCTTTGGAAGTCTATGGACGCACGTCGCTCTACGTCTCCCTGCGCCAATTCCTGCAGCCCGACGGCGATGGGCGGAGCATCCTCAGAGTCAGCAAAACGGTCTTCTACAGTTATCTCGCAGATCCTGTCCATAGTAATTTAAGGGTGTCTATGCAGACGATAAAAGCCGCTGTAAATAAGGCGGTTATATAATTCTGATTAACATATTTTCAGAACCATACGCAAGTCTGATTTGCTTGCGAGGCTTGGAAACTTAGGGTATATTTGCAAACGTCAACCGGAAGGAAGACAAAAACAAAAAGCTGGGTGGCCGCCCTCAATAATCTTTAATAACAAGTAATATGAAGAAACAATTTAAGATTGTGAAGCTCCTCGCCCTTCGTCAGGGCACTTCGGAGCGCACTGGACAAGAGTGGAAGAGCCGCGAGGTCGTGCTCGAATCGACCGAGGCGGTGATGTACCCCGACCTCATCGTGGCAACCCTGCGCGGCGACTGGGCAGAGAGCCCCGACTTCCGAGAGGGCGACATCGTGGAGGCTGCGCTCAGCTTCTATGCCCACGAGAAAGACGGGCGGTGGTTTAACAACATCAGAATCATTAAAATTGAAAAGAAATGAAAATAAGACTTATCATCTCAGACGACGACTACCGTCGCATCCTCGCCACACCGAAGCGTGTGCGCGGCACCATCTGTCAAAACTCGCCCGAGGAGTTCTGCTTCCGGGCCTACAGCGAGAGCAACGAATCTGAGCAGTTACCTAAGCGGCAGTTCAAGACGAAGCACACCACTACCACGGTCAACAAGAAGCGCATACGGCTCTACATGAGCATTCCGCGCGGAGAGACCACCGACCCCTCGGAGATCATCTACGACGAGGCCGACGACGCCGCCAGCTTCGTGGAACAGAATATGGAGGAATAGGACAACACCGTAGGGACGGGGGAACATCCCAGTCCCAACCTGCATTATTCATGAAAATTTTATTTAACATGAATATCCATGAATTGACCACGAATTGCTCATAAATAAAATAATTTGTGAATAATTCGTGGTTAATTTACGAGAATTCAATGTTTAAAAAAAAAGATATGTTCGACTATATTCAAAACATTCGTTCGCACCATACGGTGCCATGCACCGCCGAGATTCTTCACACGGTGATGCGCTCGACGATCGTCGGCCAGACCTGTGCCGAGATTGCCGACTGCCATGAGCAGATGCTCCGGGGCGAGATGAGCCGCGAGGACTTCGAGGCCAAAAAGTCGGAACTCAAGCGCCGTCTCCCTGCCTTCTGCTTCCATGCTCATTTCAAGAACGGACGACGGCTCAATGCCGAGGCCGAACCGTCGGGATTGTCGATTCTCGACATTGACCATATCCCATCGCCCGAAGTCTTCTTCAATGAGAAAGTCAAGAACCGAACCAAAGAGTTAGGCATCGTCCTTGCCCATAAGACACCGAGTGGCGAGGGGCTTCGCTTAGTGTTCATTATTCCGCAGGGCATGGGACTTGTGGAGGCGCAGCAGTGGCTGGCGCAGCAGATCGGCTTGAAAGCGTTTGATGAGGCTTGCAAGGATTTGGCGCGCTGCTCGTTTGCGGTGCCGGAAGAATATGTGCTGTATTGCAATGAGGAGGAGATGTTCAAGCGGCCTCACCCCCAACAGCCTCACCCCCAACCCCTCTCCAAAGGAGAGGGGAGTGATATGCTTCAAGACACCCCTGCATCCACTAACAACGCGCCAGCCATAACGCCCGCAGAGCATTCTACGCCCCTCTCCTTTGGAGAGGGGTTGGGGGTGAGGCTGCTTATCTTCGACCTCTGCCGTGAGCAGGCCGGGCTGAAAGACGTGGACATCAACGCACGCGGATCCCGCCACAACTCGCTGCTTGCCATCCTCAGCGTCGGCGCGGCACGGTTGCTCTCCGAGGCGGAGGCCATGGCGGTGGTGGAGCGGCGGATGCCCGAGTTCTACAGGGAGTCCGACTGCCGACAGCTCATCCACGACTTCTATGCCAAATATCACGACGACTCGAAGATCATGTCGGCCACCGTGCAGCGCATCAACGCACGCGCTGAACAGCTCGCCCGGCTCTCTAAGGAGAAGAAAGATAAGGGTGAGGAAGAAGCGGAAGAGCCCGCCGACACAACACCCGCCAACCCTTCGGTCAGCGATACCGCCATCCCTCCCATCCCCGGCTTGAAGCAGAGCCTCACGGGGGTGCCGGAGCAGATGCGGATGCCCGCCCTCTGTGCCCTGCTGCCGATGGCTGCCGCCTACGCCGACGACGTCACCTTCCGCTACTGCGACGGACGCGAGCAGCGGCTCGGACTGATGAGCATCGTCGTCGGTGAGCAAGCCTCGGGCAAGAGCGTCTGCAAGGACATCATCGACTTGTGGCGGCAGCCCATGGACGAGGACGACGAGCAGGGACGGCGCAAGGAGGACGAGTGGAAGAAGAAACGCAAGAACCGCCGCGCCAACGAGAAACTCGACCCCGAGCCGGAGGTATTGATCCGCGACGTGCCCATCACCATCTCGTGCTCCACGCTCCTCAAAAGGCTCAAGAATGCCCAGGGCCATACGCTCTACTCCTTCTGCTCCGAGCTCGACACATTGCGTAAGACCAACGGAGCGGGGTCGTGGTCGTCGAAGTACGACATCTACCGACTCGCCTTCGACCACGACGAGTGGGGTCAGGACTACAACTCCGACCAGGCTGAGAGCGGAATGGTCAGCGTGGGCTACAACTGGACCATCCTCGGCACCTACGGAGCGCTCCGTAAGTGCTTCAAGGGCGAGAACATCGAGAACGGTCTCAGCTCGCGTGTCATCGTCAGTGAGATGCCCGACTCGGCCTTTGCTCCGATGCCCTCGTTCCAAGACCGACGCGACCGTGATGCCCAGGCCGTCCTCGACGCTGTAAACACCCTGCGCGCCAAGCATGGTTTCGTCGACACCCCGCGGCTGCGCAAAGCCATCGCCCAGTGGGTCGAGGACAAGCGTCAGCAGGCCATGGAGCGCATCGACCGCGTGATGGACACCTACCGCCGACGTGCCGCCGTCATCGGCATGCGCTGCGGCGTGGTGGCCTGTCTGCTCTCGGGCGAGAAGGAGACGAAGCACGTCATCGACTTTGCCCTGATGATGGCGGAATACGTCCTTCAGGAGCAGTGCCGCCTCTTCGGTGATGTCCTCCGCAAGCAGTATGCCGCCGACAGCGACGACACCCGCCGCAACTCGAAGAACCGCGCTGTCTTCGACCGTCTGGCCGATACCTTCACCTCCCACGACATCCTCGCGCTGAAAAACGATGTGAGCGACCAAACGGCAAGAATGATCATCTACAGATGGCGAGAGGCCGGATGGGTGGAACAGTTGCCCAAGCAGAAGGGCGACAAGAACAGGAAATGGAGAAAATGCACGTCGCAAACGCAACAACGCAACAACGCAACAACGCAACATTTATAGACTGAAAGCCATGATAGAACTCCAACTGAAACGCATCGCCAAGCGACCCACCTATACCCTCGGTCGCCTCAGTATCCGCCGCCGTGAGCGTGGAACGCTCACCCCGTGGACTTATTTCTGTGACACCCTTGAGCCTCATTGGGTTGATTTCCACCACGGAGGGCGCAAGACCAAGGGCAAGACCGCCATTCCCGAAGGCCGCTACCCGATAGTGGTGACGATGAGCCCACGATTCAAGCGCTGGCTGCCCCTGCTCGTCGGTGTGCCCCACTACGAGGGCATCCGCATCCACAGCGGCAACACCTCCGCCGACACCGAGGGCTGCATCCTCGTGGGCCGCAACACCGAAGTCGGCAAGGTCACCGACAGCCGCCGCACCCTCTACCGTCTGATGCAAGTCATCGACCACCGCGACGAGGGAGAGCCGGTGTTCATAGAAATAGAATAAACTCTCAAATTAATTTGCCGCAGCCACGCAGAAAGAGCGAGGTTGCGGCAAAATTTATCAAGAATTTGAGAATGAGAGAACATCCTGCGCATCTTTGGAAATATATCTGGGAGAGGGCCTTACCGGGACTGCATAACGAAGGAGCAATGCTCCTGTTTATCTTGTTTTCCTCCTTACCATCCTTTTAAACGCCTGGCGATGGAATTTCTCCTCAGCCTTGATGACGGCGAGCACCTTGCCGGGAGAGAGTATCTCGCAGAATTTCAGATGATACTCCTGCTGGATCTTCTTCATCTCCACCTCTATCTTGTCGCACTCTTTGATGGCCTTGAGACTCGCCGCGTCATCACTCGTGTTGGTATGAGCGTAGAGTCTCATCTTGCCGAACAGCGCACGCTGCTTGTTCTGCATCTCCCTGAACAGAGGGAAGAAGCGTGAAGCCTCCATCGGCGTCAGCCCCGCCTCCGTGGTGATGAACTGCTCCATGTCCGCCTCAAACTTCGCGGGATTGAAACGGGGCGGCTGTGGTGGTTGCGCAAAGGCGACCAGAGACAGGAGTATGGTCACCATCCACAGTCCTAATCGTTGTTTGATATTCTTCATTCTGTATTTTCCTATTCTTTATTGAGCATCCGCCATGTAGGCATACATGTCGTTGGTGTCTGTCATCGTGTAGTCAGCCATCTGGTCAAAGCCCGACCAGGTACTTGTCTGTACGTGCTGACTGGAGGCTGTGGCAGGCTGTTGCGTCATCTTCCCGTTCCCCAAATGGAGGAAGAAAAGAGCCAGACATGCCGCGCTGACGCTCCCGGCCGACCACAGCAGAACAGGCCGATGCCACCATGGCCTCCGAGGATGAAGCGCCACAACAGAGGCTGTAGTCTCCTTAGGCAGCTCGGGCAACTTCTTCTCCCACTGCTTGGCAAAGTCCTCGAAATAGTGGTCAGGAACCCTAAACGGATTCTCATGCCCCAGATGGGCTTCGATATATCTTTCGTCCTTATCCATATTTAATGATCCCCTATGATTTCGTTCAACTCGAAAGTTGGTGGTTTCTATGATATTACTATGATTATGACGCATCAGATCTCAGATTGTTTAATCACCGCTGCGATTTTTTTCACGGCAAGGTGATAACTGGCCTTCAAGGCACCCTCACTGGTTCCCAACACCTTGCTGATCTCGGAGTACTTCATGTCGTCGTAGTATCTCATGCAAAACACCGTGCGCTGCACATCGGGCAGCAAGGCGATGGCGACTTGCAAAAGGCTCTGCAGCTTGTCGCCGTCGAAATAGCTGTCGGCCATCAGTTGCCGTGAAGCCGAAAGCAAGGCCTCGTCGCCGGCTTCCGGCACATTCCGCTGGCGCCGGAGAAAGTCCAGGGCCTCGTTGACGGCAATGCGGTAGAGCCATGTCGAGAGTTTTGCCTCACCCCGGAAAGTGTCCAGCTTGCTCCAGGCCTTCAGGAAAGTGTTTTGCAGAACATCGTTGGCGTTGTCATGGGTCAGCACCATACGACGGATCTTCCAATACAGCGGTTCACTGTATAGCGCGACCATTTTGGAAAAGGCAGCCCGACAGGACGAGGGATCTGTCAGCTCCCTCGTCAGTTCGCGGTCCTCGCTTTTTGGAAAATGATCTTGTTGCCCCATGATATTGTTTTTGTTAAAGGGTAGTCTCCTTCCAGTAGTTCGCCAGCCACGCCGCCATCACCTGGTCGTAGCCATAGACGTCGTCGTAGCGTTGCAGGATGCCATTGGCCGACGGCCATAGCGTGAAATAAGTGATGAAGATCGGCACCCTCGGCTCCACCTTCACCCGTCCGACGAGCATGTCTCTTTTCAGCGTGTCGGCGACAGCCAGCTGCTCATCCGAGAGATCCTCCTTCTTCTTGCCTAAAGGCGACACGTCGGCCTGCATCGAGTAGGCAAGCTTCTCTGCCATCTTGCTCTGTCCGTCGCCTAAGAGGAACAGCGCCAACTCGTAAGGATGCTCCACCCTCACGCATCCGTGGCTCACTCCCCGGTCCTCCTGCTGGAAGACGCCACGAGAGGAAGTATCATGAAGATAGATCGAGAAATCGTTGTTGAACCGGAAGATGATGCGCCCCAAGGCATTGCCCTCCCCACCCTCTTGGATGACGAGATAGTCGCCGCTCTCCAGCATGGCACGGTTGCACTGCGACACGGGAATGTCGCGGCCCGTAGCGCGCTCACGGATGAAATAATGCTTGCTGCGGAAATATCCAGCGCTCAACCTGTGGACAAAGCTCTTCTTGACGATGCTCTTGGGGATGATCCACTGCGGATTCACATCCATGCAATAGATACAGCTCGACAGCAGCGGCGTCTTTGTCTCCAAAGAACCTGATGCCACCCGCATCGTCAACGACTGATCTCCATTCACCGCCCAAAGATGATAAGCCGGAATGTTGACCAGCACAAAGCGCCGATGCTCGTGGGGATAGTCGCTCAACCGCCACCGGCACCGCTCCATATTGATCAGCAGGTGCTTGGCACCGTATTTCTGTCGCATCGCCTTATCGAGGTAGGTGCGCCGCAAGCTGAGATACAGGGGATCCGTCGGGCTTACGCTATTCAGGAAATTCGAGAGGCTGTCAGGCTGTACGGCACGCAAAGCCTGCTGAAAGAAAGCCCGGTCGGGATGCTCCATCTTCAAGTCGAAGAGCGTCCTATAGACCTGAGCCTGAGAATCTGTCTTTTTTAGATCCAGCCGGTTGAAGATATCTGTAGGATTAACAAAGCCGAAGCGCTGCCCGCACACATAGCGAAGATAAGCCTTTGTGAGATTATATTCCAGTCGAGCCACCACCTTACTTGCCGTATTGTACTTGTCAAAGTCGAGCGACCTCATCCGCTGCAGGTCTCTTCTGATCTGCGGCATCCGAAACTTCACCTCACTAAATCCGATGCTGTCCACTTCCTGCAAGTGAGCCAACAAAGTGTCGGCACGGCTGTCCACCCCTTTCCGGTCGATCCAAACAAAAGGCCGGTGGCGCAGATAATAGCCTTTCACCCTACGGTCCACCAACATTGAGTCGTTGTCGTTGCGGATCATAGAGTCCAATGCTTCCTTTACCTTAAAACTGGTAATGTGTTCTTCGCGTTGACGCAGGCCATCATAATACGATAGCGTCAACTCCGTATTTGGATTAGGCACATGCTCCCTGCATGAGCCCAACAAAATAGCGAAAAGACAAATAATTCCTATACGTCCTTTCATCTGTCATTATTCCCTCTCCCAATAAAGATTATCTGAGGGCAATCTTTCTCACCACATTCCCAACCTTCACAATGTAGCAACCTTGTGGCAAGTTGAGATGATAGCTCTTATCTGAACCGTCGACCCGAATGTTCATCACTTTCACGCCCGTCACGTTATAGATAGACAAAGCCTGTCCTGCGGCGCCTGTCACGCGCAGTACCGACTCGCCGACGAGGGAAATGGTGATGGACTGGAAGTCGCTCTCCACCCTATCCATATCAGGAACGGTAGAGATGGCCCAACTTCTGTTTGCCCCTCCTAAAAGGGCAACAAGAACCATGCAAGAGACAAGTAGATATTTCTTCATACGCGTATGTTTTCTTCTTCTTGCAAAGATAAACGTTTTAAGCTACATACCGCAATATCTTATTGTGTATTTAGGATTTTTTAATAGCAGAATATCCTCTATTTTGATCAGACCTTGTCCAGAATCAGACTGAACAGATAATCAGAGAGGCGGTTGAGATAGATGCGGATCACCTCGGGGAAACTCAGCTGACGGTTCAGCGTCACAAAGCGGCGCTCGCAGGTCCGAGCCTTAGCCCGCGCAAGATGCAGGGTAGCGTCGGCAACATTTCTGCCGGGAAGCAGAAAAGTGAAATGGCGGTGACGCCCCACCTCAGCGATATGTGCTTCCATTTTATCTACAGATTGCTGCAACGCCTGCAAAGTATCCTCCTCTGCCTTGCCATTGCTGGCCACGATCGTCATAACGCTCGTGAGCTGACGCTGCAACGACTCAAAGGGCTCATGCTCCCTACTTTGCGCCTTGCAGAGTCCGAGAAGGGCGTTGAGCTCGTCCATCTCTCCGTTGAGCTCGATTCTCAAGTCGTCTTTCTCCACCCTTTCTCCGGTGTAGAGCGACGTCATCCCGTGGTCTCCCGTCCTGGTTGTGATAATCATATAACTCAGTATTAGTAGGTTAAAATCAAATGAAAAAGTCTTCTTAGTGCCGCTTGCCCAAGACGACATACACGATCACCGGTGCACCGATGAGTGGCGTGATGGCATTGAGGGGCAGCACCTCTCCGCTTTCCGGCATCGTGGTGAAGATGTTGCAGAGCAAGGCGATGGCACCGCCACACAAGATCGTCACCGGCAGCAGCCGTCGATGGTCGCTCGTGCCAATCAGCAGCCGGGCGATATGCGGTACCGCCAAGGCGAGGAAAGCGATCGGACCGCAGTAGGCTGTCACCACAGCGGTGAGCAGACCGGTGAGCAGCAACAGCAGGTCACGCATGTGCTGCACCTTCACGCCGAGGTTGCTGGCATAGCTCTCGCCCATGAGCAGTGCGTTGAGAGGCTTGGCAAACAACAAGGAAATAGCTGTAGTGGCAATGGTCAGACAAGCGAACAGCGGCATCTCGTCCATAGAGACACCACCAAAACTGCCCATTCCCCACACCGAGAAGACCTTCACACCCTGCTCTGAGGCAAAGAAGTTGAGCAACGTGATCGCACTCGAAGCGACATAGCCCACCATCATGCCCAGGATGATCACCATCACGCTGTTGCGTACCATGCGGCTCGCAGCCCAGACCAGAGCCGTCACCACCATAGCTCCCACAAAGGCAGAAGCCACCGACGACAAGGCACTCAGCGCGGAAGGCAGCATAGCCACCGGACTCAGCGTGACAAGGGCTACGGCAAGACTTGCCCCGCTCGTGACACCGAAGACATCAGGCGCAGCCAAGGGATTGTGGAAAACCGTCTGTAACAGCAAGCCACTGACGGCAAGCGCGCTACCGGCCAACAGCGCCGTGATGGCCTGCGGCAGACGAGTCTGCAAGACGATATACTCCCATGCACTCATAGACGATGGCTCACCCAGCAGTATGCCGGCCACGGCACGCGCGGGAATATCCACGCTGCCATGAAGCAGACTCAATGCAAAAAACAGCACGATGGCAATGAACGGCACTGCCACGCTTAGGATCCATCTCCTTTGACTCATGGATTTTAATTGTTCTCCTTTCTATAATATCTCAGTTTGCCTAACTTTGCCTGAGGATGCAACAGCTGGATGAACTCACGCAACTGCCAGTCCGGGCGCCAGCTCACCTCCTCAAAGTAAGGCACCACCGAACAGTCGCAGACGTAGATCTGTCCGGTTTTCATAGCCTTCAGCACGCTGTAGCCCCTGCATTCCTGCAACAGCGTCCGTTTGGTCAGCGGCTGAGGGCCATTGTATTTCAGAGCCCACACGTCGCTTTGTCCGGCCTTGGCGATGACTTGTTCCAGCGACAAAGGCAGACTGCCGCTATGCTGGTCGTCGGCAAAGGCATAGCGTGCGTGAGCATCACGGATCAATGCTGCTATCGTGCTCTTACCGCCGGGCATATACCATACGTTGCCCGTCATCCGCTCGGTGATGATGCTTTTGCCCAATGGCAAACGGGCAGCATAGCTTTTCAGACTCTGATAAGTGCTGTCCACCACATGGAACAGCGAGTCGGCACGCTCTCCACAGTCAAACAGCCGACCGTAGTAGCGCATCCACTCGGCACGCCCCAATGCCGACGTCTCCATGTAATCGGCAGCCTGGATGATAGGGATACCCAGGCGCGAGAGTTGTGTGATCGCGGTGTTGCCCTCGTAGGGACTGATGATGATGGCGTCGGGATGCAAGGCGATGATCTTCTCTACGTCAGGCGACATAGAGTTTCCACAATCCACGATTTTTCCTGCCTTTGCCCGCCGCTGTATGTCGGGGATGAGGATATACTGCAAGTCGCACACGCCGACGATGCGGTCTTGCAGATGGAGATATTCCAGCAACTGACAATGCGATGTTGAGAACACGACGACACGACGGAGCGGACGCAAGGCACCATGGGCCTTTTCCTTGCTGTCGGCCTTGACCAGCAGCCACTGCTGCAAGACCTTGCCCTGTTGCCAAGGATCCATCACGGTGACGGAAGTCCCGTCGCCCTGATCGTCCATCTTTAAAAACGTGGCATACTGCAAATCGTTCTTACCCTTGGCATCCTTAGCCTGGCGATAAGAACAACTGTTCAGCAAACACACTCCTAAGAATATGAGGAGTGTTTCTTTCAGTAGATTCGTCATATGTCTATGTTCAGAAATCCCTATATATAATAAGGTGTAGGCGTGATCAATGAGTGCGTCTCCACCATGCAGTCTTCTCACGACCTTTGACGGCCACACTGTTCAGACTCATATCTGATATGGTGATGCCGCTGAAGGTCTTCACAGGAATGGAGTAAGCCGAATAATAGAGGTTGGTAAACACTGAGTCGGTCGACTGCTTATATTTCACCACATTGTCCAGTGCTGCATGGAAATCGCTCTTCAGGTTGGCATTATCGCAGACATGATCGACATAGCTGCCCATGTCGTAGAAGATATGGTTGTTGAATCCGTCGAGCACCTGCACGCTGTCACGCAGACTGTCAGCCAAGGAATAATGCCTGTTGATCTCTTTCATTACCGTAGCCAACTGCTCAAGATTGCGGCAGTCGATAGCCGACAAAGCACCGCCGGGAATGATATACTTCGTATTGTGGTCGTAGTAGATCTTATAATTGGAGTAGAACGAATGGAAGCTGTTGATGATCCCTTCATAGCCCGGCGTGCTCTTGGCCAGATTGCTCCACAGCTCTTTGTAAGGCATACCCATTGCCATCACCTCACTGGTGGAGGCTATCAGATAGTTGGTGACATCCTTGAGCATATAGGCTGTCTCGACGTTGGCCATATAGCAGTCGTCAAAAAGGATGTATTGCATCTTCATCCCTGCCTGTTGGATGGCATCGGCCAAGTCAGTGATGTTAAAGGCATAGTTCATGTCGCTCACACTGCCGAAGAAACGCGTCTGAGGATAAAGCGGCAGGACACCGTCGGCAACAGCTTTGTTACCCTTTGCACTAACAGTACCATAAGCCTTCGCATTATAGGGATAGTGATTCCAATCCTCTTTGAACGTCCAGCCCGAGCCATGACCTCCGATGATCATCGCATAGTTGAGAGCGTAAGCATTGGCTTGTACATCATTGAGGATTTGGAGCATGCCCTGTGTCGTGTCGTACTCATTGCCTGTATATTCCTTAATCGTATGATGTTGTATCTGTCCATTCTCATAGGTGATCTCATAGAGGGAAGACGACTGCGATGAGTTGGAGAGGAAGACCAGCACGCGACCGTTCATGCCTTTCTCGTCGACGATGGCACTCTCAATGCTGTCGAGGTTCTCTTTCAGCTCATTAAAGAGACCTGCACTCGACTGCGAGCCGGACCAAGGCATAAAGATGAGAATCGTCTGCTTGTTGATCGTGTTCACGTCTACGCTGTCGTCACTGCACGAGGTCAGCACCAAAGAGAGCATACTGACACAAGCAAACAAAAAAAGAAAGATACGGTGCTTCATGTACGATTTACTAAAACTCCCCCGCCCTAAAGAGGGAGGGGGGAATATAAAAAGAAATTCTTTACTTATTTAGCTTTCAAGCGGCTGAGCGACTCCTTCAGCGCGGCAATCTTCTCCTCAGAGTCTTGCTGCTTCTTGCGCTCGCGGGCCACGACGGCCTCAGGCGCATGAGCGACGAAGTTCTCGTTGGTGAGTTTCTTCTGAATGCCTGAAAGGAAGCCCTCGAGATGCTGGAGCTCTTTCTCCTGCTTCTCGATCTCGGCCTTCACATCGATGAGGTCGCCCACCGGTACGGCATACTCCTGTGTGCCGACCATGAAGACGCTGGCGTCGGCCGACTTGTCGCTTACGACCTCGACGCTCTCCACGTTGGCCATCTTCTTCACGATGTCGTCGTAGGCAGCGTAGGGATTGGCAGCCACAGCCTGGAGCTTCAGCGCTTTCTTCGGCGCGATGTTCTTCTGGTTGCGGATCGTACGCACGCCGGAGATTTCCTGCTTCACTTGCTCCGTCTCGTCGCAGAGTTTCTTGTCGTCGTCGCTAGGAGCTGCGATGTTGAGCGTAGCCTTCATGATGCTCTCGCCATCCTTGCGGTCATAGAGGTGCTGCCAGAGCTCTTCGGTGATGAACGGCATGAACGGATGCAGCATCTTCAGCAGATCGTCGAAGAAGTGGAGCGTTGCCTGATAAGTGGCGGTGTCGATGGGCTTGCCATATTCGGGCTTCACCATTTCGAGATACCAGCTTGAGAACTCGTCCCAGAACAGACGGTAGACGGTCATCAGTGCCTCGGAGATGCGGTAGGTCTTGAACTGGTCGTCCATGATGGCGTTGACCTCCTTCATCTTGGCGGTGAACCAGGCCACAGCCTGCTTGTTGGCCTCGGGCGTAGCCAGACTGTCATCGGTCCGCCAGCCCTGTACGAGGCGGAAGGCATTCCAAATCTTGTTGTTGAAGTTACGGCCCTGCTCGCAGAGGCTCTCATCGAAGAGGATGTCGTTGCCGGCAGGAGCGGAGAGCATCATGCCCATACGCACACCATCGGCACCGTACTGCTCGATGAGCTTCAACGGGTCGGGCGAGTTGCCGAGACTCTTCGACATCTTGCGGCCGAGTTTGTCACGTACGATACCGGTGAAGTAGACATGCTTGAACGGCATCTGCCCACGATACTCATAACCGGCCATGATCATACGGGCCACCCAGAAGAAGATGATATCCGGACCGGTGACAAGATCTGATGTCGGATAATAGTATTTGATCTCGGCGTTGTCGGGATGGTTGATACCGTCGAAGACGGAGATCGGCCACAACCAGGAAGAGAACCACGTGTCGAGGCAGTCGCTCTCCTGCTCCAGATCAGCGGCGGTCAGCGACGCGTTCTTCTCCTGGGCGAGCTTCAAAGCCTCCTCGGCAGTCTCAGCCACGACGAAGTCGCGCTTGCCGTCGGCAGTCTTGAAATAGTAAGCCGGGATGCGGTGTCCCCACCACAGCTGACGCGAGATACACCAGTCCTTGATATTCTCCAGCCAGTGGCGATAGGTGTTCTTGTATTTCTTGGGATAGAACTCAATGTCGTCGTCCATCACCGGCGGCAAGGCGATATCAGCGAAGTGCTGCATCTTCAGGAACCACTGGGTGGAGAGCTTCGGCTCAATAGGCACATTGGTGCGCTCGGAGAAGCCGACCTTGTTGTCATAGTCCTCGATCTTCTCCATCAGTCCGGCACTCGTCAGATCCTTGGCAATCTGCTTGCGCACGTCCATACGGTCCCGGCCGACATAGAGGCCGGCAGCCTCGGAGATGGTACCGTCATCGTTGAAGATGTCGATGGTCTCCAAGTGGTGCTTCAGTCCGAGCATGTGGTCGTTGACATCGTGAGCCGGAGTAACCTTCAGACAGCCGGTACCGAACTGAATGTCGACATAACCGTCCTCGATGACGGGAATCACACGACCCACCAACGGCACGATGACGTGCTTGCCCTTGAGCCACGTGTTTTTCACGTCCTCGGGGTTGATGCACATTGCCGAGTCGCCCATGATGGTCTCGGGACGTGTGGTGGCCACGACAGCGTAGTAGCCTTTCTCGTCCTTATGCATGACGTTGCCCTCGTCCTTGCGCTCGATAGACGCCTGATCCTCGGGAGCAACATAGTATTTCAGATAATAGAGCTTGGAGTGCTCGTCCTTGTAGACGACCTCCTCATCCGACAGTGCGGTCTGGGCTTTCGGGTCCCAGTTGACCATGCGCACGCCACGATAGATGTAGCCCTTGCGATAGAGATCGACAAAGACCTTGATGACGCCTTTGGAGCGTGTCTCGTCCATGGTGAAAGCAGTGCGGTCCCAATCGCAGGAGCAGCCGAGCTTGCGGAGCTGCTTGAGGATGATGCCGCCATGCTCGCGTGTCCAGTCCCAGGCGTGCTCAAGGAACTGCTCACGAGTGAGGTCGGTCTTCTTGATACCCTGCTCAGCGAGCTTGCCGACGACTTTGGCCTCAGTGGCGATAGAGGCGTGGTCGGTACCTGGCACCCAGCAGGCGTTCTTTCCCTCCATGCGCGCACGGCGCACGAGAATATCCTGAATGGTGTTGTTAAGCATGTGACCCATGTGCAGCACACCCGTCACGTTTGGTGGGGGGATGACGATGGTATAGGGTTCGCGATTGTCAGGCTTGGAGCTGAAAAGCTTGTGATCCAGCCAGTACTCATACCACTTCGACTCTACTTCTTTCGGGTCGTACTTACTTGCTAATTCCATGTATTCTTATCTTTTATACCTTATTTTATAATTAATGCTGCAAAAGTACGAAAAATCCCCCGAAAATCAGTAACTTTGCATCAAAAAGATAAACGAAGTGCATACACGCAAAGAAAAACTGAGAGCTTTCGGGCGATTGCTCGATGTACAGCACCGGCTGCGCAAGGAATGTCCCTGGGACAAGAAGCAAACCATGGAGAGCCTTCGGCCCAACACCATCGAGGAGGTCTTTGAGCTCGCCGACGCCCTGATGCGCCGCGATTACCACGAGGTGATGAAGGAATTGGGCGATGTCATGGAGCATGTCGTCTTCTATGCGCTCATCGGCGACGAGGCCGGGGAGTTCGACATGGCGGATGTCTGCAACCGCGAGGCCGACAAGCTGATGTTCCGCCATCCGTTCATCGACTGGAACAACTCGCAAGGTGACTGGACGATCGACAACGAGCCGTTCTCAGTGTCGGCCACAGACATGACCATCAACGCCCAGGGACAGGTGGTCTACAAAGACAGCGAGGCCGGCGGCAGCCAGGATACCGACAAGCCCAAGACAGCTGCCGGCGTGGAACAGACGTGGGAACAGATCAAGCAGCGTGAGCGCGACGGCAACACCAGCGTGCTCAGCGGTGTGCCCTCTGCCCTGCCCTCACTCATCAAGGCCTACCGCATTCAGGACAAAGCGCGCAACGTGGGCTTTGACTGGCAGAAAAAAGAGGACGTGTGGGACAAAGTGAAAGAGGAGATGGGCGAACTGGAGACAGAGCTGAAGAAGGAGGACAAGGAAAACTCCACCAAGGAGTTGGGCGACTTCCTTTTCAGTGTCATCAACGCCGCACGCCTCTATCATCTCAACCCCGATAACGCACTGGAGCACACCAACCGCAAGTTCATCTCACGCTTCGGCTATATCGAGCAGAAAGCCAAAGAGCAAGGCAAGAGTCTCAAGGACATGACGCTCGGCGAGATGGATGCCCTCTGGAACGAGGCCAAAAGCGTACTGAAAGACGAGTGATACTGTTGCTCGAAACGGGCACTGGGTCTTTCAAGCAGAATGTTGATTATCGAACCCTATAAAACTAAAGCAAAATGAAGAAAATCACATTGATATGCCTTGCCGCCCTGGTCACGGCGTTTGCCATGACGGGCTGCAACGGAAAGAGCACAAAGACAACAGCAGGAAACAAAGACTCCGTGAAGGCGGAGACCACTTCCGACTCCACCATCTATGGTGTCTGCGGCGACGGCACGTCCATGAACGTCGTGCAGCTGATCACCGACGGTGGCGACAGCATTGAATTTGAGTTGCCACAGACCACCGACGGCACAGACGCCGTGCTCGGCGGACTGCTTGCCGGCGACCGATTGGCTGTCATTGCCGGTGGAATGATGGACGGCATGAAGGTGGCCAAGAAGGTCATCAACCTCACCACGCTGCAAGGCAAATGGACAAGTCTCGACAAGAACTTTGAGATCCTTGAGGGCGGAACGGTGAAGTCGAACGTGCAGGCTGAGAAAAATCCTTGGACCAGCTGGAAGATCCTCAACGGACAACTGTTGCTCAACCGCGATACATTCAATATCGACCGACTGGGTGGCGACTCGCTCTACCTCGAGAGCCGTCAGGGCATCTTCGTCTACACACGACAGAAATAAATGGAGCCTTTCCTCATACATATCTTAGGCTGTGGCAGTGCCCTGCCCACACTTCGGCACAGTGCTTCCTCGCAAGTCATCGAGTTGCGGGGCAAGCTCTTCATGATCGACTGTGGCGAGGGCACGCAACTGCAAATGCGGAAATACCATATCAGCTTCACCAAGATTCAGACGGTGTTTATCTCGCATCTCCATGGCGACCACTGCTTTGGATTGATAGGCCTCATCTCCACCATGGGCATGCTGGGACGTACCGCACCACTGCACATCTACGCTCCGGAAGAAATGGGGCCGCTGCTCGACATGCAACTGAAGATGTTTTGCACGGGACTGGAGTTCAACGTGGTCTTCCACGCTGTTGACACCAAGAGACATCAAGTCATTTATGAAGACCGAAGTCTCACCGTGGAGTCTTTGCCCTTGCAGCACCGGGTGCCCTGCAATGGCTTTCTCTTCCGCGAGAAGGCTACCCTGCCCCACATTCGCCGCGACATGATCGACTGCTACGAGATACCGGTGTCACAGATCAACAATATCAAACTCGGTGCCGACTGGACAACCGAGGACGGCGAAGTCATCCCCAACAGTCGTCTGGTCACTCCTGCCGACAAAAGCCGCAGCTATGCTTATTGCAGCGACACCCGTTTCATCCCTTCGCTCCATCAGCTTATCGAAGGCGTCGACGTGCTCTATCACGACTCCACATACGACAAAAGCATGGAAGAGCGGGCTGCGCTCTACAACCACTCCACGTCAACGCAAGCCGCACAAGTGGCCAAAGACGCGCACGCCGGACAACTGCTGTTGGGACATTTCAGCGCACGATATGATAACGAGGAGGGCATACTCAACGAGGCAAAGGAGATCTTTCCCAATACACAACTGACAGACGAGGGCATGACGTTCCCCATCTTAGCAAAGAAATAGACAAAGAAATCACAAAAACAGCAACATGGCAAAAATGGGTAAATGGATAGGTGGCTTTCTCGGCCTGATCACTGCCGGACCTCTCGGTGCGTTGGCGGGGTTCGTCTTAGGTGCCATCTTTGATTCAAGCGTAGATGCTGTCAACGCCAACGGCGGTGAGGCTTATGCGCAACAGCATGTCTACGAGGGCGAGCGCAACACGTTCCGCTTCTCCCTGCTCGTGCTGGCTTCCTACATCATCAAAGCCGACGGCAAGGTGATGCACTCCGAGATGAACGTGGTGCGCAGTTGGCTGAGGGTGAACTTTGGCGAAGAGGCCGTAGAGGAAGGCGAGAACATCTTGCTGAAACTCTTCGAACAGCAGAAGCGGCTCGGTGCTGAGGAGTACCGCAGTGCCGTTATCAGCAGCTGTCATCAGCTCCGGCAGAACATGCTCTATGAGCAGCGTCTGCAGCTGCTCAACTTCCTGACGATGATCGCGCAGGCCGATGGTGTGGTGACTCCGCAAGAGGTCAGTGCGCTGAAGGAGTGTGCTGTAGGACTGGGACTGAGCGAGGCCGACGTAGACGCCATGCTCAACCTGAAGGATGCAGGCACGATTCTCGACGCAGCCTATAAGGTCTTGGGCGTAGCACCGACAGCTACAGACGACGAGGTGAAGGCGGCTTACCGACAACTGGCCTTGAAAAACCATCCCGACCGCGTGGCGACACTCGGCGAGGATGTCAGAAAAGCAGCAGAGAAGAAGTTCCAGGAGATCAACGCCGCAAAAGAGACGATTTGGAAAACAAGAGGCTTGTAGGGACCCTCTCCAGCACTACAGCCCCTCTCTAGCTCTCCCTAAAAGGGAGAGAATGGCAATACCAAATACTACCGTTCTCCGTGCCGACATCCTATGATAGGAATCTACCTGCTAAGAAGTAACTAAAAATCAATATTCTATCATACTTACTACAGTGTGTATGTCATACTTACAACAGTTGTCTTATTAGTTTCTCACCGAGAAACTAACAGTTTCGCGCTTAAAAACTAACAGTCTCTCGGTGAGAAACCAACAGTTTTTCGGTGAGAAACTAACAGTTTCAAGCCGAGAAACATTTTAGAACCACATTAAATACTATATCCACACTGCATTTATCATCACTTCAACACTGCTTTTGACGCTCTTTCTACTTACTTATTAACGTCAAAAACTCATTCTTTACTAAGCGAAATTTCTGTTTCTTATCTGTAGGTGAAGAACGTTCCGCCATCTGACTGAGCGTATTTTCTGACGAGCTCCTGGATATACTGTGCGTTGGCAACCACCTGACTCTCATCGCCATCATAGCCATTGATGAGCACGACGAGATGGGTTGTGGACAGACTTATCTTGGTCCGCTCATTGTCGGAAGTAGGCGTCCCTACTCCACCCAAAGCATCACGATAGACGGGGAGTCCCGCAATATTGATCATGCCACGGCCGATTCCTTCGTAAGGTTCACCTTCCCGCCCCACGCCGAGTGTCAGCGTGTCGCCTTGGAACTTATCTGCGTCGAAGCCGCCAATGCTGTAGCCATAGCGGATGCTCGCCAAGTTGACGAGATCCACCAAGGTATCGATCTGATAGAGATCCTTGCCCTTGAGCTGCCGGCGTATCAGTGCCTCAGCAGCAGGACGGTAGCGCGAGGGATCCTTGCCGCAAGCACGGTAGACGCGGCGTGTGGCTTCGATACCGGAAATAGCCTTCAGCGTCTCGGTGCTGAGCACCTGACGATAGTGCTCACCCAAGGCATTGATCTCCTGCCATAACTCAGCGCAATAGGGTGAGTTCTTTACCTGAGCCTCTACGCAAGCCCCTACGAAATTCGGACAAACACTCTCAATCTCTTTTGAAACTATGATTTTCATCTTTTCTCTTTCTTTCTTCTTACTGATGACATCATCATGTATGACTGTCATCCTACAATGTTACTTGCAAAGTTACAGCAAACGAGGGGAAAGACAAAATAAAAATGAAATGAAAACGGGAAACAACGGGCATACCGATTTTTTTTGTTAACTTTGTAAACAGAAAGCCTACTAAAGTAGGTTACGACCATATCATGATCTTATGACAAAGACAGAGGAAATGAAGGCTTTGATTGAGCAGCTCAACAAAGCCTCCGACGCATACTATAACGGCCGCGAGGAGCTGATGACCAACTATGAGTGGGACGCACTCTTCGACCGGCTCACCCGACTGGAACAGGAGACAGGCACCGTGCTGGAGGGTTCTCCTACCCATCACGTCTCGGCCGACACGCTCACTGGACAGAAAGAGGCACACGAATATCCGGCTCTCTCTCTGGCAAAAACCAAGAAGCCCGAGGATCTGGTGAAGTGGGCTGAGATGAAACCCATCTGGCTCTCTTGGAAACTCGACGGACTCACCTTGGTAGCCACCTACGACAACGGGCGGCTGACAAAACTCGTCACACGCGGCGACGGACATATCGGCACCAACATCACTCATCTGGCCTCAGCCATCAGCGATGTGTTGCCAGAGATCGACTACACAGGCCATACGGTTATCCGTGGCGAATGTGTTATCAGCTACCATGACTTTGAGCTGTTCAACATGGAGAGCGACGAGGAATATGCCAACCCACGCAACCTCGCTTCCGGCTCGCTCACGCTGAAGGATATCGACGAGGTGCGCCAGCGCCACCTGCAGTGGATTCCCTTCACCCTGGTGCACTGCGACGATGACATTTCTTCATGGGGACAGCGCATGGACTGGCTCAAACGTCTCGGCTTCCATCCCGTGGAACATGAACTGATTGAGCAACCGTCGCTGGCTCATGTCGAGGATGCCATCAACCGATGGACCAAGAAGGTGGAAACGATGCCCTACCCCGTCGACGGACTCGTCATCGCCTACGAAGACAACGACTACGCTCAGACGGGATCTGTCACCGGGCACCATGCCACACGCGCGGGCTATGCCTTTAAATGGGCCGACGAGAGCGCACTGACCGAACTCGACCACATCGAATGGAGTTGCGCGGCATCGACGATCTCCCCAGTGGCTGTCTTCCGCCCCGTACAACTCGAGGGCACCACGGTGAAACGCGCCTCGCTGTGCAACATCAGCGAGTGTGAACGGCTGGGCATTGGCGATAAGGGTACGAAACTCGAAGTCATCAAAGCCAATAAGATCATACCCAAAGTTATCAGCATCAGGAAGAAAGTAGGTGAATTGCAAATTCCCGGACAATGTCCCGTGTGCGGACATCCTACCACGGTGGCCACCAGCACAGCCAGCGGCACACGCACACTGCACTGCACCAACCCAAACTGCGCGGCCAAGAAGCTGAAGAAGTTTGCCCGCTTCGTATCGAAAGAAGGTGTAAACGTCGACGGCATCTCGGAGCAGACGCTCGCACGGTTCATTAACCTGGGATGGGTGACACGCTATGGCGACATTTTCCGATTGGGAGACCATACACAGCAGATGGCCCATCTCGACGGCTTCGGCGCCAAGTCGGTTTCCAACCTGATGGCGTCGCTCGATAAAGCCCGCAACGTGGAGGCGCGCCAACTGCTCTACGCTCTTTGCATCCCGCTATGCGGCAAGGATGTCTGCCAGAGACTGCTCTCGGCCTTCAACCTGAAAGCACTGGTTGACATCGCCACCACCGACGGCGGACTCTTCGGCAGCGGAGAGCAACTGGCAATGATTCCCGGTATCGGCCCCGAAAAGTCAGCATCGTTCACAGCGTGGTTCCGCAATGCCGACAACAAGCGTGACTTCGACGACCTCATGGAGCAACTCCACGTCACAGAGTCGTCGACAGCCCCCACCGGCAACCGCTGCCAGGGACTGACCTTCGTCATCACGGGCGACGTACACCACTATAAGAACCGGACAGAGCTCAAGACTTATATCGAGAGTCAAGGTGGAAAAGTCACAGGATCAGTCAGCAAGTCGACAAGCTTCCTGATCAACAACGACAATACCAGCACAAGCGGCAAGAACAAAAAAGCCCACGAGCTCAACACGCCAATCATCACCGAGGACGAGTTTATCAGCAGGTTCACCGAAGGATGATGCCCGGCAGAAACAACGTTTCAACCCCAACAACAAATCAAAACAACAGACATAGCATTTTCACAGACACTATGAGAATAGATATCATTACCGTATTGCCAGAGATGATCGATGGATTTGTCCACGAGTCGATATTGGCACGTGCACAGAAAAAAGGCCTGGCCGAGATCCATCTCCACAATCTGCGCGACTACACACTCGACAAATGGCGCCGTGTCGATGACTATCCCTACGGCGGCTTTGCAGGTATGGTGATGCAGATAGAGCCTATCGACCGCTGTATCTCGGCCCTGAAGGCGGAACGGGACTACGACGATGTAATCTACGTCACACCCGACGGAGAGAAGTTCGACCAGCATATCGCCAACGATATGTCGCTGCAGCAAAACCTCATCATTCTTTGCGGACACTACAAAGGCATAGACCAGCGCGTGCGCGACCATTTCATCACCCGCGAGATCAGCGTGGGCGACTTCGTGCTCACCGGCGGTGAACTGGCAGCTGCCTGCATCGCTGACGCTGTGGTCAGACTGGTGCCCGGTGTGATCAGCGACGATCAGAGCGCACTTTCAGACTGCTTCCAAGATGATCTGCTGGCAGCACCGATCTATACGCGTCCCGCCGACTACAAGGGATGGAAGGTCCCAGACATCCTCCTGAGCGGCAATGAGGCTAAAATCAAGCAATGGGAAATGGACCAAGCCATGGAGCGCACAAAACGCTTGCGCCCCGACCTGCTGAAGAAATAACAGAAAACACCATCCGGTTACGAGTTGTGCAACCGGATGGTGTTGATACCTATGTCTACCTTTTCGTCATCGGCTAACGACTGAACGGCAGCGGTGACCGTGTCTTGATCGAAATGGAGGGAACGAAGGACGGAAAGATCATGGGATTCACCGTCGGACAAGAGGTCGAGAATCTGACGCGGCAGGGCAGCCACCCGCTGACGATAGTCCTTGCGATGCTGTACGCAGATGTCGCACTGCCCACAATCGTCTTTCGTCTCCTCACCGAAATAAGTCAACAGCTGACGGCTGCGACACTCCTGATCGTTGAGGACATAATCCATCATCGCCTTGAGCCGCTGCTCATATTTCTGTTTTCTGTCCTCATAGACATGGGGCGGAATGATCACTTCCTCGATGCTGACGCGGTCCCGGAGATAGGTGATCTGAGGAATATGGCGGTTGGGGATGAAGTGGATGACGTGTTTGGCACTCAACGTCTTTAACACCAGATAGGTCTGCTGCTCGCTCAACTGTGTGCGCTCTGCCACCTCGTTTAAGTCAAAAAAGGAATAGCGCGTAAAGATGCCGTCGCACAATCGCAACAAGGCCGTAAGGACAAGATCCTCCTGTGTAGGCAGACGAAGACGATAGAGTTCGTCGCGACTGACCAGAATCCTCACCCGCGAGACACTGTCCGGCTCGGAATTGTAATCGATATAGCCTGCATATTGCAACAGCTGCAAGGCAGAAGGCACCATGAAGGGCGACAAATGATAGGCCGCACAGAACTTGTCGATGTTGAACAGAAACGTGTGGCCTGCCCCACTGCCGACGCCAACCTGATAGAAATAAGCCAGATGCTCATACACGTCGGCAATTTTATCCTTTGGTGGAAAGTTCATTTCCACTCGCTTGAGCATCATGCGCTGATCCATCTGATCATCCCAAAGCAACACAGCATAGGACTTCTGTCCGTCGCGTCCTGCTCTTCCGGCTTCCTGGAAATAGGCTTCTATGGCATCGGGACAATCGAAGTGGACAACTAAGCGCACGTCGGGTTTATCGATGCCCATGCCAAAGGCGTTGGTGGCAACCATCACCCGCACCTCGTCGCGCGTCCATTTCTCCTGCCGTTCGTCCTTGTCCTGAGGCTCCAGACCAGCATGATAATATGTAGAGGCTATGCCGCTCTCGGAGAGAAAGGTCGACAGCAGACGGCTCTTCTCACGGCTACGAACGTAGACGATGGCACAGCCGGGAACATGCCGGAGAATATGCACCAGCTCTTTCTGCTTGTCAACAGTGGGACGAACCACATAGATGACGTTCTTCCGGACGAAACTCATCTTGAAGAACCGCTTGTCCTTGAAAGCCAACCGATCCATGATGTCATGGACAACAGCCGGTGTGGCCGTGGCAGTAAGAGCCAGCACAGGTACGTCGGGCTTGACCTGACGGATATCAGCAATCTTAAGATAGGAAGGGCGGAAATCGTATCCCCACTGACTGATGCAATGGGCTTCATCGACCGTGATGAAGCTCACGGGAATGCGCTTGAGCTTTTGAAGAAACAAAGGACTGCCGAGGCGCTCGGGCGAGACATAGAGCAGCTTGAGCCTGCCAAAGATTGCATTCTCCAACGTCGCGACAATCTTGCTGCGCGACATGGAGGAATAGATGGCCGCCGCCTTGATACCGTTGGCCTGAAGATGGGCCACCTGATCTTTCATCAAGGCGATCAACGGCGTGATGACAATGCAGACGCCATCGGCAGCAAGGGCAGGTACCTGAAAGGTGATGGACTTGCCACCACCCGTCGGCATCAGTCCCAACGTGTCGTGGCCGCTGCCAATGCTGTCTATGATGTCGCGCTGAATGCCGCGAAAGTCGTCATAGCCCCAATAACGCTTAAGAATTTCACGATACTTGTCCAAAGCTCAAGCCTCAACTCTTTACCTCTTACTGATACAGCCTTATGCCACAAGGCCCTTACTCACCCTTGCGGGGCCGGATATCCTCGATCTGCAACTGTACTTGGTTGCGCTTGAAGACATTGTCCTCAATGGTATAGGCGATGTCGAACGACCGGCGCGACTTGATATAGCGTGCGGACGCACTCTGGCCAAAGGCGATGCCGTTGACCACAACACCCGACTTGGAGTCGACAAGCTCCAGTTTGATATGTTCCTGTGAGCGGCCGACGACCTTACTTGTGCCATAATCATAGACACCAAGCGTACAGAACACCGGTTTGGGATTGCTCGGGCCAAACGGTGAGAAGCGCTTGAGGTCGTTATAGAGTTTCTTGGTGATGTCCTTGAAGTCGATGATCGCGTCGATCCTGAGGTAGGCCTCGGTCTGCTCGGGCTGGATATGCTCCTCGACATATTTCTGGAAACGCTTGCGGAACGTGGGGATGTCGGCCCAGCGCAAGGTGAGTCCTGCGGCATAGGTATGGCCCCCGAAGTTGATGAGCAGGTCACGGCAGCTCTTAATGGCCGAATAGATGTCGAATCCCATCACCGAACGGGCTGAGCCTGTCGCAAGGTCGCCGTCACGCGTAAGCACCACCGTCGGACGGAAATAAATCTCTGTCAGTCGTGAAGCCACAATACCGATGACGCCTTTCTTCCAGTGCTCATCATAGAGGACGATACTTGACTGATGTTTCTGGCTTTCCAGGCGCGAGACGATCTGGTTGGCATCTTCGGTCATGTGCTTGTCGATGTCCTTGCGCTGCTCGTTGTACTCATTGATATGCCTGGCCTTGCGCAGCGCCTCTTTGATATCTTTCTCTACGAGTAGATCCACGCTTTCCTTACCGTTCTCCATCCGTCCGGAGGCGTTGATACGCGGTCCGATCTTGAAAACAATGTCGCTCATGGAGATGTCGCGGCCGCTGAGTCCACAGATGTCGATGATGGCTTTCAGGCCCACACTGGGATTCTGATTGAGAATTTTCAGTCCATGAAAAGCGAGGATGCGGTTCTCATCGACAACAGGCACCATGTCGGCAGCAATGCTCACGGCGCAGAAGTCCAGCAAAGGAATCAGCCGGGAGAAAGGTATGCCATTGTTCTTGGCAAAAGCCTGCATAAGCTTGAAGCCCACACCGCAACCACAGAGTTGCTTGAAAGGATAGGGATCGTCGTCGCGCTTGGGGTCGAGGATGGCCACAGCGGGCGGCATCTCCTCATCGGGAACATGGTGGTCGCAGATGATGAAGTCGATACCCAACGACTTGGCATAGGCAATCTCCTCGACAGCCTTGATGCCGCAGTCAAGGATGATCACCAGTTTCACGCCTGTCCGCTGGGCATACTCCAACCCCTTGCGACTGATACCGTAACCCTCATCGTAGCGATCAGGGATATAATAGTCTATATTGGAATAGAACTGCTGTAAAAACTTGTAAACCAAAGCCACCGCAGTACATCCGTCAACATCATAATCACCATAGACAAGCACCCGCTCTTTACGGCCCATCGCGTCGTTGAGCCTGTCGACCGCCGCGTCCATGTCCTTCATGCGGAAAGGATTGATCAGGTCGGCTAACTGAGGCTTGAAGAATTGCTTGGCTGCACTCTCTGTGGTGATGCCACGCTTGACGAGAAGCTGGGTAAGCAAGGGACTCATATTGAGTTTCTCACTCAGTTCGCCCGCCAAACGGAGTTCATCAGATGTAGGTGGCACATACTTCCATTTGAAATGCATTTTAAATATTTCTTTTTCTGCTTCAAAGATACGAATTTTCTTGCTGAACAGCAAAAAAACCACAGAAAAAGTATAAGGAAGGATAGAAATGAGGATAGTAGCAGGCCGGTGGAATGACAGAGAGACGGTTGGCACCTAAAAAGAAATCCGCCTCTTCACACAGCGGTGAAGAGGCGGATAGTATAGTTTTTGATCAATTTGATCAGATGTTGCACTTCTTGCGGATGTCCTTAGGCACAGCATTCTTGTTGACCATGAAATCCATCGTGTTGGCAATGATAAAGTTCTTGGTCATGTACCAGATGCCGTCATAGTCACCACTCTTGCCCCAAGAGTTCTTTACCATGTAGTACTCCTTGCCATTCTGATCCTTGGCGATACCAAAAATTAGCATGCCATGGTCATCGGTGAGCTCCCAGTCGTCGAAACGCTCCTGGCGCTGCTTCTGTGTAGGCACAACTTCCGGAACGTTAACGCCGAGAGAGTCTACGATGTTCTTCTTCTTAGCGGGAGTGAGTTTCAGCCAATGAGCCATGTCACTACCTTTCATATTCTCGAGCTTCTTCTCGTCGACATTGTATGCAAGTCCCTTGCGGGTGAAGCCGTCCTCACTGACGTCTCCGCCCCAGGCGATGGTATAGCCGTTCATGATAGCATTGTCGATGATCTTCTGGAGATCGTCGATAGGCACGTTCCATGTCAGAGGATTGCGCCAGTTGTCCTGTACCTCTACGGCAAACTGAGACCAGAAAGGATGATGAGAGAAAGAGGTGAAGCTCACGTAATTGTTCCAGTCAAGACCAAGGGAAGCGGCGAAAGTCTTCGGAGTGTAGGTCTTGCCCTCGTAGGTGAACTGCTCAGGACACTTACCAAGATAAGCGTCAAGGATCCCCTGCAATCCTACCTTCCACTGGCTGGAGATCTTCTTCAGACTGCTCTTGGCTACGCTCTCGACATAAGGTGTCATCACAGAGAAGAACTCACCGAAGTTATTGAGTGAGTCGCCATAGAGGGTGCCGGGAAAAGGCATGGCATTCTCCGGGCAGATGCCGTAATGTTCAAGGCAATAGAGAGGATCATAGGTACTACCACCCTCAGCGAACTGGCAGTCGCCATGCAGACGCACGACCTGAATGGCACGGTCCATATATGTCTTGTTGGCCACAAAACTCTCGCAAAGATCATAGGTCTTGCCTGTAGCCTTGAGAATCTCTGACTCGAAATAGCTCAGCGTAGAGTAGTCCCAGCACGTACCTGAGCGGTTCTGATCCTTGATAGAAGTGATCGGATTCTTCTTAATGACGGTGAAGACAGGCTTGTTGGGAATAACACTGTCTTTTTTCTCAGCGTGAGCACCTAATGTGCTCACTGCAAGTAAAGCCAATACAATTGCTTTCTTCATCTTTTTCCTTTTGGTTGACTTGTCTTAATGATATTACTTATAATTCTCTCTATCGTCTTTTCTGTATATCTTAATAAATCAAAGAGGATGGGAGCCTCTTGCTGTCAAGAGGTTCCCGATATTTTCCACCTTTAAAAGGGATTAGTGGTTTTCAGCCATGAAAGCTTCCACATCCTTAGGATGATAAGGAATGCGTTCCTTACCCAAGAAGCGGCAACCATCATCGGTGATGAGCAGATCGTCCTCAATACGGATGCCACCAAAGTCCTTGTAGGTCTCCAACTTATCGAAGTTGATAAACTCCTTACAGTGTCCGCTGGCCTTCCAGTCGTCGATCAGTGCAGGGATAAAATAGATACCCGGTTCGTCGGTGACGACAAAGCCTTTCTGCAAACGACGGCCTAAGCGCAGACAATTGGTACCAAACTGCTCAAGGTTGGGACGGACCTCTTCGTCGAAACCGACATTGATCTGATCGAAGCCTTCCATATCGTGTACATCCATACCCATCATGTGGCCGAGTCCGTGACACATGAACATAGCGTGGGCACCGGCGCGGACAGCTTCTTCAGTATCGCCCTTCATCAATCCGAGCTCTTTCAAGCGGTCGGTCATCAAACGGCAAACGGCAAAGTGCACGTCCCACCACTTCACTCCTGGCTTGGCGACCTGAAGCACGTAGTCGTGGCAAGCCTCTACGATGGAATAAATCTCGAGCTGACGCTGATCGTAGTGACCGCTCACCGGAGAGGTACGGGTGTTGTCGGAGCAGTAGTTGTTGATGGTCTCGGCACCAGCGTCGCAAAGCATCAAGCGACCAGCCTCTAACTTATTCATCGAGGGAGAGCCATGCATGATCTCGCCATGCTGTGTCAGAATGGTAGCAAAACTGACCATAGAGCCCAGTCCGTTGGCGATACCGTCAAGAGCACCGGCAATCTCTTGCTCAGTGATACCCGGACGACACATCTTCATGGCTGTCGTGTGCATCTTATAACCAATGGCAGCGGCACGCTCCAACTCTTCGATTTCTTCATCAGTCTTCACTGATCGCATCTTCACGATGGCCTTGATCAGATCCATGGAAGCGCTCTCTTTCTGCTGGTTGGGATGGATACCGAGCAGATCGAATACCTGAATTTTAATGTCAGCACGATAAGGCGGCAGGAAATGGATACGACGTTTCTGACGCATGGCATCATTGCAGATGGTCTTCAAAGACTTCATCGGTGCTGAGTTCTTCACGCCAACCTGCTCCGCCATGTCGTGTACACTGTCTACAGAGCCGTACCATACAATATCGTCGATACTGATGTCGTCGCCGATGAGCGTCTCAATGTCATTATCCACATCAATGACACCCACAAGTCCGTCACGGTTCTGACCGAAATAATACAGGAACGATGAATCCTGGCGAAAAGGATGGTATCCGTTGTTGGGATAGTTGGCAGGTGAGTTATTGTTGCCGAAGAGGATAATCACTCCACTCTTCACAAGCTTTTTGAGTTCAGCACGACGACTGACATAAGTTTCTTTGCTATACATAGACAATGAATTTAATATTCATTGCAAAGTTACTAATTATTCACTTAAAATGCGTAACTTTGCAATTTAAATTAAATGTTTTTATGCAAATTGATACGAATACAGGGTTAGTGCTCGAAGGCGGCGGTATGCGAGGCGTCTTCACAAGTGGTGTCTTGGATGCTTTCATGAAGCATGAGGTATGGTTTCGCCATGTCGTAGCGGTCTCTGCCGGTGCTTGCAATGGCATGAGTTATATCTCACGCCAACCCAGACGCGCACGCATTTCAAACATCGAGTATCTGGCAAGATATAATTATATAGGTATAAAACATCTGGTCACGCAAGGTTGCATCTTTGACCGGGAACTGCTCTACGACCGATTCCCCAACGAGTTATTGCCCTTTGACTATGATGAGTTCTTCCGTCACGCCGACGGTTTCGAAATGGTGGCGACAGACTGTGCGTCGGGCCATCCTGTCTATCTCAAGGAAACCCGCGACCGGCAACGGGCTTGCGACATCGTGAAGGCTTCCAGTAGTTTGCCCTATGTGAGCAAGATCGTTTGGGTGGACGGCCGTCCGCTGCTCGACGGAGGAATCATCGACTCTATACCCGTGATGCGGAGTATAGAAGCCGGACACGCTACCAATGTGGTCATCTCTACCCGCAACTTTGGTTTCAGGGAATTGGGCAAAGACCGAAAGATACCACCCTTTATCTACCGCAACTACCCTCGGCTACGGGTGGCGCTGAGTCATCGCATCCGTGCCTATAACCAACAACTGCAACTCATCGAGGACTTGGAGCACGAAGACCGCATCATCTGCATCCGGCCACGAAAGCCTATGCAAGTGAGAAGAATAGAAAAGGATGTGGAGAAACTGGAGGCTCTCTATGAGGAAGGATTCGCCTTGGGTGAACAGTTCTGCGAAACGTATGGCAAATATATCCGCGAAAAGCCATTATCTAAGACAAAGTAATAGAAGGAATAAAGGACTGACAAAATAAAGCAAAGACAAAGTAACAAAGAGAACAAAGGGCTGATAAAACAAAGAATTGAAGTGCTCTAAGATAAAGACAATGGGGATAGGCTACAATTCCGTAGCCTGCCCCAATGTTTTTCAGAACTTGTTATGATGTTCTATTTCTATTGTCTTCACGGGAGCATATTTATTGCACTCACGGAAGGACATCGATACAGTCCCTATTTCTTGTCTTTAGCATCGGTATCAGTCTTGGTGGAAGTGAAGAGCTCCTTGATGCCACCAATGCTCCCAAGCAGGTTCGTGGCCTCGTAAGGCAGGTAGACAGTCTTGGTGCGATCGCCCTCTGCTACATTCTGCATCATCTGGATATACTTTTGTGCCAACAGGTAGTTCGCCGGATTGGTACTCTTTCCTACGGCCTCTGTAATCTTTTCGATGGCGACTGCCTCGGCCTCTGCCTTGCGCACACGGGCCTGTGCTTCACCTTCCGCACGGAGGATGGCTTGCTGCTTGTCGGCCTCAGCGCGGTTGATCGTTGCGGCCTTCTCACCCTCAGACCGCAGAATGTCGGCCTGCTTCTTTCCTTCTGAGGTGAGGATGGTGGCTCGCTTGTCACGCTCTGCCTGCATCTGCTTCTCCATAGCCTGCAAAACGCTCTGCGGCGGAATAATGTCCTGAAGCTCCACACGGTTGACTTTGATGCCCCACTTGTTGGTAGCGTCATCAAGTACACCGCGCAACTTTGTGTTGATTGTGTCTCGGGAAGTCAACGTCTGATCCAGTTCCATCTCACCAATGATGTTTCGCAAGGTGGTCTGTGTAAGCTTCTCAATGGCATTGGGCAGATTATTGATCTCGTAAACGGCTTTAAAAGGATCTACGATCTGGAAATAGAGCAAGGCATTGATCTGCATTTGGATGTTGTCCTTGGTGATGACATTCTGCTTGTCGAAGTCGTAGACCTGCTCTCGCAAGTCAATGCTGTTGCTATAGACATAGCGTCCGCGAACCAGTGTGCAAATGACTTTTGCACGATCGATAAAAGGAATGATGATGTTGATGCCGGGTTTCAACGTTGCATAGTACTTTCCCAGCCTCTCAATGATCTTGGTCTCACTCTGTGGAATGATGACGATAGCCATCTTGGCAAAGATAAGCGCAAGGACGATAAGTCCTATCAGTACGTAAGTTCCAATCATATGGTTATTGTTGTTATGGGTTAAACTTGCTATAAACAGCTTGCAGAGACGCAACTATAACGTTGTCTGGCTCTACCCCTTATTAATATACATTGCAACACCTTATTATATATAGGATTCTTCGGCACGATAAGCCACATCCTTATAAATAAGATATAGCATTATTCAGTACGATCAGGCAGTATCGCCGCAAGCTGATTTCAATATTAATCTCCTCCCGCGATGTCCTCAACGGTCACGACGATGCTCTCGCGCGCAACGACTTTCACTATGGCGCCCTTGTTTATATTGTTGCCATCTTTGCTCACTGCACGCCACTCGTCACCATCGATCCTGACGTATCCGGGCTTTTCCACGGTTATCGACTCTATCACAACACCCTCACGACCCAAGAGCGCATCGGCATTGCTCTTACGGTTGCGACGGTCGGTATGCAGATATTTCACGACAACCGGACGTACACAGAACACACAGAGACAAGAGAAGATGACAAAGACCAGCACCTGTGCCCATAAGGGAATGGCGAAGAAGGAGGAGACGATAGCCACTGCGGCTCCTACCGCAAAGCACAACAGATAGAAGGTGCCGGACGACACTTCCAGTATCAGCGCAAGAACGCAAATCAGCGTCCACAGCAGCCATAAGTTTTCAGAAAGATAATCTATCATAGTCATTGAAATTGTTTTCTGAAGGTAAAATTAAGAAAAAAAATCGATATTTCCTATATTTCGAAGAAAGAATTACATTCGACTTAAGATTTATTCATAACTTTGCAATATCAGAAAGGAAAAAATCAACAAAGTAAAAGACCATGACAAGTATTTGGAGGAAGTTCTTTGGATTCACAGACGAAGAGCACGAAGGAGAAACCTACGAAGAAGCTGTGAAAAGAGCCAAGAAACTCTTGCGGGAGGAAAACTATGAGGATGCGTGCCGCATCCTAAGATATGCAGAAAAGCAACACCATGCCGAAGCGATGTATTACTTGGCATGGTGCTATTGGAATGGTACCGGCGTGCACGAAGATGCGGGGCATGCACGGCACCTATGGAAAATTTGCGATGCAATGGGCTTCAAAGAAGAGCATCCAGAGTAAGAGTTCTCGGCCTTCTTATCCACACATTCTTGTCGTCAAAGATTATCTGCGACGACGCGACTTGCTGCTCTTAGAATGGGTTGTGTTCTTTTGGGTAGTTGTGTGAGCGGCCTGATAAGCCTGATAATATCTCAAAGCCTCGGGCATCTCCTGCTGCAATGCTGCAATACGCTTTGCATCGCTTGGGTGATCACTCAAGAAATCATTTGTATTGTTATTGCCTTGTGACATGCGCTTCCAGAAAGGAATAGCCTCCTGAGGATTGTAGCCAGCCATAGCAGCAAAAACGAGTCCCATGCGATCGGCCTCACTCTCGTCATTACGGCTATACTTCAGATTGGCGAAAGAAAAACCCTGCTGCATGATGCCCGTGGCCACATTGGTGAGGTCACCGGCACCCAGCACACTGCCAAGGATGTTGACACCCTGTGTTGCATACTGCTGACGGATCTGCTTGGACATCTGCTCGGCAGAGTGCTTAGCCACTGCATGAGCGATCTCATGACCGAGAACGATGGCCAACGACGGCTCGTTCTGGGTGTAAGGCAGCAGACCTTCATAGACAACAATCTTACCGCCAGGCATGCAGAAGGCGTTGGCTTCCTTGCTCTGAACAAGATTGAAAGACCAAGAGAAGTTCTTTACCTCGTCGGCAGCCCCGTGTGAGGCCAAGTAGCTCTCAACAGCAGCAGCCAACCGCTGGCCTACCCGCTTCACCATGGCTGTGTTTGTTGCATCCGTAGAGAGCTTGGCGGACTGCATAAATTTCTGATACTCCTGATTACTCAAACTGAGAACCTGCTGATCAGTGACCAAAAGACTGTGCTTGCGACCAGTGACTGGCACCGTCTGCGTGGTTCCACATGCCGACACTAACAGGGCTGTCAGCAAAGTGAAGAGAACAAACTTGATTTTCTTCATAGTTACCTAATATATCAATTTACTAGATGCAAAGTTAGATATTAATCACTGATCAGCAAAGAGAAATCTTGAATATTTAATAATTTTAGCCTGCGGAAATCGATTGCACAGCGTATTGTGCAAAAAAAAGATAGTTTTTTCACTCTCATATCTGGAAATCTCGTACCTTTGCAACAGAAAAAAAAGAAAGCAATAGATTGTTCAAGAATAAGCAAGTTAGTTAGGTAGTTTTTCATATAGGTAGTTATTAGGTATTTGATGATTGGTTAGGTTAATTGATGTATTAGTCAAGAAAGGCTAGGATTGTTTTGGGATACCAAAAGGCGGCAGTTATCCAGTTGGGATGTCTGCCGTCTTTTGTGTTTGTACCCTTTTTACGTTCTAAGCGTCAGCGGATTATATTTCTCTCAACATAAAACACTGGTGACCATTTGCCCCACCGTCGTTTCTTTCCGACAGACTTCGGCAAATGGCCACCAGAGAAAGCTATGGACTTAGAGATATACCGTCTTGTTGAGCAAGTAATCATCCAGCAATACCATCGCTGCCATTGACTCCACAATAGGCACTGCACGCGGCAATACACAGGGATCATGGCGTCCTTTGGCTTGCAAGACAGTTGCGCAACCGTTTGCATCAACTGTATTTTGACTGCGTAATAGCGTAGCAACTGGTTTAAAGGCTACGCGGAAGTAGATATCCTGTCCGTTTGAAATACCGCCCTGGATGCCCCCACTGTTGTTGGAACTTGTGGAAATATGTCCATGATCAGCAACAAACACATCATTCTGCTGACTGCCACGCTGACTCACGCCATCGAAGCCCAAGCCATATTCAAAGCCTTTCACAGCATTGATGCTGAGCATTGCAGCCCCCAACTGGGCATGGAGCTTGCCAAACTCTGGTTCACCCAATCCCACAGAACAGCCTTGGATAACACAGGCGATCACTCCACCGATCGTGTCTCCGTCGGCTTTGACCTCTCTGATCAAGGTTTCCATCTGCTGCGCTTTTTCCTGATCCGGACAACGAACGATGTTGGAGTCGATCTGCGAAAGGTCGTAATGCGTATAGTCTCCTTCCAACTTGATGTCACCAACTTGTGTTGTATAGGCCTGAATAGTGATACCTAACTGGCGCAGAGCCAGCATGGCCAAAGCGCCACCGACACACCGGCTGATCGTGATGCGGGCAGAAGAGCGCCCACCTCCACGGGGATCACGCAGGCCATACTTGTTGTAATAGGTATAGTCGGCGTGGGAAGGGCGGAACAGATCCACCATATTATTGTAGTCGGAAGAGCGCTGATTTGTGTTCCGGACCATGAAGCCAATTGGGGTTCCCGTCGTCTTGCCTTGGTAAACACCACTGAGCAACTCCACATGGTCGGGCTCTTTGCGCTGCGTTGTGATCTGACTCTGTCCCGGACGACGGCGGTCTAACTGAAGCTGGATGAAATCCATGTCCACCTCAATGCCTGCCGGCATCCCGTCGACAATACCTCCTACAGCCTCACCATGACTTTCTCCAAAGGTCGTCAAAGTGAATATATTACCAAACGTGTTCCTCATTGCTGTCCTTTCTTTTTACTTTTACATCACCATCCACCTATAATAATAGGTGTTTCGTGACTATCTAACAGATGCTTCCTTATTGTCTAATCGCCTACACCTTATTATATAAGTAGCGTACACACCTTAATTTATATATAAGGAGCAGACAAAGAACTCTGCTGTCTTTTATAGAATTTGGTATTCAAAAACCGTTTAATGACAGTGTCCGCAGCCTTCGCCGCAACCACCACCACAGCCTTCTTCGCCATGGCCTTCACATCCGCCGCCGCAGTTGTCGCAATGACCACCGCAGCTTTCGCCTGACATAGCCTTGACCAACTGCGCCATTTCTTCTTTCGTGGCCTCACGGTTAGCCAGCACCTGACCGACAAAGTTCAGCGTGCAACCAGCCAATGGATGGTTGAGGTCGATGGTCACAGTATCCGGTCCCACCTCCACGACGCGTCCATTGAAGTGATCGCCGGTTTCATTTTGCAGCATCAGAATGGCATCGGGATAGACATGTTTGGAGTCAAACTTACCATCAATCTCGAAGATATGTTTGTCCACGCTCTTCACTAAATCGTTGTTGCGTGGACCAAAAGCCTGCTCCGGTGTCAACTCAAAGTTGAAACTGTCGCCAACAGCCAGGTCAACGACCTGACGCTCGAAGTCTTCCAACATATAGCCCATACCACTGATGAAAGTAGCAGGCTTGGCCTCTTCGGTCATCTCGACAAGCACTTTCTGTCCATTAGAGACATCGTAGAGCTGATAAGAAACGCTTACCAACTTGTTACTCTTGTTTTCGCTCATTATAATACTATTCTTTTGATTATTTGTTGTTCGCCTGCAAAGGTAGTGCTTTTTTCTTAGTTACAAGCCTATTAAAATTCAAAATGGTAACATAATCTTTGATTTACATCAAAATAAGCAGTTGTTTACGCACACAGCTAACAAATTATTTGGTTGGTATCAATAATTCTCGTAATTTTGCATCGAAATCAAGAAGATAAGTGATTTCAAGGATAACATGTTGAACACCCGGATAGAGATCCAAGGAACAAGTTTCAGGACAAAGCCGGGAAAGAAGAAAGGTAAAAAGATGAAAAAGATTGTATTGACACTGGCTGCCATGATGACAATGAGCATGGCATTTGCAAACACAGAGAACATCCCTGAGAATGCACCTGAGGTAACAGAGGCAAGCACTGCTGCAAACTACGACATGACTGTCAACTACAGCAAGCTGGCTACCACATTGGAGCTGAGTTCTGATCAGATCGACGCTGTCGAGGCCATCCACGACCAGTTCATCAACGACATGCGCAAGGCCGCTAACGCAGAGGCTTCTGAGCGTGCAGAGCTCGTCAAGAAGGCTGCTACCAAGGAGCTGAAGTACATGCACTACGTACTCAACGAGAAGCAGTATCGCAAGTACAACACGTTGCTCAACCTCACTCTTGAGAACCGTGGTCTGCTGAAGTAAAGAGTAGATAACAAGAGAACCCGTTTCTGACACAGCATCCGTTAACGGACACAGCGTCGGAAAGCAAATATAAGAGGTCCTGTCTGAAAAGATAGGGCTTTTTTATTAATTGTTCTTAAATACCAATAAGAAGCTCACGTGGATCGAAATAAAATGTCTACCTTTGTAATCTAAAACGTATTAAGCGTGAAAATAGCAAAAGTGGTGAATGCCCTTGAACAGTTCGCGCCTCTGCCCTTGCAGGAAGACTACGATAATGCCGGCCTGCAAACGGGATTGACAGAGGCGGATGTCTCAGGGGCTTTATTGTGTCTTGACGTGACCGAGGCAGTGGTGGACGAAGCCGTCGCCAAAGGCTGCAACCTCATTGTGTCGCACCATCCTCTGATCTTCCACAAACTCAGAAGGCTTTGCGGCGAGGATGAAGTGCAACGCACGGTGATGAAAGCCATCGAACAGCACATTACCATTCTCTCACTCCACACCAACATGGATGCTGCAAAGGGCGGCGTGAACTTCAAGATAGCAGAGAAGCTGGGACTGGAGCGCCCTACTTTCTTCGGCAAATGCCAATCCGCCGAGGTAAAAGCCAGTGACGGAGAGACCCGGACTGTGGCTGGCGGCGAAGGAGTGATTGCGGAATGGACAGAGCCCCTTGCCGCCGACGACTTCATCATCCAGTTGAAACAAACTTTCAATGTGGAGTGTGTGATGGCTAACGAACTGCTTCGTCGCCCTATCCGTCGCGTGGCGATCTGCGGAGGAGCCGGTGATTTCCTGCTGCCGGACGCTGTAGCCCTCGGTGCTGACGCCTTCCTGACCGGCGAGATGCACTATCATCAATATTTCGGCTACGAGCAACGCATACAGATTGCCGTCATCGGACACTATCAAAGTGAGCAGTTCACACGGGAGATCTTCCGCGACATCATCACACAGCAATGCCCCGGCGTCCGCTGCATTTTGTCGGAGATCAACACCAATCCGATTATCTACTTTTAGATCTCAACGTCAATACACGTTGATCCAACGACAGATACACATGGCTCAAGCTCTCAATGCACATTGACTCAAGTATAAATACATATTGATCGAACTATAAAAACAATAATAATCATGGCAAAGAAAGACCCATCAGAGTTGTCGGTGGAGGAGAAGCTCTCCACCCTCTATCAGTTACAGACCACCCTGTCTGCCATCGATGAGAAGCGGGCACTGCGTGGCGAACTTCCTCTCGAAGTGCGTGATCTTGAGGACGAGATCGCCGGCCTCAACACACGTATGGAACACATCAACGCTGAGATTGAAGACTTCCGCGCTGCCATTGCACAAAAGCGCAATGAGATTGAGCAGAACCAGGCCAGCGTAGACCGCTACAAAGCACAGCTCGACGAGGTGAAAAACAATCGTGAATACGATACGCTGACCAAGGAGATCGAGTTCCAGACACTGGAGATCGAACTCTGCAACAAGAAGATCAAGGAAGCCAACCAGAAGGTGCAGGAGCGTCAGAACGACCTCGCCAACACACAGGCTACGCTCACCGAGCGCCAGAAAGACCTTGAGTCGAAGCGTGACGAGCTCGATTCCATCATGCAGGAGACCCGCGAGGCAGAGGAAGATCTCAAGGAGAAGGCCAAGGAACTGGAGGCCCGCATCGAGCCGCGTCTGCTTGCCAGCTTCAAGCGCATCCGCAAAGGTGCCCGCAACGGACTGGGCATTGTCTACGTGCAGCGTGATGCCTGCGGTGGTTGCTTCAACAAGATTCCGCCACAGCGTCAGTTGGACATCAAGATGCACAAAAAGATCATCGTCTGCGAATACTGCGGCCGTATCCTCATCGACCCTGAGCTTGCCGGTGTGAAACCAGATCCCTCTGCTGAGGAGAAGCCCAAGAAGAAACGCACAACAAGAAGAAAGAAGGCAGAGACTGAGGAAAATGCAGAAGCATAATCAGCCCTGATCCTTCACCATATATAAAAAGGAGACTCTCATAACGGGAGTCTCCTTTTTTGTTTTTGTATCGCAGTCAAGTAAAGACTTTCCGAGTCAAGGCTATAGAAACCGCTACTCGTAATCGTCAATGACATTGTTGGTGAAGTCCATCATCGGTTTGGCTACCTTAGCAATCTTCACCAGTCCCTCTGTCCAATGATCACCTTGAAAGAAATCATCGGGCACACAATGCCAGGCGCAATAGTCTTTCATCTTCAAATAAGAGAGAAACTCATAGTCTTTGGGGAAGTCTTTTGGTGCTTTCTTCAGGCAACTGATGCCAAATCCTTTTGTCGCAGGCGCATCATCGCTCCATTCCGAGGCGTTGGGATAGCCAAAGAGGTGGATGAACTCGCCGTTCTCCACACAGTGTCTCCACTCATCTATGTTTCCCATGATCTCATTTCTCACAGACGTGAGGATGTTTGTCGGCAGCCAATAAGCACCGACAGCTATCAGACTGTGGCCGGGTTGCAAATGAACATAATAGCCCGCATGCAATCCCTTACGGCCGTGGGCAGAGATGTAAGCGCCCAAATGGCGCTTATAGGGCGACTTGTCGGGTGAGAAGCGGGTGTCGCGATAGAAGCGATAGACACAGTCCTTCACCGTCAGATGAGCCACAGACTCATCCATTGCTCCCAAAGCATTGATAGCCTGCATCACACCTTTCTCGAATTCAGCCTTTGCAGCCAGATACTGCTCTTTATGCTCAGCAAACCATGGCCGGTTGTTGTTGGCGGCCACATCTTTCAAAAATTTGAATATCAGTTGAGTATTCATTTGTTTTTTCCTCTATCTTTTTGTCCTTACCTGCTTGGTAAGGTCTATTCCAGTTTACTGCCCTTCAGCAGTTTCGGACATATCGTGTCGAAGGGACATTTCTCGCACTTCGGCTTAGCACTCTGACAGATATACCGTCCATGGAGCAACAGCCAGTGATGGGCCGAGGGAATGTCTTCCACCGGTATGCTCTTCTCCAAATATTGCTCTACTTTCAGTGGCGTGTTAGCTGTAGCGGGCACCAAGCCCAGACGATGCGCCACACGATAGACATGCGTGTCGACAGCCATCACGGGCTTGCCAAACCACACAGCCTGCAGCACATTGGCCGTCTTGCGCCCTACTCCCTGCAACTTCACGAGTCCCTGAGGATCAGAGGGCACCTCACCGCCATAGTCAGCAACGAGTTGCCGGGCCATCGCCACGAGGTGACGCGCCTTGGCATTAGGGTAACTTACACTGCTGATCAACTCCAAGACATCCTCCACCTCAGCCTGAGCCATGGTCTCCGGCGTAGGATACTTAGCGAAAAGTGCCGGTGTCACAGCATTGATGCGCTTGTCGGTGCATTGTGCTGAGAGCAACGTAGCCACCAAAAGCTGAAAGGCTGAGCCGAACTGCAACTCGGTTGTCACATGCGGCTCCTGCTTCCGAAAATAATCAAGTATATACTGATAACGCTCTTGTCGAGTCATATTCTTATGATATTAAGTTGTCTTTATTCATTCGTCATTCATCATTCGTCATTCCTCACTCATCATTCATCATTCATTAATCGCTCCGCAGTAAGGGCATTTACCCTTATGGTCAAGCCTTTCCCCACAATTGCCACAGACATACCGGGCGTGGGGCACATGGAGATAGCGGTCGATGGCAAAGACCATATACGCCACGAGCAGGAGATAACCGACATAGTGGAGCGTGGTGATGCTGAAAACGATATAGTCAATGGCACACATAGCAGCCAGTCCACCCAGGTAGAGCACACCCTCTCCCCAGCTCAACTGCCGGCGGACATCGTCAATGCAGGCCAACACGATCACCGGCATCGCCCACACCGAACAGAGGAAGATCATCAACGGCACAGGCACTGAGAAGGGATTGAGCGTCGGATGATAGTAGAAATGCTGCCACATCTGCGGCGCATACATCTGCAGGCTGGCATAGAGCGTAGCCGAGAAGGCCACCGTCAGACACAGCAAGGTGGGATAGAACGAGTCGATGTCGTGGAAATGAACAATATGTGCCTTGTGGCGCTTGATGTTCCAAAAGGCATAGCCCGCGGCGAAGACAGCGATGACACAAAGGAAGATGAGCACATGGTCGTTGCTGAATTCTGAGATGAACTGCGAGATCGGGTCGTCGGGCATCACACGGGGAAGCAGATAAGTCTCGCGTGCCCAGCCAAAGACCGAGCTGTCGTTGGCCAGTTCCACCCACACCGAGTCGGTCTTATCAGACGGTACCATGTGTATGTCGGCCACCACGAGATGGGCACCCTTTCGCACGATAAAGGAGTCGGTAGGCAGCCCGCCGATATACTCTTCGGGCATCTGACTGATCAGCGAAAGCGAGTCGGCCTTCACCACAAAGTTATAGTTATTGGTGTAGTGGTGCGTCGAGAAGAACGACAACGAGTCGATCTGCCGCTCACTGAACTTGAAAGCGGCATGGTTGCGGCGGTGGGGCTGATAACAGCCCGTAAGCGAGAAAACCACCGCAAACATGATCAGCAACAGACGAATGATTCTCATTCCGCGTAGATATTCATTTGACACAAGTCACATCTAAACTCCAGCCGGAAGCGACGGCCGTCACCGAGACGCAACGTCAACGGTTCACGCCATCGTGGGGCTGTGCCGCCACGTTTGACACAGTGGCCGAGCGCATAGCGCAGACAATGACGGCATTGCATCACCAGTGCTTTTCCGGGCTCCTTCACCTCAAAGGCCGGAGCCTTCACCTTGATGCCCTGGCGCTCATAGAACTGCCGGGAGAGATGATTGGCGACATTATATAAATAAGAGTAGGTGTCGTAGAGATCCTGCGGCTGCTCAAAGCTAACGTTGTGGTCAGGCTGCTCTGTTTCCTTGCGATTTCCTTCTCCTGCATTCATTTCAGCCTGTTGCTGCCCGTACGTATTCTTTGTGGACAGAACCTGATTTTGCTCAGTCGCCTCAACAATCTTTTTCTGCAAGGCTTCTGCCGCCTCCCTTCTCAACTCAGCAAGTAGACTGGAAGGGATGAAAAACTCATCGGCTCCCTGCTCGATGGTGATGCCGGCAGGCTCACAATGGAAGACTGTCGTACCGAGTTTGGCGAGTTGTTGCTGGATATTGTCGGTCTGTGGACGTTTAGCAGCCTGATGGTCAAAGGCCACAGACGCCTCCGCCTGCAAATTCTTAGCCTCAGCGCCCTCCCCAACGACGCTTATTCTCACAAAGAAACCGTCCTTTGTCAAGCCATAAACCATGGCTACAGGGATGCGCCGGTCAGCGGTCTTACCATTCAAGAGTTTCTCAAAGGCTACATCCTGGTTGCGATAGAGTGTCATGCCCTTTCTCAGATGTGCCGGCATCTTGAAGGGAAAGAGCCTTCCGCCCTCTACCCTATTGACCCGGAAGCCTTCCAGCTCATGCTCGTCGTTGAGAAAGCACAGCCCGTCGCCATTGGCGAAAGCAGCAATACCCGCTACAGTGAACGAATCACGACGCAACTCCTTGACAAGTCCGACCATCTCGCCCAGTGCCTTCGGCGTGTCGAACGAAGCGATATCAGGTTGACGTCCATTGAGGAAATAGGTGGTGAAGCCACGGTTAAACGTCTTCTTCAAGTCGGGCGTAAACCCATAGCTCACCTTTCCGAGGGAAGCCCTGCCGTAATCATTGGGCCGACGGCGCACGAGGTCATCGAGTTTCCGACTATAGGCGCTGACCACATTCTTGACATAGTCAGCCGTTTTCAACCGTCCCTCTATCTTGAACGAGCAGATACCGGCATCGGCCAGCTCCTCCAAATGGTCGAGGCGGTTCATATCCTTCAAAGACAACAGATGGCGGTCGTGCTCTATCGTACGGCCGTCAGCGTCGAGCAAATCAAACTTCATTCGGCAGAACTGAGCACAAGCGCCCCGGTTGGCTGACCGTCCGAAGCAATGCTGCGAGGCGTAACAAACACCGGAATAGCTCACACAGAGCGCGCCATGAACAAAGCCCTCCAACTCGACAGTAGGCACAGCCTTGTGTATAGACTTAATCTCATCCAACGATAACTCACGTGCCAGCACGACCCGGCTGAAGCCCTGCTGTTGCAGCCACCGCACCTTTCCGGCCGACCGAGTGTCGCACTGCGTGGAGGCATGAAGTGCCAGGGCATAGCCCAGTTCCTTGCGCACACGGGCTATCAGCTCTATAGCAGCCATGTCCTGAACCAAGAGTGCGTCGACCTTAGCCTCAGCCAACTGCTTCATCAGCTGGTAGGCCTTGTCGATCTCATCCTCATAGATGAGCGTGTTGACCGTGACATACACGCGGACACCATAGCGATGGGCGTAGTCACAGAGTTGACGAATGTCATCGACACTGTTGCCCGCCGCCACACGGGCGCCGAAATCCGACGCACCGATATAGATGGCATCGGCACCATGATCCACGGCGGCCATGGCGCAGGCCAGGTCGCGTGCGGGAGCAAGAAGTTCGAGTGTGCGTTGCTCTTTCATCAGAATTACTTAATCTCGTTGATGTTATACGGTGTCTCCTGGTAGACGTAATAGTTGATCCAGTTGTTGAAAAGCAGATTGGCATGGGAGCGCCAGGTGACCAGCGGTCCCTTTGCGGGGTCGTTGTCGCGATAATAGTTCTTCGGCAGTTCCACGTCGTCGCGCTTTCCCGCGTCACGCTTGTATTCCTTGTCGAGCGTGTCAGGGGCATACTCCAAGTGCCCGGTGATGAAGAACTCTCGACCCTCTCGGGCCATGACCATGCTCACGCCACTCTCCGGTCCCTCAGCGATGACGCGCAGCACGTCGACCTTGTCGATATCGCTGCGCCACACCTCGGTATGCCGGCTGTGCGGCATCATAAACACATCGTCGAAACCACGGAAGATGGGCAGCAAGGGATCGAGCGGAGTCTGTGGGAAGATGCCGAAGCGCTTCTTCTCCAACGGATGCTTGGGCACCTGAAAGAAGTGGTACAGGGCAGCCTGGGCAGCCCAGCAGATATAGAGCGTGGAGGTGACATGAGTGCGGGCCCAGTCAAAGATGCTTGTAATCTCCTGCCAGTATTCCACATCCTCGAAAGCCATCTGCTCGATAGGCGCACCAGTGACGATCATTCCGTCCCATTTCTGCTCACTGAGGACAGAGAAGTCCTTGTAGAACATCTTCATGTGCTCGATGGGCGTGTTCTTAGGCGTGTGGCTACGCAACTTCATGAAGTTGATCTCGATCTGCAAAGGCGTGTTGCTCAACAGTCTGATCAGATCAGTCTCAGTGGTAACCTTCAACGGCATGAGATTGAGGATCACGATCTTCAACGGACGAATCATCTGCGTATGGGCGCGACTTTCGTCCATGACGAAGATATTCTCATGCTTCAAAATATCAATGGCCGGTAACTTATCGGGTAATCTTAATGGCATTGTCTCTTATCTTTAAAACACTATAGAATCCAGCGCAAAGATAACAAAAAAAATGGAGAATAGAGACAATAACAATCGAAAAAAGCAAGCAATCGCAAGCGGAAGAACAAATGAGGGTGGCCAGCGTTGGTCACCCTTATTCGTTATATCGGTTTACCAGAGCTCTAAGCGCTGATTTTCCGGAAGATACATATTGTCGCCCTTCTTCACGTTGAAGGCCTTGTACCAAGCGTCGATGTGCGGCAGCGCACCGTTGACACGCCACTCACCGAGTGAGTGAGGATCGCGCTTGACGCGGTTGCGGATCTCCTGGTCGGTGATGTTCTGTCCCCAGACACCGGCGTAGGCGATGAAGAAACGCTGATCGGGCGTAAGGCCGTCGATAGTCTTCAGCGGTTTGTTGGCCGTGGCATGCTTGAAAGCATTGAAGGCGACCTGCAGACCTCCGTGGTCAGCGAGGTTCTCGCCGAGGGTGAACTTACCGTTGGCGTGCAGTCCGGGGAGCACCTCAATGCCGTCGAAGAAGTCGGAGTAGAGCTTAGCACGCTTCTCAAAACCTTTGGCGTCGGCAGCTGTCCACCAGTCGTGGAGATTGCCGCTGGCGTCGTACTGGCGGCCCTGGTCGTCGAAGCCGTGAGTCATCTCGTGGCCAATGACCACACCGATGGCGCCGTAGTTGAAGGCAGCGTCAGCCTTAGGATCGAAGAACGGGCGCTGCAGGATGCCTGCGGGGAAGCAGATCTCGTTGGTCGTCGGATTGTAGTAAGCGTTGACCGTCTGCGGTGTCATGAACCACTCGTCGCGGTCGACAGGCTTACCGGCCTTGTCAGCGATCATCTTGTCAACAGCGAACTCACGTGTGGCAAGCACGTTGTCGTAGTAACTCTTCGAAGGATCGATAGTGAGTTTGGAATAGTCAGTCCACTTATTGGGATATCCGATCTTGACGTAGAACTTATCGAGTTTCTCATGAGCATTCTTCTTTGTGGAGTCGCTCATCCATGTCTGAGCGTCGATACGCTCGCCGAGGCTGATCTGCAGGTTGTGCACGAGCTCCTCCATCATCTTCTTGCTGGAAGCAGGGAAGTAGCGCTCGCAATACATCTTACCGAGCGCCTCGCCCATAGCGCTCTCGACCTGGTTGGTGGCACGCTTCCAGAGCGGATACTCCTCCTTGCGGCCACTCATGGTCTTGCCAAAGAAGTCGAAGTTGGCCTGACGGACCTCGTCGGTGAGGTAAGAGGCAGAGCTCTGGATGACGTCCCATTCCATGAGGGCACGCAACTCGTCGGGAGTCTGCAAGGCCATCAGACTGTTGAGAGCCGTGAAGAAAGCGGGCTGTCCGACATTCATCTCCTGGATGTAGTCGAGCTTCACGCCCTCTGCCTCAGCCATCTGGCAGAGCGGAATGTTGGGATAGTTATCCTCAAACTCCTTCAGGCTCATCTTGTTATAGTTGGCCTGGGGATCACGGAGCTCAGTGTTGCTCTTGGAAGCGATGGCCAGCTCAGTCTCGGCACGGAAGACATCCGCAGCCTTGGCACTGGCCTGCGCGTCGGAGAAGCCGTAGAGCTTGAACATGCGCACGAGGTGCTTCTTGTAAGCATCACGGATGTCGCTCGTTGCCTTGTCGTTGTTGAGATAGTAGTCCTTCTGTCCCAGTGTCAGTCCACCTTGTGAGAGGCAGAGGATGTTGCGGGTGACGTTCTTGTCGTCGGCACCGAAATACGATCCGAAGGGTACGCCATAGCCGATCTTGGCATATTTCAACTGCAGGTCGTGGAGCTGGTCAAGCGTCTTGGCAGCTTCCATCTCGTCGAGCAGTGGCTTCACGGGAGCCAGTCCCTCCTTGTTGCGGCGGTCCTGGTCCATGGCGAGCTTATAGAAATCGCTGAGCTTGCGCTCGGTGGTGCCCTCCTTGAACTTCTTCTTGATCAAAGAAGTAAGGATGCTATTGACCTGCTTGTTGACGTTTTCCTGCAACATGTCAAAGCTGCCATAGCGGCTATAGGCGGCAGGCAGCGGGTGGAGTTTCTGCCATCCACCCGTGGCATAACGATAGAAATCATCGGCAGGACGGACACTCTTGTCGAAGTTCGTCATGTCGAGTCCCGACTGGTTCTGTGCCATCAGGCCTTGTGCGGGCGCTGCGACGAGCATCAGCATCGGGAGAATCTGTTTCATGTTCATCATTGTTTTATTTTAAAGTTGGTAATTTCGTTCATCACTCATCATTTATCATTCAACACTCACCCCAGCTCTTCCACCTTCTCGGAGAGTTCCATCCAGCGGTCGTTTTCCTTGTCGAGAGCCTCCTGCGTTGTGGAGTACTCGTTGACAAGCTGCATGTTGGACGCATTCTTGGAATCCATGAGCAACGTGTCGAGTTCCTTGAGGCGAGCCTCCATCTTAGCAATCTTTGCCTCAGACTCTTCCACGGCACGCTGCGCCTTGCGCAGTTTCTTCTGTTTCTCCTTGTGCTCCTCCCAAGATTCCTTGATGGCGGGCTGAGACGCACTCGGCTGTGCTGCCCCACCCTTTGCGGCTGACGTAGACTGCGGTGTGGCGGATGATGTAGTCGCGGCGTTCGCTGTAGCTGCGGCTGCGGCTGTCTTTTCCTCTCCGGCAGCTTTGCCGTTGAGGGCTTCGTGGATGGTCTCGGCATTGTGCGCACGGAGATAGTCATAGATGCCACCGATGTGCTCCTTGACCTGTCCGCCGCCAAACTCATAGACTTTCGACACGAGTCCGTCGAGGAAGTCACGGTCGTGGCTGACGATGATTGCTGTACCGTCGAAGGCTTTGATGGCCTCCTTGAGCACATCCTTCGACGGCATGTCGAGGTGGTTGGTCGGCTCATCGAGGATGAGCAGGTTGACCGGTTCCAGCAGCAGACGGATCATGGCCAATCGGGAGCGCTCCCCACCGGAAAGCACGCCGACCTTCTTCTCAGAGATCTCACCGCCAAACATGAAGGCGCCGAGCAGGTCATTGATCTTCAACCGCATCTCGCCCGTGGCCACACGGTCGATGGTGTCGTAGATCGTCAGACTCTCATCGAGCAACTGGGCCTGGTTCTGTGCGAAGTAGCCAATCTGCACGTTATGCGCAATCTTCAGCGTACCGGTGAAGGGTATCTGCCCCATGATACACTTGACGAGCGTGGACTTACCCTCGCCGTTCTTACCGACAAAGGCTACCTTCTCACCACGCTTGATGGTCATGTTGACATGGGAGAAGATGGTGTGAGAGCCATAGTCCTTGCGCACGTCGTCGCAGATAACTGGATAGTCGCCACTGCGCAGACACGGCGGGAACTTAAGGTGCATGACCTTGCTGTCGACATCATCGACCTCTATGGGCACAATTTTCTCGAGCTGACGGATGCGCTGCTGTACCTGCACGGCCTTGGTGGCCTGATAGCGGAAACGCTCAATAAACGCCTTGGTGTCGGCGATCTCCTTCTGCTGGTTCTCGTAAGCCCGCAGCTGCTGCTCGCGTCGCTCTTTGCGAAGCACGACATACTGGTCGTACTTCACCTTATAGTCTTCGACATGACCGCAGGTGATCTCCAGCGTACGGTTGGTGACGTTGTTGATGAAGGCGCGGTCGTGGCTGACGAGAACCACGGCACTGGAGCTTTGGGCCAGGAACTGCTCGAGCCACTGGATAGACTCGATGTCGAGGTGGTTGGTAGGTTCGTCGAGGAGCAGCACGTCGGGATGCTGGAGAAGGATCTTTGCCAGCTCAATGCGCATGCGCCAACCGCCGGAGAACTCACGAGTAGGCCGGTCGAAGTCACTGCGCTCGAAGCCCAAACCCGTCAGGGTACGCTCCATCTCAGCCTCGTAATTCTCTCCTCCCATCATCATATAGCGCTCATGGGTCTGGGTGAACTTGTCAACCAAGGCCATGTAGTCTTCACTCTCATAGTCGGTGCGCTCGGCCATCTCCTGCTGCATCTTGGCGAGCTGCTCCTTGATATGGATATGTCCGGCGAAAGCCTTGCGTGCTTCCTCGCGCACAGTTGTGTCATCCTGAAGTTTCATCACCTGTGGCAGATAGCCCACGGTAGAGCCGTTGGGCACCGACACTGTACCGGAAGTCGGCTTTTGCAGGCCACAGAGTATTTTCAGCATGGTGGACTTTCCTGCACCGTTCTTACCCACAAGAGCCACACGGTCGCGGTCGTTGATGACAAAGCTGACATCGTGGAACAGCGGCCGGGTACCAAACTCCACCTTGAGATTCTCTACTGAAATCATTACAAAAATATATAAACATCACAAAAAGCAAAACAGGATAGCGGAGTCTTTCGGCATCGCTATCCTGTTTCTTATCTACAAAACTCTGATTGCTCAGGGCTTTTCTTTACTTCACCTTGTCAACGATGGCCTTGAAAGCCTCAGGATTGTTGACAGCGAGGTCAGCGAGAACCTTGCGGTTGATCTCGATGCCTGCCTTGTGGAGAGCACCCATCAACTGGCTGTAGCTCATGTCAGAGAGACGAGCGGCAGCGTTGATACGCTGAATCCACAGAGCGCGGAAGTTGCGCTTCTTGTTACGACGGTCACGATAAGCGTAGGTAAGACCCTTCTCCCAAGTGTTCTTAGCTACTGTCCAGACATTCTTGCGAGCTCCATAGTAACCCTTTGTGAGCTTCAGAATTCTTGTTCTCTTTGCTTTAGATGCAACGTGATTTACTGATCTTGGCATAATTTTGTTCTTTAAGCGTTCGACTAAAAAGGTTTACGATTAACGGAGGCAAAGCAGACCGCGAACCTGCTTGAGGTTTGCGCTGTCGACCAGTGTCTGATGGTCGAGGTTTCTCTTTTGCTTCTTTGTCTTCTTAGTCAGAATGTGACTGTGGTAAGCGTGATGACGCTTGATCTTACCCGTACCGGTGAATGTGAATCTCTTCTTTGCACCGGAGTTAGTCTTTACTTTTGGCATTTTTTTGTTGTTTTAATGTTGATATGAATTGAAAGGTGGCAACGCATATACCCGGCGGTACCACTCAGTTTTTCTGTCTCTTAGTCTTTCTTCTCTGCGTCAGCGGCCTCAGCGAGCTTGCGGAGGGCGTCACCACCCTTAGCGTTGGCCAGAAGGCCGTTTTTCTCAGCCTTCTCAGCAGCTTGTGCCTTAGCCTCTTCTTTGGCCTTAGCCTCAGCAGCAAGACGGTCACGCTTCTGCTGGCTCTGCTTGGCGACTCCTGCTTTCTTCGGAGCGAGGAACAAGAACATCTTCTTGCCTTCGAGCTTGGGCAACTGCTCTACCTTGGCATACTCCTCCAAGTCATTGGCAAAGCGCAATAACAGCACCTCGCCCTGCTCCTTGAAAAGGATGGAACGACCGCGGAAGAACACGTATGCGCGCACCTTGTTGCCCTCTTCGAGGAATTCCTTCGCGTGCTTGAGCTTGAACTGGTAGTCGTGGTCATCGGTCTGAGGTCCGAAACGAATCTCCTTCACCTCCACACGCACCTGCTTTTGCTTCATCTCTTTGGCACGCTTCTTCTGCTGATAGAGGAACTTGCTATAGTCGATGAGACGACAAACGGGTGGCTGAGCGTTGGGCGAGATCTCCACGAGGTCTACCCCTTGTTGATGAGCCAAGTCAAGTGCCTGACGTGTAGGCATTACTTGTGAGCCGTCGTCACTTACGACTCGTACTTCCCGTACATGAATCTGACCGTTGACGCGGTACTGATTCTTCTGATTGTCTTTCTTCATCCAGCTATATTAAAGTCATTTTTATTTTGGTTTTAGGGTATAACATACCCATACAGCGTGCAAAATTACTAAAAGTTTTCCGTTCCACCAAACTTTTCCTTATAAAAAGAAGATTTACCTGACCAGCAAATGTATGGAACACAGATAGTCCACCACCTTGCGGTCGGCGGGCAGCCATTGGACACCGCAGAGATTGTCTTCCCATAGCCAACGCGCATCCTCAGCCTCTAAGAGTTCGAGGTGCCCGGAAAGGACATGGCAGGCAAAGCAATGCATCGTAAGATGGAAAGCAGGATAGTCGTGCTCCACCGTCATGACGAACCGGTCGACAGAGATCTCTGTATTCAGCTCCTCACGTATTTCCCGCCGCAATGCGTCCTCACGGCTTTCGCCCTCCTCCATCTTGCCACCAGGAAACTCCCACCAGTCTTTCCATTCGCCATAGCCGCGCTGCGTGGCGAAGATCAGGTTGCCCCGGCAGATAATGGCAGCCACTACTTCTATATGTTTCATGTCTTATATATAATAGGTATAACCCGATGCAAAGTTACAAAGAATATCCGGCATTCCGCTTCCCCTACCCTATGATTTTGCCGGCATCGCTATTTTGAATAGAAAACCTTTTGACAAAAGACCTTTCACCTGAACTTTCATTCTAGAGAAAAAACAGAGGCGGTTTTTAGGAAAAAGCGAGAAGAAGGTGAGCAAAAATCGAGTTATGGTCATCAAAAAGCCGAGATGATGCGATCAGAAAGGCTTTTTGACACGATGAAAAAGCCGTGATGACCACATCAAAAACCCGAGATGACAGGGTCAGAAAGGCACTTTGACAAGCAGAAATAGGCACTTTTGAAATGGGAGAAAATGCACAGATACATAACGCCCTAATGCACAAATAGTTACAAAAGACTGCTCAGAATTTGAAAAATCACGGCGAGAGACGGCTTCGTCGAAAAGAATCGCAAAATAAGGCCTGTTTTTTGTCAGTTTATTCAACAATGGAGAGATAAGAAAGCGAAGGCCTGAAGAAGCCAAGATAATGATTGGACTTCACCGAGCGAAAGAGGCCCTCAGTCGAATCAGATTTTTATTATGCTATTTCGCAAATCCAAATAAAAACATTAAATTTGCATATTGAACGAAAGTAGAAGACGAAAAGAATGGAGAACGAGATACAGTTTCTGTTTTACAGTATGCCCGACGAACAAGGCAAGGTGCAGGTCGTCGTGAAAGATGGTACGATATGGTGCACTCAGAAAGCGATGGCGCAGCTGTTTGGAGTGGACAACATTGGTGTTGAAGGAGTATATCACCAAGGGCTTTGCTCTCGACGACGAGCGGCTCAAGCAGGGGACCGCCGTCTTTGGTAAAGACTATTTTCGTGAACTCCTTGAGCGCGTACGTTCCATCCGTGCCAGCGAGCGCCGCATTTGGCAGCAGAGATTGTTTATACGAGAGCCGACCATACGAAAGACCACATGGGCTTGACCACATGGAAACTTACCCCTGACGGCCGCGTGTTGAAGTCTGATGTCAGCATAGCAAAGAACTATTTGCAGCCTGAGCAAATCAAGCGTCTGGAGCGTGCCGTAACCGGTTTCTTCGACTACATCGAGGATCTCATCGAGCGTGAGAATACGTTCACCATGGATCAGTTCTCAGCAAGTGTCAACAAATTCCTGGAGTTCCGCAACTATCATATCCTGCCCGACAAAGGCAAGGTCTCTGCCGCAGAGGCTAAAGCCAAAGCAGAGCAGGAATACGACATCTTCAACAAGACACAGAAGATTGACTCGGATTTCGACAAGGAAATAAGAAGACTAAAAGGGGAATAAGATGCAATTCTAAAGCCAGGATTCTCTATTCCGTATATAAGGAAGACTTTATCTCAAAGTATTCTCCACTGGTTTACAAGAAATATTTGTGGCGAGCCACAGATTTTTCTTATGGCAATCAATAAAGTAAGCAAAAAGCGTTATGGCAAAGAAAATAATCAATCCCGAATATCTCACATGTCCCATCCGTCAGGTCATCAGCCACTTTGGCGACAAGTGGTCGATGCTTGTACTTTACACGCTCTACACGAGTGAGACGGGGGTGATGCGCTTCAATGAGCTGCACACCCACATGAGTGACTGCTCACAGAAGATGCTATCAAAGACGCTAAAGGAGTTGAACGGGAGTCATCTCGTTGACCGCAAGGTATATCCCGAGGTGCCGCCACGCGTAGAGTATAGTCTCACCGACGCCGGCAAGTCGCTCATCCCTGCCATCAACCAACTCATCAGCTGGGCCAAGGAACATTTCGACGACGTGGTAAGGCCATAAGCAAATCATTCTATTGCTATCAAAAAGGGATCTACGAGCAAGCCTTTGTCCTCTATTAACGCATCAACTTCGATCATTTGTCTTTCGAGCTCTTCTCCAGTTTGATGAGCAACAGTCCGATACCCGTCCAGATCAACTCACGCACACGCACGATCAACGCCACAAAGATGCCGGCACTGGCCGTGAGCCCCAAGCTGGTAGTGGACATGAGGAAACCACCCTCGCGGCCGCCCAGCTGCAAAGGAATGAAGAAAAGCAGATTGGCAAAGAGCGAGGTGAAAGCCAGAATGAGCACACAATAGATGAAGTTGACGTGAGGCATGAGGACCAGCAAAATGAAGAAAATCTCCAAAGCAGAACAGATGCGGCACGAGAGCTCCAAGAGCACGGCTCCGATGAAGTTGCGCGGCTGCTGCTTGTGCAGGGCTGCGATCTGCCGGTCAATGGTATTGAGCTGCTCACGATGCCGCTCGACAAACGGGGTAGCCCAACGCTTGATCATGGGCAGATGACTCAGGAAGTTCATCACTCGGTTGGCCAAGCCCTTTTGGTATCCTACCATAAAGAACCAGACACCGAGAATGCAGAAACAGATGATGGCCAGCATAAGCACCGTATAGAATACGGAGAAGGGATGGACAAAGAGAAAGACGATGGCCGAGAGCAACCAAAACCAAAAATGACTGAAGATATGGGTCATGGCATAGAGAATCACCGACGACGAGGCACGCTCTGTGCCAATCTTCGGAGCCAGCTCCATGATACGGTAAGGCTCGCCGCCCATCAGTCCGCCTGGCGTGGCATAGTTGAGGGCAAAGCCCGACACCGTGATCTTGTAGAGCCACAGAAAGGGGATGCGCTTCACCGGCTTGCCGTCGGCCGACGGTTGGTTGCACACCCCCTTGATGATCAGATACCACGCGGAAGTGTTGAACACATAGAGAAACATCCACAGCGCTACGACGGCGAAAAACCAGTAGCCCGCATGTTTCAGTCCCGCCCATACCTGAGCAAAGTCAAGCTGGGTGACCATGATGATCAGGACGATGAGTCCAAAAATGAAGAAGCCGTTCTGGTATTTCTTTTTCATGCTGTCGAGAGATGTAGTATGCTAATTGTGTGTTATTGTTCCTTGCCGTTGCTTTCCTGAGCCTTGGCGGTAGGAGCGGGACGGTTGCCGAGTCGTTCCTTGATGGCATTCTCGTGCTTCTTGGGAATGGAGAAGCGCACCTTCTCGCTGTCGTCCTTCTTCTCGTGATAGAGCTTAGGCAGCGGATTGGCCAGAGGCTCGTCGTAGGCACAGCGGTTGCGGAAGCCGTCGATGGCGGCATAGATAGCGTGGCGCAATGGCGTGGGATCGGCAACGCCCTGTCCGGCGATGTCGTAGCAAGGAGAGAGGTCGGGAGCCGTAGCTACCAAAGGCAGTCCGCCAAGATAGCGGACATTGTTGTCGGGATGGAGCGTCTTGAAGGGCGCCAGTCCCTGATCGTGGTACATGGAGAGGATGGCGTCGAAATGATAGTAGTCGCCCTGCTGGAAGAAGAGGTCAGCCTGACAAGGGCCGAAGACGTTGACACCGGCATCAGCCAACTTTTGAATAGATGGCACGATAGCCTCAGTCTCCTCCTTGCCCTCTGCCTTACCGTCAACGTCCGGGTTAAGGGCAAGCACGGCGATGCGGGGATTGGAGACGCGCATGTCGCGGCGCAGCGTGGTGAAGAGGATCGCCACCTGCTCGATGATGTCGTGAGAAGTGATGGCAGCAGGGACATCCTTCAGCCTGATTTCGTCAGTCATCAGCGCCAAGCGCATGTCTTCGTTGATGAGCAGACACTGCGCTTTCTTACCTTCACCGATGCACTGCTCGATATATTTCGCACGGCGTGGGAAGTCGAAGCCACCCACATGAGCCTCACCCTTGTCGGCCGGTGCACAGACAAGCACATCGAAGAGGCCGTCTTTGTAATCGGTGATGGCGCGGTCGAGGGCTTTCACGGCAGCCAGCGTGGCATCCGGCGAGGGAATACCCAATTCCACCTTGATCTCCTCGTCGACAGCCGGAATGATGTTGAGCTTTCCATCCTGGGCGGCACTGGCGTCGTTGATGATGGTGAAGTTGTCTTTGATGCCCAGTGCCTTGCTATGATAGGCGGCCACTTTGGGAGAACCATATATAATAGGAGTACAGAGTTCAAACATCTCTGTCTCTTCGAAAGCTTTGAAAATAAGCTCGTAGCCGATGCCGTTGGTGCTGCCGTGGGTGATGGCCACGCGTATTTTGTTGTTGTTCATGGTTGTTTGGTCTTATATATTAGTCTTGAATATTTTAATGTTTGAAATCAATGATCTTTGCGCTTAGCCTGCTTCATGGTATAGAGCACGGCTTCGAGACGGCGAACCGCATTGCGCTTGGTCTTGCCCGGAGCAAACACAAAGCCCTCGACGACGACATGACGGCAAACAAAATTGCCTTGCCGCCCGGGCTGCCGCAACAGGAGCGTGCGGCTGACAAACGGACCGCCCATGGCATCGCCCGTCATCATCCACAAACCGCGGTAGAAGCCCCGTCCATCGGTCAGTACACTTTCGGGGACTGTAGCCATGTGCATACTGTCGGTCTCGCCGAGGATGTTGCGGCCGAGCATATAGTCGCGGGCACCAATGAAGTAGCGAGCCTCGCTGTCGCCATAGCCCGTAGTCCTAACGTCAGGATTAGCTTTCACATCAGAAACGTTGACAGGACTCCAATCGCGATAGACCACGATATCTTGCATCATGGTGGCTGAGTTGTTGCTCAACCAAAGGAAGTCCTTGCCCTGCTTGCTGGCAATCATGTCGGCAGGTATCCACAACTCTATGCCGAACATCTTCCGGGCGAGCTTCTCTGCTTTAACGTTTCGCTCATGGCGCAACATGCTGAGTTGTTTCCTTGTCTCTGAGCGATTGAGAAGAATGCGCAGCCGTCGCCCGATGCTGTCGATGCTATTGTGGAGCGCCGATGCCGACGGTGCTCCGATATGCACCACGGTTTGAGGCTGTGCCCACACATTGCGCTCGCTGCGGATGGAGGGACGGGTATAAGCCTCGGCATTGATGTCGACAATCACGATGTTGCGCGTATAGCGGAGCGTGTTGCCGAAAGCCTTCGTGCTGATCTCCGACACGTCGAAACTCGATTCGGGTTGCGGCAAGCCCTCCACGTCGACAGAGAGAGCGCTGCGCACCATGCCCGCTGTGTCGCCCACAAGCAGCACCTCGTAGAGCTGTCCGCCGGAGCGGGGCAGTAAGCTACCGTTGCGACAACTCACAAGAGCTGACAGCAGTAAGAGCAACAGAGCTCTTCTGAGGCTCATGGCGCTATGGACAATACGCTTCACGGAACGGTGCGGTTTCTTTTATGATTCAGCTTTCTTCTTAGCCGTGCTGAGCAGTCCGCAGGCGGCAAAGATGTCTTGCCCACGGCTGGCACGAATCGTCGTGTAGATGCCGTGCTGTGTGAGATAGTCGCGGAAGCTCTCCATCTTCTCCTCGCTGGCTCCATGCAAGGGCACGTGAGGAATCTGATGGAAACGGATGAGGTTGACACGGCACTCAAGGCCATGGAGCAGACGCACGATGGCCTGGGCGTGAGCCTGAGAATCGTTAAGTCCGCCGAAGACGATATACTCAAACGAGAGACGGCGCTGATGCGAGAAGTCGTAGTTGCGAAGCAGTTCCACGATGTCCTCAATCGCCATGCCTCTCTCTGCTGGCATCAGCTCCTGACGCTGCTCATGAAGCGGCGAGTGAAGGCTGATGGCCACATGGCACTGGCTCTCTTCGAGGAAGTGCTTGAGCTTGTCCTTAAGTCCCACACTGCTCACGGTGATGCGTTTGGGACTCCAAGCGTAACCATAGGAAGCGGTAAGGATCCCGGTGGCTCGCAGCACATTGTCGAGGTTGTCCATCGGCTCGCCCTGTCCCATGAACACGATATTCGTGAGCTTGTCGCGCTCGGGCAGACTGTAGATCTGATTGAGTATGTCCGTAGCGGTGAGGTAGCCCTCAAAGCCCTGCTTGCCGGTTTGACAGAAGAGACAATTCATCTTGCAGCCTACCTCACACGAGACGCAGAGCGTGGCACGGTCGTTCTCGGGAATGTACACCGTCTCGACAAACTTGGTGCCTGCCGGTACCGAGTCAGCACCGGCGGTGGTCACTACGGGGAAGAGATATTTGATGGTTCCGTCCTTGGAGTGCTGGGCGTCAATGGGCTTTGCACAACCAATCTGATAGAGCTCGTTGAGCTTCTCGCGGTTGGCCTTGGAGATGTTTGTCATCTCGTCGATGGAACTCACATGCTGGGTGTAGATCCATTTTGCCATCTGCCCTCCGGCGAAAGAAGGCATGCCAAGCGACACGGCCACCTGCTTGAGCTCGGGCAGTGTCATGCCAAGGAGATTTTTCTTATTCATGGTACTATTCATAGTGCAAAGATACAAACTTTTTGAGTAAAGTAGGGATTTTGTGCCATAAAATAGCTATCTTTGCATCATTAACACCTTATTATATAGGATTATGTCTATGGAATCATCGAGTTGGAAATATCATTGTGAACCACAAGTGAAGGTGGGAATCGTCAGTGGCGTGACCATTCATTTCGCATTGAATGGCCCCTACACGGTACTGGGACGCAAGGCTGTAGGCGCTCAGACGGTGGAGATGACACCCCGCGGCATTGAGTGGAACAACGAGGTATATCCCGAGCTGGTCTTCTCGCCTTTGGCAGATGATGCGTCGTTCTCGCTGAGCGATGTGACCATAGGCGTGAACTTTCACTGGGAGCGCAAAGAGACTCAGACTTTCTTGGGTACGCTGCATCTCATTCAGAACGGCGACAAGGTATGCACTGTCAATGAGCTGCCGGTGGAGAAATATCTGGAAAGTGTGATTTCCAGCGAAATGAGTGCTACGTCGAGCCTGGAACTGCTCAAAGCTCATGCGGTCATCTCGCGATCGTGGCTGCTGGCTCAGATGGAAAAGCGAAAAAAAGTGCACCAGTCAGATGGGGTTAATACACAGAAGGAAACGACAGCTGCCGAGATGGTGGAAGACGAGGACCGCATCGTGAAATGGTATGACCGTGAAGATCACACGCTGTTTGACGTCTGTGCCGATGACCATTGTCAGCGCTACCAGGGCATCACCAAGGAGACCAGTCCGCACGTGGCGGAAGCCATCAGACTGACAAGAGGTGAGATTCTGACTTCCGAAGGTGAGATCTGTGACACACGCTTCTCGAAATGTTGCGGCGGCGTGACAGAAGAATTTCAATATTGCTGGGAAAACAGTCCGAAGACTTACCTGAAAGCGGTGACAGACACGGCTGAAATGGTTAATAGTCAGGAAGACAAAGACAACAACAATAGCAGCGATGCGCTGGTTCCCGACTTGACGGTAGAGGCTGCGGCGGAGCGATGGATACGCTCCACACCACCGGCATTCTGCAATACGCAAGACAGAGAAGTACTGTCGCAAGTGCTCAACGACTATGATCAGGAGACCACGGATTTCTATCGTTGGACCGTGGAATATACGCAAGAGGAATTGGCTGAGCTGATTCAGAGAAAGACAACACGCAAGTTGGGACGCATCCGCGATCTCGTGCCTTTGCAGCGGGGAAAGAGCGGCAGGATCTGTCTGCTGAAGATCATCGGTGAGAACCATGACCTGATCATTGGCAAAGAGTTGGAGATACGCCGGGCACTCAGCAACAGCCATCTCTATAGTTCTGCCTTTGTGGTGGAAAAAGCGGGAGAGGATGCCAACGGATTTCCCAAGAGCTTTACCCTCCACGGAGCAGGATGGGGTCACGGCGTGGGACTCTGTCAGATTGGGGCCGCGATGATGGGGGCCAAAGGCTACGATTATGACAGAATCTTAGCGCACTATTATCCCGGTGCCAGCCTCAAGAAGCTATACGTTTAAAACCAGTTACGACCATTTACGACTATGCTCAATAAAACAAAAGAGAGAACAAGAGCAACTTTTCAACATCAAGAACGCAGGTCGCCCTGGCTATGGGTGCCGTCGCTGTCGTTTGCCGACGGATTGCCATTGGTGACGATTATGACCCTATCGGTGATCCTCTATAAACAGCTGGGGCTGAGCAATGCCGAGATCACCTTCTATACCTCGTGGCTTTATCTGCCCTGGATATTGAAACCGGTATGGAGTCCGCTCATCAATGTGGTGAAGACCAAACGCTGGTGGATCGTGCTGACGGAAGTACTCCTGGGCGCAGCCTTCGGCGGAGTAGCCTTCACGATACCTACCCCGTTTTGGCTACAGGGCTCGCTGTTCTTCTTCTGGGTAATCGCTTTTGCGGGTGCCAGCCACTGCATCTCTGCCGACGGCTTCTATATGCTTGGACTCAACACCCATCAGCAGGCTACGTTCATGGGGATCCGCTCGCTGTTTGACCGTCTGGCCACAATATTCGCGCAAGGTATACTCGTGATGATAGCGGGCAATCTGCAGGTGGTCTTCCGCAATAGCATCTCCTACTCGTGGAGTCTGACATTCTTTGGTGTCACGGGACTATTTTTGCTCTTGTGGCTTTGGCATGACTGTGTATTGCCGCGCCCCAAGGAGGATGCCAAACGCCCTTTTGTCAACTTTAAAACCATCGGGGACGAGTTTACACATACCTTCCGCACATTCTTTGCCAAGGAACAGATATGGGTGGCACTGATGTTCATCATCTTCTTCCGCATGCCGGAGGGATTGATGGAGAAGGTGTCTGCGCTCTTCCTCATCGACTCGGGACATAACGGGGGACTGGGACTCTCGCCTCAGGAATATGGACTCGTACAGGGTACCGTAGGTATCATCGGCGTGTCGCTGGGAGGCATCTTAGGAGGCATTCTCGCAGGTAAAGACGGGTTGAAGAAATGGATATGGCCGATGGCCTTGACTTTCTTCCTGCCGCAGATGGTCTACCTGCTGCTGAGCTACACGCACTCTTCCAGTCTGTGGATGATCAGCCTTTGTGTGTTTGTGGAGCAGTTTGGCTATGGCTTCGGACTGACTGCCTACACCCTATACCTTATATATTATAGTCGTGGCGAATACAAGACCAGCCACTATGCACTGGGATCCGCTATCATGTCGCTCTCGATGATGCTGCCGGGATTGGTATCCGGTGCACTGCAGGACATGATGGGCTACCGCCATTTCTTCATGCTCTCATTGGTGTTCAGCCTTCTCACCCTCTTGGTAGTAGGCCGGCTGAAAATCGACAAGGAGTTTGGAAAAGCTGAGCAGGAACAAGAACAAGAGAAAGAACTGGAAGCATAAGGCTGCTGAGCCATACACAACTTGACACTCCACAGGCAAAACAGAGGCTTCAAGCAATGTGGTTTCCATTTTTAGCGGACACCAATAATACAAATAAAAATGCCGCAACCTCGCAGAATATATTTGCGGAGTTGTGGCATTATCATGTTCACCTGATTTCTATTTCGACTTCATTATCATATCTGATGATCATATCTATTTCACGACGCCGATAATCTCTTTCACGCTCTTGCATCCGTGACGCTCCAGCCACTGAGCCATGCCATTCTTGACTTTCACGGTGGCAGCGGGATCGATGAAGTTAGCCGTACCAATCTCTATGGCTGTGGCTCCTGCCATCATAAACTCGATAGCGTCTTCGGCTGTCATGATGCCACCCAAGCCTATCACCGGTATCTTCACGGCTTTCGCCACATCATGCACCATTCTCACGGCGACAGGCTTGACTGCCGGACCACTGAGTCCACCGGTCCCGATACTCAACTTGGGACAGCGGTGCTCGATGTCGATGGCCATACCCATCAGCGTGTTGATGAGCGACACACTGTCTGCACCCTCTGCCTCGCAAGCACGTGCGATGTCAGCAATGGAAGTCACATTGGGCGAGAGCTTCACGATGAGTGTCTTGTGATAGACTTTGCGCACTGCCTTTACCACACTGGCAGCCCCCTCGCAGGTGACACCAAAGGCCATACCGCCATCCTTCACATTGGGGCAGGAGATATTCAGCTCAACAGCCGGAATACGATCCAACTCGTCAATACGTGCTGCACATTCGGCGTAACGCTCAGGCGAAGAACCGCTCACGTTGACGATGAAATGAGTCGGGATGTCTTTTATTTCAGGATAGATATGCTCACAGAAATAGTCCGCACCTTTGTTTTGCAATCCCACGCAGTTGAGCATACCACTGGCTGTTTCTGCCATACGTGGATAGTCGTTACCCTCGCGCCACTCCAGCGTGGTGCCCTTGACGATGATACCCCCAATTTCCTCCAAAGGCACCAAGTCGGCAAACTCCACACCATAGCCAAACGTTCCGCTGGCGGTCATGACAGGATTGGATAATTCGAGCTGATGAATATTGACACTTAAATCTACCATAACAACTTCTTAATATTAAACACAGGTCCTTCTTTGCATACACACTGATTGCCTTCGACAGTCTTCTCCACACAGCACAGACATGCGCCCAGTCCGCAGGCCATCATATTCTCCAACGATACCTCGCAAGGAATATTCTTCTCTTTGGCAAATCTCGCCACTGCCTTCATCATCGGAGTAGGACCACACGTCTGGATGAAATCGAAATGCTCGCGCTGCAAGACTGAGTGGTTGGTGACAAAGCCTTTCTCACCGGCAGAAGCATCTTCTGTAGTGACATATACCTTACCGAAATTCTTAAACAAATCCAACTCTAATAAATCTTTAGCAGAGCGGGCGCCAAGCAGGAATACTGGTTCGCCACCCTGACGCTTGATCTCAGCACCCTGATAGAGAACTGGGGCCACGCCGACACCACCACCTATTAAAAGTACACGCAGTCGCTGATCGTCATCCGGCTTTTCGCAGGAAGAGGAAGCTGCCGCATCATCACAAATCACAGACTTGATAGCAGCGAGATCACTGAAACCATTGCCCAAGGGGAAGAGGCAGTTGAGCGTGTCACCGGCCTTTAGCTTAGCCATGTGCTTCGTACCTTCACCGACAGCGGCCACAAGCAGCCACAAATCATTGCGGGAGACATCTACGAAGTTGATCGAGATAGGGCGGCGGAGAAAGGTAGTGGGACTGTCCTCAACATGGATGTTGACAAACTGTCCCGGCATCATCTCCGGAAGAGGTTGCTTGGAAGTGAGCTTGAGCAGAACATGATGATCACTGATATGTTCGTTCGATGCCACTGTCAAGTCCATACAATATTTCTTCATATAAATGGATTTAATGGGTCTTTCTTCTTAGCTAGAGCATCACCGCTGCGATACCGTCGAGCTACTCATATCTATATTCAGGCTTACACCTTTCTATATTCGGGCTTACCTTTCTCTATATTCGGGCTTACCTTTCTCTATATTCGGGCTTACACCTTATTACATTTAGAGGGTAATATATAAAGGGAGCACCCGCCTTTTTCCCATCGGGCTCCCCCCTCTGCCATAATTCAGCTACAAACTTACACAAAAAAAACAAGAAATCGGCATTTCTATCCCCACAATATTTCATCCGATGACAAGAATCGCTCTCCCGCAACCTAAATTACAACCAGTTCTGAAGATAGAAACACCTTGCAGCACATAAAAGAAGATTCCCCATGAAGCAAACCTCCATCACTTCATGAGGAATTAAACCAGCCTTATCTCGGAAGAGTCTCGATACGGCAAAAGACAGACATTATTTCTTTGGTGCAAAAGACTCCCACGTTTGATCGTCATAGAAGATTCTTATTTCCGTGATCTTTCGTTGTGGTTTGTCAACATATTTCACGATTACCTTTTCAGCCTGAGAAGCAGCAGAGCGGGCAGATTGACCACCTTTACCATTATCCTGTCCAAAGAGCAAGGGCTGCTGTGCGCCTGGAGCGGCACCGACTGAGGCAGGGGTCTCGGCACTATGCCCATCGTCTGACAGTAATGTGTCGCCTGCTGTGGTACCTTCTGCAGAAGCGTCACCGTCAGCAGAATCAGACTGCTGAGCATTGTCTCCGACAGTGGGGGAGTTGCTCACATACATCGGACCAGTGCCAAACATCAGCCAGTTGATGGAGATTTTGGGGAAGTGCTGATGGATATTCTCCACGATCTGCAAGGTTGGGCGGGTTCGACCATTGAAGATACCGCTGAGGGTGCCTTCAGAGATGCCCGTGTACTGCGCGAAATTTTTTTGCGTCATGTGCTGATTTTCCATCAGCTTTTTAATTCTGTCTTTCATATCAGGAGTCATAGAGATGAAAAGGGGCTAAAAAGCCGCCTTCACTTAAGTATTTGCAAAGTTAAATCAAAAAATCGATATTTGCAAATGTAAAGAGGAGAATTTTAATCCTAAAAGGATATTCAACAAATCAAATAATATAGATTTTAGAATTTGGATATTATAATCAGTATATTGAGATTTATAAATTCAAATATTACCTTCAAAACACCTATGAAGCTTTAAATCAATAATTCAAGTCAACTATTTGGCTTTGATAGGACTATATCGACAAATTATATATAGAAAAAGGTCAGAAAGGGTGATTTTGCAGGTTGAAAGCCCTATGTTCATGTATATGACTTCACATATATTTGATTTTATTATTGATAATCAAAGACTTATCCTTAAATGGTATATCTGCATACTTTTGCGTTTAAGTTTAAAAATTCATGCTTGTAGATTTGAATGGTTAAACAGAATATATGTTTAACAATCCAAATAGTTTGATAATTCGATTTTATAAATCACATTATTATCAAGTTATTCGAATTCAAAGTTTAAAATTCGGTGATTTAAAATCAAAACAAACGTTAACCTTAAATTTCAATGTGCTTAGAATGCTGTTTTTCGTCATTTTGGCGAAAATTCGGACAAGGATAGGAGTTGGTTCAGATTTTTAAAATCTCAGCAAAAAAAATTAGTCTAACTTCGCTCATTTTGAGGAAGTTAGGCTAAAAAATGGGTATTTTCTCAACTTCCAATCTAGAAAAAAATAGGCGCTATTTCGACGTTTTTCAGTGCTTTTTAGTGCAAAATGAAGAAGACAAGCTCCCTCATCAGCTCCTCAGGAGGGGTATTTGGGTTGTCCAAACCCTTAATTTTAGCGTCTGTTTCTCCTAGTTTATCCAAAATCTGTAGCGTCTTTCTTCCTGAGTAGTTTTTCATACCTGTGAGATAGTCTTTCACCCCCCACGGACTTCTCATGCCCAGATACTCCGCCAAAGCATATTGATCGTTGCGGTTGGGAGCATAATACGCCAGCATCAGATTCTGGAAGAAATTGAAGAGCAGCGGCACGAGGCTGTAAGCGGAGCCCGCTTTGGGGTTACTGTTGAAGTAACTGATGATTTGATTTGCCTTGTAAACATTTTTATTAACAATGGCATCTCTCAGCTCAAAGGCGTTGAAATCTTTGCTCACCCCCACATTGCGCTCCACGATGTCGGGCGTGATGCGTCTATCGTTTTCCGGCAGTGAGATGAGTAGCTTGTCGAGTTCGGAAGTGAGTCGGCTGATGTCTGCTCCGATATGGTCAGCCATCATCGCGGCACTCTTCTCGTCGATGGATGCTTTTTGCCGGCTGACATAATCGTTGATGTATTTTGGCAGCTGCCACTCCTTGAGTTTCTTGCTTTCAAAGAAGACACCCACCTTATCGACAGCTGCTGCAAATTTCAGTCTTCTGTTCACCGTACCATTTTTATAGCAGAAGACGAGAATTGTTTTCGGTTGCGGATGGAGCACATATTTCTCAAGTTTATCAAACGATTTGAGTCCTTGCGCCTCCTTGACGATGATCACCTTTCGGGGTGCCGTCATCGGATACTGCATCGCCAAGTCAGCGATCTGCACCGCGTTGACATCAGCGCCGAAGACCACGGTAAGGTCAAAGGCCTGTTGTTCGGGCGTGAGGATTTGGTTCTGGAAGAAGTCGCTGAGCTTGTCGATATAGTAGGGCTCATCACCCATGAGCAAGTACACGGGTGCGAACTCTCCGTTTTTGAGCTGTCGCATCAGAGCGTCGAATGAAACTGAAGCTTTCTTTTCTGGCATGTTTCTGTTTCTGTTATCTGTTATTCTCGCGATAAATGACTATCTTTGCACAGTGGAAAACGCAGGAGTCACCCTGCTACGGCTCCACCAAGAATAATCACTTGCAAAGATAACAAAATGATTTCAATCAACCTACCCCATAGCGATATAAAAATAGGAGGGACCCGCGAAAAGCCGACGGTTCTGGACATCCTGCGTCACCGCTATGTGACATTGACACCTGAGGAATGGGTACGTCAGAATTTCGTACATTATCTGATTTCCGAGCTTCACTATCCTTCGGGGCTTTTGGCCAACGAGGTGTCGCTTCCGGTAGGCACGAAACGACTACGGGCAGACAGCGTGCTCTATGACCGCGACATGCATCCGAGGATGATCATCGAGTACAAGGCTCCGTCAGTGAAAATCACTCCAAAGGTATTGGAGCAGGTGGCCACCTACAATCTCTTGCTGCATGTCGACTACCTGGTGATGAGCAATGGTCTGACGCACTATTGTTGCAAGATGGATTATGAGAGTAAAAAGTATGTATTCCTCCCAGAGATCCCCGTTTACGAAAATCTTTGAATCGGGATTCCATGATATGGATTACTCAAACTCTGCCCGAGTTACGCAGTTACGAGTAACAAAAAACCTCATGGTTGTTGACCATGAGGTTTTCTAAAAGGTTACACGGCAGCGTAGCCTTTTGTGGAGTTGTCACGCATGATGTCGCGGATATTCAACTCCTTGTATTCACCGCCTTGATGTGCTGTGGGATCCGGATGATGAGGTTTGTCTTCCTCATAGCTGAAGTTCTTGTAGTTCAGTTCAGCGCATCCCCACACGATGAGCGCAGCCACGATGAACACGACCAATGCTATTGCTATATTCATAGAGCGTATTGAATTATGATTTGATACGAGTTGAAATTCTGTTGCAAAGGTAGCAAATTTAGCTGTAAAACATTTATTTTCAGAGCAGTTTTTTCGAGCAGCATATAAAAGAGCAGCTCTTCAAAGATTTTCTTTCAGCTATCATCTTACAAAGAGTCCTTTCCGTGAATAGCTTCGGTAGGTCTCTTATCGCTTTCTCCTCACCCCTCTCTGCGCCACGGCTTCCAGTGGGCTGTCTGGCCAGTAGTGCTTAGGGTATCGGCGTCGCAGCTCCTTTCTTACCTCGAAGTAAGTATCCTGCCAAAAGCTCTGCAAGTCGGCAGTGAGCTGCACCGGCTTGAAGCCAGGGCTGAGCAGTTCCATCAGCACGGGTATCTTACCGTCGTTGACGCGCGGCGTGGCGGTGAGTCCGAAGCATTCCTGAAGCCGTACGCTGAGCACGGGCACCTCCGAGCCTTTGCGGTATCTGAGTTGCACCTTGCTGCCCGAAGGTACCAAGATATGTGTCGGTGCCAGCCTGTTCACCTCCTGCTGCTGTTCATAGGAAAGCATGTTCCACAGAACACTCTCCATATCCATTTTCCTCATCTCGCTGACCGTAATGACCACCTTCCCATCTTTTTCGAGATAGAAGGGCAGCCACTTCTCCGGCTGTCTGAGCACAGTGTCGGCAGAGAGATCGGGGAGCCCAAGCTCGGGGTGCCACCGTGCCACGAGGGCTACGCGCTCCTGCAGAGCAACTGTCTTATCGGGCCAGCTGAACATACTCCTACCCTCTTTCTTCGCTGCCTCACAGATGATGCGCTCCAGCTGCTCCTTCGGCACATTGTCCAGCGGCTTCGTCTTGACCACGAGCGCGCCTATTCTCATCTCTTTCTGGGCGACCACCCCACCCTGATGCGCTATCCACGTGATGTTGTCCCACCACGTGGCATAGCCTTCGAGACTTTGGCTGCTGACCGGTGCGGCGAGGAAAACCCTTCCCCTCCCCCCGTTTCCGGCGTACAGGGTAGCAATAGCCAACCACGGAAAGCTGGTGAGCGGATCCGCTGCGTCGAGTACCACATCTTCGCCGTTGGCCATGCGGTAGTTGCCGTTATGGTCCACAGCCTTGGCGATACGCTCGGGATAGGCGGCAGCCACCAGGGCTCCAATATCCTCCCGTGCCACATAAGCGTTGCTTGGGCGTATGCCCACCATTCGGTCATACTCCGCTGCAATGTTTCCGATGCGCTTCCATCGTCCCAGTGCTTTTCTTCTTCTTGCGTCTTGCAGAGCCGACACACGCAGCAACAAATCGGAATAGGCATTGCTCTCCTGCGCCATCACGTCTTTTTCTTCCAGGATAGCGGCGATGTCGCAGGCCAGAGATTTCTCCTGAGTGTTTCGTGCCTGGAGTATCATTCGGGCGATTCTCGGGTGACAGGGTATAGCCGCCATCTTTCGTCCCAATGGGGTGATCTGTCCCTCCGCGTTGATGGCATGGAGCGCCCGCAACTCGTTAGCAGCTCTTGCCACATTGCCTTTGGGCGGTGGTGTAAGCCAGGGCAGACGCTCGACATCCGTCTCACCGAAAGCCGCCACCTCCTGCACCATCGGCACGAGATCGGCATCCATGATTTCGGGCTGTCGTTGCTCCTCCATACGCTGCTGGGTTGCGTTGGTCCACAGCCGAAAGCAGATACCCGCAGCCACGCGCCCTGCTCTACCCGCTCTCTGCCGTGCCATGTCCATGCTGATGCGCACGGTCTCAAGATGACTCAAGTCGCTTGTGGGGTCAAAGACGAGCTTTCTGTAGTAGCCACTGTCCACCACGATTCTGATACCCTCTATCGTCAGCGACGTCTCGGCGACGGGCGTGGCCAGCACCACCTTTCTCTCCCCCGGTGCAGAGGGGCTGATCGCCTCGTATTGCTGTTGTGGCGGCAGATTGCCGTAGAGCTCACACACATGGGTAGCGCCCAAACTGCAGCCCAACAGTTCCGCACATCTGACGATGTCGGCTTGTCCAGGTAGAAACGCCAGTATATCACCTTCCAACTCGCGGTGCGCCCGGCTGACAGTAGCGGCGACAGCCTCTGCAATCTCTTCAGGAAGAATATCGTCTTTCGAGAGCACTGTTTCCACGGGATACATCCTACCCTGGCAGGAGACTTCGCGGGCGCCAAGGGCCTGACAAATTGCTGTAGCGTCGATGGTAGCCGACATCACGACGATATCCAAGTCGGACCTGAGGATACTCCTCGCCTCTTGTGTCAGGCAAAAAGCCAAATCCGACTGCAAGCTGCGCTCATGAAACTCGTCGAAGATGACGCAACTCACACCTTCGAGCGTAGGGTCTTCGGCCAGGCGGCGCGTGAGGATTCCCTCAGTGACCACCTCTATCCTTGTCTTCGACGAAATCCTCTTCTCGAAGCGTACCTGATAGCCTACCGTCTGCCCCACTTCCTCGCCGAGCATCTGTGCCATGCGCAGGGCTACCTGCCTGGCAGCCAAGCGGCGGGGCTCAAGCATAACAATTCTGCCCTGCGCCCCACAGCTGAGCATCGTCAGCGGCAGCAACGTGGACTTACCGGCACCCGGTGGGGCTACGACCACGGCGGCATGGCGCTGCAAGAGCTCTGTATTGAGCTTTTCAGCAATAGTGGCTGCTGGCAGTTGGTGGTATTTCTCAATGATATTCATGATTGGCATCGTCTTTGACTCCTTATTATATATAGCTAATTTTACTCCTTATTATATATATATAGCTACAAAGTTACTACTTTTACGTGTAAAAAACACCACCGGCGACAATTATTGATTTTAGGGATAAAAATACCCAAAATATTGCGCCAATCAAAAAATAAGTAGTACTTTTGCGGTGATTTAAACAAAACTAATTTGTATCATGGTTAAAATCACATTCCCTGACGGTTCTGTGCGTGAGTACGAGCAGGGCGTCACTGGACTTCAAATCGCAGAGAGCATCTCACCGGCTCTCGCCCGCGACGTTGTATCTTGCGGGATTAATGGTGAGACAACCGAGTTGAACCGTCCCATCAATGAGGACGCAACCATTGCACTTTACAAGTTCGACGACGAAGAGGGCAAGCACACCTTCTGGCACACTTCTGCCCACCTGCTCGCCGAGGCGCTCCAAGAGCTCTACCCCGGCATCCAGTTCGGCTTCGGACCAGCCATCGAGAATGGCTTCTTCTACGATGTCATGCCGCCAGAGGGTAAGATGATCTCCGAAAACGACTTCCCCAAGATTGAGGAGAAGATGAAGGAACTCGCCAAGAAAGACGAGCCCGTCGTGCGCCGTGAGGTCTCCAAAGCCGACGCCATCAAGGAGTTCGAGGCTGACGGACAGAAATACAAGGTGGAGCACATTCAGCAGGATCTCGCTGACGGCACCATCTCCACATACACCCAGGGCAACTTCACTGACCTCTGCCGTGGACCACACTTGATGAGCACCGGTGTCATCAAGGCCATCAAGATCACGAGCGTGGCTGGCGCCTTCTGGCGCGGCGATGCCAAGCGCGAGCAGATGACACGTATCTACGGTATCACCTTTCCCAAGAAGAAGATGCTCGACGAGTATCTCGTCATGCTCGAGGAGGCTAAGAAGCGTGACCACCGCAAGATCGGCAAAGAGATGGAGCTCTTCATGTTCTCCGACCGCGTGGGCAAGGGTCTGCCTATCTGGCTGCCGAAGGGTACTCAGCTGCGCCTGCGTCTGCAGGAGCTACTCCGCAGCGTGCTCAAGCCTTACAACTATCAAGAGGTCATCACTCCAGGTATCGGATCGAAAAACCTCTATGTCACCTCCGGACACTATGCTCACTACGGCAAGGATGCCTTCCAGCCTATCCACACGCCTGAGGAGGACGAGGAGTACATGCTCAAGCCGATGAACTGCCCTCACCACTGTGAGGTCTATGCCCGCAAGCCGCGCTCTTACAAGGATCTGCCGCTCCGCATCGCTGAGTTCGGCACTGTCTTCCGCTATGAGAAGAGCGGCGAGCTCCACGGACTGACACGTGTGCGTACCTTCACACAGGACGACGCCCACATCTTCGTGCGGCCTGACCAGGTAAAGGCTGAGTTCGAGTCCATCATCGACATCATCCTCAAGGTATTCCGCATCTTCGGTTTCGACAACTACGATGCTCAGATCTCTCTGCGCGATCCCAAGGACACCGAAAAGTATATCGGTTCCGACGAGATTTGGCAGGAGAGCGAGGATGCTATCCGCCAGGCTTGCAAGGAGAAGGGGCTCAACGCTCACGAGGAGACCGGCGAGGCCGCCTTCTATGGTCCTAAGCTTGACTTCATGGTCAAGGATGCCATCGGCCGTAAATGGCAGTTGGGTACAATCCAGGTCGACTACAACCTGCCGGAGCGCTTCAAGCTGGAGTATACCGCTGAGGACAACTCCAAGAAGACACCGGTGATGATCCACCGTGCTCCCTTCGGCTCACTCGAGCGCTTCACCGCTGTGCTCATCGAGCACACTGCCGGCCACTTCCCCCTGTGGCTTACTCCTGACCAGGTGGCTATCCTGCCGATCTCGGAGAAATACAACGACTACGCCAAAGAGGTCAAGAGCTACCTCGACACGCAGGACGTGCGCGCATACATCGACGACCGCAACGAGAAGATCGGCCGCAAGATCCGCGACAACGAGCTCAAGCGTGTGCCTTACATGATCGTCGTAGGCGAGAAAGAGGCTGCCGACAAGCTCGTGAGCATGCGTAAGCAGGGCGGCGGCGAGCAGGCTACCATGCCGATGACGGAGTTCGCACAGCGCATCAAGGACGAGGTTGCCGAGCAGCTCAAAGAGATCAACGCTTAAACATCCCATTCTCTCCTGACGCTCTCAGGAGACTTTCATACCGGGGCGGGAAGCATCGAGACATGCTTTCCGCCTCGCTTTTTTGTTCCCTAACAATCCCCCGCAACTCATGTAACGGTTTCTCTCACAAAGATACTGATAAGGCTCTATTCTATATTCCTATGTCTCGGTGATTCCATATCTCGGTTTGAGATCCATCCGTTAGCTAATTCACTGCCCTCCACTAACAACAACGAGCGTAAACACTGCTGGAAAATTTGCCCTCATCAGAGGAAACGTCTATTTTGCCTTATAAATCTGTGTCATGACACAAAGATATAAAGCAATGATCGTACTTGAAAGGAAATATCTGACTAAACGAATCTTTACAAAACATCATCTCTGCAGAGTTGCAATCTAGAGAAAAAGGAAACCTGAAAATGAGAAAAAACAAAGATGAACCATCGATTTTTGCTGGCTCATGTTGTCAAAGTACCTTTCTGACACTATCAAAAAGGCTTTCTGACCTGGTCAAAGTGCCTTTCTGACCGTGTCATCTTACCGAGATGATAGCATCAAAAAGGCTTTCTGATAGGTAACATCGACAAAATTTCATTGTAAAATTACTGTTTTCTTAGAGAGAAAAACGTCATTCTTTTATAACATCCTATATATCAGATATTTACAAATCAGCTCTCAAAAATCGCGAAATTGGGAACGACATAGTAGTTGATTCAGAAAATCGCAAGAAAAAGAGCAGAAAATTGTCAGTTTCCTCAACAATAAAGATAGAAGGACATATACCGCAAGAGATCGTCTTGCTATCTCGCACAACAGTAGCTGTTAAGAGAATCACTTTCCCAAACAAACGATAACTGCTCCACTCTAATTATCTGTCTAATTATCTGCCAAGACGCAACTGCGGGTACAGGAACGTCAGGAAGCAGAACAGCATCAGGAATGGACGACTCGAACTTGAGCGTGAATCCGTAAGCGCCTATTAGAGCCGAATAAAAGCTAAGCAGCGCGGACGAGCAAGCACAGCCTCGAGGAGGCTGCTCATGTGTTACTTTGTGTTACTCGTTACCGCGTTACTCTGATATGGTTTCATTTTCCCGCAAACAAGCGTAAAGCTCTTCCTTTTTGCCCCCCTCCCTCGATCCAGGCACGATCCTCACGGGGAATATGAGGAACCAAGCAAGTATTTTAGCCTACGCCCCCATCTTTTTCTGCCAAAATTGCAGTATTCTCAAATAAAATGCGTAATTTTGTCAACCCATGAATACTACAGAACTGCAAAGAATCAAACAGCGCTACAACATCGTAGGCAACAGCGATGATCTGAGCCACGCCCTTGACGTGGCCCTGCAAGTAGCCCCCACCGACCTCAGCGTGCTGATCGTCGGCGAGAGCGGCGTGGGCAAGGAGATCATCCCCCGCGTCATACACGACAACTCCCCCCGGCGCCGTGAGCGATACTTCGCCATCAACTGCGGTTCCATTCCCGAAGGTACCATCGACAGCGAGCTCTTTGGCCACGAAAAAGGTGCCTACACCGGAGCCGTCGGAGAAAGCGAGGGATATTTCGGTGTCGCCAACAAAGGCACTATCTTCCTCGACGAGGTAGGTGAACTGCCCATGGCCACACAGGCACGACTGCTCAGAGTGCTCGAGACGGGAGAGTATATTCGCGTAGGCGGACAGGAAATCAGAAAGACCGACGTGCGTATCGTCGCCGCCACAAACGTCAACATGCGCAAGGCGATCTCTGAAGGACGCTTCCGTGAAGACCTCTTCTACCGACTCAACACCATCCCCATACAGATGCCGCCACTGCGCGAGCGGGGCAACGACATACTGCTGCTCTTCCGGCTCTTCGCCATGCAGATGGCCGACAAATACCATCTGCCAAAGATCACCCTCACCGACGATGCCAAGCAGCTCATGCTCCACTATAAATGGCCCGGCAACGTCAGACAGCTCAAAAACATCACCGAGCAAATGTCGGTGCTCAGCGAAAAGCGCGAAATCAATGCTGAACAGCTCAAGCACTTCATCCCCGACGACCCAGAGAGCACAGAGCTCGCCACCATCAGCCAGCCCGGACAACACTCCTACGAGAATGAGCGTGAGGCGCTCTATAAGATTCTCTACGAGCTCAGAGGCAGCGTTGCCAACCTCAGACAAGACCTCAACTCGATGAGAAAACAACTCGACGAGGCACACGAGCTCAACAATATGAGCACTTACCGCAACCAGTATCTCGACACTCCTGCCTCAGCCATGCCCGCGCTCACGCCCACCAGACACCCCCTGGCTGGATATGACGGCATCTCGTCCACACAAGAGGCAGAGGCAGAAGAAATCAAGGCTGAGCCCGAAAGTCTCAACCTCAATGATCTCGGACGGCAGATGGTCGAGAAAGCACTTGAAAGAAACAACGGCAACAGAAAGAAAGCTGCCCAGGAACTGGGCATCTCCGACCGCACACTCTATAGAAGAATCAAACAGTATGGCCTCGACAAAAAAGAATATTAAAGTCATCCGGCACGCGCTGATCGCCTTGACTTTGGTGATCTCCACCATCGCGCTGATGACCGCATGCAAGGTGAGTCTGAAATTCAACGGTGCCAGCATCGACTACACCAAGACCAAGACCATCCGCATCGCCGACTTCCCCATACGCTCCAGCTATGTATGGGGACCCATGGGGCCGATGTTCAACAATCAGCTCAAAGACGTCTTCGCCAACCACACCCACCTGCAACAGGTCAAGCGTGGTGGCGACCTCGTCATCGAAGGCGAGATCACGCAGTACAGCCAGCGCAACAAATCCGTCTCCAGTGAGGGATATTCTTCGCAGACCGAACTCTCCATGACCGTCAACGTGCGCTTCACCAACAACGCCAATCACAGTCAGGACTTCGAGAAGCAGTTCACCTCCACCAAGAGCTACGAGACTACACAGAGTCTCTCCAGCGTTCAGCAGGAGCTTGTGGAGCAGATGTGCAAGGACCTCACCGACCAAATCTTCAATGCCACCGTCGCCAACTGGTAATCATCATGGACATAGCGCAATACATACAACATCCTGAGCTTTTGGACCGCGAGACCGTTTACGATCTCCGCAGCCTGCTTGCGCTCTATCCCTACTACCAGAATGCGCGGCTGTTGCTGCTCCGTAACCTCTACCTGCTCCACGATCCCTCGTTCAACGACGAGCTCCGCCAGGCCGCCATCTATATCACCGACCGAAAGGTGATCTTCAACCTTGTAGAGGCCGCTCATTACCAGCTCAAAACCGACAGACAGGAGAGCTATCACGACAGCAGACAAGACAAGACTGAAGACAAGGGCGACCGCACCATCTCGCTCATCAACAACTTCCTCGACACCATACCCGAGGACGAGAAAAAAAAGGAAAAATCCAAGAAGACCAAACGCAAGCCCACTCCCGCCGATGCCGCTGTCGACTACGTCGCCTATCTGCTGGAAACAGAAGAAGAAGACGAGCAGGAAACACCGCAGGAGCAGCCTCAGCTCAAGGGACAGGATTTGATCGATAATTTCATCAATAATGACAAGGGAAAAATAAAATTGAAGGACACACCCGAGTTCCTTCCCAAGATAGAAGAAGACGGAAACAAAGACAGCAACAAAGAGGATAAAAGCTATTTCACCGAGACTTTGGCCAAGATTTACATCAAGCAAGGTCGATATGAGAAAGCTCTGGAAATTATTCAGCAATTAAATTTGAATTATCCAAAAAAAAATGCTTACTTTGTAGATCAAATACGCTTCTTGGAAAAGTTGATATTAAATAATAAAAATAATAAGTAAAAGTTTATGTACACGTTTTTCGTTATTCTCATCGTTGTGGCATCACTGCTGATGATTGGCATTGTACTCATACAAGAGTCCAAGGGCGGTGGTCTGTCCAGCAACTTCTCCTCCACCAACGCCATCATGGGTGTGCGCAAGACCACAGACTTCGTGGAGAAGGCTACATGGGGCTTGGCTGCCTTCATGGTGGTCATGAGCATCGTCTGCGCTTACACCGCTCCGCAGAGCACCGCTGATCAGAGCGTGCTCGAGAAGGCTGCCACAGAGAGCCAGACTACCAACCCAACCAACACACAAGGCTTCCAGGCTGGCCAGCAGGCTCCCGCACAGGGCGCTGCTAAGGGTGCTGCCGCTCCGGCTCAGGGTGCCCAAAGCGCTCCCGCAACACCTGCTGCTCCGGCCAAATAAAAGAAAAACTGCAAAAAGTAAGGGATAAATTTGGTGGTTTCAAAAAAATCCCTTACCTTTGCACTCGCTTTTGAGAAACATCTCAGTCACTGATTATTTGTTGGCTTAGATCTCTCAAAAAGCCTTACATGGTGGGCGTAGTTCAGTTGGTTAGAGCGTCAGATTGTGGTTCTGAATGTCGTGGGTTCGAGTCCCACCCCCCACCCCTCAGAAATCCCCGTAGTCCAAGCGACTGCGGGGATTTGTCGTTTATAGATCTACATTTCACCACATTTAGCGCCCCTATAGCCAAATATTGTCGCGCCAACCGTTCTGTTGCCACGGCTGCCAATGTATGCACCAGCCGCCCGGTTTGCCATAGCTGCCCATGTTATGCGTTAGCCGTTCGGTTTGCCACGGCTATGCCGTGGTCATTGCCCTGCCCTCTATGGCCCGTCAGAAACCGCAAATCCCTGCCGCTCCTAAGGAACAGCAGGGATTTGCTATTTATCTATCATAGGCCTGTCTCAGTCCGCCTTTGCCACATACTTGCGCTTCCCGCTAAACTCCGTGAAATCGACACGGATGATATTCACACGGTGAAACGACTTCTCGCTATATTTATACCCGATCTCCTTGAAGTCGGGCGACAGCTTATCCACCAGCAAATGCAATGCACGCATCATCTCTTCGGCAGAGAGATGGATATGAGCCTCGCCCCGCAGGATGACGCTCTCATACTCTGTGGTGAAGTTGCGTGGCAGCAGATGCACACGTCCAATGATACAAAACGACACTTGAGGATGCAGTTCCAAAGCCTGCAGCTTATGCCCCTCCGGAGCACAGTGGATGTAGATGGAGTGATCGCCGTCCCACACATAGTTCAGTGGTACGCCATACCCCGATCCGTCGACATCCTGCATCGACAGCACACCATATTCACTCTCCCGCAAGAGCTCCAAAGCCCTCTCCTCGTCCATCAGCCTATCCTGGCGACGGACAGTGTCGTTGACATACTTCATTTTTTCTTATCCTTTTATCATGGTGATGATCATCTTGAAAGGTTTCTCAGCCTTGACAGCATGACGCGCTCCGGCCGGCATCACCAGTGCTTCTCCCGTTTGGAGATGCAGCGACTCATCTTCCAGAATAAACGTCATCTCACCGTCGATCACCTGTATGAGCGCGTCAAACGGTGCCTGATGCTCACTCAGCCCCTGCCCCTTGTCAAACGAGAACACGGTGATACTCCCTGCCTCGTTGTGCTCCAGCTCACGGCTGACCACACTGCCCTCGGCATAGTCTACCAATGCCTTGGGCTCGAAAACCTTTCCTTTTACAAACGTTGCCATAACGATATTTATTGTTGAATGTTGAATGAAGAATTAACTCAATGATGAATGATGAATGATGAAGTCACTCATCATTCATCATTCATCATTGCTTAAGCATTAATCATTGTCTTGATATCCTCGTCTACGGTAGAGATGGTACCGAGGCCAAAGCTGTCCTGAAGCACCTTCAGCACACCAGGAGAGACAAAGGCGGGAAGCGTAGGACCAATGTGGATATTCTTCACACCAAGGCTCAGCAGAGCGAGGAGCACGATGACAGCCTTCTGCTCATACCAGGCAATGTTGAAGGCAATCGGCAGATCATTGACATCAGTAGCACCGAAGATCTCCTTGAGCTTCAAGGCCACCACAGCCCAAGAGTAACTGTCGTTGCACTGTCCGGCATCAAGCACACGAGGGATACCATTGATATCGCCAAGGTTAAGCTTGTTGTATTTATACTTAGCACAGCCAGAGGTGAGGATCACCACATCCTTAGGCAGAGCCTGGGCGAAGTCAGCATAATAGTTACGGCTCTTCATACGGCCGTCGCAACCACTCATCACCACAAACTTGCGGATAGCGCCACTCTTGACAGCCTCTACGATCTTGTCAGCAAGGGCGAATACCTGGTCGTGAGCGAAGCCACCGACAATCTCGCCATGCTCAATCTCCTCAGGAGCCTGACACTGACGTGCCATCTCGATAACCTCAGAGAAGTCCTTATGGCCGTCGGGACGGGTAGCAATATGCTTCCATCCTGGGAAGCCCGTGGAGTTGGCTGTGAACACACGACCTGCATAATTGGCTTTCGGTGACGGCGGAACGATGCAGTTGGTGGTGAAGACGATAGGACCGTTGAAATGAGCGAACTCCTCTTTCTGCTTCCACCAAGCATTACCGTAGTTACCTACAAGGTGCTTGTATTTCTTCAGTTCAGGATAGTAGTGTGCCGGCAGCATCTCGCCGTGAGTATAGACATCGATACCCGTACCTTCGGTCTGCTCCAAGAGATCAGCAATATCGTGGAGATCGTGACCGCTGATGAGGATGCCCGGACGCTTGCCTACGCCAATGTTCACCTTCGTGATCTCAGGCTTACCATAAGCTCCTGTGTTTGCCTTGTCAAGCAGTGCCATCACGTCAACACCGTATTTACCGGTGGTGAGAAGCAGCTGCAACAGACTGTCAGCAGTAGCGTCGGGGTTGGTGATACCAGCCAAAGCCTCTGCCATGAAGCCGGCGATAGCCTCATCGCGCTGTCCCAAACGTGCTGCATGCTCGTAGTAAGCAGCCATACCCTTGAGTCCGAGCACGATAGTCTCCTTGAGCGAGCGGATGTCTTCGTTGGCAGTGCGCAGCACCGTCTCGCGGTCGCCCTCAGCCTCGTAGTCGCTCTTCTCGCCGCCCCACTCTACTTCATGATAGTTGGGCAGTGTCACTCCGAGCTCAGCAGCCTTGGCCAGCAGCTGTTTCTTCAGTACGATACCCTTGTCGATTTTCTGCAGCAATGCGCTGTCGTCGAAATTGGCATTGGTGATGGTGGCAAAGAGTGCGTCCACGATAAAGTCATCCACAGTGATGTCGTCGCTCTGTCCCTGCTGCAACAGTGCGTGATAGATGGTACCTACACCACGTGTCACACTCAGCAACAAGTCCATCCAACGGCTTGTCTCAGGTTTCTTACCACATACGCCACTCACAGTACATCCTGTACCCTTGGCTGTCTCTTGACATTGATAGCAAAACATCATATCTTTCTTCTGATTATAAGTTATATTTATTATCTAATGATTAGTTACAAATTCTGTCCGCCAAAGTGCGATGCCTCCATCTCGATGGCCTTGGGGAAGATGATGTCGTTCTCGACATGGGTATGTTCCTTAAGATTCTCGCGGAACTCGCTGAGTTGGCGCATCAGATCCTTATAGTCCTCCGATGCGTCGTCCGGGGCATGGTTGTCGTTGAACCGTGTGGCGATGCGCCTTGAGCACATAGTCTGCAAGGAGATCTTGCAGCCACTCGCTAAAATTGTATCTGCTTTTATCTTCCATCTTGTGCTGCTTGATTAACGATTGACGGGTGCAAAGTTAGGAAGATAGAAAAGGAGCACCGGTAACAATTGTTACCTCAGCATATTAATTAGAGTTAAAGATGAAAAAATACATCACTAAGAGAGAATGTCGATTAAACTTTCAAGAGGTACCAACGTCATATAAGTGTTTTTGCACAACAAACAAATCACCGTATTATTCAGAATAGAATATTCAATCAGATATGAAGAAAGCATTACTCCTTGCCTTGCTATTGATGATGACGATAGCATCAACGACAGCGCAGCAGAAAATCCAGGGTACGCTCATCGACCGCGACTCCAAAGAGCCCGTGCCTATGGTCACCGTTCAGCTGCTCAAAGCCGACTCTGCCTTTGTTTCCGGCACCGTGAGCAATGACAGCGGTAAGTTTGTCATTCAGACGCCTGCTCCCGGCAAGTATCTGCTGAAGATTTCCAGCATCGGCTATGTCACCGCCATCAAGCGTCTGCAGATGGAGGCTGAGCACGACCTGGCCCTGGGCAACATCGTCATCCACTCCGATGCCGTGATGCTCAAAGAGGCACAGGTGACGGCGCAGGCCCTGAAGGTGACGCTCAAAGAGGACACCTTTGTATATAACAGTGCTGCCTACCGTACTCCCGAAGGCTCCACCATTGAGGAGCTCGTCAAGCGATTACCCGGCGCTCAGGTGAGCGACGACGGTAAGATCACCATCAATGGTAAAGAGGTGAAAAAGATCATGCTCGACGGTAAGGAGTTTATGACCGGTGACACTAAGACGGCCATGAAGAATATCCCGACAAGCATCATCGACAAGGTGAAGGCCTACGATCAGAAAAGTGACTTGGCACGCGTCACCGGTATCGACGACGGTGATGAGCAGACGGTGCTCGACTTCGGTACCAAGACTGGCATGGGCAAAGGTGCCATAGCCAACGTCGACCTTGGCGTGGGTACCAAAGACAGGTATGCCGAGAGGCTCTTCGCCGGATTGTTTAACAAGGAAGCCCGTGTCTTCGTCATGGGCAACGCCAACAATGTCAACGACATGGGATTTGGCGGACGTGGCGGCTTCGGCAGAAACCGCAACGGACTCAACGCCTCGAAGATGGGTGGCGCAAATGTCAACTATGAGAAGAAAAACGTTATCAAAGTCGACGGCAGCGTCAGATGGAACCACAGCGACGGCGACATCTACTCGAAGAACTCCAGTGAGAACTTCGTCAGCAAGTCGGCTTCCTTCTCCAACAGTCTCAACCAAAGTTATTCCCGCTCCAACAGCTGGAATGGGCAGGCACGCATCGAATGGACACCCGACACGATGACCAATATCATGTTCCGACCCACTGCCTCCTACTCCACCAGCGACGGACTGGGCGCCAACAACTCGGCTTCCTTCAACGATGACCCATTTAAATATGTGGTGGATCCGCTTTCTGAGGATGGTTTGAAGACACTCGACGAGAATGGACTGCTCGTCAACAGCCGACGCAACACTTCCATGAGCTATTCACGCAACAAGAGCCTCGGCGCTGAACTGCAATACAACCGGCGCCTCAACAGCCGTGGGCGAAACATCACACTGCGTGCCGATGCCAACTACTCCGACAATGATGGCAAGAGTCTCTCCACCAGCAACGTGCATCTCTATCAGATTCTCAACGCGCTGGGACAGGACTCTACCTATCAGACCAATCGCTATAGCGTCACGCCGACAAAGAACTACGGCTATACCTTGCAGGCTACCTACAGCGAGCCACTGTGGCGTGGTACCTTCCTGCAGTTGCGCTACCGCTTTAAATACAGCTACAGCAAGAGCGACCGCTCCACCTATGACTTCTCCAACCTCGGTGAAGACTTCTTCTCGGGTATCAATCCCGCCTACCGCTCATGGGACAACTATCTCGACCGTCTCGCTAACCCCTACACCGATTATCTCGACTCCAACCTGAGCCGCTACTCGGAATATAAAAACTACACGCATATCGTGGAGCTCATGCTGCGCATGATACGCACCAAATGGCAACTCAACGCCGGTGTGATGGCACAGCCACAGAAGTCGCATTATATCCAGGACTATCAGGGCATCAGCGTCGACACCACACGCAATGTCTTCAACGTCTCGCCGACCTTCGACTTCCGCTACCGCTTCAGCAAGGTCAGCAACCTGCGCATCAACTACCGCGCCAACACGTCACAGCCCAGCATCTCGCAGCTCCTCGACATCACCGACGACTCTGACCCGCTCAACATTCAGAAAGGTAACCCGGGACTGAAACCGTCGTTCACACAAAATTTCCGGTTCTTCTACAACAACTACTGGGAGAAGACACAGCGCGCTATGATGGCACACCTGGGATTCTCCACCACCAACAACTCCATCAGCTCTAAGGTGACTTACGACGAGAAGACAGGTGGACGCACCACACGACCAGAAAACATCAACGGCGACTGGAACATGAACGGTGCCTTTATGTTCAACACACCGCTTGACTCGGCTGGTATCTGGAATATCAACACATTCACCAACATGAGCTATGCCAACAACGTAGGCTACGTAACGCTCAACAGCACGTCAGATTCACAGAAGAGCACTACCAAGGACCTCAACCTTTGGGAGCGTCTCTCTGGCAGCTACCGCAATAGCTGGCTGGAAGTGGAACTCGACGGACAACTCACTTACCGCCACTCACGCAACGATCTTCAGTCCACCGCCAACCTCGACACATGGCAATATGCCTATGGCGTCAATGTCAACTTCACACTGCCTTGGGGCATGTCACTCGCTACCGACCTCCACGAGAACAGCCGCAGAGGATACAGCGATCCTTCGCTCAACACCAACGAGCTGGTATGGAATGCGCAACTCTCACAGAGCTTCCTGCGTGGTAAACCCCTCACAGTGATGCTGCAGTTCTACGACATTCTCCACAACCAAAGCAACCTCTCACGCACCATTACGGCCATGCAGAGCAGCAACACGGAGTATAACAGCATCAACAGCTACATGATGCTCCACGTCAACTATCGTCTTAACCTCTTCGGTGGCAAAGGCATGGGGCCCGGTGACGGCCATCGTGGTCCAGGCATGGGTCCGGGTCGTGGAGGACGTCCACCCATGGGTGGCTTTGGTGGTGGAAGACCTCCACGTGGCGGCGGCTTTGGTGGATTCTAAAACGCTAAAGAATAAAGCATGATAGTGCAAGGTATGAAAGCACTAAAGCATAAAAGCACAAAAAAAGGAACTCTTCACTGAGTTCCCTTTTTTTGTTGTATGTAAGGAAGCTGCTCTTGACAGCCCCATATATAATAAGGTGTATCCGCAGTCTCCTATATAAATCAAGGTGTATCCCTACAGAGTTTTCACTGCCTTGGCGAGTTTCTCCAATGCCTGGCGGATATAGTCTCGTGGTGAGCCTACGTTGAGTCGCATGAAGCCTTCACCGCCGGGTCCGAACATCTCGCCGTCGTTGAGAGCCAGATGAGCCTTGTCGATAAAGAGGTCGAGTAGCGCTTCATGGCTCAAATGCAGCTCCCGGCAGTCAAGCCATACGAGGAAGGAAGCCTGAGGGCGCAGCGGACGAATGCCGGGGATATGCTCCCGACAATAGTCTTCCACGAAACGGATGTTATCCTCCACGTAAGCCAGCATCTGCCGACGCCACTCCTCTCCCTTGCGGAAGGCAGCTTCCGTGGCGATATGGGCAAAGATATGTGCCTCATCCAATTCGTTGGCCTTGAGCCAGCCAAAGAAACGGTCACGCAATTCTTTGTTGGGCACAATGGCATGACTGGTGATGATGCCAGCGATATTGAATGTCTTCGTGGGCGACTGAAACATAATGCTGATGTCGGCAGCCTTCTCCGACACACTGGCAAAAGGTATATGGCGGTGTCCGAAGAGTGCCATATCGCAATGAATCTCGTCCGAGATGACCAGCAGGTGATGATCATAGCAGAAGTCAGCGAGCCGGCTGAGCGTCTCACGTGTCCAGCAGATGCCACCCGGATTATGAGGATTGCAAAGGACCAGCAGTCGGCACCTGTCGTCGCAGACTCGCTCCAAGCCCTCGAAATCCATGTCGTAGTAGCCATCCTCCCGTCTGATGAGCGGATTCCACACCACTTCCCGATGATTGCCCCGGGGCGTGAGGAAGAAAGGATGATAGACCGGTGGCATGACAATCACCTTCTCGTCGGGCTTCAGAAAGATGTTGCAGACCAGTCCTATGCCCTTGACGATACCAGGGATAAACGACAGCCACTCCCTTTTGATGTCCCACTGATGATGGGAGAGCACCCAGTCGTGGATAGCTGGGAAGTAATCTTCCGGCTCTACCGTGTAGCCGAGAATAGGATGATCCAGCCGATGACGCAAGGCATCGAGAATCTCCGGACAGACAGCAAAATCCATATCAGCCACCCACAAGGGTTGCAGGTCTTCACGTCCCCAGCGTGGCTTCAGTGCCTCGTGCATGAGATCACCCGAACCACGCCGCTCAATGATCGTATCGAAATCGTATTGCATAACTAAGAGTTGAGAGTTGAAAGTTGAAAGTTGAGACACCCAACTCTCATGATTCCTATAATTAGCCCTCCAAAGCCTGCTTGATGTCCTCAAAGAGGTCGTCAACATCCTCCAATCCGATGGAGAGACGGATCGTCGTGTCGCTGACGTCCATCGCCTTTTTCATCTTGTCGGGGAAGAGGCCAAAGATCGTACTGGCCGGATGGATGGCCAGCGTGCGGTTGTCGAAGAGATTGGTGGCACGATGGATGAGCTTCAGATGATCAATCATGTGGAAGCAGGCATCCTTCGACTCCAAATCGATGCACACCATGGCACCTGCTGTGGAGCCGAACTGCCGCTGTGCGAGCTCGTGAAAGGGATTATCCTCCAAGCCAACATAGTTGACACGTTTGATCTGAGGCAGTATCAGAAGCCTGCGAGCCAAAGTCAATGCATTGGAGGATTGTACACGATAGCGTGCGTCGAGCGTCTCTAGTCCCATCGTCTGCAAGAAAGCCACCTGCGGAGTCATGTAAGCACCAAGATTAAAGAGCATCTCGTTTTTCATCACCTCACCGAAATGCGGTGTGGTGCCATAGTCGATGACCAGTCCACCTAATGATGTGGCGCCACCGCTGACATACTTTGTGCTGGACACCACCTCGATGTCCACCCCCAAGTCATGGGAAGAGAACATTGTGAAGGGAATGGTTGTTGTGTCGGCTACCAATGGGATATGATGGGCGTGGGCGATCTCTGCCAACTTGCTCAAGTCAGCCACCTCCATCTGCGGGTTGGTGATGATCTCCAAAAAGATGCAGCATGTATTCTCGTTGATAACAGCCTCCACAGCTTCCGGATCAGTCAGGTCTGCAAGCTTGCAGCCCACACCAAACTTACGGAGCGTGGACATGAGTAAAGAGAAAGTGTTGCCGAAGAGATGCTTCGACGTCACTACGTTCTTTCCCTGTGCTGTGAGCGCCATCATGGTATTGCTGATGGCAGCCATACCACTGTTGAGCGCAATGACATTCTTTGCTCCTGTGAGCGCCTTGACACGCTCCTCGAAGTTGGAAACCGTAGGATTCTCACAACGAGAATAGTCCGGTGCGTCGATACGGTTGCAAAAGGCATCGCTCATCGTCTGAGCATTGTCAAACTCATAGGCTACTGCATTGTACACCGGCATACTGAGTGCGTCATACGCGTCGCGCCGCTTATAAGGCACATGTATGGCTTGTGTCTGTTTCTTCATAATCTCTTACCAATATAGTTCTATAACGAAAGTTCTGCTTGAGTTACCCCCCACATCATACAGAAAACCACTCTATACAGCACGATTAATACCACTGTACGGCATTGCTGTAACCGCTCCGCTTGTCATACTTCAGCGCGTCGGTAAGCGTTGATGCGTTGCATCGGAAGGTGAAGTTATAGCTCGTGTATGGAGCCAGTACCACAGAGCAACTCATGTTGAAGCAGTGAAGGTCACGCTGTAACGACGCCGTGGTCATTGACATCTTGTGATTGTCGAAATCATAACCACTGGAGAAGCTGATATTCCATCCGTCGCTGATGCGCAGGTTACCACTCATATTGAGTGTCTGAGAGAAGCTATAGGGATAGCGCATAGTCTTATAGTTGAACTTCCCGGAAGTGTTCTCACGCATCGTGATGCCATAGCCGAAGGTGATAGACCACGGCATAGAGAAGCGCATATAGCCGTCGTCATCTGTGCTGGCTTTGCCGCCACCACTCTTCTTCTTGGCTCCGTTCTGCGCTTTGATCATCTCGTCATCGACATTACTGTTGATGTCGGTGTCTATTCCTTCGTCATCATCATCTTTGTTGTCTTTGTTTTTGTTGTCCTTGTCCTCGTCGCTACCACCGCCAAAGAGCTTGGCGATCTTCTCGGGAGTCAGCGTGTAGGAGATGTTCTGCGACATTCCCTGAAAACGACCGAAGCGTCCACGTCCCCACTCTGTGTGGTTACCGACATAAGGTTTGCCGTTCTCGTCGAGATCCCAAGCGTAGGTGGCAAAGACCGCATTCATGTTGAATGTATAGTTCTTCCACCATTTCAGTCTCAGGCGCATGCTCAGATCACTCCACTTATGATAAGAGGCCGCCATGTTGTAGGACATGCTGGCACCGAGCTCATCTATAAGGCTGATCTTCTTATAACCCGTCGAATCCTCGTCGCTCTTGATTTTCATCTCAAGATTGTTGGACAAGTCCATCGAGATGCTACCCGTCTTACCTTTTCCCGGCACGGAATAGAGCTGGTCGGAATAGGGCGAATACTCAACGAGCGACACGTTGCCATCAGCATCTGTCTTCTGATAGGTCTGATAATAGCCGTAGCGCGAAGCGCCGAAATCAGGTGCATAGCTGAAGGAGATTTGCGGTGTGATGACATTGCGGATGGCCTGAATCTTATCACCGAAGATCTTTCTGTTAGGGATGGCAAACAGATAGAGCTTGGTATTGGCCGAAAGACTCAGGTTCCAGTTATAGACATTGTGGAATCCGTAAGTCGTATCACGCACCTCTTCCTGTGTCGCCTGATCCCACGAGCGTATGACCTTGCTCGAGTACATACGGTCGGTGAAGTTGAACGAGGGCGAGATGTTGATATAGTTGAACAGCGTGAAGTTGCCGCTGATCGGTATATTGTGCTGCATGCCATTCTTCCAGTCCTTGATGAGGTTGGAGTGCATGAGTTTGTCTTCCTTGGTGTTGATTGAGTTGCTGAGCTGTCCGGTATAGCTCATCGAGATCTTCTCATACCATTTCTCGTCACCCACCTGATGCTTGCGGCGGAAAGGATAGAAGCGAGAGATGTTGATATTCAGGTCGGGCAGCGTCATGGCGATACTCGAGTCACACATATTCTGCGAGAGGTTGGCAGAAGAACTCAGCGACAGCCCGATGCTGGAGAAGGTAGTGCTCCAACTGACCGAAGAGGTACGTGTCGACTGCGTGAGCGACTGCGGATTGTACATACTCGTCAGGTTGTTGCGCTCATACTTCGATGACGCAAAGTTGACGCTGGCAGCAAGACTACTGAAAGGATTGGCTTTCGGGTCCTGGCGATGGCTCCATTGCAGTTTGAAGCTCTTCTGCTCAGAGAAGTCCGGCATACCCTTGTCACCGGTCTTGGTGTCCTGGTAGCTGAAGAGGAACGAGCCACTGTACTTATATCGTTTTTTATAGTTGCTGGCTGCCGAGAAGCCCCACGAGCCTTTGGTATAGATTTCACCCAAGAGCTTCAGATCCCATTTGTCACTCATGGCAAAATAATAGCCACCGTCGCGCAGATAGAATCCACGGCTGTTCTCGTCACCATACGTCGGCATGATGAAGCCACTGGAATAGCTCTTGGTGAAGGGGAAGAAGCCATAAGGAATAGCGAATGGCAACGGCACATCGGCCACTACCAGATATGCCGGACCAAAGACCACATCCTTGCCGGGACGTACCTTGGCACGCGACAAAGCAATATAGAAGTCGGGATGGGGTGCGTCGCAGGTGGTGTAGCGTCCGTGAGCCAGATAAATCTCGCCATTGTCGTTGCGTTTCGACTGTTCACTGGTCAGGAAGCCATCCTCCTGCTGGGTATATACGTGTTTGATGAAACCCTTCTTGGTCTTGAAGTTAAACGACATCGTGTCGGTGTCGTAGGTGTCTTGTCCCATGACAAAGACCGGCTTACCCTTGATTCCGTCCTTTGCCGTGGTGTCTTTGGAGCCGGTAGCATGTACAAGGCTGCTGTCAAGACTCAACTTGATCTTGTCACTCTTCAAGTCCATATTCTCGTACTTCACCTCAGCCGAACCGTAGAGATGGGCGGTATTGGTGGAGGCCATATAGACCAGTGAGTCGTCGGCTTGATAGTTGACGGGGGCGTCGATGCCATTTTTCTTCTTACGGTTGATGGAGTCGAGACGCAGAGAGTCGTCTACCGCCTTGTTGTGGTGATAGACAGCGAGTTGCAGTGAGTCCATGCTCGTGGTATCGGTAGCGGCGTCATCAGCTTGTAATCCTTTGACACGGGAGGAGTCCGTCTGTGTGGTATCAGACTTCTTGCCGGTAAGCCGCTTGTCGGGAGAAGGCATAGCGCCACTGGCCATGGCAACAGCCATGACACCCACTGCCGATAATATAATGAAAGGCTTACTTCTCAATGGATATTCTGAATAATGTGAAAACAATGAATGGCGCTCATCATGAGCTATGCAAAATTACGCAATATCTGTTGAACAAGCGAGGGTTTTCGCATTTTTAACGTTCAGGTTCAAACAGTGTTTTCCATTGCAGGAAATGCTGGAGACCACCCTCTCCAAACTTGGCGATGCTCTTTGCGGCCTGCTCTGATGTCTTGACTTTCTTGAGATTGGACTTGCTGTAGAACTTGTCAGCATAGCAAATCAGCTTCTCTTCCAGTGTCTCAGGCAAGAAATCCTGATGTGGCAATGGCAGGTTCTGTCGGATGATCTCCTCTTTGGACAGTCCGGCGCCAGTATGCCGCTCACACACACGGGCATGCTTGGGATAGCCTTCCTCACGCATCAGCTCTGCGCCCAAACGGCCGTGACAAATATAAGGCTCTGTACCATGGCAGGCAATGCCGGGCGCGTCACAGCGAAAGATGCCGATGTCATGAAGCATTGCCGCCTCCTCGACAAACTGTCTGTCGAGATTCAACTCGGGATGACAGTCACAAATCTCCAAAGCCCGCGCTGTCACAGCACGACTGTGAACGAGCAGAATATGGCGCAACTCATCGTCGGTTGGGTAATACTTGTCTATGATCTTCTGATAGTCCATATAAAACAAATTCATCATCCACCCTTCTCCTTGCTATCTTACAGCCTCTGCTACGCACAGCGACGGCAGTCTGCTCTCACAGAAAGCAAAGAGAAGAATAGATGATGAAATATGATATTAGTGTTGACGCTCTATGTAAGCGATGACATTGCCCTTCTGGACTTTGCTGCCCTGCTTGGCGTTGATCTCCACGAGTTTGCCGCCGAGATCAGCCTTGACCTCCACAAACTCGCCCCAAGGAGCCTGGATATAGCAGAAGGTGTCGCCTTCCTTATATTGCTTGCCAATGTAAGGTTCTACGGCAGGAGCACACTCGCCCTCGCCCTGGAACTCCCAGAACACCTGGCCCTTCACCGGAGCGACGATAGCATCAGCCTTGGCGTGCTTGAAAGCGGCGAGTTCCTCTGCAGAGAGTTTGCTGCCCATCTTGGCATCTTTAGCCTTCTGCAGGTCTGCCAGCATGTTCTTCTTTGCCTGACCGCTCTTGTAGTTGCGGTACTGCTCGGGGTGCATGGCGAGCTCGAAAAGTTCTTCGTCGTCCTTGCCATAGTCCCATCCGTTTTTGTCCATCTCCTTCTTAAAGTCCTCCAAAGCGGGCTTCAGCAAGGTGTGCGGATCGATGTCGGTGAACTCATAGCCTTTCTCTTTGGCCAGTTCCTTCAGCTCGGGAGCGATCTCGCCAGGCACCTTACCACTACGGCCGAGGATCATTCCCCACATGGAATCATCCATATAGACATAACGTCCCTTGCCCTGCTCCATAGAGAGCAAGTTCATCAGAGAGATATTCTTGGTATACTGAGAGAATGGTGTCACCAATGGTGGATAGCCCACACGCGGCCAAACGTAAGCGACCTCGTTGAAGAGCTTGATGAGCAGATCGTCGACGCTCAGCTCTGGCTCGCCTTTCTTCTTACGCAGATTGTTGATGGTTCCGCGGATACCGCCCAGGTCGCTCATCATCGAACCCATCATACCGCCGGGAAGTCCGCAGCTCAGCAGGAGTGAGGACATCAACTTGTTTTGGGGATTGATGAAGTATCCCAACCACTCATCGATGAATTCCTGAGTCAGTGCACGTGCCTTCATGTAAGCGTCCATATTGATGTCAGCCACCTCAAAGCCAGCGTTCTTCAACATGCTCTGCACAGAGATGATATCGGGATGAACCTTTCCCCACGACAGTGGCTCAATGGCAGTATCGATGATGTCGGCGCCGTTCTTGCAGACTTCCAGGATAGAAGCCATGCTCAGACCGGGACCGGAATGGCCGTGATATTCGATAATGATCTCAGGATGCTTATCCTTGATCATCTTGGTGAGCTTGCCTAAGAAGGCAGGCTGACCGATACCGGCCATATCCTTCAGGCAGATCTCCTCTGCACCTGCCTCTATTTCCTGATCAGCCAGATGGCTGTAGTATTCAAGTGTATGGACAGGAGAAGTGGTGATACACAGTGTTCCCTGTGGTGTCATACCTGCTTCCTTGGCCCATTTGATAGACGGCGCAATGTTGCGGATGTCATTCAGGCCATCGAAGATACGGGGGATGTCCACACCCTGAGCATGCTTGACACGGTACATCATTGCACGCACGTCGTCAGGCACAGGATACATACGCAGGGCATTCAAGCCACGGTCAAGCATGTGGGTCTTGATGCCGGCCTCATTGAAAGGCTTGCAGAAGGCACGCACTGCATCGTTAGGATTCTCACCAGCCAAGAGCTGCACTTGCTCAAAAGCACCGCCGTTGGTTTCCACACGGGAGAAACATCCCATGTCTATGATGACCGGAGCAATACGCTCCAACTGATCCTTGCGTGGCTGAAACTTACCTGAGCTCTGCCACATGTCACGATAAACGAGACTGAACTGAATTTTCTTACTCATATTTATCTACTACTTCTGTTTTCATCTATTTCTTGCTGCGGGAGTCTCTTCCTCCCTCACTAAGGCTGCAAAATTAAATAAAAAAAAGCAAAATACGGCTTGTACGATTGATTTTTTATGATTTATAACTATCTTTGCACTCAAAAAATAACACTCTCGATGATACGTGCAAAAACATTGATGACAGTCACTTTGGCCGCAGGCTTGTTTGGAGCTTGCAGCGGTGACAAAGCGACAAAGGACCTCTCCAACATTCAGGTGGAGTCGGAACTGAAGATCACAGGCGACAAGACCGTCTATGGACTGGCCTGTGAGGGATGCAACGACTCTACCGTCCTGCTCCTGCCCAACGACGGAAGCGATCCGGTGAAATACGACATCATTGACGCCACACGCAACCACAAGGTTCGTGGCAAGATCAAGACGGGCGACTGGATCTGTCTGCTTACCAACAAAAACGATAAGCACGTGGCTGACTTCGTGATGGATCTCGACCAGTTGCGCGGCATCTGGTGCTATATCGTCATGCCGAAGATGCGCGACTACGACAAGATGAGCAAGCGCCTGCAGGCTCGTATGATGGAGAATATGAGCGACTCGATGAAAGAGACGTTCCTCATCCCACGCGAATATGGCTTCTGGCTCAAGCGACAGTGGCAGGCTCAGAGCGTCGGCTATGTTAAGGAAAGCAGCACGTTGGCCGAAGAGAGTCCTGTCGTCTATCCCCAGTTGGGCTTCTATGTTGCCTGGGGCATCTGGAATGGTAAGATCATCATCGCAAGAGGCACCCCGAAGTTCAGCGACACCGGTCAGGTGACAGTGACGAATATGGTCAACGACACCTGCGACGTGGACTACTTAGACGCCGACTCTCTCGTGCTCTCGTCCGACGGGGTGAGCCGCAGCTATTATCGTAAAAACGACATCAACGACGTCAACAAGCGGGCCAATGCCATCGCGGCCATGCGTAGCAAACAAGCGCTCCAGCAGGCCACGGAAAACAAATAGCTTGCAAAAGCGGCTGTCTCCCACCGGAGACAGGGTAATTATGGGATTGTGTCATATTCCGGGTAAGACTCACTGGAAACGGCGTCGGCATTAATCTCACAGAGTCGTTGGGCATTGGCAAACTCCTGCTTATAACAATTACCATATAGCGTCACAAAGTAAACATTGTCATACTCTTTGTCATCACTTGGTATGTACAGCATGATTGGACCAGCTATAGCATTACCCTTCACTTTCAGATGTGGCTCCTTAAGCCATCCGCGCAAGGAGTAGTCTGGAGCAAATGTTTTCCTATATACCAGCCAGTTGAACAGATAGCAAAAGTCGCTATAGCCTACATCATGCAAGACCAGCAGTGAATGGACTCCACGTCGGACTATCCTTGGCTTAACAGGTTCCTTCTGACTATCCTCAGAATCGAATTTGTCGATCACTTCCATGATTTCCGTTTCATCAGCGGTATTGAAACGGATAATGCCGTCAGAGACTGGTTCTTCCTCGCCAACATCACCTACCTCATCTATATGCTCATAATGGAATTTCAAATCCTTGTATAATACGAACAAGCCACCGGCACCAAAAAATAAAGCACCGGTAATCCCCATAAATCGTACAAAATCCGGACTGTGGCGATAACTCCCATGAGGATTTGCAGCCATATATATTCCTACAACAGTGAAGGCTAAGCAGCCCGAATAGATTTTAACCCTTGTGGGAATCTTGTGCCTGAAATAGACACATAATCCTAAGGCTATTCCACCAAGGCTGATGGCAATACTTATGAGCAAATGAGTCGGGTCGAAGGGTAAGTCGGCAGCATACATATATATGCCAAAAAGTCCTACAACAATGAGGAGAACACTTGCAGCGTATAATCCTAAGAGCCCTTTCTTAGTCATAGGAAAAGAGTAGGCTTTTATTTTAGAAAACGGGTCTTCTATCATCTTTTACAAAACTATAGAACCAATATTATGCTTCCTTATATCAGCGATCTAAAAAATGCGTGTGACAAGGCTCCAACTTCATGCGCTGAATATTACCGCAGGTCGAGCAAAGCCTATTCGTGCGTCTCGAAACGTTTCCGCGCAAGGAGCTCATAGCGCGTGCCCTCGCGGCCATAGTTGGCGTATGGATAGATGCTGATGCCGCCACGGGGCGTGAACAGTCCCGTCACCTCTATATATTTAGGGTCCATCAACTTGATCAGGTCCTCCATAATGATGTTGACACAGTCTTCATGAAAATCACCGTGATTGCGGAAACTGAAGAGATAGAGTTTCAGACTCTTGCTCTCCACCATGCGCACGTCGGGGATGTAACTGATGCGGATCTCCGCAAAGTCGGGCTGTCCGGTGATGGGACAAAGCGACGTGAACTCCGGGCAGTTAAACCTCACCCAGTAGTCGTGGTCCTGATGTTTGTTGACAAAGGTCTCCAGCACTTCCGGAGCATAGTCCATCTTGTATTGTGTCTTGGCACCGAGGGCTTTCAGTCCCTCTGATTTGCGTGTATCTTCCATTTTGCTTTATGATTTAAATCATCTGATTTCTTCCTATCCAGCCATATCAGAGGCTGAGCACATTCCATATATTATAGTTGACGCCTAAGTCGTAGACATCCTCGCCCTCATGCTCCTTGAGCTTCTTCACGACGCGGATGGTCACCGGCAGCGCAATGATCTCATAGACGGTCTTGAGCACCACTTGCCACAGCATCAGCGCGGGCAGAGCCGAGAGCGGCACGACCCCACCCAAGGCCAACGGAAAGAAGATGAGAGAGTCACAGCTCTCTCCGGCTACAGTACTCCAAATGGCGCGGGAGGAGAAATGACGGCCTTGGTCGCGGATCTTCATCTTGCTCATGACATAAGCATTCATGAAACTGCCCACGATGAAAGCCACAAACGAAGCCAACGCAATGCGGGGCGCCAAGCCAAAGACTGCATGGAAACCCTCTTCATTGTGCCAGTAAGGTGCCCCGGGAATGGCATCGCAGAGCGCGCCCATCGCCACGAAGAAGAAATTCATGCCAAAGCCCAGCCATATCAGAAGACGGGCCTTGCGATATCCCCACACCTCGCACACGCAGTCATTAATAATATAGGAGACAGGAAAGACCAGCAATCCGCCCGTCAGATTGACAGGCCCTACAGCGATCTGCTTGGTTTCCAATACGTTTGCCGTAATCAGACAAACACAAAAGAGGATGCTGAACAGCATGAACAGCACGCTCACGGTTTGTTTATCTTTTTTCATGTTCTTGTTTTTAAAGAGGTTAGACAAGCACTCTGTAGAATGTAGAATGTTGAATTTAAAACAATGTTGAATGTTGAATGATGAATGTTGAACTTAAAACACGATGACGGGAACGATACCAGGCCTAAACCTGATAAAGGAGATAAGCGATATATCCAATGAACAGCGTCGCCAGCGCAGTACCTTCCCAGCGCTCGATACGATACTTGGTGTAGGAGAAGAGCCAAAGCAGGATCATGGAGATGACCATCACGCTGAGGTCTACGTTGGTGATGCCTTGGGTGCTCATCGGTGAGATGATGCCGGTGATACCGAGAATCATCAGAATGTTGAACACATTGGAGCCTAACACATTGCCGATGGCGATGCCACTGTTACCCCTGCTGGCAGCAACCGTACTGGTAGCGAGTTCAGGCAGTGACGTACCGCAAGCCACTATCGTCAGTCCGATCACGGCATCGCTTACGCCCAAGGTATGGGCAATCGCCGAGGCATTATCCACAAACACCTCTGAGCCAACGATCAATCCGACCAGGCCGATGACGATCAGCAAAGACGACTTACCCACGCTAAGGTTGATCGGCTGCTCCAAAGGATCCTTTTCCTCCTTCATGCCTTTCTTGGCTTCTTGTAACGTCAGATACATGAACACGAGGAACAAAACAAACAAGATGGCGGCATCTACCCGACTAATGTTACCGTCCAGACAGAGCATCAGCAGTACCACAGAGGCGACAAGCGCAAACGGAATGTCGCGCTTCACGGTAGCATGAAGGATAGTGATTGGGGCTACTAAAGCAGCCACACCCACGATAAGCGTGGCATTGAAGATATTGCTACCCACTACATTGCCCACTGCCAACCCAGGCTTGCCGCCAAGAGCAGACATCAGACTGACGAAAAACTCAGGCATGGAGGTGCCCATGGCCACGACAGTCAGTCCAATCACGATCTGGGGAACTCCCATGCGAGTGGCGATGCCTACCGAGCCATCGGTGAGCCAACCTGCAGACTTCACCACAGCGGCGATGCCAATTACCAACAAAACAACCTGAATCCAAGTTTGAGAAGGGGCAAAGTTAAACAGCAATAAACTCATATTACACGTATTTTTTGCAAAGGTACGAAAAAACCCTGAATATTCACATATTCAGGGTTTAAAACTAACAATCACACAATTATAAATCTATCAATCTATTATGCTCATATGTCAAAGCCTGTACTTGGCTTATGCCTTAAGAGACTGGTACAAAACCTAAATGATTCAAAATGCTTAAACCTATTCACTTGCTTATCTGCATTGTAGATTACAACAGATATGCCGCAGTACCCAAACAGCCACCGTGGCACAACCGTGTGACAATATGTCATTACTGATTCTGCTGTTACTTAGCGGCCTCAGTCTCCTGCTCTTTGTTTTCCTCCGTGCTCTCGGCCTCCTCAGTGGCCAAAGTAGCCTTAAAGTCGGTATAGCCGTTGTTGACCAGAATATTGTACCACTGCAGCAGCTTCTTGATGTCACTGTCGTGAACACGATCCTCGTCAAACTCGGGCAGCACTTCCTTGAAATACGCACGGAGCTCTTTGCCGGACACCTTCTTGTAGTTGATGGAGGCTTCCTTGCAGCCTTCTTTCTTGGCTACACTATCCAGCACTTGCCAAAGGGGCACATCATCGCCAGTGGTGTACATGGCAATGTCGCCCAGGCTGGTCACCTTGTCAGTGGCGAAGGCGGGCTGACGACGGTGTGTGGCATCAATGGCCTCCACGATCAGATTCATCTTACCACGACTTACCAACTTATACAATCCAGGCTTTCCGGCAATCGATAATATTGTTTCCATTGTTTGCTTTAAAATTTTGCTTTGTTATGTTGTTTATTGATATCTATCTTGCTTATTCTCTTTCTCAGTATTGACAACCGGCGAGTTCCCCGCCCTGCTGTTTTCCGCCTACAGTCCCAACGTACATAGCAGGTCATCGACTTGCCGGTCGAGATCAGCCTTACCGTCGTTCACGATCGTGTAGCCGCAGCGGCGCTTCACCTCTTCGGCCGACAACTGGCTGTTGATCCACTGCATGGCTTTCTCGCGTGTGATATGGTCGCGGTTCATGACCCTGCCGACTCTTACCTCCAATGGTGCGTCGACAAAGACGAAAGCATCAAAAGCCACACGACGGTCAAAACCGCTGTCGAAAAGGATGGCACTCTCCAGCCACCCATAGCCGCTCTGCTCGAAGTCATGCGCCACGGCCGGATGCACAATATCGTCGACAGCCTGCTTGTTCTCATCAGAGGCAAGCAGGAAACTCGCCAACACTCTCTTCTGCAACTCCTGACCCTGGTACACGTCGTCGCCCACAAGCTCCCGCAACTGATGTTGCAGAACAGCGTCTGTGCGCATCAGCCGCTTGGCAGCAGCGTCGCAATCATAGACCCGTATGCCGCGTTTGGCAAGAAGACGACAGACAAAACTCTTTCCGCTGCCTATACCTCCGGTGATCGCGATCCTTTTCATTGCTGCTCAATGAGATAATCGACTTGGTTCATCTCCAGCCTGACATTGCTCACGCCTCTCGGCCGCTGCGTGACGTAAAGATTACATTTATCCGACGGGTGGGCTGAGATATCCTTGAAGTCAACCACCACATGGAAGTCACTGGCCTTGACCTGGCGATAGAGACTGGCACCGACGGTAAACGTCACATTGACCCGCTGGGGGAACGTACGGATGACGGTTCCGATGGGTCTGTTGATCGCCGTGATCGGCACTTCCATAGTCTCTTCGGTGAGGATGTCGGGGAACAGGGTGATCTTTACTTTCGACGGCGTGATCTTCACACCGTTGATAGGCCGGAGCTTGACCTCTCTTGTGACTGTATCGGAGAAGTTGGTGACACGAAGAAACTCGGTCATCACCGTCTCTATGCTATCCAACTTGGCCTTACTGGCGTAGATCGTCACCTTGTCGGGCCAGAACTGCACGTGAGACAGGTAATAGTCTTTAGCCGGCACAATGTTGCCAGCCAGGCTCACCTTCACCACTTTCTTCCGGCCATAGTTGAAGTAGAAGTCCAACCGGTCGCTTTTGATGCCCGAAATAGTGGAAGAGGAGAAGAGCTGCTGTCTGATCTGCCGCTGGATGTCGACCATAGGCACGGCACCATGCCCCGTCTCTCCATCGGCATAATAGTCGAACTTCAGCACTACCGGACGCAAGCGCCGGCTTGTGGAATAGCCTAAGAGCATGAAGCCCTTGTCGTGGATGGTCACACGCACCGTGTCGGTCATCGGCGTGGTAATCACCACGTTCTTGGGCACTCCGACAAGGCGCACGGCAACCGGGAACTCTTCATCATACGTCTCATTGAGCGTCTCCATCAGCCAGAAGATGCCGGAGAGGAAGAGGAAGAATAAGAAAATCAGAAACTGCTTGTTCTTGGAACTGAACAAGAAGCTTCTGACCATGTTGAGGAAAGATCCTATATTATGCATTAGGCTGCTGCTGAGCTGCGTCCTGGAAGACGTAGTTCTTATCAACCGAGATCACAACGCCACGTGCTACTTCCACCTCGACGACGTTTTTCTCGTTATCGAGACGCTTCACAGTGCCATAGACGCCACCGCCTGTGACGACCTTAGAGCCTTCCTGCAAAGAATTCTGGAACTCGCGTATCTTTTTCTGTTTCTTCTGCTGGGGACGGATCATGAAGAACCACATGATGGCGAAGAGTGCCACCAACATGATGAGCATACCACCGAAGCCGCCTCCTTGTTGAGCTGCCTGAGCAGCCAGTACCATTGTATTCATTTACTGTCTGATTAAAAGATGATTGTTTTGATATGAATAGGCGCACGACCCCGCTGATGCCAAGAGCCATGCTACACATTAATTACACGATAGGCTACTCTTGACCCTCGGGCCGAAGGGACTCCTGCCCGTCAGCGGGCTGAGCATCCTCGTTGTCCTCTGTCTGCTGGGGAACCTCGGCCGACGCGTCGTGATGAACAAAGCGCATATAACCTGTCGGCTGACTGTTGCGGCCCATCGGCTGACGCTCAGGCATATCCTTCATCATCTTGCCGCTCTCGATCAGATGGCGGGCGATGGAGTCCAACATACCATTGATATATCCGCCACTGCGAGGAGTAGAATAGAGCTTGGCCAACTCCACATACTCGTTGATCGTCACCGACACCGGAATGTTGGGGAAGGTGAGCATCTCGGCGATGGCGATCTGCATGATCACCACATCCATATAGGCCAGACGCGAGAAGTCCCAATTGCGGGAAGCCTCACTCATGTAGTGCTGATATTCATCGGCATTGAGAATCGTGGAGCGGAAGAGCTTGCGGGCAAAGTCCTTGTCCTCGACATCCTTCCATTCCGGCAAGAGTTCCTGTTTGTTCTTATTCTTCGGATCGAAGCGCTTGATGGTCTTCAGCACGAAGGTGTCCACCACCTCCTTGTCGTCGTTCCAATAGAGACTCTTCTCCTCCAGGAGAGCGTCGAGGTCGTCGTTGGTCTCGATAAACATCTTATAGAGCCGACGCCACAGCTCGCGGTCATCGTCGTAAGTCGCCTCGGGGGTCTTCATGTACTCCTGATACAGCTCACTCTGCTCGATCTGGCTGCACAGTTTGCGGATAAACTCGATATCGTCTTTCCACGTGAGCTTCTTATCCTCGAGGAACTCATTGAGCATCTTGTTCTCTTCCAGTTGAACCGCGAATTTGTTGAAAGCGAACTTGGGAGAGGCCGGCTGCGTGCCTTCACGCTCTGCACGCTGATTGAGCACATCGAGACGATGACGCTCCTCCTGCGTGATGGCGACCATCAAACCCAAGAGATAGTTGTACAAGTCGTATGCCTTGGAGAGGCTGAAAAGCAATTCCTTTTCAGCCGCGTCCATATTCTTATTACCGTTTTGATAGTATGCATAGGTTAACTGGACTATCTTTATACGTATTAGTTCGCGATTAATCATTTTCTTTTATTCCGTCTAAAAACATGTTTTACGCTGCAAAAGTAGGGAAAAATCCGTGGATATGCAAGAAAAGAGGTATCAAAAGACTGTTTTTTTAGATAAACTTTGCACATAGCTTTGCTCAATTCAAATAAAAGCGCTACCTTTGCACCGCTTTTCAGATTGATACATATTATTGATTCAGTGTGATGGCGAATTAATTAACGATTTAATTTAGAGTAACACAAATGAAAGAAATCAGCATTTCAGGTAAGAAGCGCGAGGCCCTTGGTAAGAAAGCTTCTAAAGCCCTTCGTAAGGAGGGAATGGTTCCCTGCAACCTCTATGGTGAGGAGCGCGTAGACGGCAAGCCGGTAGCATTGGCTTTTGCCTCTCCCTTTAGCGAGCTGCGCAAGCTCATCTACACTCCCCACATCTATGTTGTCAAGATCAATATCGACGGCACTGACCACACAGCAGTGCTGAAAGAGATCCAGTTCCACCCCGTCACAGACGCTCCTCTGCACGTCGACTTCTATGAGGTCAACGATCAGAAGCCTATCACCATCGGCATTCCCGTGAAGCTCGTAGGTCTGGCACAGGGTGTTCGCGACGGTGGTCGTATGAATCTCTCTATCCGTAAAATCAACGTCACCGCTCCTTATCAGCAGATCCCTGAACACCTCGATGTCGATGTCACTGCACTGCGCATTGGCAAGAGCATCAAGGTCGGTCAGCTCTCTTACGAGGGTCTGGAGCTCGCTACAGGCAAGGACGTGGTCGTTTGCTCCGTGAAGATGACACGTAACGCCAACGCCAGCGCAGCCAGCGACGACAGCGCCGAAGCTCCCGCAGACGCAGCAGCAGACGCTGAGAGCAAGTAATCCATCTCTTTAGGTTACCGATATCGATAGACATTGGATAAGTATTTGATCTGTGGGCTGGGTAATCCCGGCGATGAATACGCCGGTACTCGCCACAATACAGGATTTATGGTATTGGACGCTTTTGCTAAAGCGTCCAATATTTGTTTTGAGGATCGCCGTTACGGCTTTGTGGCTGAGACGTCCCTGAAAGGCAGAAAGGTATTCTTGCTGAAGCCGACTACCTTCATGAACCTCAGCGGCAATGCTGTGCGCTATTGGCTCAATGAGGAGAAGATCGACCAAAGCCGGCTACTCGTCGTCAGCGATGACGTAGCCCTGCCCTTGGGAGATTTCCGACTGAAAGCCAACGGCAGCAATGGCGGACACAACGGTCTGGGCCATATCTTGCAACTGATCGGCCAAAATTTCGCACGCCTGCGCGTGGGTATCGGCAACGACTATCCTCGCGGCGGACAGATCGAGTGGGTGCTCGGCCACTACTCCGACGATGACATGAAGGTGTTGCAGCCTACCATAGACATGACCGTTGACATCATCAAGAGCTTTGTCTTGCAAGGCATCGACAACACGATGAACCAGTACAACAAACTGGGGAAAAAGCACTAAACAGTGTTGAGTATTGAATGATGAATAATAAATTGTGCCAATGATGAACGATGAGTGTTGAATGATGACCTGCTCCACCCGGCAAGTGACCATTCTTCATCGATTTAATCAAAGCGGAGCCAATTCAACATTCACATTCTACATTCAACATTGAATTCATTCATCATTCAACATTCAACATTGTATGAAAGATTCTCTTCCTCAGCACGGCCCTACGGCCCGCATCGACAAATGGCTTTGGGCCGCACGTATCTACAAGACGCGCTCTTTGGCAGTGGATGCCATCAAGAACAACCGTGTGACCGTAGACGGAGCTAACGTGAAGCCAAGCCATATCGTCAAAGAGGGACAGGTCGTCAGCGTGAAAAAGCCGCCCATCACCTACTCTTTCCGCATCCTGGCTTGTATCGAGCAGCGCGTTGGTGCCAAGCTCATCCCACAAGTCTACGAAAACATTACAGATCCCAAACAATACGAACTCTTAGAGATGAGCCGCATCAGCGGTTTCGTCGACAGAGCAAGAGGTACGGGACGCCCCACAAAGAAAGAGCGACGGGCACTCGACGCCTTCATCGAACCTGCCATGTTTGGCTTCGACGACGACGAGTCTTGAAAAAGTAAAAAGGTAAAAGAGGCAACCGACTAAGCAACTACGGAGGATAAAGACAAAGTTACAAAATAGCATGTTGTGAACAACAAAGAAGCATCCAGCGAAGATGTCTATAGTTTCTCACCGAAAAACCAACAGTTTCTCACTGAGAAACCAATAGTTTCTCACCGAGAAACCAACAGTCTCTCACCGAAAAACCAACAGTTTCCCGCCGAGAAAACAATGTAGACACGCTATGATGCTTATCAACGAAAAGAGGAGGCAACGACGCAAAAAACTGTCGTTACCTCCTCTTTTTATTTTTCTATATCATAGGCGCCGCCTTTACCTGCGGCTACTTTCAGCACTTTTTCCGCTATTGGCCTCGGCCAGCATCTCCAGCGAGCGGCGCTCGCCTACCACCCAAATGATGTCTCCTACAGAGAACTTGCGTGAGGGACTGATCATCGTCAGGTTTTGCTGACCTTCCTCCACACCGACCACCATGCAGCTGTACCGGTCTCTAATGCCACTCTCGCCGAGCGTCTTTCCCAAGAAAGCACATGAACGCGACAGCACCATCTTCTGCAACTTCATCTCCCGCTCCTCGATGCTGGGGTCTTCCGGCACGAGTTCGCCTTTCAGCGCCTTGCCGAATGTTTGCAGCTGCTCATCGCTGCCGATGACCTGCAGACGGTCGCCGGGGAAGATGATGCCGTCACCACCGGGGATGTTGATGCGCTGATGACCACGCAGGATACTGCTCACGTGTACGCCATAACGCGCGCGAAATTGCAACTGCCGCAAAGACTGCCCGGCCCATGCGCTGTCTTCAGGTACATCGAAGTCCGACACATGGATGTCACGCTCCAAGAGATGATCGCCATACAGCGGACGTCGCTTGCCCTGCACCTGAGCTTTGATCTCACGGCTGTGAAGGTTCTGAACGAAGAGGCGCTCCAAGGCGATGGACCGCTTCTTCATCCTGCGCGACAAGACGATCAGCGTCAGCACCACCAAGGCCAGCGTGATGACAATAGCATTGGCGAAGCGGGCCAGATAGTTGCAGATATAGAACAGGAAGGCGGCGGCAATCACGACACGTGCCAAGACCGTGAAGAGCAACGGTAGACGGTTGAGACGGCTCTGAATCCACAACGTTCTGAATTCCTCACTATGGTTGTGCTTCATCACGATGGCACGCAGGAAAGGCGCCAGCAACAGCAGCAACAGCAGGCCACACACGCCATTGGCCCACCAATGGGGCAGCAGATGACGGAAGAAGGGCAAGGCGAAGGACAGCATCACGACGGTCACAGCCATGCACAGAATGGTGTAGACCAGAGTGGAGACGGCCGTCTTGGTGAGCAGCTGCTTCCATTGGCTCTTCTCCTCTACCGTGTTTTGATGAGCCTGCCCGAAGTGGTTGAGCCGGCGAGTCCACCGCTTGGGTAGGATATGCTCCAGACCGTCGTAGCAAGGTACGGCCGCACGGATCATATAAGGAGTCAGGAACGTGGTGATGACCGACACGGCCACGACGACGGGATAGAGAAAGTTGCTGATCACGCCGAGTGATAGTCCCAGCGAGGCAATGATGAAGGCAAACTCACCGATCTGTGCCATCGAGAAGCCGCAGCGCATGGCTGTCTTCAACGGCTGGCCGCTGAGCATAAAACCTAACGTGCCGAAGATGCCCTGACCCACCAAAATGGTGACCACCAGCGCAGCGATAGGCAAGGCGTAGGCCACGAGCACATTGGGCTCAACAAGCATACCGACTGACACAAAGAAGATGGCACCGAAGAGATTCTTCACCGGTTCCACCAACCGCTCGATCTTGTCGGCTTCAATCGTCTCCGCCAGGATGCTGCCCATGACAAAGGCTCCGAAGGCTGAGCTGAAGCCGACAGCAGTGGAGATCCACGCCATCAGACAGCACAAACCCAAGGCCACGATAACCATCGTCTCGTCGGTCATCAGCCGGCGCGTCTGCCGCAGGAACGTGGGAACGATGAAAAGGCCGACGACAAACCACAGAACGAGGAAGAAGCCGATCTTCAACACCGAGTCGAGCATCTGACCACCATTGGGGTCGCTGCCGCCCGCGATGGCCGACAGCATCACCATCATAACGATAGCAAGGATGTCCTCCAGGATGAGCACACTCATCACCAGCGAGGCAAAGCCCTGCTGTCGGAGATCCATATCGTCGAAGGCCTTATAGATGATCGTCGTCGACGACATGGCAAGCATACCGCCAAGGAAGATGCAGTCGTAATGGTTCCAATGGAAGAGATGCCCCACGCTGATGCCTAAGATGATCATGCTGAAGACGATCGACAAGGCCGCGATGACCGGCGCCATGCCCATCTTCAGGATCTTCTTGAACGAGAAGTCGAGACCCAAAGAGAACAACAGAAAGAGCACTCCTATGTCTGCCCACGTCTGGATATCGTGCTTGTCAAGTATCGACATGGTGTAGGGCATGTGGGGACTCACTAAGAATCCGGCTACGATATAGCCCAGCACAAGTGGCTGCTTGAGTTTCTTGAACAGTAAAGTGACGGCTCCGGCAACTACAAGAATGAGTGCCAAGTCTTTAACCAGGTTGGGAAGTTCAGACATTGATAATATATAATAGGAGTGATCCCCGCCTTTCCCACAACAAGAAGAAAAACGAGATAAGACAGAAAACAAAGAAAATGCGCCAACATCGCGCAAGGTCTTGAATGGAGAAGCACCGCGCCTCTCCATTCAAAAACAGGGTATTAGTCGTTGAACGTACCGGCTATTTGGCAAATCTTCACGATGACATCCACGGCTTTGTTCATCACTTGGATCGAGACAAACTCGTAGGGGCCATGGAAGTTCACGCCACCGGCAAAGATGTTGGGACAGGGCAGTCCACGGAAACTCAGCTGTGCACCGTCGGTACCGCCACGGATAGGCTCCACCTTCGGTGTGACACCACTCTCTTGCATAGCCTTCAGAACGATGTCGATCACATACATCTTGGGATCGATCTTCTCCTTCATATTATAGTACTGATCCTTGATGGCCACCGTCACCGTGCCTTCGCCATACTTTTCGTTCATCTCCTTGGCAATGTTCTCCATGAAGTCCTTGCGGTCCTCAAACTTGCGGCGGTCGTGATCGCGAATGATATAGCTCAGCTTGGCTTGCTCGCAATGGCTCTCGATGCCCAGCAGATGATAGAAGCCCTGATAGCCTTCTGTCGTCTCAGGAATGTCGGTTTCGGGAATGTGAGCGTTGAACTCACATGCCAGGCGACTGGCGTTGATCATCTTGCCCTTGGCATAACCTGTGTGCACGCTGCATCCCTTGATGGTCACCTTAGCCGATGCGGCATTGAAGTTCTCATACTCCAGGTCACCGATATCGCCGCCGTCCATGGTGTAAGCCCAGTCACAACCGAACTTCTCTACATCGAAGTGGTGGGCACCCATGCCGATCTCCTCGTCAGGATTGAAGGCCACGCGAATCTTGCCATGCTCGATCTCCTTGTGATCGCGCAGGTAGCACATAGCCTGAACGATCTCTGCAATGCCGGCCTTGTCGTCGGCGCCGAGCAGCGTAGTGCCGTCGGTGACGATCAGATCCTCGCCTTTGTGGGCAAGCAGCTCCGGGAATTTCTTGGGCGAAGAGACGATGCCCGGTGACAACTCGATGTCGCCTCCATCGTAGTTTTTCACGATGCGGGCCTTGATATTTGCGCCACTTGCGTCCAGCGCCGTGTCGTAGTGAGAGATGAAGCCAATGGTAGGTGTCTTCTTCTTCGTGTTGGAAGGTAGGGTGGCGTAGATATAGCCCATGTCATCCATCTCGACGTCCTCCAAGCCCTCGCTCTCAAGTTCCTCCTTAAGATATTTGGCGAAGATAAGTTGTTTGGCGGTACTCGGTACGGTCTGAGAGTCCTCGGCCGACTGTGTATCGAACTTTGTGTAATTGATAAATCTTTCTGTTATGTTCATTTTAGAAATAAAACTGGTTTCTCATATGTTTCTTTTCGCAAAGATAAGGAAATAAAGTCATATTGCAAAGACTTTAGCAGTTTTTAAAGACAGAAAGACGGAAAGTGTAGTAGAAATCAGGACTGAAACCGACGGAAACTGTCGTCGGAAGGGGGTAAAAACAAACTATGCGCTCCGCTGTTCCTTGGAACGGCGGAGCGCAAAAGCGTGACCTCGGTGGGACTCAAACCCGCGACACTCAGAACCGGAATCTGATGCTCTATTCAACTGAGCTACGAGGCCATATTCCTAATTATCGTTTTGCAAAGGTAAACAATATTTTCGCTATCACCAAATTTTCACCTTAAAAAAACAAAGCGCCCACCTGATTATTCATACCGGGAAACAAGGGGGGCTCATATTGTGCGAGCTGAACTGCTTATGCCTTGACACTTGACTGTCCCCAATAGTTCAGAAATTACTATTTGAAAAATTAATTTGGCTTTTACTTGCACAATTACAATTAATAGCGTAACTTTGCAGCAGAATAGAAGAAAATCCTATTGTAGGAGATACATATTCATATCACTATACGACAATATTAACATAATCATCATATAATGAGCAAACTTATCAAGCCAATAGGCTACAAGGCCCTGCTCGACAAACATCAGACGGAACAGGGCATCAAACAGATCAAGGAGTTCTTCCAGCAAAACCTCGCCACTGAGCTGAGGTTGAGTCGTGTCACCGCCCCGCTCTTCGTCTTGCAGGGTCTGGGTATCAACGACGACCTCAACGGCGTGGAGCGCCCTGTCACCTTCCCTATCAAGGACATGGGTGAGGCAAAGGCTGAGGTCGTGCACTCCCTGGCTAAATGGAAGCGCCTGACACTGGCAGAATACAATATACAGCCGGGCTACGGCATCTACACCGACATGAACGCCATACGCGCCGACGAGGAGATGGACAACCTCCACTCTCTCTATGTCGACCAATGGGACTGGGAGGCTGTCATCGAGAAGGGTGACCGCACGATTGCTTTCCTGGAGAATGTGGTGCGCCGCATCTATGCTGCTATCCTGCGCACAGAGTTCTTGGCATGCGAAAGCTATCCCCAGCTGAAACCCTTCCTGCCGCGCGAGATCCACTTCATCCACAGCCAGGACTTGCTTGACATGTATCCCAACCTCTCTCCCCACGAGCGTGAGGATGCCATCTGCAAGAAGTACGGTGCCGTGTTTGTGGAAGGTATCGGTGGAAAGCTCTCCGACGGAAAGAAGCACGATGGACGCGCTCCCGACTACGACGACTGGTCGACAGTGGCAGAGAACGGCAAGGCCGGCCTCAACGGCGACATCCTCATCTGGTATCCTGTGCTTGGCCGCTCGTTTGAGATCAGTTCCATGGGTATCCGTGTGGACAAGGAAGCGTTGTTGCGCCAGTTAAAGATTGAAGGCAAAGAAGAGCGCGAGAAACTCTATTTCCATCGCCAACTTCTCAACGACAAGCTGCCACTGAGCATCGGTGGCGGTATCGGACAGAGCCGTCTGTGCATGGTCATGCTCCACAAAGCCCATATCGGCGAGATCCAAGCCAGCATCTGGCCCGAAGACATGAGAAAGGAATGCGAAGAACTCGGCATGCCGCTAATCTAAAAGAAACGATCACAAAAGTTGCACACTACTTAGGTGGTGTGCGCAAAAACAAAGGTTCTATATTTAAGAAACCTTAATATCAGCAGCTCTCTGTTCTATAATCCATCTTTTTTGGCTATATTTGTAATAAACAAAAGAGTATGATTATGGAGCAGAGAGTGAATATTTCCAAACATCTGCAAACTGAAATAGCCACTGCTATTTCAGAATGTGAGCACGATAAGATTTTTGTTCTTACCGACGAGACCACCCACGAGAAATGTTGGCCTGTGCTTGCCAAGCAGTTTGGCCTGCGCAATGCCTACGTCATCACCATCCAGTCGACGGACAGCCATAAAGACCTCACCTCGCTGTCGCACGTTTGGAAGGAACTCGGTGACCATGGAGCCACACGTCACTCACTGCTCATCAACCTCGGCGGAGGCATGGTGACCGACTTGGGCGGCTTCGCGGCCTCTACCTTCAAGCGTGGCATTGACTTCATCAATATCCCGACAACACTGCTCGCTATGGTGGACGCCTCGGTAGGCGGTAAGACGGGTATCAACTTCAACGGACTGAAAAACGAGATCGGTGTGTTCAACAATGCGCGCTTCGTTATCCTCGATACAGAGTTCCTGCGTACGCTCGATGACGAGAACATCCGTTCGGGCTATGCCGAGATGCTCAAGCATGGCCTTATCTCCGATGAGAAGCACTGGGCGGAGTTGCTCAACTTCGACTTGGATCACCCTGATTTGAAGCAACTGCAAACCATGCTGGCTTACTCTGTGAACGTCAAGAAGCGCATCGTGAAGAAAGATCCTCACGAGAAGGACATCCGCAAGGCGCTGAATTTCGGGCACACCTTCGGCCACGCCTTTGAGGCTTTCTCGCTCGACACACCCGGTAAGAAGCCCCTACTCCACGGCTATGCGGTAGCCTTCGGCCTCATCTGCGAGCTCTATCTCTCGTCGGTGCTTACCAACTTCCCGACAGACAAGATGAGGCAGACCGTGCAGTTCATCCGTGAAAACTACGGTTCGTTTGACTTCAGTTGCGATGACTACGATCAGCTCATCGAACTCATGCACCACGACAAGAAGAACACGGGCACCACGATCAACTTCACGCTCTTGGCAGGTATCGGTGACATACGCATCAACCAGACAGCCTTCGACGAGCTCATCAAGGAAGCCTTCGACTTCTTCCGGGAAGGATAAAAGCACAAGAAAAAGAATTGCAAAAGAAAAGGTTCATTCGTTAAATGAGTATCCATAAATGGGTATAACATTTAACGAATGAACCTTTTATTATTGAAATCAATTGTTAGTCAATTTCACCAACATAGGCCACAGAGCTTTTATTTACCTCCCTTTTCCTTCTCTGCCGCCCGTTTTTTCTCCTCCATCGCCTCTTTATAGGCTCTCACGATAGGATCCTCGTCATCCTTGTCTAACTCCTTAAAGATCTCACGTGTCTTCCGCAGATGTTTCATGTCGCGACGGTAGCGTTTGTCTAGCATCTTAGCAAAGTCAAAACTCAAGCCACCACTCGTATTTTCTCTAAAGATCTGTCGAACTTGTTCTGTCAGTCCCTTTGACACCGACGGCGTACCATCGCCCCATACGGTCACCTCACTGATCTGATGGCTATTTGGAATGAGATACGTGGTGTCCTTGATTTCTTTTGCCGTCAGTCGCTCCGTGAGATATTTACCGTGACTGACCGACAGTGTGTCAAACTGCACTGGAATATAGCAGATGCCCCGGTAGTTGGTGGTGTCGCGATAGCCCGACTTCGTGCTGACGACAGCATCACGCACGGGCACACGCGTCTCCATGTCAGCCACCACGAACTTACGCAACTGCGGCTTCACCATCTCTTTCCGCTGCGCAGCTTGATCAGTCTTCTCCTCTTGGGCAGAAAGAGCTAATGGAACATATAAGAATAGGTATAAGAGCATCTGCTTCATCATCGGACTCCTTATTATATATATAAGCTACTAGTTACTTTCCGGCAGCCGTCACCACTTTCGGCCAGTCGGCCAGGAACGCCTCTATCGACGGGTAGAGCACGTCAGCACCTTCGTCTGTCAGCGCCTTGTCGGACAGAGGACCACTGTTGATCGCCACGGTGAACATCTCCGCAGCCTTACCGGCACGCACACCGAGGGGGGCATTCTCCACGACGATGGCTTGACGCGGGTCGGCATATCCTGCCTTTCGCATACCTTGAAGATAAGGATCAGGATAAGGCTTTCCACGCTTCACGTCGTAGGCTGACGTAATGTGCTCGCGGACGAGATAGTCGCTGAAGTCCGTCAACAACTTGTCAATAAGCGGACGCTGACCACTGCCTGTCACCACGTTGACGCTCATCCCAGACGTTTGGATAGCCTGCATGAGTGGCTTTACACCGGGGAAGATAGGCGCGTCACCCATCTCGTGGAAGATACGTGTCTTCTCGTCGTACATCTTCTGCGCCTGTTCCAGCGTAATCTCCTCGTACTTTTGCAGAAGAAAGAAGTGACGAATGGTGTCAATGCCGCGGGCACCTTCTGTGGCGTAGGCGTCGGCTACCGTCATCGTGATACCAAACTCCGCCATCGACTGTTGCCAGGCAATAGCATGATGGGGCATGGAGTCGTAAAGGACACCATCCATATCGAACAAGACACAGCGAAAGCCCTCCCAAGTTTTCAGCTCGGGATGACTCTCCTGCATCTTGGATAAGTATTTCTCGATTGCTTTTCTTATATCTTGCATCGATTATGATTAAAAGAGTATCGCCATTCCCCCTCTCCCTCCTCAGGGGGAGAGGGGTTAGGTGAAGAGAGAGTCTTTTTTACTTCTCCTGAGCCAAACGCTCCTGGATAGCCTTGCTCTCAGCCTCATAGCCAGGCTTGTTGAGCAGTGCGAACATATTCTTCTTGTATGCTTCCACACCAGGCTGATTGAACGGGTTGACACCCTCCAGCAAGCCGCTGATGCCGCAAGCCTTCTCGAAGAAGTAGATGAGCTGACCGATGTAATACTCGTTGAGCTGTGGCACGCTGACGCGCATGTTTGGCACGCCACCGTCGACATGAGCCAGACGGGTACCGAGCTCAGCCATCTTGTTCACCTCATCGACACGCTTACCCTCAAGGAAGTTCAGTCCGTCGAGGTTTTCCTCATCGTGCGGGAAGAGCAGCTTCTCGTTAGGAGTCTCAACAGAGATCACCGTCTCGAAGATGGTACGCTCGCCCTGCTGGATCCACTGACCCATAGAGTGCAGGTCGGTAGTGAAGTCACAAGCTGCGGGGAAGATGCCCTTGCCGTCCTTACCCTCGCTCTCGCCGTAGAGCTGCTTCCACCACTCAGCGAAGTAGTGGAGCTTCGGCTGGAAGTTGCAGACGATCTCGATCTTCTTGCCAGCCTGAGTGTACAGACCCTGACGGGTAGCAGCATACTGTGCAGCGGGATTCTCTACGAAAGGAACGTCCTTGCCACAAGCCTTCTCCATATCCTGAGCACCCTTGACGAGAGCCTTGACATCGAAGCCAGCCACAGCGATCGGCAACAGACCTACCGGAGTGAGCACAGAGAAGCGGCCACCAACATTGTCAGGAATGACAAATGTCTTATAGCCTTCCTTGTCAGCAGCAGCACGGGCAGCACCCTTGTGTGCGTCGGTGACAGCCACGATGACGTCCTTAGCCTCTGCCTTACCACGCTGAGCCTCGCACTGCTTCTTGAGCAGACGGAAAGTCAGAGCGGTCTCGGTGGTGGTACCAGACTTGGAGATGTTGATGACACCGAACTTCTTACCCTTCAGGTAGTCGGTGAGCTCAGCGAGGTAGTCCTCACCGATGTTGTTACCGGCGAACATGATGGTGGGGTTCTTCTTGTCACCGACAAGCCATGCAAAGGAGTTGCCAAGGGCCTCGATAACGGCACGTGCGCCCAGATAGCTGCCGCCGATACCGGCGACGACGACAACCTCGCACTTCTCGCGCAATGTGTTGGCGCAAGCCTGAATCTCGTTGAGGAAGTCCTCTGTGATCTCAGAGGGCAGATGCAACCAACCGAGGAAGTCGTTGCCCTCGCATGTTCCATTCTCCAAGGCCTCCTGAGCGGCCTTCACCTTCGGCTCGTAAGCCTCCACTGTACCAGCCTTGAGGAACTGTACAGCCTTCGTTGTGTCTAATGCAATGTTTTTCATGATAATCCTTTAAGAGTCAGAGTTAGAATCACGACAGAATCACGACGGATAGACAGACTACTCTGTTGGAGACAGAAAGACATGCTTTTCTTTTTAAGACAGAAAGACATAAAGATCATATTTTTCTTCTATTCTTTCTTTGACAGAAAGACATAAAGAACATATAATTCATAAAGATATATTCTGCTCTCCGCCTTTGCCTTAGTCTTTATCTCTGTCTCAGTTTCTGCTTTCGTCTTCAATGCGAATAGTCTTCTAACTGTGATGTAGTCTTGCCTAATCCTTTCTCATCATCTTACCTTATTAAATGAATAATACTAATTTATACTTGTTTTACTACCTTGTCTTCTTGTATTCCCTGTATTTACGCTTTATTTCCAAGTTCTCGCCTCCAAAGTTAATAAGCAATCCAGTATCGATATGGAGAGCCGTCAGATAATTGACTATTTGGACCTCATCCTGACTCGTCAGACACTGCGTAGCCTTCAATTCAATGATGACGTCATTGTCCACAAGCATATCAGCTCTGTACTCCCCAACCACAACGTCCTTATAATAGACATCAATGGGTGTTTCGGGTATCACATTCAGGTTGTGCTCTCGAAGTTCAAGATAAAGGCATTCTTATATACCTTTTCCAAGAAGCCTTTTGGCAACACGCCCCGAACATTATATGCGCATTGAATAATCTTAGTTATCTTCTCTTCCAACGCCTTTCTCTTTAGCTCTTCTTCATCCATCTTACTCATTATATTATATGTATTGTCTTCCTTCTGCTAAAACTCAAGATTACCTCTTTATAAGAATATGTCCTTTATGTCTTTATGTCTTAAAGCCAAGAACATGTCTTTTATGTCTTTATGTCTTAAAAACAAAGAACATGTCTTTATGTCAAAGCATTCACGAGAGTCTTTCTGTCAGAGCGGGGATGAAATCTCGCGGACGCAGGTCTTTGTAGAGTATGTCGTAGACGGCATCGAGGATCGGCATGCTCACGTGGAGCTGTCGATTGATCTCCTCCATGCACTTCGTACCGTAGTATCCTTCCGCCACCATCTTCATCTCAGCCTGGGCACTCTTGATAGAGTAGCCCTTACCGATCATCATACCGAAGGTGCGGTTGCGCGAGAAGTTGGAGTATCCCGTCACGAGCAGGTCGCCGAGGTAGACACTGTCACAGATGTTGCGGTGCACCGGGTTGACGGCAGTCAGGAAGCGGTCCATCTCACGGATGGCATTGGTGAGGAAGACAGCCTGGAAGTTATCGCCATAACCCATGCCGTTACAGATGCCCGCGCAGATAGCGTAGACGTTTTTCAGCACAGCCGCATACTCGATACCCGTAACATCGGTGGAGGTTTCAGTCTTCACATAGTCACAGGCGAGCACGCGCGAGAACTCCCTTGCCATCTTCTCGTCGCTGCCAGCTACGGTGAGATAGGTAAGCCTTTCGAGAGCCACCTCCTCAGCGTGTGACGGTCCGCCAATGCAGAGCAACTGCCGGTAGGGCACGCCATAGCGCTGATGGAAATAGTCTGAGCAGACCACATCCTCGCCGGGCACGATACCTTTGATGGCGGTGACGATGAACTTATGGCTGATGTCGGCCGTGAGCTTCTTCAGATGGTCTTTCAAGTAAGGCGAGGGCGTGACAAAGACGAGCGTGTCATATTCAGTGGCAATCTCGTTGATGTCCGAAGTGAAGTCGATGTCGTCAGTGTCGAAGTGTACACCTGTGAGATAGGCCGGATTATGTCCGAGCCGTCGGAAGTCAGCAATGCGGTCGTCACGCCGCATATACCATCCGATGTGTCCCGTGTGCTCCACCACCACCTTAGCGATGGCGGTAGCCCACGAGCCGCCCCCAATGATGGCCACACGGCCAAAATCGGGAATGGAGCCTTTCTTCCGCAGGCCCAGTGCTCTACTGATTCTTCTGAACAGACGCATAGTCAACTTATAGCCTTAGAGATTCTTGGCACCGTCGATCCAGTGCTGGATGTCGTCGACCGTCGGCTTCTCGTATCCAAGTTTATATTTCTTGTTGATCTCACCGATCTTCTGCTGCAAGCCCTGCGCCTTTTCGTCCTTGATGTCGGAAATGAGGTTGAAGCCAGCCTTACGCAGCACATACACCCAATCCTCAGGTACGCCGAGGGCAGCCCATTCTTTGATGCTGCTCTGTGGCATCTTTGCCTCAGGCTTCATCTGCGGGAAGAGCATGATCTCCTGAATGTTTTCCTTACCGATCATCAACATGCAGAGGCGGTCGATGCCGATGCCGATACCGCTGGTGGGCGGCATGCCATATTGCAGGGCACGCAGGAAGTCCTGGTCGATGATCATTGCCTCGTCGTCACCCTTGTCGGCGAGCCTCATCTGCTCCTTGAAGCGGTTCTCCTGGTCGATGGGGTCATTGAGCTCAGAGTAAGCGTTGGCGAGCTCCTTACCATTGACCATCAGCTCGAAGCGCTCAGTGAGTCCTGGCTTAGAACGATGCATTTTCGTCAGCGGACTCATCTCCACTGGGTAGTCAATGATAAATGTTGGCTGGATGAACGTGCCCTCGCAGAACTCACCGAAGATCTCGTCGATAAGCTTACCCTTGCCGAAGCTCTCATCGATGCCTTCCATCTTGAGCTTGTTCACAGCGATGTCGCGGATCTCCTCCTCGCTCTTGCCGTCGAGATCGAAGCCCGTCTTCTCCTTGATGGCATCGAGGATAGGCAGACGGCGGAAAGGAGCCTTGAAGGAGATGACGTGGTCGCCGTTCTTCACCTCTGTGCTGCCGTTGACAGCCACACAGATGGTCTCGAGCAAGCGCTCGGTAAACGACATCATCCAGTTATAATCCTTGTATTGCACATAGAGCTCCATGCAGGTGAACTCCGGATTGTGGTATTTATCCATACCCTCGTTGCGGAAGTTCTTGCCAATCTCGTAGACGCCCTCAAAGCCGCCCACGATGAGTCGCTTGAGATAGAGCTCAGTGGCGATACGCATGTACATGTCGATGTTCAGCGCATTGAAGTGCGTGATGAACGGACGTGCGCTGGCACCACCGGGGATGCTCTGCAGAATAGGAGTCTCCACCTCAGTGTATCCTGCCTCATCGAAGAAGTTGCGCATGGTCTTGAGCACCTTGGCACGTTTAAGGAATGTATCCTTCACGCCGTCGTTGACGATGAGGTCGACATAGCGCTGGCGGGCGCGCAGCTCAGGATCATCGAACTTGTCGTAAGCCACGCCATCCTTGTATTTCACGATCGGCAGCGGCTTGAGGCTCTTGCTCAGCAGTTTCAGCGACTGGGCGTGAACAGAGATCTCACCCGTCTGTGTCTTGAAGACGAAACCTTTGATACCGATGAAGTCACCGATGTCGAGGAGTTTCTTAAAGACCTTGTTGTACATGTCCTTGTCCTCGTCGGGGCAGATGTCGTCACGGGTGACATACACCTGGATTCTGCCCTTGCTATCCTGCAACTCCACGAAGCTGGCCTTGCCCATGATACGGCGGCTCATCATACGCCCGGCGATGACGACCTCCTGCTTCTCCCCTTCCTTGAAGTTGTTCTTGATATCAACTGAAAAGGCATTGGTGGGAAACTCAGCTGCCGGATACGGGTCGATACCCATGTTGCGCAGCTCCTGCAGGCTCTGGCGTCGTCCAATCTCCTGCTCGCTTAACTCTAAAATGTTCATACTTATAGTTATATTCGAATATATTTTCCTACATGCAAAGGTACGAAAAAGAAATGAGAATGAGGGCTATTTAATAATTAATAACCACGCCACCATATGTGCAACATGCGCAACCCTGCACGCTGACAGCGCGACAAGTGTGAGCGCCAGTTAACCGCGACAACAAAAAAATTACAGTTTGACGAATATCCGTTTCTTTCAAAGTACCTCTCGGGTGTACTATGAATTACCCAGGCTATCCTATTTAGCAGGAAGTCTTCGTCCTGTTACTGCAATACCGACAGTCGCCGGGAGATTTTTCATCGTACCTTTAACCACATTTCTTGCTATCCCTTTGCGAAGAGCAGCAGGGAAATGGATTGTGCCTTGAGATCCGGAAACAATAGATAGCCCCACAAAGTATTCGTTTTCTTTATGCAAAGTGATTGGCGAATCGGCCATTACTTTAACATCTGAATTCTTATTCACTGAAGACAGATTAATATAGATAGGCTTGGAACTAACTGGTTCGAATTGGTTTTCAACCACTTTATAAACGATAAGCCGAAGTATACATTGCTCATAGGTGCATTCTTCTATGTGCAAATTGAAATAATCTATAATGAAATTGTCACTTGCTTTAAATTTAGGACCTATCTCTATTTTTCCAGAAGGAGCATTTCCGAAAGCGACATCCCCTGGAAGTTTCATACCTTTCCGTAGAATGGTAGTCGCCTTACTCTTTCGGGCAGCTACAGAAGCCTCTGCTATGTCATACACTCTGTCTTCCATTACAACACAAACATTTCCACCCTTGTATTGTGAATATGGTATCATTTCTTTCTTATAACTAATATGCGAGCAGGTCATGGGACTTTTAATGTTACCTGGAATCTCTAAAGCAAAACGCCCTTCTTTGTCTGTAAGAGTGAAGATGCTGTCTACACATATCGTTGCATACTCAATGCCAACATGTTCTTCATTCTGTACTAATCCGTTAATTTTAACCTGAGCCTTCAAGTCAAAGATTGAAGCGGCTAACAAAAAAAACAACAAATAGAGTTTGTTCTTCATCCTTGAAATTATATTATATAATTGAAAGTAACTACAAAGCGGAGAGGGTGGAGTCAATTAGCAAGTGCAAATTTACGAAGTCTTTTTGTAAATGATTTCATCTGGAGTGAGGTTATACCTGTCTACCGATTGCACTTCTATGTTGAACTTGTCATATTCGATAGGTGGCTGTGCAACAAGCAAAAGACATAAGGCGAGAGCTCATAACTTGATGAACACCCGCTTCTTCCACAGTGCCCAGCCCATCAGGGCATGCAGGGCGACAAACAGTGCGGCATAGGCGACGCTGGTCCAACAGCCGTTGAGGATCACGGCATGGAGCAAAGAATAGGCTCCATCCTTAATGCCTACGGCACCGAAGAGAATGCCTACTGCCTCGCTGGCCACGTAGAGGAAGAGGGGATTCATGCCGAACCATAGCGTCAATCTCACCAACCACGGCTGCCCGGCAGAACCGTTGTCGGCTGTCTGGCTTTGAGCGTGACAGATGTCGAGCCAGCCGACCAAGAGGCCTTGCAGCGAGGCGGCGATGCCACAGGTGAGCAGAACATAGGAGGGGCTCCACACACGTTTGTTGAGCGGCAAGCCGAACTGCAGGAGCCAACCAACCAAGGACAGGGCAGCTCCACAGGCCAGTAGCCGGGAGAGAGTGACGAGATGAGGATGTCCCAGCTCCGGGCGCTCCTTCCGCAGTGCCCAGGAAGCGACAAGAAAACCTATCATCGTGTTGGTCATGGCAGACAGGCTGGAGAGCAGTCCCTCGGGATCCACGGGTGACTTATGATAGAGATGGGCATCGCCCAACAGTGCATGGTCCACACGCGAGAGGATGTTGGTGACGCTGTCGTAGTCATAACCGCCACCGGCAAGCAGCAAGGCGGAATAGCCGGTCAACAACAATGCCACAAGCACCCACAGTCCGCGGAAGGAATGAGTAAGATGATGGATGGTAAGCACAGCGGCTACGGTGGCTCCATAGCAGATGGCGATGCGCTGCATCACGCCCATGACGCGCAGATGGGCAAAGTCAAGCGGGCGGCCGTCCATGGCCATGTCGAACCAGTTGATGAGCAGTCCGATGAGGAAGAGCAGCAGCGTGCGTTTGATGGTCTTACGGGCTTGCTGTGGCGTCCACCGGAATCCGCCTTTACGAAGGCTGAGAAAGGTGGAGATACCCATGATAAAAAGGAAGAAGGGAAAGACGAGATCACAGGGCGTCATACCGTTCCACTTGGAGTGTTGCAAGGTAGAGAAGATCTCCTCGCCGGCACCGTTGTTCACGAAGATCATAAACATGACTGTCAGACCGCGCAGAACGTCGAGGCTCACCAGTCGTTTCACTGCATTTACATTTTCCATCATCTTTTTCTTTCGATATTGCCATCTGACCGTAAAAGTAACAAATATATTTAGTCAGAATACCCGACATTTCCATTCAGAAACGCCATCACTCGCTTTGCCATATCTACGCAATTGCCTACCGGCACCGGTGAATAGGTGTTGTGTCGAAGCGTCCACGGCTCTTCCATCGCATACCAGTCGATGACCGGGGCCTTGGGCAGCGCCATGGCAAAAAGCTCTGTGGCCGTCTTGTTGGCATTTGCCCCCTCACCAAGCGCCGACGCGTCGGGACGGCTGTCGTGGACCATCTGTCGGGAGAGCGCATCGAGATAGGCGTGCCAACGCACGTAGTAGAAATCACTCAGCAATCCTTGCCACTCCTTGTGGGCATAGTCGCGGAGCCCTCCCCGGTCGGCGCAGTCGCGGTTGCCCCAGGTTGTTATCTGCACACGGGCGTTCCACTCATAGAGATCCTTCTCTTGCGGCGTACGTCCCAACGAGCGCGCTGCCTCGGTCCAATGGCCAAGGCGAAACTCACGCCGCGTGCCCAGGAGACTGTCCTGCAAAAGCAACATGTGAAGAAAACGGGCTGAGTCGGCCGAGAACGCACGGCGGTCAAAGCCACGGTAGTCTGCGATAGTACGCAGATATTGCAGTCGGGCCTGGTCGTCGAGGGCCTGACGGGTGATGTCCGCCAAGTCGTACTCAAAGTTGTTGTTGCCGCGGTATTTGTCGGCGACGCTTGTCATCAGCTCAGCGGCGCGACGGGTATCGTTGGGATCGTAGTAGTTGTGCATTTTCGACCAGCTTTTCACCTGGAAGTTGTCGGTCGAGGGACGTCCGTCAAAGATGCTTTCATGAGGTCCCTGCTGGTTGTTGCCGAGCGGACAGTTATAGATGCTGTTGGCCAAGACTTGCCAAGCTTGCTGCAGTGCAGGGTCTGCCACGCCATAGCGGGCACGCACATAGCTGTTGAGCCACCGCTGTTTGAAGGCAGCAATGTCCTCATCGTTGGGCAGCGAATCGGTCATCCACGGCAGTTCGCTCATCAGTTCAAACATCACGGGGTTGTTTTCCGAGCCCTCCATGGTGTAGCCCCAACCACGCAGATGCTGTCTGGCACTTTGCAGAGGAGAGGTCGGGGCGACTGCCAGCCGGAAGTTATGGAGGAGCTGGTCCATGCGTCCGTGAAGCCCCACGTTGGCTCCGAAGTTCTCCAACATACAGAATAGCCAAGGGTGATCGCCGTAGCCCTTGTCACGCCGCCACACCGAAGGTGCTCCGAACATCGGGCGGCACTCCGAGAAGAGGTCCAGCACCATCAGGTCTTGAGCCGGCAGACTGTCTGCCATCGCCGGGCGCGGGTTCTCGGTCCAGCCCTGTACCACCCATACCGCCTTTGGGTTGACACGTTTCATGGCAGCGAGCAGCTTGCGTCCGCAGGCCGCGTAGTCAATGGCACTGTTGTCGGCACTCTCGTGGAAAGGATCCATCGAGTAGTAGCTTGCCTTGCCGTAGAGCCGCGTCAGCTCCTTGTAATAGAGGTCAGCGATACGGTCAAAGGACGGATCGGTAGCAATGAGATTTGCCGGGCGCGTATAGCCGTTCCACAGCCCGCCATCGGTCACGCCGACGCCCATCTTTGTCTTGGCGTCGTGCGGCAACATGCCGCAGTAGCCCGGCAACACGGGGTGCATGCCCAAAGAGCGCTCGCGCTGCAGGATTCGTTTCTGCAATGCTTCCTGCTGTCGATACCAGTTGTCGGGCAGTGGCCCACCCCACCCCTCGAGATTGTTCATCGCCCACCAGGCCAGAAAAGCCGGCCCGGCAATGAAGCGTCCTATCTCTTCCTTGGAATAGCCCAGCTTCAAGAGCATGTTGCGCCATACCACTTCTTCGCCAGTGACGGCCAATGGCATGTTGATGCCGTGCAAGGCCATCCAGTCGATCTCTTCCTGCCAGCGGTTCCAGTCCCAAAAGGCCATGGAATAGGAAAACGTGCAGTAGTTGAAGTCGTAGCGGTCGGTGAGCCATGTGGTGCGGCGCTCCTTGCCCTTGACAGCAGGCAGACGCCTTGGCAGGCGGGGGTGCATGTTGTTCCAACTGACCATGATGCCGGCATGGTGCTTGAGATACCAGTTGACACCCGTGGCGATGTTCACCCACGTATTGCCTTTGACACAGACCTTACCGTCGCGCTGCGAGAGCTCAAAGAAATCGGTATCTGACGGTTGCAACTCTGTGATGAACTTACGGGCCGCCCCTGCGTCCATGCGGTTGAGAAGGTCGTCAACAGGATTGGCTGCGGCCATCACTGGGGTCAGCAAGGAAAGCGTGACAACAAGAATTTGCCTCACTTTATTCTTAGTGTTATTGTGTTTAGACAGCATAATAGATGATTTGTTTGGCAAAGGTAATAGAATTTTTCGTATCTTTGCAAGGAAGAATAAAATAAAATAAAAACAGAAACCATGAACATAGAAAAAGAAAAAGCCGTCATCGAGAAGCAGGGAGGTCTCTCGAAGACACTGAATATGGAGTTTCTCTCAACCGAGGAGCCCGAGACCTGCATGGCACGCATGAAGGTCGACGATCTCAATCGACAACCGTTTGGCTTTCTCTCCGGCGGCGCTACGCTGGCACTTTGCGAGAACCTTGCGGGCGTAGCCTCCATGGCGCTCTGCCCTGGCAAGATCTGCGTGGGCATCAATGTCAGTGGCAACCATCTGCGTACGGTGCTGGTGGGAGATACCGTCACGGCTTATGCCCAACTGCAATACAAGGGTCGCACACTGCATGAATGGCAGATCGAGGTAAAGAACTCCAAGGGTGACCTGATCTCCACGGTACATGTCACAAACTATATCTTGTCGCCACGAAAGGAATGAGCACAACCAACTATGTCTGCTACCGCCTGCCGGAGCAGAATGAATATATAAGACTGGAACAGCACGAGGGTGAGCCTGTGGCCTTGAAGTCTGTCAAAGACCTCAACAGCCGCAAAGGTTTCGTCTTTGCGCCGTTCCAACCGTCGGAAAAGACACCCGTTTGGCTCTTGCAACCCGACAGCATCGAGCAAAAAGCTGTGGGGGAAGGGGATTTCAAGCATAGCGAGAAACACAGCGACACGGAAATGAAGAGCAAGATAGCAGAGTACTATCAGCTGGAACGGAAAAATTACCGTCTGCGCTTCGGCCTCTGCATGACGTTGTTCACGCTTGGAGAGGTCAGCAAATTGGTCATAGCCCGGCATGTGCATGAGATGCAATATGCCGTCGGAGCCCCCGAAGAACTGTTTCTGCACGCCTGCCGCCTCTATCCCCATCAGTATATCGCCCTAGTGAACATGGAACATGCGGGGACGTGGATCATGGCCACACCCGAAGTGCTCATCGAAGGCGACGGACTCAACTACCGCACCATGGCCTTGGCGGGCACGCAGAAGATGCCGGTCAACTACAGACCTGGGCAGGAGCTGAAATGGTCGGAGAAGAACCGCAAGGAGCAACGCTATGTAGCAAACTACATCTCAGACACGCTGCGTCCAATGACCAAGACCTTGGATCACGGACATCCCCACACCACCATGGCGGCGCAACTGCTCCACCTGCGCACTGATTTTGACTTCACACTCAACGACAACGTGCAACTGGGCGACGTGCTCGATGCTCTCCACCCTACCCCTGCCGTGTGCGGCATACCCAAGGACGCTGCCCAAAAACTCATTCTCGAATATGAGAAGGATGAGCGCAAATACTACAGCGGCTTCTGCGGGCCCTACGATCCAGAAGGAGAGACACGGCTCTATGTCACGCTGCGCTGTATGGAAATAGAGGGTGGGCACTATATTCTCCACGCCGGTGGAGGCATCGTACCGGAAAGCAAGGAGAAAGAGGAATGGAAGGAGACAGAGATGAAACTCAACACCATGAGAGATGTATTGCGATAAAGATAATGTCAACACGCTCACCGCGCTGCTCATCGCTCACGGCGTGCGCCATGCAGTCGTATGTCCGGGGTCACGCAACGCGCCTATCGTGCACAACCTCGACGTGTGCCCTGAGATCCAGTGCTACCCCATCACCGACGAGCGCAGTGCCGCGTTCTATGCACTCGGACTCTGTCAGGCCACAGAGGAACCGGTGGTCGTCTGCGTCACCAGCGGCACAGCACTGCTCAACACGCTGCCCGCTGTCGCCGAGGCAATGTATCAGCATCTGCCTCTCGTGGTCGTCTCGGCCGACCGACCCAAGCAGTGGATCGGACAACTCACCGGTCAGACGATGCCTCAGCCGGGGGGGCTGACCTGCTTTGTCAAACGCACGGTGGATCTGCCCGAACCGCACAACGACGAGGAACACTGGTATTGCAACCGACTCGTCAACGAGGCACTCATCGCCGCCACACAACCCTGTCAGGGACCGGTGCACATCAACGTACCCATCACGGAACCGCTCTACACCTTCAACATGCGCAAGTTGCCCTCGGAACGCACTATCACGCTGAGCTCACTGCTGTCTGCTCACGATTGTGGAAAGGAAGCATGTACTTCCGTCAATGCCATTTCTGCCGTGGCTCATGACCTTTTGCAACAGCTTGCCGAGGCGAAGCGGCCGCTTATCGTCATCGGACAGATGAGGCCATCGGACTTAGCCAAAGGCAGGATTGCGTCGCTCACAGACAAACGCTATGTGGTTTGGAACGAGGCGCTCAGCGGAGAGGACGGTACCACGTCACTGGAGGAAATGCTGGCTATGGCAGGGGACGACGAGGATTTCCTGCCCGACTATGTCCTCTACATCGGCGACACGCTGGTCAGCAAGCGTGCCAAGCAACTCCTGCGACAGGCTAAGGATGCTATCTGCTGGGAGGTGAATGCCGACGGCACAGTCCATGACCCGATGATGAACCTGCGCGGCATCGTGCAGGCAAGACCCGACGACGTGCTTGCCGCCATCACCGCTGAGGGACCGCACGAGTGGTTCGACCGCTGGGAAGCGCTACGTTGGAAAGCCGAGGACCACCGCCGCTCGTTCGTCCCTCACTATTCCAATCTGTTAGCCGTGAAACTCCTTGAGGAGCGGCTCAGCCATACCGCGGAAGGCTACGCCCTGCACTACGCCAACAGCACATCGGTGCGCTTGGGATGTCTCTATGCCCGGGAGCATATCTACTGCAACCGTGGCATCAACGGCATCGAAGGTTCATTGTCCACGGCAGCCGGTTTCTCGCTCGCCACAGACGCTCCGGTGTATTGCGTCATCGGCGACCTGAGCTTTTTCTACGACCAAAACGCACTGTGGAATACCAACCTGCGGCAGAACCTCCGCATCTTGTTGCTCAACAACAGCGGTGGAGAGATCTTCGCTAAGTTCGACGGACTGCGGCAGAGTCCGGCACGTGGTATGGTCATGGGCGTGCACGCCACCACAGCAGAAGGCATCTGCCGCGAGAACGACATCATATACTATCACACTCACAACGAGGAGGAGCTCTATAATCTCCTCGGCGCGCTCGTCAGCCCGATGGCGGAACGCCCTATGCTCCTCGAAGTCTTCACCAATGCCGAAGACGACCTGAGGGCTTATCAAGAATACTTTAACACCTTATTATAATATGGAAAAGAGAAATTGGAAAACCATTCCAGGGTTCGACTTCAAGGAAATCCTCTTTGAAGAATACAATCACATCGCCAAGATCACGATCAACCGTCCACGCTATCGCAACGCCTTCACACCGCTCACGGTATGGGAAATGAGTCAGGCCTTTACCTACTGCCGCGACCATCTCGACATCCGCGTGGTGATCCTCACAGGTGCCGGCGATAAGGCCTTCTGTTCGGGTGGCGACATGCACGTCAAGGGACGTGGCGGATATGTCGGTCGTGATGGTGTGCCACGCCTCAACGTCCTCGACGTGCAGATGCAGATCCGCCGACTGCCTAAGCCGGTCATCGCCATGGTCAACGGCTACGCTATCGGTGGCGGTCATGTGCTCCACGTGGTTTGCGACTTAACGATAGCCTCGGAAAACGCCATCTTCGGACAGACAGGGCCAAAGGTGGGCAGCTTCGATGCCGGACTGGGTGCCAGCTACTTGGCGCGCATCGTGGGACAGAAGAAGGCGCGTGAGATCTGGTATCTCTGCCGTCAGTACTCTGCAAAGGAAGCTGAGCAGATGGGCCTCGTCAACAAGGTGGTGCCCTTCGATCAACTTGAGGATGAGACGGTGGCCTGGTGCGAGACGATCATGGAGCGCTCTCCGCTCGCCATACGCATGATGAAGGCTGGCTTCAACGCTGAGCTCGACGGTCAGGCAGGTATTCAGGAACTTGCCGGTGACGCTACGATGCTCTACTACACCCTCGACGAGGCGCAGGAAGGCGGCCGTGCTTTCCTGGAAAAGCGTAAGCCCGACTTCGACAAGTACCCCCAGTTCCCTTAAGACAGAGTAAACAGATATAAGACATAGTAACATATTGAACAGACTAAGAATTAGTTACAGAGGAGACAGATAGATTATTAGACAGTGTGTCTTATATCTGTTCAATATGTTACTATGTCTTCAGAGGTAGCGCATGAGGATGTCCCACACGGCGATGAGGTGGCAAACGCTGCCGGCAAGGACAAAGAAATGGAAGACTGTGTGCATGTAGCGACGGCGGCGAAGGGTGTAGAACAGCGCACCAGTGACATAGCATACACCCTCGGCGATGATCCAGATGACCGTCGCCGCACTCACAGAATCGATCAAAGGCTTGAAAGCGATGAGCACACTCATGCCCATACCTATGTATACCAGCGTCTCCAGATTGCTGTGGGCCTTGAGCTTATGAAAGCTCGTGATCGTACCCACAATGGCGCAGAGCCATACAAAGCAGAACAGTGTCCAACCCCAATAGCCCTCCTGGCGCAAGGCGATGAGCGTGATGGGCGAATAGGAACCGGCGATATGCCAGTAGATAGCCGCATGATCCCACTTACGCAACCGCTCCTTCCATGGTGACCAAGCCGAGAGGGCATGATAGACGGTGGAAGCGATATACGAACCGAGCATGCCCACGAGATAGAGGATGACACCTGCCGTGGCCCAGCCGTTGCCACGCGAGAAGCAGAGGTAAAGGAAGATGGCACCAAAAGCCACGCCCAAGAAGATGCCGCCCGCATGGCTCCAGGAGTTCCACAGCTCTTCTTTGTGATTATAGAATATCTTTATTTTCATAATATGCTGTTGCTTACTGATGGAATATTTCCGTGTAAAGATAGCGTAATCTTAGGGAAAGACAAAATAAAACTTGCTTTTTTATCCTTTTTTTCTTACTTTTGCCTTCACGCAACAAAAGTAGTTTTAAACATGAAATACGAAATCACTGACAGGGTGCTGCACTTCAAACAGCCGGCGGGAACCAGCCGCGGCGTGTACACCACTCACCATTCTTACTATATCACCCTTGAACGCGACGGCATATGCGGCACGGGAGAATGCTCGACACTGCCCGACCTGAGTTGTGACGCCATGAGCGACGAGCGCTATCAGACACTCCTCCGCGACACGTGCGATCTGGTCAACCGATTGGGCGGCATTCCCTATGAGATGCTGCGTCCCTACCCTTCTATTCTCTTCGGACTGGAGACGGCCTTTGCTCAACTCGACGCAAAGGGCTCCACAGCTCTCTTCGACACGCCGTTCAGCCGGGGCGAAGAGGGGATCACCATCAACGGACTCGTGTGGATGGGAACCTTCGACGAGATGTACACACGGCTGGAAGCAAAGCTCAAGACAGGCTGCCACTGCGTGAAGTTGAAGATAGGTGCCATCGACTTCGAGTGTGAGTTGGACTTAGTGAAACATATCCGTGAGTGTTTCAGCAAGGAACAAGTGGAGCTGAGGGTGGATGCCAACGGTGGCTTCACGCCCGACAATGCCATGCAGCGTTTGGAAGCACTGGCCCCTTACGACATCCACTCCATCGAGCAACCGATCAAGCCGCATCAGTGGAAAGAGATGGCAGAGCTCTGTGAGCATTCGCCCCTGCCCATCGCACTCGACGAAGAGCTCATCGGCATCAACATGCCGTCGATGAAAGCCATGCTGCTCGACAAGATCCGTCCCGCCTATCTCGTGCTGAAGCCCAGCCTGCATGGTGGCATGCACGGCTGCCGCGAATGGATCAAAATGGCCCAAGACCGTGGCATCGGCTCATGGATTACCTCGGCACTGGAAAGCAATATAGGACTCAACGCCGTGGCGCAGTTCTGTGCCGAGATGTACGGACCACACATCACCCTGCCGCAGGGCTTGGGAACAGGACTGCTCTACACCGACAACATCCCCATGCCCTTGGAGATTAAAGACGACAAGCTATGGTACTCGAAGAATTCCTGAGTGAGTGGCACAACAGTAGCGACCGCGTGCTCGTCCACACCAGTGGCAGTACGGGTGCGCCCAAACCGATGTGGCCCGAGAAGGAGAAGATGCGCAACTCGGCCCGTATCACCTGCGACTTTTTGGGACTGCACCCCGGCGACACGGCCCTGCTCTGCATGAACCTGAAGTATATCGGCGCAAAGATGGTCGTGGTCCGGTCCATCGAGCGTCGGTTGCGACTACTTAGCGTAGAGCCGAATGGACATCCCATGGCAGCCTTATTGCAAGGGCAAAGTGTCACGGAGACCGACTTCCATGACCCTGCTGCCCTGCCCCACCCTTGTCCACAAGGGCAGGAAATCCCGGCTCCAACCTTTGCTGCCATGGTTCCCCTGCAAGTCTACAGCACCCTGCAAGTGCCCGAAGAAGCGGCACTGTTGCGTCAGATCCGTCATCTCATCATCGGCGGCGGAGCAATTGATGACCAACTGGCGGTGGCTTTGCGTGACTTCCCTCATGCGGTGTGGAGCACTTACGGCATGACGGAAACGCTCTCGCATATCGCCTTGCGACGACTCAACGGCCCCGAGGCCAGCGAATGGTACCATCCTTTCCCAAGTGTCAAAGTAAGCCTGGATAAAGACGATAGCCTGATGATCGATGCGCCCCTGGTTCATGAGGGAATATTAAAGACCAACGACCGCGCAGAGATCACCCCCGGCAAGGGCTTCCACATCCTCGGCCGTAAGGACAACGTGATTGTCTCGGGAGGCATCAAGATACAGATTGAGGAAGTGGAGCATGCTTTGAAGCCTTATCTCTCCGCCCCTTTCATCATCTCCCGACGCAAGGACGTGAAGTTCGGCGAGGCCGAGATCCTGCTCACCGAAGCCACCGACACCGATGCCGTTGCCGCCATCTGCCGCCGCGTCCTACCCAAATACTGGGTTCCACGCGAAGTGCGACACATCGACAAAATCCCCATGACGGAAACGGGAAAGCCCAAAAGAAAAGTAAAAGAGTAAAGAGGTAAAAGGGTACCATAAAAGGGTAAAAAGGTAAAAAAAGAAAAGGAATAAGCGTAAAAAACGGCAATTTTTAGATAGTCAAACGAACGTCAGCCAATTTTCTGACGTTCGTTTAACTTTATGTACAACGCTCGTTTTACCTTATATACGACATTCGTTTGACCATGCAATGGATAGCCATTTAACAAGATGATAAGTAGTTACTGCATTTGTCATATCGCCATTTTCAAAAGAAGCTGCCTCGCTTGCAGAAGGTCGCGGAAAAAGAGTTGCTACATTCTATGCGCTTAGATGAAGAATGAAAGTATACACGGATAACGGCAACAGATCCAAGAAATCGACGCTGTTATGTCTTTATGTCTTAAAAACGCCTCTTCTGTCAACAACAAAAATCCCAAGCACGGGACTCACGTCTCAAAGCTTGGGATCTTCTCATATGATTGGCAGGTTAATTATTATCTTGACTGTCGATCGCCTTGATCTTCTGGCGCACGAGCTCAGCGTCGTCTTTGAGTCGCTGTACCTTACGGTTCATCTCGTCAACGAGGCTGTTGCCCTTCTTGCTTGAAATATTCAGGAAGCCAAGGTTATTCTCGTAAGTGGCAATCTCCTGCTTGAGCTGCTCATAGCGGCGAACCAGACGGCCACGCTCATTGTCCACAGCATCCTCGCCACGCTTCGCCACGTTGCGCAGGTTCTGTTTGAAGTTATCAAGACGGCGGCGAGCTACGGACACGTGCAGATCGCTGTAGATCTTGTCCAACACATCGTGGTACTCCTTGAAGATCTTATCCTTCTCCTTAAACGGCACATGACCGACAGCATTATAGGCGTCGACAAGCTCCTGTACCTTATCCTGCGCATTCTCCACGCTCTGCTCGGCAAGCTCCTTGAGCTGAGCGATGATGTCGTGCTTCTTCTGCAGGTTGGCCTTCTCTTCCGTACGTGTGCCGGCGTGAGCAGCGTTGCGTGCATCGAAGAAGTGGTTGCAAGCCGTGAGGAACTCGTTCCACAGCTGATCACCGAGTTTCTTTGGCACAGCGCCGATGGTCTTCCACTCCTTTTGCAGAGCAACGAACTTATCACCCGTAGCCTTCCAGTCGGTGGAGTCGGTCAGTTCCTGAGCCTTTTTGATGAGCTCACGCTTCTTCTCAGCATTCACGGCGAACTGCTGCTTGAGCTGTTTGAAGAACTCACTCTTGCGGCTGAAGAAGTCATCACAGGCAGCACGAAAGCGCTCAAAGATCTTCACGTTCATCTTTTGCGGTGCAAAGCCGATGGTCTTCCACTCCTGCTGCAAGGCGATGATAGCCTTGGAGTGCTTCTCCCAGTCGCCAATGCCCTTGTTCTCCTCTTTGGCTAAGGCTTCCACCTTCTCACAGAGCTCCGTCTTCTTGGCGAGGTTCTCCTCCTCCTTGGCACGAAGCTCTTCAAAGTGCTGCTGGTGCTTTTTGTTGATGACCGTGCTGGCAGCCTTGAAGCGCGCCCAGATCTGTTCACGCAGATCTTTGGCAACAGGACCGATCTCACGATACTGTGCGTGCAGCTCCTGCAGTTGATGGAAAGCGCTGACCACGTCGGGCACCTTGTCCAAAGCCTCTGCTTCCTCGCAGAGCTTCGTCTTGGCTTCGAGGTTCTTCTTGAAGTCATACTCACGGGCTTCGCGGTTGAGGTTGAGCAAGTCATAGAACTGCTCTACGTAGAGTTGGTAGTTGCGCCACACCTCATTGGCTTTCTCTGGCGGCACAGACTTGATCTCCTTGAACTCCTTCTGCAGTTCTTTGAACTCATTATAGTTTTTGTTGGCTTCCTCAGGAGAGGTAGCCATTGCTTTTATCTTCTCAATGATGTCGAGCTTACGTTGCAGATTGGCCTGCTTCTCAGCCTCCTGCTCTTGGAAAGCCTTGGCGCGCTTTTCCTTGATAATCTGCATCTCTGCCTTGAAGGTCTCCTCGTCGTCATCGGGCAGAATCTGATATTTCTCAGGATCGCCACCGGCTTCGAGATAGTCTTTCTGCCGTTTCTCACGCTCGGCAATGTGGAATCTGTAGAAGGAAGACTTCAAGTGCTCCACTTCATCCTTATCGGGCTTGTCCTCGTTGCGGGCAATCTCCTTGATTCTTTCGAGCACTTCCTGCTTAGAGGCATAGACCTTATGAACAGGCTGTTCCGTAGAACTGTCGCCATACTGATTTGCTTCAGAGGCTTCTGCCGTCTGTGGCTCATCCTCTTGTTTCTGGCTTTCGGCCGACTGTTCCTGGTTTGAAGACGCTTCTTGCTGCATGGTCTCAGACGATTCAGCAGGAGCCTCAGTGGCAGCCTTTGCGTTTTCTACATTCTCGTTCTGTGCCTGCACAGCATTCTGTTCGCCTTCCGTGGCTCCCTGGGCCAGGTTCTTATCCTGCTCCAAGGCGTTTTCTTGAGAGTCCATCATTACACCGTTTTAAGTTTATGATTCGGTTTATCACTTGTCCCTCCCTCGTCTCTATTCATAGACGACAAGGGAGCAGACAACACATGCTATTTGATATTATTATGCAAACTTAAACAAAAAAACTGTAATTCCAACAAAAACTACCGTTTTTTTTACGAAAAAACTTAAGTTTACCGCCGTTTAGTGTATTAAAGGAGCCGTTTTCGTTTCAAATACCACAGGCTGATAGCAGTCACGACAACAGATATGGCGATAGTGATGACAAAGCCATAGCGCGATGTCTCGAGCCCGTTGACAACGTTCATACCATAGAAACTGGCGATGAGCGTAGGAAACATCAGCACGATGTTGATCGACGAAAGGTTACGCATCGTCGTGTTCATATTGTTATTGATGACGCTCTGATAGGTGTCCATCGTCGACTCCAGAATATTGGAATAGATGTTGGTGGTCTCGCGCGCCTGCGTCATCTCGATGCTGACATCCTCGATAAGGTCAGCATCCAACTCATCGACTTGCAGTTTGAACTTCAGTTTCTGCAGCAGGTTCTCGTTACCACGGATGGAGGTGATGAAGAAGGTCAACGAGTCTTGCAGCCTTGACAGTCCGATCAGGCTCTCGTTGTTGATCTCGCTGTCGAGGTTGTGCTTAGCCTTTTCGATAAGGGTATTGATCTGTTTCAACCGCTTCAGATACCACACGGCACTGGAGAGGAAGAGGCGGAAGATCATGTCGACATAGTCGGTGAATCCCTCACCGCGTTTCTGCTGATAGCTGACGAAGTCGATCATCATATTCGTCTCGTAGAAACAGACGGTGATGGTCACATCGCGCTTATGGATGATGCCAAGCGGCACTGTAGTATAAGGAGTACGGCTCTTCACCTCCTTGACATAAGGAATACGCAAGATGATGAGCATCCAACCATCGTCGTACTCGTAGCGGGCGCGCTCATCAGTATCGCTGATGTCACTAAGGAAATAATCGGGGATATTGAATTTTTCCACCAGTTCACGCTGGTCATCGTCGGTGGGGCACGTTACTTGAATCCAGCAGTTGGGCTGCCACTCCTGGAGGGCGCTCAGCTTTTTCTCAATGTTCCAATATGTTCTCATTGTAGCCAATCTCCATGATAAGATGTGTGGGGACTGACTCGCCGAGTCGAATCCTCACGTTAATACTTGAAGTTTTCCGCGTGATAATCGTCCATAAATTGATGAATATTGATTAACTGACTGCAAAATTAGAAAAAATATACGAGTAGGCCAACGATTTAATATTCTTTTTGATGACAAAAGCAAGACAAGAGGACATGCTTCTTTTTATTTAGACATAAAGACATAAAAGACATATTCCTCTTTGTTTAGACAGAAAGACATATTTCTTTTGACATAAAAACAAAAAAAGACATAAAGACAAGAAGAAAATATGTTCTTTATGTCTTTATGTCTTAAAAAAGGACTTGTCCTTTAGAATATGTCTTTTATGTCTTTATGCCTTAAAAAGGAAACATGTCTTTATGTCTTAAAAGGAACCTATCTTTATCATCTACTTCTCGGGGACTTGCTCGAGCACTGCTGTCAGCAGCTTCCAGAAAGGCTCAGCGGTAGCGATCTCGAAGCGCTCGTTGACGGTGTGCGGGCTGCGGAGCGTAGGGCCGAGGGAGACAACCTCCATGTTGGGGTACTTCTCCAAGATGACAGAGCACTCCAGTCCGGCATGATCCACGACGACCGTTGCGTCCTTACCGTTCTGCTCTTTATAGACCTTGCACAGCAACTTCAGCAGAGAGCTGTCGGGATTAGGATCCCAACCACCGTAGGAACCGGAGAACTCTACCTTCATACCTGCCATAGAGAACACGCTCTCCAATTGTGTAGCGACGTACATCTTCATATCCTCGCGGCTGGAGCGAGCCAGGATCTTGATGGCAGCCTTACCTTCACCGATGGAGATGATGGCGAGGTTCGACGAGGTCTCCACCACGTCGGGCTTGACAGGAATGAAGCGCACCACGCCGTTGTGGCAACCATAGATAGCGTCTACGAGATTGTCCTGAATTTCTTCCGGCACCAATGTAGCTGGCTTGTCGACCTCCTCGCAGAAGAACCGCACATTGCTCTCGATCGTCTTGAACTCATCCTCGATGGCCAGACGCTGCTTCTCAACCATCTGCTTCAATGCCTCCACATTGGCCTTAGGCAAAGCGAGCACGACCTCGGCATGAGAAGGAATGGCATTACGCATGTTGCCGCCTTCCCAGCAGACGAGACGGGCACCAAGCTCTGCAATAGCCTCACGCACGAGACGCACCATCTCCTTATTGGCGTTGGCGCGACCGGCGTTGATCTCCAAACCTGAGTGTCCACCACGCAATCCCTTTAAGGTCACCTTGACGGCAGCCTCCTGGTCGTTCTCCACTTCCTGATATTGCATTGTAGCGGTGATGTCGATACCGCCTGCACTACCGATGCAGAAGTTACCCCAGGTCTCAGAGTCGAGATTGAGATAGTAGTCGGCGTTGAGTTCTCCCTCTGGCAACTCATTGGCTCCAAACATACCCGTCTCCTCGTCGCGTGTGATCAGAGCCTCCAACGGTCCGTGCTTAAGGTCGGTACTCTCGAATACACCCATGATGGCTGCCACACCGATACCATCGTCAGAGCCGAGCGTAGTGCCCTTGGCGTGTACCCAACCGTCTTCGACATAGGTCTCAATAGGGTCTGTCTCGAAGTTATGCTTGCTGTCAGGAGTCTTCTGAGGCACCATATCCATGTGAGCCTGCAACATTGTAGTCTTACGGTTCTCATAGCCCGGGGTGGCCGTTTTGCGCATGACGATGTTTCCGCCAGCGTCCTTGAAAGCCTCTACTCCGATCTTGGCTGCGAAGTCAAGAAGGAACTGCTGTACTTTCTCTAAGTGACCTGACGGACGTGGTACCTGTGTCAGTGCGTCGAAGTTGCGCCAGATGGCTGCTGGCTGCAGATTGCTGATTTCACTCATAATATTACGTTTAATGGTTACAATAAATATTTTATCTATTCACTGATGATTGTCTCTTTCTTATTGCTCACCCTCTTCTTCGTAAAACTTAAGGCCATCCATCCATAGATGCCGATGACCACGACGAGCAGGGTCTGTATGCTGTGGACGATAAGCACAAAGTTCAGGGCTGCCGTAGACGCAACGCCATAGAGGATGAGCATGGTCTTCACCGCAAAATGCCAGGGACCGGCACCGTTGGGGGTGGGCACGATGACGGCGATACTGCCAACGATGAACGTGACCATCGCACAGGCGAAACCCAGATGACGGGTCGCGCCGAAGCAGAAAAAGGTAAGATAGTAGTGAAGGAAGTAGCAAGCCCAGATAGCAAAGGAATAGAAGATGAACAAGGGTACGTTCCTCACATAGCGCACCGACACCACTCCCTGCCACAATCCATGGAAGAGGTCCTTCACCTTATTATATATAGACATCTTTCTGAGCAGCACCCAAAGAAGTATAATCACGGCGACGCCGCATACCATCGTCACCAGCCAGCCCATAGACGAGAAGCTTGCCAAAAACTCATCGACACGTGTTCCCGTGCGTCGGAAGAAAGACTGGAAGACACGGAACTGGGAGAGCAACGTGGCTACGATCATCACCATCACCAGCACGGAGTCGATAGCTCGCTCGGTGACCACCGTTCCCAAAGCCTTGGGAAACGACACGCCGTCCCACCGCCGAAGGATGCCACAGCGCGCGAACTCCCCCACACGGGGAATCAGCAGGCTCACGGCATAGGAAACAAAGATACTGTTGACCGACACCGAGGCGCGTGGCTTCTCTCCGACAGGCTCCAAGGTTTGCTGCCAGCGCCAGCCGCGGAAGGCTTGCGCCAGTATGCCGAAAGGAAAAGAGAGGAGCATCCATGTCCAGTTCATCCCGTGGAGCAACACCTGCTTCATGCCTTGGAAGTCAAAGCCACGATACATCCAATAGAGGATGGCACCGCCCAGCAACAGGCTCAATGCCACCTTCACTATGTTGTTGATGGTGTTTCCGTTCTTCATATAGCATACAAAAGTAATGTAATTCAGTGGAATAACGAAACTTTTTTAGAAAAATAATCATTTTATAATGCACGCTTCTACCCGTTTGGAACTCATTGACACACGTCAATCCGCTTGACACGTATCAATTAAAACCACATGTTTTGCGAATAAAACCATAATTGTTTGCGCACACAAAGAAAAATTCCTACTTTTGCAAGCGTAAAACAGAGACCCATAGAGGTCATAAGGATAACAAAGCCCGCAAGAAGATCCCCACAACACGGGACCAAGGGCAAAGGATAACAAAAGTAGAATTTAAAGTAAAGAAAGGTAAAAAGATTATGAGTATGATGACATTTATCGCATTGGTAGCTGTTGCTTTCGTAGGTGCTTCTGCACTGGCTCTGACAATGGACCGTATGGTCGAGGGCAAGTAAACAGCCTTATAGATTTGAAAAAGTAGAGAGAATACATAGAAGACCGGGAATGGAATAATCTGTTTCCGGTCTTTTTTGTGCTCTGACGACAATTCTTTTATCCTGTTTCTTGCCTATCCCCAATGTTTTTCGTACATTTGTAACCAAAGAAAAAACATACAAGCAACATGAAGCAAGTAAAGCCAAAGAAAAACCTCGGCCAGCACTTCCTGACTGATCTTGACGTGGCACGACGCATCGCCGACACAGTAGACGCCTGCCCGGCACTGCCCATATTGGAGATAGGACCGGGCATGGGAGTCCTCACACAGTATTTAGTGAAGAAGGACCGGGAGGTCAAAGCCGTGGAGATCGACACTGAGAGCGTGGCTTACCTCAACGAGCGCTATCCCGAACTATGCGACCAGATCATCGGCGAGGACTTCCTGCGCATGGATCTGAACAAGATCTTCAACGGCCGGCAGTTTGTGCTCACGGGCAACTACCCTTACGACATCTCGTCCCAGATCTTCTTCAAGATGCTCGACTACAAGGATCTCATCCCCTGCTGCACGGGTATGATCCAGCGTGAGGTGGCTCAGCGTATCGCCTCCTCACCGGGCAACAAGGCTTACGGCATCCTCAGCGTGATGATACAAGCCTGGTACGACGTGGAGTATCTCTTCACCGTCGATGAAGGTGTCTTCAACCCGCCACCAAAGGTCAAGAGTGCCGTGATACGCATGACGCGCAACAACGTAAATGATCTCGGCTGCGACGAAGTACTCTTCAAGCGTGTGGTGAAGGCGGTCTTCGGTCAGCGCCGCAAGATGTTGCGTGTCTCGTTGCGCCAGCTCTTCACGCCACAGACCATGCCCTCGCCCGACTTCTTCGCGCAAGACATCATGACGAAGCGTCCCGAACAGCTCTCCGTCCAGCAATTTGTGGAACTCACATCTATGGTTACAGACAAAGTAAACAGCGGCGCGGTGTAAAAGATAAAGTATAATAAAGACATAGTAACTAAAGACATAATAACTATAATAACTATGGACATAGTGACAGATAGAACATAAAATAGCATAATCTGGTTAATCTGTTACTATGTCTAAAAAACTATCTGTTTAATATGTTACTATGTCTTTATTCCTCTGTTATTATGTCGCAAAAGAAAAAAGTTGGAGAAATAGTTGCATCGTCCAGAAAATCTTTTTAAATTTGTGACTTAGAATATTAAGCACTAAAAATATGTTAGACGTAAAGCAAACTCTCAATGGCGCCGAGGAAAAAATGAAGAAGGCGTCGAAGTATCTTCAAGAGGAGCTCGCACGCATCCGTGCCGGCCGTGCCAACGCAGCCATACTCGATGGCGTACGCGTAAGTTCTTATGGTCAGATGATGCCGCTCAACCAAGTAGCTTCCATCATCGTGCCTGACGCACGCACCATCACCATACGCCCCTGGGACCGCAAGGCCATCAAGGACATCGAGAAAGGCATCATGGACAGCGATGTCGGCATCACACCGGAAAACAACGGCGAGATGGTCATCCTGCGCATACCCCAGCCCACTGAGGACCGCCGCAAGGAGCTCGTCAAGCAGTGCAACAAGATTGGCGAGGGCGTAAAAGTACAGGTACGTACCGCACGCGCTGAGGTCAAGGAGAAGCTGAAGAAAGCTATCAAGGACGGACTCTCTGAGGATCAGGAGAAAGACGCCGAGGCCGACTTGCAGAAGATGCACGACAAATACATCAAGGAGATCGACGCCACTCTGGCAGCAAAGCAGAAAGAAGTGATGACCGTTTAATCCATTGGGCATGAGAGGGCTTGTCGTAAGAAACACCGGATTTTGGTATACCGTGAAGACCGATGACGGTCAACTCGTTGACAGCAAAGTCAAGGGAAACTTTCGCCTGAAGGGAATCCGCAGCACGAACCCGGTCGCTGTCGGCGACTGGGTGCATATCGACATCAATCGCGAAGGTACCGCATTTATCACTGCGATAGAGGACCGGAAGAACTATATCATCCGTAAATCACAGAATCTGTCGAAGCAGAGCCATATCATTGCGGCTAATCTCGATCAAGCGATGCTCGTCATCACTGTGGCGCATCCTCAGACTTCCACGACATTCATCGACCGCTTCTTAGCCTCAGCCGAAGCCTACAGCGTGCCGGTGGTACTGGTGTTTAACAAGACTGATCTGCTCACCGACGAAGAGCGCCACTATCAGGACATGATGGTGACGCTCTACGACAACATTGGCTACCCCTGCCATCAGGTGTCGGCACTCACCGGCGACGGCATCGACGACTTGAGCGCCCTGCTCAATGGCAAGGTGACACTGCTCAGCGGCAACTCCGGCGTCGGCAAGTCCACACTCCTCAACCTGCTGATACCCGGCACAGAAGCCCGTGTGGCCGACATCAGCGAAGCACACGACACGGGCATGCACACCACTACGTTTTCCGAGATGGTGCCGTTGCCCGACAACAATGGCTATGTCGTAGACACACCGGGTATCAAAGGTTTCGGTACGTTCAACATGGAACCGGAAGAGATCACCAGTTATTTCCCCGAGATCTTCAAGTTCTCTCAGGACTGTCGCTTCACCAACTGCACCCACACCCACGAGCCGGGCTGTGCCGTACTGGAGGCTGTCCGCAACCACTACATCGCCGAGTCGCGCTACGAGAGCTATCTCGGCATGCTCAATGATAAGGATGAAAGTAAATACCGAGAGGCTTTCTGACCGCTTTCTATCAGCAATATTTCTATAAAAAACCTGTCAAAAGCCTAACTTCGTCTCTCTTTGCTTTGTAGATAGAAGGAAAAGCACTACCTTTGCTTAAGTTAAAGTAAAGGGTCGTTTTCATGCAAATCACACTCCCATGGCTCCGTGCCAACTTTCTGACGTTCAACCACCGATACTTCGACGGTGGGCTGCCTGAGCCACGCTACCACATTGGGCGGTCACGCACACGGCTGGGCGCTCTCTCCTTTAAGCGTAAGCACACGTGGCGAAAGGTCGTCAATTACGACTACTCGTTGAGCATGAGCAACTACTACGATCAAAGCGAGCACCAGTTCCAAAGTGTACTGCTCCATGAGATGATCCACTACTCCATCGCTTACACGGGTATCCGCGACACCTCGCCCCACGGCATTGTGTTCCGAGGCATCATGAACCGCCTCAACCGCGACGGTTGGGACATACACGTAAGTACCTCTACACGCGAACTCGGTAAGGCATCGACCATCAACACCGCTTCCACCGTGCGCAACAAGCAACAGCACCTGGTGCTCGCCATCGAGATGCGCGATGGCCACCATTTCCTCTCCGCCGTGAACCCACGCTTCGCCCGTGAACTCAACAATCGGCTAAACTCCATCTCTGAGGTAAGACATCACAGTTGGTTCATCACCGAAGATTCATGGTTCGACAACATGCCGCGCGTGCGAAGCCTGCGGGGACGTCGTGTCGACACACCCACCTTTCAAGAGAAGACACGTACCATGACTCCCTTCACTTTTTAATCACCTTATATATATAGCAACCTATGTCCACACCACAACAAGCACTCCACAACGATAACAGTCCGGCAACAGCCACCAACCAGCCTGCAACAGAGACTGCACCGGAGTTTATCCTCTATGACAATTTCTCTTATGACCCTCCCCGCCAGATCGACTATTTTATACCTCACCGATTCATTGTTGCCTATTGTTGTCAGGGTTCCCTGTCCATCACTGTCAACCATCAACAGAAGACAACGCTGACCAGTGGAGACCTGCTCATAGCCTTTCCCCGCACCACTCTGGAGGACTTCTCCTACACCAACAACCTGCAACTGATAGTGCTCAGCCTCTCGCCCTCAGTCATCAACGAAAGTCTCCTGGGCGACAGAGATCTGTGGTCTAACATAGAATTTGTAAGTACTCATCCTAAGATTCATCTCACTGAGGAAGAAGTTGAGGTGGGCCGACAATATTATCATCTCTACAAGATCTACTCTAAACGTCAGCCTACTAAGTTTCGCCCCAACATCTTGTACACTTTGCACAGGAGCATGATCTATGAACTCGCTGACATGGTGAACAGCCGCACGGGATCGATGCCTCAAGACAAACAATACAGCCAAACCGACAACACCTTCAAGCGTTTCCTGCAACTGTTGGCTCAAAGCGAAGGCAAGATCAGAAATGTCAGCTACTTTGCCCGCGAGTTGTGCATCACCACAAAATACCTCTCACATATCGTCAAGGAGAAGACCGGGCACTCGGCCAAGCAAATCATCGACGAGACGGTGGCCAATGAGATCCGCCGTCAGCTCTGCTACACATCAAAGACAGTAAAAGAGATCGCCAATGACCTGGGCTTCCCAAGTCTAAGTTTCTTCGGCACCTACACACGTAAGAACCTCAACGCCTCGCCCGCCAATATCAGAAAAGAATATAGGGCAGGAAAGAAATAAGCAGGTATACTCTTCCTAACATTTTCTCTTATAAAGGAGATCTTTAGGTCATTGGCTATTTTCTTTCCAGTTAACCAAATAGAGTTTCTCCGTGGCGCGCGTGAAGGCAGTGTAGAGCCAATGGTAATAGTCGGTATTGACCATGTCGTCGGTCATATAGCCCTGGTCGACATAGACGTGACTCCACTGCCCGCCCTGAGCTTTATGACAGGTGACAGCATAAGCGAACTTCACTTGCAGGGCATTGAAGTAAGCGTCGTTCTTCACCGCCCGCAACCGCTCAGGCTTGGTCTTGAGGTCGGTATAGTCTTCCATCACTTGATTGAAGAGCAGTTCGCTCTGCTCGCGTGTCAGCGCGGGAGCCTCGGTGAGCAGCGAATCCATGTTCACCGTCACCTGCATCTCATAGTCATCGTAGTCGGGAAAACGCAACCATACATCGGCAAAGCGGAAGCCATAGAGCTCGCGGATGTTGCGCACGCGCTCCACCACCGCCCTATCGCCGTTGGCCAGAAAACTCACGGGCAACGGCTGGGCCGGTTCACCCTTGCTCACACTCTCACGGATGGCAGCCTGCTCTCGCTCGGTCCAGTAGTAGTTGTTGCGTACGATCATCAGCAGATCGCCCGAACAGAGTTCGTCCTCGCGGTCGAGGATGGTGTTGCGGATGCCCTGGTTGTAGATACCAGCCCGCTTGTTCGACCGTGTGACGACGATGGTGTCGTCCATACCCACCTGACTATAGCTCGAAGCAAGTGTCTCGACGAGCTCGTCGCCTCTAAGGTTGACAATGTCGGCAAAGCCCTCGAAGGTCACCGGAGGCAACTGTGTGGTCTCGTCGCGCACGATCATGTCGCGCAGCCGAGTGGCATTAAAGAGAATACCCGACTGCTGTCCCTGACGAAGCACCTCATCGAGGTCACATTCATAGACCACGAGTCCATATCCTTGTAGCACGTCAGCCGAGAGCGCCGGGGCCTCGTCCTCACCCACCGGCGGCAGCTGGGCCTTGTCGCCGATGAGCAGCAGACGGCAGTTGTCGCCACTGTAAACATACTTAATCAAGTCGTCGAGCAACGAGCCAGAACCGAAGGTGTCCTCGCCCTGTACGCCGGAGCCGATCATCGAGGCCTCGTCAACGACAAAGAGCATGCGGTGGTTGCGGTTGTCATTGAGATTGAACTGACCGTCAAGTCCTTGATAGACCCGTTCACGATAGATGCGCCGGTGGATGGTGTAGGCCGGCAGATGACTGCCACGCGAGAACACCTTGGCAGCACGACCGGTGGGCGCCATGAGTGTGAGTTTCTGTCCCAGACGATGGAGCGTGCCCACCATGGCAGCGGCCAAGGAGGTCTTACCCGTACCCGCAGAACCGCGCAGTATCATCACCGACTCCGGCCTGCGGTCAGCCAAAAACCGACCAAAGGTCTGCAACGCTGCTTGCTGACAGGCTGTAGGCTGAAAGCCAAACTGCCCAACGATCATATCTATAAATTGCGCTATCTTCACTTTTCTCTTTGATGAAACAATAATTCTTCGTATCTTTGCAACTACGAAACCCTTGTAGGGCAAAGGTAGTAATAATTATCGAGAAAGATGAACATTCAACATAAAAACACTTACGGGCTCCTTGCCTGTGTCATCGCCCTGACTGTGCTCTGCGTGCTAAGTGTCAGCTCGCCCATGCGCTTTGAGCATCAACAGCAGCAGCGCGAGAAAGCTGTCAAGGAGCATCTGGTAAAGATCCGTACCGCCGAGGAGAAGTATCGCATACGCCACGGAGTCTACACGGCTGACTTCAGCATGCTTATCAAGAGCGGACTGCTCGCCGACTCACTGCAGTATATCCCCTACTCCGACGGCAAGCGATTCACCATCGACGTCACCACGACCATCGCCAAAAGCGGACGACAGATACCTCTCATGGAATGCAGCGCCGCCTACGACGACTATCTCAAGGGACTCGACAAAAACTGCATCGATAATCTCACTCAAGCCGCCAACGAGTCAGGACGCTTTCCCGGACTGAAATTTGGCGATACCACACAACCCAACGACAACACAGGTAACTGGGAATAAGCTATGCAAGACAATAACAATACCACACGACAGGGGCTCTCGCCCCGCATGACCATACGCGTGAGCAAGGGATCGCTCATCTTTGCCATCGCTGACACTGACCATCCTAACAATATCGTCTACGAGCCATATACGGCAAAGAGCGGTGTGTCGATGGCCGCCAATCTGCGCGAAGCGTTCAAGACCGCCGACATCCTGCAGCGGCCTACCCATCGGGCTCAGGTGCTCGTGGACACGCCCGTAGTGCTTGTGCCCATCGAGGAATACGACGAGACCAAGAACGACATTCTCTATCACCAGGCCATCACAGGCTACGAAGGCTATGCCGTGGAGAGCAACATCCTCCCGGATCTCAACGCCGTGGCGCTCTTCGCACTGAACAAGGACTTACGACTCGTCGTCGAGGATCACTACAGCGATGCTCGCTTCATCGCGCTCATGCGCCCCGTGTGGATGTATCTCCACCGCCGCAGCTTTGTCTCCAACCGACGCAAGCTCTATGCCCACTTCCATGACGGCAAGATGGAGGCGTTCAGCTTTGAGCGCAACCGCTTCGTCTTCTCCAACCAATACCCCATCAAGGAGTGGCAAGACGCCGTCTTCTTTCTTCTCTTCATCTGGAAGCAGCTCGCCATGGACCAACGATCCGACGAACTCTACCTCTCCGGCAACATTCGTGAAAAGGAAGAACTCACCGCCATGCTGCAAAAATACCTGACCAAAGTCACCTTCATCAATCCTAAGGCTGACTTCAACCGGGCCACCATTACCGAAATCAAGGGTATACCCCTCGACATGGTCACGCTCTATCTCGGATAAGCTTTCGACACAATAATACACTATCTCGGATAGACCTTCGGCACAGTAACACCCTATCTCGGGTTAGCTTCCGCCTCGAACAAAGAGCACCCTAAAGCCCCTCACACAACATTCAACTTGTTCACAAAGAAAAAATGAGAATCATCACTGGCATCTATAAGGGCCGTCATTTCGACGTGCCACGTACCTTCAAGGCAAGACCCACCACTGACTTTGCCAAGGAAAACATCTTCAACGTGCTCGGCGGCTACCTCGACTTCGACGGCATCACCGCTCTCGACCTCTTCGCCGGCACAGGCAGCATCTCGCTGGAGATACTCTCTCGGGGATGTGCGCAGGTCATCAGCGTGGAGGCTGACCGAGACCACGCCCGCTTCATCGCTCAGTGCATGAAGAAGATCGACGCAGACAACGACCTACTCATCCGTGGCGATGCCCTCCGCTTCCTCAAGTCTTGCCACCAGCAGTTCTCTCTTATCTTTGCCGATCCTCCCTACGCACTTGAGCAGCTCCCCGCCCTGCCCGACCTTATCTTCGAGCATGACCTGCTGGCTCCCAACGGCATCTTTGTCCTGGAGCATGGCAAAGACCATTCTTTCGAGTCGCATCCTCATTTCGTTGACCACCGCCACTACGGCAGCGTCAACTTCAGTCTGTTTCGATAAAGCGAGGGGGGGCTGTTCGTCACGATATATCGTGACGCTCCCTTCTCTTGCCTTCCTCCCCTCTGAGTCAGGCACAAACAAAAAGGTCGCTGAATAGCTTTGCTATTCAGCGACCTTTTTGTTGGGATACCCGGACTCGAACCAGGAAAAACAGGACCAGAATCTGTTGTGTTACCATTACACCATATCCCAATTTTCAATTACCATAGAAGCAACACCCTTGCTTCTGTATTGCGGGTGCAAAGGTACAGACTTTTTTTGAATTTCCAAAACTTTTGGAGACTTTTTTTATTAAAAATGCATTTTCTTCTCTTTTGCAACTATTTCCTGCCACAAAGGCCTCTCCTCACAGCCTCTATTCTTCCTAAAAAATATCAAATAAACATCGAAAGACTACTCTCTTTCGATAATATACCGTATCTTTGCACTCGAATCATATATATATATATATATATTAATAAGGTATACCAAGTTTAAACTGATACATGACAGAAGCAACAAATCTCGTAAAGTCCATCACCAAGGGCATACAAGAGAAGAAAGGACAGCACATCGTCATTGCTGACCTCAGCCACATTGACGGCGCCATCGCCAACTACTTTGTCATCTGCCAGGGCAACTCGCCCACTCAGGTGGAGGCTATCGCTGAAAGCGTGGGCGATATCTGCCGAAAGGAAGCGGGCGAAAAACCCGTAAATGTCAACGGACTGGGCAACAACCAATGGGTGGCCATTGACTATGTCGACGTGCTCGTGCATATCTTCATGCCGGAGACGCGAGAGTTCTACAATCTGGAGAACCTCTGGGAGGACGCCAAGCTCACTGAACTGCCCGACGTGGACTAAACGACAGACAAGACAATCCTAACATACATAACAATTCTACTCCTCAGAAATGGACAGAAACAGCAATCAATTTTCAAGGCGCAACAATCAGCCGAAGATGCCCCGGTTCAACATGAACTGGATCTACATCATCGTGCTCATTGGCCTTGCCGTGCTCTTCTTCACCGGTGGAGGTGACTCCCTGGCCCAGGCTGCCGGCACGAGCAAGGATGCCAAATACAGCGACTTCAAGACTTACGTGGAGAAGGGCTACGCCCAGCGCATCGTCGTCAACAAGAACGACAACACGCTGAAGATGTACGTCAAGCCTAAGTATATCCAAGACGTATTTCTGCAGAGTGCGCAGCAGACTGGCAACGACCCCTATGTCAACGTAGAGTTCGGCTCCGTCGATGAACTCGACAAATACCTGGCTGCCGAGCAGGCCAAAGGCAAGTTTGTCAGCTACAGCTACGACAACGCCAAGACCAGCGACATCATGTCACTGATCATCAACCTCTCGCCGCTGATCATCTTCTTCGTGCTGATGTGGTTCATCGGCCGACGCATGGGTGGCGGAACGGGTGGCGCCGGTGGCGTGTTCAGCGTAGGCAAGAGCAAAGCCAAGCTCTACGAGAAAGCCGGAGAGCTCGGCATCACCTTCAAGGACGTCGCCGGACAGGAAGGCGCCAAGCAGGAAGTGCAGGAGATCGTGGAGTTCCTCAAGAACCCGAAGAAATATACCGATCTGGGTGGAAAGATTCCTAAAGGTGCCCTGCTCATCGGACCCCCGGGAACAGGTAAGACTTTGCTTGCCAAGGCTGTGGCCGGAGAAGCCGGCGTACCTTTCTTCTCGATGTCAGGTTCCGACTTCGTGGAGATGTTCGTCGGTGTCGGTGCCAGCCGCGTGCGCGACGTCTTCGCCCAAGCCAAGCAGAAAGCACCGTGCATCATCTTCATCGATGAGATCGATGCCGTGGGACGTGCACGTTCAAAAAATCCTGCCATGGGTGGCAACGACGAGCGCGAGAACACGCTCAACGCCCTGCTTACCGAGATGGACGGCTTCGGCACCAACTCGGGTGTCATCGTGCTGGCAGCCACCAACCGCGTCGACATGCTCGACAAGGCGCTGCTGCGTGCCGGACGTTTCGACCGTCAGATCCACGTCGACCTGCCCGACATGGCTGAGCGCAAGGCTATCTTTCAAGTACATTTGAAGCCGCTGAAGACCGACGACAGCCTCGACATCGACTTCCTGGCCCGCCAGACTCCGGGATTCTCCGGTGCTGACATTGCCAACGTCTGCAACGAGGCCGCTCTGATCGCAGCCCGCCACGACAAGAAAACCGTTACCAAGCAGGACTTCCTCGACGCCGTGGACCGCATCATCGGCGGCCTGGAGAAGAAGACCAAGGTGATGACCAGCGAGGAGAAACGCTCCATCGCCATCCACGAGGCCGGTCACGCCACCATCAGTTGGTTCTGCGAGCACGCCAATCCTTTGGTCAAGGTGACCATCGTACCACGTGGTCAGGCGCTCGGTGCAGCCTGGTATTTGCCTGAGGAGCGCGTCATCACCACCAAAGAGGAGATGCTCGACGAGATGTGCGCACTGCTCGGTGGACGTGCTGCCGAAGACCTCTTCACCGGACATATCTCCACCGGCGCCATGAACGACCTGGAGCGTGCCACAAAGAGTGCCTACGGCATGGTAGCCTATGCGGGTATGAGCGACAAACTCCCAAACATCTGCTACTACAACAACCAGGAGTATCAGTTCCAGCGCCCCTACAGTGAGACCACCGCAAAGATCATGGACGACGAGGTACTGAAGATGATCAACGAGCAGTATGTACGCGCCAAGAACATCCTCACGCAGCACAAGGAGGGTCACAAGCAATTGGCCGACCTGCTCTTCTCCAAAGAGGTCATCTATGCCGAGGACGTGGAGAAGATCTTTGGCAAGCGTCCATGGGTGAGCCGGTCACAGGAACTCATGGAGGAAAACGACAAGCTTGAGGCAGAAAAGGCCAAGGCTGCTGAGCCCAAACTCGAGGATATGCCCGACGAGGTGAAGAAGGCTCAGGCCGAGCACGAGGCTGCCGAAAAGCAGAAACAAGCTGAGAACGCTGACCAGCACGCCGACACCGATAAGAAAGGCGACGCTGAGCAGGCTGACTAATACATATATATAATAAGGTATGGGCGCGCCTCCACAGGTGCGCCCATACGCTATTACACAACTTAAACGACAATACGATGAACGACAAAAAACTCAATCTGATCATCCGCACCATCACTGGCGTGCTCTTTGTCATCGTCATGGTGGCTGGTTTCCTCACTCCCACAACCATGGTGGCACTCTTCGCCCTTATCACGGCACTCACTCTCTGGGAGTACACCGGACTGGTAAACAACTACGTGGCCGACGTGCAGGTCAACCGTCTCATCTCCACGGTGGCCGGCGTCTATTTCTTCCTTGCCGTGGCCGGATGGCGCACGGGACTGGTCAGCAACTTCGTGGTGATGGTGCCCTATATCCTCAGCATCGTCTATCTGCTCATCAGCGAGCTGTATACGGGCAACAAAGACGCAGTGTCTGACATGGCCTACACCATGCTGGGCCAGATGTACATTGCCATGCCACTGTCGCTGATCAATGTCCTCGCCTTTGAGGTCAACGCCGACGCAACGGGCGTTCACTACGATATGCTCCTGCCGCTGTGCGTCTTCATCTTCCTTTGGCTCAACGACTCCGGCGCCTACTGCACAGGTTCTCTGCTGGGCAAGCACAAGCTCTTTCCACGCATCTCTCCGGGTAAAACCTGGGAGGGAAGCATCGGAGGCGGTGTCATCGTGATCATCGCAGCCTTCGTCATTGGGCTCTACACCAACAACGGGCAGGCCCATCAGCTCAACGAGTGGCAATGGGCAGGACTGGGACTCGTCGTCGTGGTCTTTGGCACATGGGGCGATCTCGTGGAGAGTCTCTTCAAGCGCACCTTGGGCATCAAGGACAGCGGAAAGATCCTGCCGGGACACGGCGGCATGCTCGACCGCTTCGACTCCAGTTTGATGGCGATCCCCGCCGCCGTGATGTATCTCTATACACTCGTCTCTTTCTAACACAGAACCATGATTGACCGTCAGACAGTAGAGAGAATCAAAGAGGCCGCCAACATCGTGGACGTGGTCTCGGAGTTTGTCACGCTCAAGCGCTCGGGTGCCAACTATAAAGGACTCTGCCCGTTCCACAACGAGAAGACACCGTCGTTCTATGTCTCCCCTGCCCGTGGCACCTGCCACTGCTTTGGCTGTGGCAAGGGTGGCAACGCTGTGTCGTTTATCATGGAGCACGAGCAGATGACCTATCCCGAGGCACTGCGCTGGTTGGCCAACAAATACCACATCGAAATCCACGAGCACGAGCTCTCCAGCAAGGAGAAGGAGGAGCAGAGCCAGCGCGAGTCAATGTTCATCGTCAACGAATGGGCTTCGAAATACTTCGAGAACCTGCTCCACAACCATGCCGACGGCGTGGCTATCGGCATGCAGTATTTCCGCAGCCGTGGCTTCCGTGACGACATTATCCGAAGATTCCAGTTAGGCTTCGACATTACAGACCGTTATGCGCTGGCCCGTGCGGCTTTGCAGAAAGGCTATCAAGAAGAGTATCTGCTGAAGACGGGCATCTGCTACCGCAACGACCGTGGCGAGCTCATCGACCGCTATGCCGGCCGCGTGGTCTTCCCATGGATAGGCGTGAGCGGAAAGGTTGTAGGTTTCACGGCCCGCGTGCTCGACAGCCGTACAAAAGGCGTCAACCAGAAATATGTCAACTCGCCCGACAGCGACATCTTTCATAAGGACCACGAGCTCTACGGCATCTGGCAGGCCAAGCGCGCCATTGCCAAGGAGGACCGTGTGTTCATGGTTGAAGGACAGGCTGATGTCATCGCCATGCACCAATGCGGCATCGAGAACGTGGTGGCCAACTCGGGAACGGCACTCAGCCTGCACCAGATACACACGCTCCACCGCTTCACGTCGAACATCACGCTCATCTACGACGGTGACGCCGCCGGCATACACGCTGCTCTCCGAGGCACCGACATGCTGCTCGCCGAGGGCATGAACCTCAAAGTGCTGTTATTGCCCGACGGCCAGGACCCCGACGAGTTCTCACGCTCGCACTCTGCCGCCGACTTCCGGAAATACATCGAGGAGCACTCGGCTGACTTCATCCAGTTCAAGACCGACCTGATGCTGCGAGGAGAGAAAGACCCGAAGAAGCGTGCCGACGCCATCAGCTCCATCGTACAGTCGGTGTCGATGGTTCCCAACCAGATTCTCCGCGACACCTACATCCATGACTGCTCACAGCGCATCGGCATCGGTGAGGCCACCCTCATCAATCAGATGAACAACTTCATCCGCAGCCGCAAGAATGGCGCACCTGGGGCAGCTGTTCCCGGCGACATCCCTGCCCCGGCACAAGCGTCCGCGGCACTGCCGTCGACACCTGTCACGCCCCAGGTGCAGGCTACTCAGGTGGAGAGCATGATCATTCAGCTCATCATCAAACGTGGCGAGCATATCATCCTCAACAACGTGGAGGATGACAAGGGACAGCTCCACTCGCTCACCGTGGCACAATATATCCACTACAGCCTGTCCACCGACAACCTCTCGTTCCAGAGTGAGGTCTACAACCGCATTCTCCAAGAGGCAGCACAGAAAAGCACGGAACCGGGATTCAAGGCGGAGCCTTACTTCCTCCACCACGACGACATCGCCATCGCACAGCTTGCTGCCGACATGACAGCCGACAAGTACCATCTCATCGAGAAGGAGGAAGCACCGAAGAACAAGGAAGAACAGGAGCAACGCATGGAGAACGAGACCGACGACCTGCGCAACCAAGCCATGCACCTGATGCTCGACTTCCGCAAGGACTATGTCGAGGCACAACTGAAACAAGTGCAGGCCGAGATCGCGCAAAGCACCAAGGACGTCGGCAAACTCAAAGAGCTGATGGCCCGCTACCAACAACTGCAGACCATGCGCAACGCCCTTGCCAAACAGCTCGGCAGCAACATCATCCTTTAACCAATCTCTTTCATTCGCAATGAGAAGAATAGAGAAGGCACCTGTCACGGTCATGGACTTTTCCAGAGCTTATCAAACGGATAAATGACAAAACAGAAACAATAGAGGCGAAAAAGCATAATATTTAGCTTTTTCGCCTCTTGCTTTTAGAAAAATGATTATCTTTGCACTTGGTTAACTATATTACAGAGAAAGCATAAAAACGTAACGCTTATGTCAACATTAACTATCGCAATTGTCGTTGTGTTCTGCGTGGGTTACCTGTTTATCGCCCTGGAGAGCGTGACGAAAGTCAACAAAGCAGCCGTAGCCTTGCTGATGTTTGTGGTCTGCTGGACGTTGTTCATGGTCGACCCGGGCAGCTATCTGCCGGGGTTCAGCGGTCAAGAACTCATCAACAAGGCCGGCAGTGCCATCACCGAGCACTTGGGCGACACCTCCACGACGCTGTTCTTCCTCATGGGTGCCATGACCATCGTGGAGATCGTAGACCAGAACGGTGGGTTTAACTGGGTACGTGGTGTGATGAAGAGCAAAAGCAAGCGCACACTGCTGTGGCGCATTGCCTTACTGACTTTCTTCCTCTCTGCCATCCTCGACAACCTCACCACGAGCATCGTGATGATCATGATCCTGCGCAAACTCGTCAAAGAGCACAAGGATCGCATCATCTATGCTTCACTCGTCATCATCGCCGCCAACTCCGGTGGCGCATTCTCACCCATCGGCGATGTGACGACGATCATGCTGTGGAACAAAGGCGTCATCACTGCCTTGGGCGTGTTGTCCGAGATCACGATACCCTCTATCGTGTCGATGGTCATCCCGGCCTTCATCCTGCAGTATTCGCTCCACGGCGACCTGGAGGATATTGACAGCCCCGACGCTCCTGTGAAAACCGAAGCGCAGGAACTGGGTCGTCGCCAACGTGCCGCCGTGTTCTGCATCGGTGTCGGCGGTCTGATGTTCGTTCCCGTCTTCAAGGGCATCACCGGTCTGCCTCCCTTCGTGGGCATCATGCTCGTGCTGAGTGTGCTGTGGATTGCCACCGAGCTGTTCTATCGCAACCTGGCCACTTCCTACGAGACTCACGGAACCAAGAAGCGTGTGGTCAACCTGCTCCACCGCATTGACATGTCCACCATACTCTTCTTCCTCGGCATCCTCATGGCCGTGGCCAGCTTGGAGCAGACAGGCGTGCTGACCTCCATCGGCAAGGGTCTCAACGTAGCCTTCGAGGGCAACCACTACGCAGTGACAGGCATCATCGGCGTGTTGTCGAGTATTGTTGACAACGTACCTTTGGTGGCTGGTTGCATGGGCATGTATCCCGTGGCACCGACAGGCGACATGGCTGTCGACGGCATCTTCTGGCAGTTACTCGCCTACTGTGCCGGTGTAGGTGGTTCCATGCTTATCATTGGTTCTGCTGCCGGCGTTGTGGTCATGGGACTGGAAAAGATCACCTTCGGATGGTATATGAAGCATGTGAGCTGGATTGCAGCCCTGGGCTACTTAGGCGGTATCTTCTGCTACTGGATCATCCGCACATTCATCATGGTCACTCCTGCATAAACAAAGCTTTAAGCGATCATCATCAAAAGGCACTGACAGCATTCCTGTCAGTGCCTTTTTTGGTTCTCTACGCATGATTTTTCGTCCTTGCATGGACTTAGAATCGTCTTCCGACACATTGAAATGCACGACCAAACATGCCAAAAAGCGTTATCTGATGATGGTCAAACGAACGTTGGATATAAAGTCAAACGAATGTTGTACTTAAAGTTAAACGAACGTTTAACCAATTATCCAACGGACGTTTGACCATTAACAGACAACGTTTTTTCGATAAAAACACGCCTATTTGATTGTTTCCATTCGCATTGTTCTTGCCTTTTTGGTGCTCTTATCATCATGCAACAATCCCTCCCATTCATCACTCATCACTCAACATTCAACACTTCCTCCCACTCCCATTCATCATTCATCATTCAACATTGAAAAAGGCCCACCGCCTTTGTCCCCTGGAAGTGGGACGTCGGGCAGCAGGCCTAAAATGTATGCAATGATGCAAACGAGAAAACGTAGTCGTTAAAGTGGATACTCCTCGAAGGCGTAGAGCACAGTCGAGAGATAGCGTTCACCCGTATCGGGCAGCAGAGCCACAATCGTCTTGCCCTTGTTCTCCGGGCGCTTGGCGATCTCTGTAGCAGCGTATGCAGCTGCACCGGAAGAGATACCCACGAGCAATCCCTCTTGCTGGGCCAGCTGACGGCCGGCGAGGATGGCAGCATCGTTATCCACGTCAAACACCTCGTCGATGACCTTCGGATCGTAGGTCTTAGGCACGAAACCTGCGCCGATGCCCTGAATCTTATGCGGTCCGGGCTTGCCGCCATTGAGCACCGGTGAAGTCGTAGGCTCCACAGCGATTACCTTCACGTTGGGGTTCTTCTCCTTCAGTCTGCGACCGATACCGGAGATCGTTCCACCGGTACCTACACCAGCCACGAAGATGTCGACCTTGCCGTCAGTGTCGTCCCAGATCTCCACACCCGTCGTCTCATAGTGCTTCTGTGGGTTGGCGGGATTTTCAAACTGCTCAAGGATGACCGAGCCGGGGATAGAGTCGCGCAGTTCCTCAGCAGCCTTGATAGCACCCGGCATGCCATCCTTGCCACTGGTGAGCTTCACCTGTGCACCGTAAGCCTTCACAAGGTTGCGACGCTCGATGCTCATCGTCTCGGGCATGGTAAGGATGAGTTTGTAGCCCTTCACGGCAGACACCAGGGCCAAGCCAACACCCGTGTTGCCACTGGTCGGCTCGATGATCGTTGCTCCCGGCTTCAGCTTGCCGTCGCGCTCAGCGGCCTCGATCATAGCCAGGGCAATGCGGTCCTTCACACTACCGCCGGGGTTAAAGAACTCCACCTTGGCCAGCACCGGAGTCTCCAGGCCACGCTGAGCTGAGTACTTGTTGAGTTCGACCAAAGGGGTATGCCCAATCAGGTCGGTGATCTGCTTATATATTCTTGCCATAATATGTTTCCTTTCTTATGATTTCTAATTCTTCAATTCTCTAATTCTTAATAAAACATTATCTCAGCTTGAGCTTACTTCTCGTTCTTGACGGCCTCAAAGGCCTGGTCGAGATCAGCGATGAGGTCCTCATAGTGCTCAGTGCCGATGCTCAGACGGATGGTACCGTCGAAGATACCCTGCTCAGAAGCCTCCTGCTCGCTCAGCTCTGAGTGTGTAGTGCTCTTAGGATGCACGACGAGCGACTTCACGTCAGCCACGTTGGCCAGATCAGAGAAGATCTTCAGATGGTCGATGAAGTCCCAAGCCTTCTGCTGGCTGCCATCGATCTCAAAGGTGAAGATGCTGCCGGCGCCGTTGGGGAAGTAGCGCTCGTAGAGGTCGTGGTTGGGATGATCTGGCAGCGACGGGTGGTTGATCTTCTTCACCTGTGGCTGAGTCTTGAGGTAGTCAACAACCTTCAGTGTGTTGAAGACGTGGCGCTCGACACGCAGCGACAGTGTCTCCAGACCTTGTAGCAGCACCCAAGCGTTGAAAGGAGAGATGCAGGCGCCCTCGTCACGAAGCAGCAGAGCACGCACACGGGTCACGAAAGGAGCGGGCAGCTTGCCGAAGACAAGGCCATGATAAGAGGCATCGGGCTTGGTGAAGCCGGGGAACTTGTCGTTCTGGAAATAGTCGAACTTACCGCCGTCGACGATCACACCACCTAAGGATGATCCGTGGCCACCGATGAACTTAGTGGCAGAGTGCACCACGATGTCGGCTCCGTGCTCGATAGGACGAATCAGATAAGGAGTGCCGAAGGTGTTGTCGATCACCAAGGGGATGCCATGCTTGTGGGCGATGGCGGCCGAACGCTCGATGTCGCTGATGTTGGAGTTCGGGTTTCCGAGAGTCTCAATATATACGAGTTTGGTGTTGGGCTTAATAGCAGCCTCCAATGCGTCGTAGTCGTCGGGATTGACAAAAGTCGTGTCGATACCATACTTGCTCAGCGTGTGCTTCAGCAGGTTGTAGGTACCGCCGTAGATGGTATCGGTTGCCACCACATGATCACCGGCGTATGCGAGGTTGGTGATAGCGTAAGTCACAGCAGCAGCGCCTGAGGCTACAGCCAGTCCGCCTATGCCGCCTTCCAGTGCGGCCACGCGGTCCTCAAACACGCCCTGTGTGGTGTTGGTCAGACGACCGTAGATGTTTCCGGCATCTTTCAAGTGGAAACGGTCACTGGCGTGCTGTGCATTGTGAAACACATAAGAGGTGGTCTGGTAGATAGGCACGGCACGCGCGTCTGTTGCGGGGTCGGCCTGCTCCTGACCTACATGAAGTTGCAGCGTCTCGAAATGAAGCTTTTTCTCGTTGCTCATAGTCATTTACTTTTTATGCTTCCCTCAACCCTTAGATAAGAAGTTGCGTTCAGCGGTTCTATATCTATTGTTTTTTCACGATGCAAAGTTACGGCGATTTTCCCATCGTAGGAATCGCATATTCACGTCATATTGCATACCACAAACGTGGTACATCCTCTTTCTCACACCATGACCACAGCTTGATCTTCGCATGACCACACCATGGTATTCTTTATAAAACAGTTAATATAAGTAAATCAAACGCCATAATTATCCATACAAAAGTTAAATATATACCATGAACAAGCATTTTACCGATTAAATATTTGGCTGTTTCAAACAAATCATAGTATCTTTGCAGTGTATTAATCATGTAGTACACTAATACAGATAACAATTAAACGAAAAAACAATATGATTGATGTAAGAGACCTCTGTTTTCATTATCAGGGCAGCAAGCACCAAGTGTTTGACCACTTCTCTTTGCAGTTGCAGCCCGGCAGCGTCTACGGACTGCTGGGCAAGAACGGCACGGGAAAGTCTACCCTACTCTATCTCATCGCCGGACTGCTGCGTCCCAACAGCGGCACAGTGACGGTCAACGACAAAGAGAGCTGGCTGCGACTCCCCGAGATGCTCCAAGAAGTATTCATCGTGCCTGAGGAGTATGCCATGCCCGACATGAGCTTTGAAGCCTTCGCAGACATGATGCGCGCCTTCTACCCTCATTTCAGCGACGAGCTATTGGCCAAATGTCTGGCTGACTTTGAGATGCCTGCACGTCCGAACCTCAGGGAGCTGTCTATGGGACAGAAGAAAAAGGTGTATATGAGCTTCGCCATCGCCACGGGCACACGTCTGCTGATGATGGACGAGCCGACCAACGGACTCGACATCCCGTCGAAAGCGCTCTTCCGCAAAGTGGTGGCCAACTACATGGAGGACGACCGCACGCTCATCATCTCCACCCATCAGGTCCACGACATCGAGAGCCTGCTCGACCACGTGGTCATCATCAACCAAAGCCACGTGCTGCTCAACAGTTCCATCGCGGATCTCTCTCACCGGTATGCCTTCCGCTATCTCTCTCCGCAAGAGATGGACAATACGGTGCTCTACGCCGAACCCACACTGCAAGGCAACGCCGTCATCATGCCACGCGGCAACGGTGAGGAGACGCAAGTTGACCTGGAGTTGCTCTTCAACGCTGCCATCAACGGAAAAATCAGCAACCTGTAGTTTCGCCACACCTTATTTACATATAAGGCTCCAGGCGTTTACACCTTATTATATATAATACGATATACATCTCACAGATATAGAATCACGATATGAACAAGAATAGATTTCTGCAAGTGCTCCGCTGGGAGTTGCTGCTCAGCAAGCGTCAAATAGCCACTATGGCCTTGACCTTCTTTGGACTGGTCGTCATCCCACAGATCCTTACGCTCGTCTTCAAGTCATCATCGAGCAGTGCCTACACCATGGGCATCATCAGTTCCGTGGCTTTGTCCATCTATCTGCTTAGCAGCGGCGCGCTCATCTTCTCCAGTCTTCGCAGCCGCCAACAGCGTATCAACAACTTCATGCTCCCAGCCTCAAACCAAGAGAAGTTCATCGCCCGTTATCTCGTGCTCGTGGTTGCCATGCCTTTAGCCGCCTTCGTAGGCTTCTTAGTCGGCGATGTGCTGCAGTTCCTCATGAGCATGATGATCAACTGCAACACGGCACGATGGGCTTCCATCGCGCTCATGGAAGGCCTCAACCACAGTGGCATCTCCAATTTCTACATTAATCTCAATGGTGAGCCTACCACTGTCGAAAGCTTCTTCGTGGTCCTCACTGCTGTCATCACGCAACACGCCAGTTTCCTTCTCTTCGGCAGCATCTACCACAAACATCCGCTCGTGATGGCCATCCTCACGTGGATGGGCATTGGCATCCTGCTGCTCATGCTCGGTGCTTTAGCAGCGAGCCTACTCACCGAGTTTCTCAACAGTGGCTACATGATCATCCTCTACGACGTATGGTGGAAGGTCCTCTACTACGTCTTGAACATCGCCCTCATCGTCTTCTGCTACTGGTTCGCCTTCCGTCGCTACACCCGGCTGCAAGTCATCAACAACCAGTGGATTAACAAATAAAAGGCGTCCGTTTTCGTTTTGTAAGACGCTGCTCAGCAGCATCTCCCAATCATTATGTAAGACGCTGCTCAGCAGCATCTCCCAATCATTAAAAAAGTATCACCATGAAAAAGTTAGCATTTATGTTTATCGCCCTTGTGGCCATTCTTTCTGTTTCCGCTTGCCGCATCGAGAAAGTTAACAACAGTGATGAGCCCGCGAAGTCCTATACCCTCAACCTCCGCGACTTCCAAAGCATCAGGAACTACTCCAACTGCGATATCCACTTCACGCAGTCCAACACCTACAAAGTGGTGTTGAAAGCCACTCCACATTGGTATAATGCCCATACCATCACTGCTAATAACGGAGAGCTCGTCATCACACAAAAGGAGGAGAAAAAACAAAAGGGTATCACTGTCCTCAAATTCAACAATATTAGCTCTGGTGCCGAGCTCTGGATCAGCGCGCCCTCGCTGATTGCCCTCTCCACCGCCGGCAGTGGCGACTTCTATGCAGAAAACGACATCACCGGCAAAAGCCTGGAGTTGTCCATCGCCGGCAGTGGCGACAGCAAGCTGAAAAATGTGACCCTCACCGGTGATTTCGAGTATGTCGTTGCAGGAAGTGGCGACATCGAAACCGGGAGACTTCAAGCCCGCAACGCCTCTTTCAGCATCAGCGGCAGCGGTGACGTAAAGAGCAAACTGGCTCAGGTGAAAGTAACCAAGCTGACTATAGCCGGAAGCAGTGACGGCACACTTGACTTTGACCATTGCGGTTATGCTAACATCAGGATCTCCGGTAGTGGCGACGTCTGTCTCTCCGGCACTCTGCACTCACTCGACAAGAGCGTGTCCGGCGCCGGCGACATCGACACAAAGAAACTACAACTCGGTAAGTAACCACACCTCACAACACAAAACACTCACGTATATGGCATTCAACAACGACAAAGCCATCTACCTGCAGATAGCCGACCGACTGAGCGACGAGATCCTCGCTGGTGTCTACAAGGCTTTTGACCGCATCCCCAGCGTGCGCGAATATGCCGCCACGCTCGGCGTCAACGCCAACACGGCGGTCAAGGCCTACGACCAGCTCGCACAAGAAGGCATTATCTTCAACAAGCGTGGTCTCGGTTATTTCGTAGCAGAAGATGCGCAGCGACATATCAAGCAGACACGGCGCCAGACGTTTCTCAAGACCGTCCTCCCCGAGTTTGCCCGCCAAATGAAGCTCCTCGACATCTCTTGGGAAGAGCTCAAGGAAGCGGTAGCCTCTGTTCAGTAAGACGCTGCTTTGCAGCGTCCCACCAAAAACAATAGCAAGACAATGAAAAACAATATCAAAGGCAGGCAGGCGCTTGCCATCACTCTCCTTTCGTTCTCCCCTCTCGCCGCTCTGGCCCAGGCTCCGGTCAACACCACCGACAGCCTTAAACTCCAAGCCATTCACGACAGCCTCGACCTGCAAGGCGTGGAGGTGGTGGCGCAGAAGCCCATCGTCAGGATGACGACCGACAAGATGACCTACAACGTACAGCAGGATGCGGACGCCAAGACGATGACGCTCCTCGACATGCTCCGCAAAGTACCCATGGTCAACGTTGACGGACAGGACAACGTCACCGTGAAGGGATCTGCCAGCTTTAAGGTCTATGTCGACGGCAAGCCCAACCAGATGTTCCAAAACAACTTCTCACAAGTCGCGAAGTCGATGCCTGCCTCCATGGTGAAGAGCATCGACGTCATCACCTCACCGGGCGCCAAATACGATGCCGAGGGCACCAGTGGTGTGCTCGACATCAAGTTGATGCACCAGAACGGACAGTCCAACAGCGACTGCAGCAACTGCTACAACGGCAATGTCGAGCTCTCCCTCAGCAACAAGGGCGAGCGCGCCAACGCCTACATCGGCGGACAGCATGGCAAGCTGACCTACAGTGCCATGGGCATGTTTGTCTGGCAGAAAATGGACAACCTCAAGGTGACCAACACCCGTCTCCAGCAGACCTCTCTTGGTGAATCGCAGCAGACCACAGATGTAATGTTTGACCAAAAACATCCTTTCTCCTTCGGCGACCTCACCTTAGGCTACGCCCTCGACTCATTGAGCACCATCAACATCAACACCGGAGTCAATGGCGGCTACACAAACCAAGACACCTATCCTCGGAACTCTTTCTCAGGAGGTCCCTACGGCAGTGGCTTTAGCTATATCTACAACTCCAACCAGCGCAGCCGATTTATAGGCGTCAACACCAGTGCCGACTATCAGCGGTGGCTCAACGCAGACCACACCTCATCGCTGACGCTGAGCTATCTCTTCGACTACAACCCGGCCCGCAACCGCACATGGAACTTATATAATAATGTGACAGGCGTGATGGGGCTCACCCTCAGCAATCTCTTCTCCGACTCACGTACGTGGGGCACCAGCCATACCGGGCAGGCTGACCTGACACTCGACCTCGGCAAGGGACAGACGCTGGAGACGGGCACGAAGTTCATCAGCCGACGCAACAAGAGCGACAGCCGTCTCTACGACATCGTCGACGGCAACGACGTGCTCAACGACGCCGGCAGCATGCTCTACCGCAACCTGCAAAGCATCGTGGCAGGCTATGCACAGTATAAGCTCACCAAGGAGAAGTACAACGCCCGCCTCGGCCTGCGCTACGAGCATACCTTAGAGAGAGTGAAATATGCCGAGCACAGCGACCGCAACTTCCACAAAGACTATGGCAATCTCGTTCCTTCGGGAAGCATCGGCTACAACATCACACCGACATCCAACCTCGGATTGACCTACACCATGCGCATCTCGCGACCAGGCATCAGCCAGCTCAATCCCTACACCGACCGCACCGACCCGACAGCGCTCACCTACGGCAATCCTTCGCTCGCCGTAGTGAAGTCGCACAACGTGACGCTGGCCTACAACTTCTTCACACCGAAAGTGATGTTCAACGTCAGCCTCAGCCACGACTACATCGGTAATGAGATAGAAAATTACCAGTTCGTGGATGCCGACAACAAATACAACAGCACCTACGCCAACAACGGTAAGAGCCGAAACACCTACGTAGATGCCTTCGTCCGTTGGACAGCCACCAAGACATCAACGCTGATGCTCAACGGTAACGTGTCTTACGGTGACTGGAAGGCAAAGGAACTCGGGTATCACAACTGGGGATGGTCGGGAAGAGCCTATGTCGGATTGGAGCAGCAGCTGCCATGGAAAGTCAAGAGTTCGTTCGGAGTCTTCGCCCAAACACGCCAGTACAACCTCATGGGCTACAACAGTGGCATGCAGTTCTTCAATGCTTCGCTCACCCGCTCTTTCCTCAAGGATCGCTTGGAGCTCTCGGCCCGCTATGCCAGCCCGCTGCGCAGCCACCTCGTCATCAACCAGTACAATGCGGGCAAGGACTTCAGCAACCTCACCCACGTCTCCATTCCTCTACAGCTCATAGCCCTTTCCGTGAAATGGAACTTCGGCAACACAAAGAAACAGTTCGGACAACGTCAGAGCAAGATCAACAACGACTTCAACGACTCGCAGAAGAAAGAGAGTCCGGTCGGGAATATGGGCATGTAGCCTTGTCAGGCCATGATGAGCATCCGCCCGCTTTGCAGCATCCTCCTGCTTAGCATCACTGCTTGAACCGCGCCGTGTCTACCTCTTTGCTCTTGTCCTTGTATCCTCCGAACTTATAGACCAGCGACACGCCCACCTGACGGTAGCACGAGAAGTCCATCTTCATATTCTGGTTGCCGTAGCGGATGACAGGATCGATGCCGAAGGTCTGGAAGATGTCATTGCAGAAAACGTGGAGTGTAGCCCGCTTCTTCCAGAAGATGTATTTCAGTCCAAGGTCGACATTACCAGAGGCAGGCAGGTCGTAGATGGCCTGATGGGCCTTGGAGCGTATCATACCGTCGAGGTTGATATAGAGATGCTCAGGCAGAAGCGTGAAGTTGTTGCGCAGGCTGGCCATCACCCAAGCGATGTCGCGGTTGAAGGGAATGTCGTAAAACGCGGAGCACTTCTCCTTCATCCACACGCCGAGGACACTCAGACGGCTGTCAAGCCAGTTGCCGAAGCGCTGGGGTACGGAAGCCTGCAAGCCCCACTGCTGCGAGTAGTCGAAGTTGAGATACTTGTATTGCACGGTCAGCCGGTCATGGCGCTGGTATGGCGTCTGCGTGAAGTAGTCGTCGGTGTAGTTGAACCATGCCACAAACTGATATTTGTTGTGCAGCACATAGACCAGCTCTGTCTGATAGTTGCTTGAAGGCTTCAGGATCGGGTTACCCACCACCTCGTTGTAACCGCCATTGCTGAACGACGTGAAGTTTTGCAGCGTCCAATAGTCCGGGAACTTTTTGTCGCTGCTGACGTTGAGTTGGAGCATGTGACCGCTTTTCGGCATGTAGGTCAGTGAGAGCGTGGGATAGACATTCCACTGATGCCAGACCGGCGAGTGATAGTATTCGGCAGCCAGCGAAGCCTCGAAGTCGAGCTTCTCTCCTATCTTGCCGTTGGTACCGGCATAGACGTTGACGATGTCCTCGTTCTGACGGCTATACGAATCGGCGGGATGGGCGGCGGTGTTGTCGCCCGTCGGCGTGAACGTCTGCCAGCTGTGGTCATTGGTGAGACTATAGCGCACGCCGTAGTTGAGTCCCCATCCGCCCACAAGGCTGTGCTCCTGCCCGAGATGGAACTTCCAGCGGTTGATGCGCTGATGCTCGTTGGTATCGAAGTGGAGCTCACCCGTAGGCAGCGTGCTGATGAGATGCTGTGTCGAGGGCGTATTATAATAGGTGTATTCCACGTTGACCTTCGTACCTGTAGGCAACTGGTAGTCAAGCATCACGTCGTGCATAGTCTTTCTTGTCCGATAAGCATTGGTAGCCATCACGTTACCCGCCACGTCCTCGCATGCGTGTTCCGTGTCGTAGTTACCGGTGTAGCTCAGACTCAACCGATGATTGTCGGTAAAGGCATAGTCAAGCCCCATACGCCACAGATGCTCGTGATCGCGACTGCGCTGCGCCTCGTGCGTCTCAATGCCGTGTGTCGTCCCATCATCGAGATGGTGAAGCGAGGTCTCGTCAGTTGTGCTGTAGCTCTTGCCATGATTGTGTTGATAGTTCACGTCGAAGTCGAGTTTTCCTTTATGATAGACCAGTCCGGCCTTTTCGCTCCACATCGCCTCGTGCTCCTGATTCCATGCTCCCGTGAGTTCGCCCTGCCATCCGTCGGGCTGCGAACTGTCGGAGGCAATGTCGAGGTTGATACTCGCCCCACGCACCTCGTAGCGGGCGGGCGTGGTGTACATCACTTCAGCGTGCTTCAACCGGCTGGTGGGAAGGCTTTTCAGCAGTGCGTTGAGTTGAGCGGCATCCATCTGATAGTGCTTGCCGTTGATCAGTACATTAAAGGCATTGCCCGCCAGCGTGAGCGAGCCATTGTTGTCAGTTACGCCGGGGATGAGCTTCAGCGCGTCATAGACATTGTCCACGCTCTCCTTCTTGAGCAGCAGTGGCATATCGTAGGTTAGCTTGCTACCCACTACTTTCACGATGGGGCGCTCGCCTTTGACCATCACCTCTGGCAGTGCATGCACAATGCTGTCCATGCGCAGCGAGTCGGCATGGCTGACCGTTGCATCTTGACTCTGTGCATACGTGGTACTGGCTGCAAGGCACAATGCCATCATGGAAGCTATTCTTTTCATCTTTCTTACAACTTAATTGTTATTATAATGCAAAGATAGTAAAAGGTTTCCTGTTTCCTACTATTTTTCGCTTATATAGGCTCAACGAGCATCTTAAATAGTCTTAATGGACAAACACTCATAACGTTTTTTTCCCTACCTTTGCACCATCATCAATAAACGATTCATCCATGAGCTTACAAGAAATACTTGACCACCGCCGTGCCATACGGCACTACGATCCACAGAAGTCACTTGATCCGGAACGGGTGAAAGAATGCATTAAGATGGCAACGCTGGCTCCGACGAGTTCCAACATGCAGTTGTGGGAAGCCTATCACGTCACCGACAAAGCCGTATTAGCAAAGCTCGCCCACGCCTGCCTCGACCAGCTCACGGCACGCTCGGCCCAGGAGATGGTGGTATTCGTTACGCGCCACGACCTTTACAAGCAGCACGCCGAAGCTGCCCGGAAGTTTGAAGAAGGCAACCAACGACGTCATGCACCGAAGGAGAAGCAGGAAAAGCGCATCAAGAAATGGGATGTCTACTACGGCAAAGTGATGCCCTTCCTCTACTCCCGATGCTTCGGCGTGTGGGGATTAGTGCGCAAACTCTTAGCCCAACTCGTTGGTATGAGCCGTCCTATCGTGCGCCAGGTATCTGAGGGTGACATGCGCGTCGTCGTACATAAGAGCTGCGCTTTGGCTGCACAAACATTTATGTTAGGCATGAGCGAGGCAGGCTACGACACCTGTCCGCTGGAAGGCTTCGACAGCCTACTGGTCAAGAAGGCACTCGGCTTGCCCCGTAAGGTAGAGGTCAACATGGTCATCACCTGCGGCATCCGGCAGCCCGACGGTGTATGGGGCGACCGCTACCGCCAGCCGTTCAGCGAGACCTACCACAGGATATAGGAGAAACCATCCTTCCCTTGCAGATACAAAAAAGGACAGATAAAAGCCATAGAAAACTTCTTTTCTTCTTTTATCTTTCCTTTTATCTTTTAAACTATTAATCTCTCGACATTGAATTCATCCAACATTCTTCTCTTCGTCTCTCTTCGACTTTGACTTGATGACAAGCCACACACCGGAGAAGACCAGGATGACGGCCACACCCTGAGGCAGTGTGAAGACACTCAGTCCCACGGCCACACTGACGATCACCGACACGATGGGTTGCACATAATTATATACGCTCACCACAGTAGGCCGCAACACGCGCTGCGCCACCACGCTGAGCAAATAGCTGACAAACGTGCCGAAGACAACCACATAGCCCACCTCCAGCCACGTGGCCGTCGTGAACGTCGTCCACGGCAACTGGCTGACATGCTTGGAAGTGAACGGCAGGACGAAAAGCGAAGCCCATGTAAACATCCACTTGTTGACCGTGAACACATTATACTTCCGGATAATCGGGTTGTAGAGTGCCAGATAGAGGGCAAAGGAGAACTGCGCGCCAAAGCACATCAGATCTCCGCGGATGTTGCCGACCTTCGCGCTTCCTGCGTGCGCACTGCTGAGGATAAGGATGAGTGCGCCACCGCAACCAATCGCCACGCCCAATGCCTTCTTCCACGTGATCGGCTCCTTAAGAATGAAGAAGGAAAGTACCATGGCAAAGATAGGCATCGATGTGGTGACAATGCTGGCATTGACCGGTGAGGTGATGCTCAGCCCGATGTTATACAGTCCTTGGTTAAACACTATTCCGAGCAGAGCCGCTCCCGCCAACTTCACGATGTCGCGCACGGGTATATGCTCGCGCGGACCTATCAGCGAGGCCACCCAAAAGAGCAGAGCTGCCCCCACCACACGAAACGACACCACAGAGATGCCGTCAAAACCACTGTTCATCGCCGCCTTGCCGACCGGAGCCATCAGCCCCCAGATAGCCTCGGCAGCAAACATACTCAGATGTGCCTGCAAGGGCACACGGTTATCCTTCATCTTTTACTTATGATTCCTTTTTATTACTAATTCTCATGCAAAGTTACTAATTATTATCTTGTAGCGATACAACTTACCGATATTTTCCTTATATTTGCCAAAAGAAAAAACCGAAACAGCTATGCAGAAATACGCAGACTATATCAAGCAGATAGAGATCGATGCCCTCTGGAGCGGGCGCAAGCATATCATCTGGGATCTCGACCGACAGGTTAACATCCTCAGCGGAGTTAACGGCGTGGGCAAGTCGACCATTCTCAACAAGGTGGTCAAGGGTCTCTCGTCCGGTGGCGACTTCCCCAGCCATCTGCTCAAGGGCGTACATCTGAAAGTGGAGCCGGAGGACGCACGCCTCATCCGCTTCGATATCATCCGCAGCTTCGACCGCCCGATCATCAATTCCGACGCGGTGACGAAGATGGGACTCACCTTGGCCACCGAGATGGACTGGCAAATCTTCCTACTGCAAAGGAAATATCTCGACTATCAGGTCAATATCGGCAACCGCATCATCGCCACCTTGCAGAGTGGTGAGTCCGATGCCGCCGAGAAAGCACAGGCACTCTCGCAATCGAAGAAGGACTTCCAGGACATCATGGACAGCCTCTTCGCCGAGACCGGTAAGAAGATTATCCGCACGGAAAACGAGATCAAGTTCACGCAGATCGGCGAGACTCTCCTCCCCTACCAGCTCTCCAGCGGCGAGAAGCAGATCCTCGTCATCCTGCTCACCGTGTTGGTGGAGGACTGCAAGAACTACGTGCTTTTCATGGACGAGCCCGAGGTGAGCCTGCACGTGGAATGGCAGAAGCAGCTTATCGATCTCATCCTCCGCCTCAACCCCAACGTGCAGATCATCCTCTCCACCCACTCTCCCGCCGTGATCATGAACGGATGGATGGACAAGGTCACCGAGGTCAGCGACATCACTGTGGAGGACTAAAGTCATGAAAAGATTAAGGGATAACCTCACCTCCAGCTATTTCGAGGCGGTCAACCGGCTGCAATCGAAACGCGCGCGCAAGAAAGTCGTCGCTTACGTCGAAAGCTACGACGACGTCTTCTTCTGGCGGCAGATCCTCAGTCAGTTTGAGAGTGACAGTCTTTACTTCGAGATCATGCTGCCATCGAGGATGCAACATCTTGAGCGGGGCAAGAAAGCAGTGCTCATGCGCCTGCTTTCCGGCAAGACGGGACAGAGCATGATTGCCTGTGTCGACGCTGACTACGATTATCTCATCCAGGGCAGGACCGAGACTTCACGCGCCGTCATCTCCAATCCTTACGTTTTTCACACCTACGCCTACGCCATTGAGAACATGCAGTGCTACGCTCCCTCACTCCACGAGGTTTGCGTTGCCGTGACGCTCAATGATCACAGCATCTTCGACATGGAGGAGTATCTGCGACAATATTCCCGTGCCATCTATCCGCTCTTTGTCTGGAACATCTGGTACTACCGCACACCCCACTACAACGAGTTCACGATCACCGACTTTCTGCGCATCATCGAGCCCGGTGGCTTCTCCCTTTCCCACCCTTGGGAACTCATCAGCAGAGTCAAGCAAAAAGCTGAGAAGAAAGTAGCACAACTGTGGCGCATCCATCCTGATGAGAAGAAAAGCTATCAGCAAGTAGAGGTTAGTCTGACAGAGTTGGGTGTCACGCCCGACAATACCTACATGTATATCCAGGGCCACCACCTCTTCGACAAGGTCGTCGTGCCGATGCTCGGCAAGGTCTGCGACAAACTCGTCAGACAACGGCAGAGCGAGATCGCACGCGAAAGCGTACACGGCACACAGCGGCGCAATGAGCTCTCATGCTATACCAACAGCCTGGTCGACATCACTTCCATGCTCAAGAAAAACGCTGGTTTCCTGCGCTCACCGCAATACCACCAGATAGAAAAGGACCTGAAGACATTCATTGAGCACTGTAACAAGCAATCTAATGAATCGCTCTCAAACAACAATGCCAACAACACATCGCTGAACTGATTCACGAAGTATTCATCTAACATTATAAACCATACCATGAAAAGAATTCTGGCCATTGTGATGGCAATCTGCTGTCTCGCAGTTAAGGTAAACGCCCAACTCCTTTACAAGATCTCCGGCGACAGTCTGAAGCCCTCATACATCATCGCCTCGCATCCCTATATCAATCCTTTAGGTGTCGTGGCCAATGTCAGTATCATCAAGGACGCCCTCACCAATACCGACCAGCTCGTTGAGGACATGAACCGCACACCCTATGCCTCGGCTATCAATGACGCGGAGCGACTGCCGGAGGGTAAGACACTCTCCTCATTGCTCACGCCCGCACAGGTGAAACTGCTCGACAGCTTCCTCAAGAAATACACCGAGGTCTCCTGGAACAGCCCCTACAACCAGCGGCGCTACAATGGCAAGATGCCGTTGGCTGTCCTTTCCGACTTCTACAAACTGCTCTTCGTCGCCAACCACATGGGCGAATACGATCCGACACACTCCTTCAATGAGTATTTCGAAGCACAGGCCCGCCACAACGGGGAACCCGTCTACGGACTCACCGAGGCCGACGAGTATATCAACGCACTGAAAGCCATCTCGCCGGAGAAACAGGCTGCTGAACTCGTAGCCTTTCTTGAAAACACCAATGCGGCACTGTTCAAGGTGGACAAAAGCGTGGCAGCCTTCGACAACAAGGATATGGAAGCCTCTGCTGCCAATGCTTTGACCATCGGCACAAAACCCGACAGCAAAGCCTGGACAGCAAAGATGGTGACCTTCATGACCGGTAAGCCCACCTTCTTCGTGCTCCCCGCATCAGCGTTAGGAGGCAATGATGGCATCCTCGCCACACTGAAGGCTCAGGGATATACGGTGGAAAGCGTCTATTGACAACTGGCTTTTCGCCTTGCTTCATTGCCGTTTCATGGAATAAAAAAATGATGTTTTCCTTTGATATTCCCCACGTTTGCTGTACCTTTGCAATATGAACATGCCAAATACCCAAAACGTAAAACTTAGCGAAAACATCATTTTAGCCGATGCCGACTATATCGACCTCGTCACCTTCCGCCTGAGCGTGCAGTTCGAGCGGATGATAGGCCGTCGCATCCCTAAGGCTGATCTCAGCCGCTGGGCCGTGGACATTGCCCTTGACGGCGGACTGCGCGAGGACAGCAAGCCGCACGAGACGCAGCTGGTCTTGCTCCACGACAAGAGCCAGAAACAGCTCGACAACTTCTCGCCTTCGGTCTACGACACCGAGCTCAACGCGCAGGCCTTCCACGACGACAAGCTCGGAGAGTTTCTCGTCAACGCCTATCCCACAGGCAGCATGGTCGCCAAGGACGACTACCTGCAGGATGCCATCCGCACGATCCTTGAGCACGACGAGGTACGACGGCTGATGATCATCCCCAACGGCGAGGAGGGTGAAAGCTACGACCTCGTGAGCCGTGCCTTGCACGACGCCCCTGACGACAAGCGCATCACCGTTTTCGCCATGCAGCCCATGCCCGGCGGCAACTTCCGCCAGGAGATTCTCGGCTACTCGCTGATGAACGCGCTCGGCATCAAAGCCGACGAGCTGAGAACTGAGAACTGAGCCGAAAGCAAGACCAGGGCCTTTGGGCTCATACTAAAACCCAAACAACAAGAAAAGAATATAACTATGAGTAGAGTATTAATGATTGGAGCCGGAGGCGTGGCTACGGTCTGCGCCTTCAAGATGGTACAGAACCAGGACGTCTTCTCTGAGCTGATGATCGCCAGCCACCACAAGGATAAGTGCGACAAGCTCGTCAAGGCTATCCACGACAAAGGATACAAGATGGACATCAAGACCGCTGAGGTCGACGCCGACGATGTGGAGCAGCTCAAGCAACTCATCGGCAGCTATAAGCCAGAATTGGTCATCAACCTCGCCCTGCCCTACCAGGATCTGACCATCATGGACGCCTGTCTGGCCTGCGGCGTCAACTATCTCGACACCGCCAACTACGAGCCCAAAGACGAAGCTCACTTTGAGTATAGCTGGCAGTGGGCTTACCGCGACCGCTTCAAGAAGGCCGGACTCACCGCCATCCTCGGCTGCGGCTTCGACCCGGGCGTGAGCCAGGTGTTCACCGCCTACGCTGCCAAGCATGTCTTCGACGAGATCATTGACCTTGACATCGTGGACTGCAACGCCGGCAACCACCACAAGGCCTTCGCCACCAACTTCAACCCGGAGATCAACATCCGTGAGATCACACAGAAAGGTCTCTACTACGAGAACGGCAAATGGATTGAGACCGACCCGCTCGCCGTGCACAAGGCACTCACCTACCCCAACGTCGGGCCACGCGAGAGCTACCTCATGCACCACGAGGAACTGGAGAGTCTGGTGATCAATTTCCCGACGATTCGCCGCGCACGCTTCTGGATGACCTTCGGACAGCAGTATCTGACCTATCTCGACTGCATCCAGAACCTCGGCATGTCGCGCATCGACGAGGTGACCTACGAGGCTCCGCTCGCCGACGGCTCAGGCAAGACGGTGAAGGTGAACATCGTACCACTGCAGTTCCTCAAGACCGTGTTGCCAAATCCGCAGGATCTCGGTGAGAACTACGACGGCGAGACATCCATCGGCTGTCGCATCCGTGGTATCAAAGACGGCAAGGAGCACACCTATTATATATATAACAATTGCAAGCATCAGGACGCTTACAAGGAGACAGGCATGCAGGGCGTGAGCTACACCACCGGCGTACCGGCCATGACCGGCGCCATGATGTTCCTCAAAGGCATCTGGCGCAAACCAGGCGTGTACAACGTTGAGGAGTTCGACCCCGATCCGTTCTTGAAGGTGCTCGGTGAGCAGGGATTGCCCTGGCACGAAGTTCACGACGGCGACCTGGAACTGTAAACATTCCATAATACTACAAACAGACAACAACAACAGAAATGGCAAAAACAGAAGAAGAATTGGCTGCAGAGAAGGCAGCACAAGATAAGAAAGAGCGTGAAGGCAAACTGAAATCGCTTCAGGAGGCCATGGCAAAGATCGAGAAGGACTTTGGCAAGGGTTCCATCATGCGCATGGGCGACGAGAAGGTGGAAAACGTAGAGGTTATCCCAACGGGATCCATCGGCTTGGACTGCGCCTTAGGCGTTGGCGGCTATCCCCGTGGCCGCATCATCGAGATCTATGGTCCTGAGTCTTCCGGTAAGACGACATTGGCCATCCACGCCATCGCCGAGGCACAGAAGCAGGGCGGCATCGCTGCCTTCATCGACGCTGAGCACGCCTTCGACCGTTTCTATGCCGAGAAACTCGGCGTGGACGTTGACAACCTTTGGATTTCTCAGCCCGACAATGGTGAGCAGGCACTGCAGATTGCCGACCAGCTCATCAGCTCCTCGGCAGTGGACATCCTCGTCGTGGACTCTGTCGCTGCGCTGACGCCGAAGAAAGAGATCGAGGGCACCATGGGCGACTCTGCCGTCGGCCTGCAGGCCCGACTGATGAGCCAGGCTTTGCGTAAGCTCACTGGCACAATCTCCAAGACCAACACTTGCTGCATCTTCATCAACCAGTTGCGTGAGAAGATCGGTGTGATGTTTGGCAATCCTGAGACTACCACGGGTGGTAATGCACTGAAGTTCTACGCTTCGGTACGTCTCGACATTCGTCGCACCAGTCAGCTCAAGGACGGCGATGAGGTATATGGCAACCACGTGCGCGTGAAGGTGGTAAAGAACAAAGTAGCACCTCCTTTCCGCAAGGCTGAGTTCGACATTCTTTTCGGCCAAGGCATCAACAAGGCCGGTGAGCTTGTGGACCTCGGTGTGGAATACAACATCATCCAGAAGAGCGGCAGTTGGTTCAGTTACAACGGCAGCCGGTTGGCTCAGGGTCGCGACGCTACCATCAAGCTGATCAACGACAACCCGGAGCTTTCAGAAGAGATCACCGGACTGGTGATGAAAGCCATCAAGGATCACAAAGAATAATCACCACTTATACAAAGGGAAGAACCAACAGAGTCTGCTCTTCCCTTTGTTGTTTTTTCTGACAAAAAACAGGCTCTGAGAATCGATTCTTTTGGACGAAGACCTCCTTGGACTCTGATTTTCGCGAAAAATAGCGTTTTTGTATCTACCAGATAATCAGAGCGTTATGAGCACATGCGTTTTCTATGATAATTAGGAAGGGCTTTTCTCGCAATATTCTCTAGAGAATTTTTGGTCAGAAAGGCTTTTTGACCCTATCAAACAACCGAGATGACCGGGTCATCTAACCGAGATGATCATGTCATCTAACCGAGATGACCATGTCAAAGTACCCTTTTCTACCCTTGACTCAACAAAAATCGATGGGAGGCGACGGCATTTTGTGGTTTTGAGGAGAGAAAAACGTAACCATTCAATTTAGGCCGTCCTGTAATCAAACAAAAAATCCCGAGGTTATT
>CAVKHS010000003.1:0-199343 GCA_963656095.1 Paratractidigestivibacter sp.
AACCTCGGGATTTTTTGTTTGATTACAGGACGGCCTAAATTGAATGGTTACGCCTTGTTGATGTTGGCATCGTCGCGTCCACCGATAGCGTTCATGGCCTGCAAGTAGATACCCCAGCGTATGAGATCCCAGCGGCGGTCGCCTTCGCATGCAAACTCCTTAGCGCGCTCCTCGAGAATGGTACTGCGCATGGCGGTCTTGGTGCCCGGTGTTTCCATCAGCGTAGCGTTGGAGCGTTTGCGCACGATGTTGAGGTAGCGCATCGCCTCGGCACTGTTGCCTAACTCATTCTCAGCCTCGGCATAGATGAGGAGCACGTCGGCATAGCGCAGGAACGGCCAGAACGACTCGGCGTACTGTGTGGCGTCGTCGTCGACATCGTCGTACTTCGTGGTGAAGGCGAGGCACTCCGAACTTTGGTTGTACTGGTAGCTCATGCCAGTCTTCTTATACTCAGCGTCCGGCTCGCGCACGTAGTTGCCGTCAGCGTCCATACCGGTGATCTTCACGCTCCAGCTCTGCGGATAGTAGAAGGCACCGTTGTACTCCTCCTGATAGTAGTAGCGCCATACGTGGCGTACGCCCTTGGTGATGCGGTAGTCCTGGTCGTCGAAGAGATGGTACCAGTTGCTGGTACATCCGACCCATCCGCCAGACTCGATAAATGGGCTGCCCTTACTTTTCTTGTAGCCGGAGTAGTAGGAGTGCACGCCGGTACAGTAGGTAGCGTCGCCCGTAGTGGACTCCACGCCCCACATCATCTCTGCGTCGTGGCAGTGGCTGTGCTTCCACAGATCGTCGTAGGCGGTGAGTTCGTAGGGACTGTATTCACCGTCAATGGCCTTCTTGGCCCACTCGGCAGCTTTCTTGTAGAGCTTCTGGGCGTCCATGTTCTCATAGCCTTCGACAGCCGTCTTCTTGAAGGTCTCAGCGGTCGGCATGCGATAGTATTTCTTGCCGTTCTCGGTGACATAAGGCGCACCGGTGCGCACGGTCACCTCAGTGCCGGCGGGCATGGCGGCAGAAGCCATGGTAGCGTAGACCTTGGCAAGCAGTCCGGCAGCGGAGCCGGCAGAGACGTGTCCGGTCTTGTAGTTGCTGTTGTCGCGGGTGTACATCATGGAAGAAGCCTTGGTGAGCAGGTCAATGATGTGATCGTAGATCTCAGCGACGGGACGGCGGCTGTGCATAAACTCGCCACTCTTGCTCACGTCCTCAGCCATGTAGGGGATGGGGCCGTAGGCACGCACGAGGAGGAAGTAGGCAAAGGCCTCCTGGAAGTAGCACTCGCCGATGGCGTTGTTTTTGTAAGCCTCGTCGACACCTTTCATCTGGCTGATGTAGCGTACGGCCATGTTGGCGTCGTTGATGAGGTTGTAGGGACCTTTCCACATCTTGTCCAGTGCGCTCTCGCCCTGGAAGTTGCCGGCACCGAGCGAACTGAACAGCCAGTCTGGACCGGAGATGTAGTCAGCATCGAGCTCGAGAACTTTCGGGAACTCATCCCAGCGGAACATGTCGTCGAGCCAGTTGCTGTAAACACCGGTGATCCACATGTCGACGCCTTCCTTGGAGTCCTCGACCTGGTCGGGCCCGATGAAGCTCTCGGATTTCTCTTTCAAATAGTCGTCGCAGGAGGTGGTCAGGGGCAGGGTGGCCACTGTCAACAGCAACGCAGCAGAGAACAGTTTATTGAATTTCATATTGCTTGTCGTTATATAATTAGAATGTCATGTTCACGCCGAAAGTAAACGTGCGTGAAGAAGGATAAGAGTAGATATCCACGCCGCGACGGCTGGAGTCGCTGCCGAAGGCGTTGACATCCGGGTCATACCAACTGTAGTTGGTGATGGTGAAGAGGTTGGTGGCAGCGAAGGTGAACTGGATCTTCTCCAGTCCCGTGCTCCTGAAGGGATGGTTCCAGTTATAGGTCAGGCTGATGTTTTTCAGCTTGATATAGCTGCCGTCCTCGATGTAGCGGTTGCTGAGCAGATATGTACGCTCGTAGCCTGAGGAAGCCTTCGGCCACTCGGCCTGCTCGTAGTTGGCGGCTGTCCAGCGATGGTCATAGGCATCGCGTGTGATGTTACCGATGTTGCCGAGCTTGATGTCCATGAGGTTACCATTGAAGGTGTCATTGCCGTGAGAGCCTTGGAACATGAAGCTTAGGGTGAGGTCACGCCAAGAGATGTTGTTGGTCAAGCCCCAGGTATATTTGGGGTTGGTGTCGCCGATGATGGTACGGTCGGCATCGGTGATCTTACCGTCGTGGTTGATGTCGAGATATTTGATCTCACCGATCTTTGACTTCACGGTAGCGTCTGTGGCGAAGGTGTACTGAGGATCTGCTCTCACCTCAGCCTCGTTGTCGTAGAAGCCGTCCTCAACGTATCCGTAGATGGCACCGATAGGACAGCCGTTGCGCTGGATGAAGACATTGTCGGCACCGTACCACAGTGTGTTGGCAAACTGGTCGCCGTTGAGACCGCCGATCTTGTTCTTGTTGAAGGCAAGGTTGCCGTTGAGGTCCCAATGCCAGTCCTTCGTGTCAACAGGAGTGGCACCGAGGGTGAACTCCAGACCTTCGTTGGTGACATTGCCGGAGTTGGTGAGCTTGTTGGAGAAACCGGTAGAAGAAGGTATCTTCACCTCCTGCAGCAGGTCACGGGTCTTCTTGTGATAGTAGTCCACGGTAAGCGTCAGACGGTTGTTGAACCATCCGAAGTCGATACCGGCATTGTACTGTGCGGTGGTCTCCCACTTGATGTTCTTATCGACAGGTCCACGCCAGTTGACCATGGCGACACCGCTGTTGAGCGAACCGCCGAAGGGATAGTTGGCCACGGCGAGCTGAGGCAGTGTGCGGTAAGAGCCGATGCCCTGGTTACCGGTCTCACCATAGCTCAGACGGAACTTCAGGTTGGAGAAGATGCCGAGATCCTTGATGAACTTCTCCTCGCTGGCACGCCATGCGACGGCACCGGAGAGGAAGGTAGCCCACTTGTTCTCGTCGGTGAACTTCGAGCTACCGTCAGAACGGACGCTCGCGGTGAAGAGATATTTGTTCATCAGCGTGTAGTTCACACGGCCGAGGAAGGAGACGAGGCGCTGTGTACCCTTGTCACTGGAAAGCTTAGCTCGGTCCTTGGCACGACCCATGTCGTTGTCCTTGGTGAGGTCGTCGGGGAAGTTCTGTGCCACCTCGCTGTTGTTATCCCAAGAGTCACTCTCCACGGTGAAACCGGCGACGGCGTTCACGGCGTGGATGTTGTTGAAGGTATGGTCAAATGTCAGGATGCTCTCAGCGGTGGTCGAAGTCCAGATGTTGCTGGCCTTGCTGGCCTTGCCGTTGATCGGCGACTTACCCTCCTGAGTGTGACGGTCGTAGTACGAGCCACGGTGCGAGTCGTTGTAGCCCAGTCCGAGGTTCTGGCGGAACTTCAGCCATTTCGGTACGATCTGAATCTCAAGATAAGAGCTGCTGAAATAGTTGATGCCGTTGAGCTCATCCTTGGTGCTACGCACATAGGCAGCAGGGTTGGCGGCGAGCCAGTTGAGGTTGTCGGCCTGCGTAGTATCCATGTTCGGACCGTAGGTCGGCGGGAAGATCAGTGCCGAGCGCACCACGCCAGTGTTGTAGCTCAGCGTGTTGGCGAAGTTTGTCGTGCTGCGTGTGAAGCTCTGGTTGGTACCGATCTCCAGCCAGCTGTATACTTTGCGCGAGATGTTGGCACGGAGAGAGTAACGTTTGTAGCCTGAGTTCTTGATGATACCGTTCTGGTCGGCATAGTTGCCTGAGAAGGAGTAGTAGCCCTTGTCGTCGCCACCGCTCACGCCGATGTTGTAGTCCTGCTGGAAAGCGGTGTGGAAGATTTCGTCCTGCCAGTCGGCCACGCCGAGCTCAGTGGCATTGCCATACTCGTCGTAGTACCATCCCGGATGAGCGTAGTCCTCGGGTTTACCGGTGTATTTACCAGTATTATAATTAACGTGTCCGTCGGAGTAGACTTGGTAGCCCCAAGTGCCGGGGTAGGGATATGCTGTGGCCTGTGAGCCGAGGTAGTAGCGGTCGTTGTCGATCTGCTCGTTCATATAGCGGGCGTAAGTCACCGGGTTGAGCATGTCGATCTTCTTGCTGATGTGTGAGATGCCCCAGTTGGCGGAGAAGTCCACCTTGGGCTTGCCGGCCTTACCTTTCTTTGTGGTGATGATGACCACACCATTGGCACCGCGGCTACCGTAGATGGCCGTGGCGGAAGCATCCTTGAGGACTTCGATGTTCTCGATGTCGTGCGGGTTGATAAAACTCAGCGGGTTGGAGCTCTGCTGGTTGGTCGTAGCACCGTTGCCTGGCGTGCTGCCCGTCTCAAAGGGTACGCCGTCGACAATATACAAAGGCTGGGAAGACGTGGAGAATGAGTTGGCACCACGGATGACGATACTCATGCCGCCGCCCGGAGCACCATCACTCTGGTTGACCTGCACACCGGCGATCTTACCTTGCATGCCGTGGGCGATATCCATGGCGCCGCCTTTCATCAGGTCTTTGCCAGCGAGTGAGCTCAACGAACCACTGAGATCGCTCTTTTTCATGGTACCGTAGCCGACAACGACGACCTCGTCCATGACCTTAGAGTCTTCGACGAGCTTCACGGTGATGTTGCTCTTGCCGGCAACATTGATGGTTTGTGATGTGTAGCCGACACTGGAGACGACGACTTTGGTCTTGCCCTTGGGCAAGTCGATAGAAAAATGTCCGTCGAGGTCGGTCACGCCACCGGTACCCGTTCCCTGGACAACAATACTTGCTCCAATCAGCGTCTCGCTGGTAGCACCGTCGACAACGGTACCCGTGAGCTTCGACTGGGCAAAGATTGGCAATGAGAGGATCGTCATTACCAGGATAAGAATTGCTCTGTTCATGTGATAGTATATATAATGCTTATTTAGATTTAGCGTTGGTGTTGTATGGCTGGTACTATTTGTGCGCAAAGTTACTGATAAATACTTGCATAGAATATTCTTATTTTTGCAATATCAGATACTATGATGCAATAATAATGTCGGTGATGTGTAATAGCCATACTCTTTTAAATAAGATAGAAGCGTAATAAATACTTTTTTGACTATAGGCAGATGCGAGTAAAAAGAGAGGAGCGGTATTTCCCGCTCCTACTCTTTTCAGAGAGAGAACGAGACAATCAGACGATTGTGCTTTTATTATTTCTGAATATATTTCTTGCCATTGCGGATGACTATGCCACGGAAGGTCTTGCCCACACGCTGGCCAGCGAGGTTGAAGGTTGATCCTTCACGAATCTTCTTGTCTGCACTAATGCTGTTGATGTTAGTCGTTGCCGGGTTAGTGAATGTAACTTTAGTGAGGGTAGAGTTATAGCCTGTCAGCAACATACCGCCAGCTTTGATCGTAGTCAAGTCGTCGTCGCTGAGAACTGTAGAATAGCTATTCCCACTCATGTTAAGGTCTACGCAGTTCCATGCGTTTTGTCCTTTGGGACTTGTAAGAGGATTCCAACTTGTGTCGCAGATCTTTATTTGTGCATAGCTTTCACTGCCTACTGTGTATGTAAAGGTGAAGGTGGCACCGCTTTGGGCAGTAGCGAACTTCGATGCGTCAATGTTCATATTTGTGCTCCATCCAGTACCGAAGTCAAAGTTGCCTTCCCACGCGACTTGCTCTCCTTTGGCCTTTTGGTCGATGTAATCTTGGTATTCGTCTTCTGTGACGAGATATGCTTTGTCTACGGTGACGGCGATGTTGGCGGCTGCGCTTTGCAGCCAAAGATTAACGACCTTGTCGCAGTAGTCTTGGTTGAGCTTAATAAATGCTACCTTAGCTCCACTTGCAATGCTGCCTTGGGTTGTCAGCGCATCTACTTTTGTGGGATTGCCATTGTCGTCAACGGTCTTGCCATCATTATATTCTATAGCCACGTTGAAACTGCCTGTGCAGTTGGAAACATCGAGCTCAAGGTAGTCGCCGTCAGACCAGTCAGCACATTCCGTACCGTTGGCCTGCCAGTTGCCGGCTCCAGCCCAAGCCTCGGACATGGTGAGTGTGTTGCCGTTTACGGTGGTAGTGGCACCCCAAGACGACCATGTGCCCAGTGTGATTTCAGTTTTAGCGCTCATGCTGGCAGCAACGAGCAGGGCGACGAATAGAGTAGAGATTTTCTTCATAATACAAATCGATGTTAGTAATATTTGGTTGTTACTTGATGATGTCGGTTCTATATTGTCACGCTGCAAAGTTAAACATAATTTTTATATCTCTGTAATACTATGTTTGCACAACGTAATACTATCTTCTATTTTTGAAATCAGCATTCCGTGCTTGACTTATTATAGCAAGGTTCACGGCAATCAGGCCACACTTTTGTACGTATTTTGAGCGTGTTATGTTAAAAGTCGAAAAAACGAAGCTGAAAAAGTGAACACCTATTAATATTTTTCGTATCTTTGGCACTGTCAGGCTGAGATGCCGACGATGTGAAACAATCTCTACAGTCCCCAGTGACTGTGCAACCTCTTTCGGAAGTCTGTACGTATTGCTTATCTGTAGGATATATATATAATAAGGTGTATAGGCTTAATTCTGTGAATGGAACCACCTGTGTTTTTAATACGCTTAGATGATGAAAACCTTTATTTCCTTTTCTGCGTTAGTGGCCTTATTGCTGCTGACTGCATCCCCCAGTTTCGCACAGAGCAAAGGATCGGGCAACTCCAAAGAGGAGGGCAACCGCAATGTCATGCTCAACGCCTCCAGTGCCAACGGTCCACGAGAGATCCAGATCGGTCTGCCTTCAGCCGATGTCAACGTACTGGAGAATGGACTGCCCGTGACCTATGCTACCAATCCCCATTCGGTCAACTCGGTGTGGCGCTCCGATGCCAGCCTAAGCCATGTGGGACTGTTGAAGATCTCCGAGACGGCCATCACCACCGGCAACATCGGCTATGCCGTCAACTCGTTTACCCAGCTCGGCACAAAGGGTTTCCACGGTACATTTAACTATAAGAGCAACCACTTCGGACTCAGTGAGTTCTCGCTGAATGTCAATGGCGATATGGGTCATGACTGGTATTACAGTGCCAATATCTACCAAGACTTTGACCCGGGAACGTTTAAGCTGAAATCCACGCCCTTCCAAGACCGCACACAGATCTACAAGGGTGCGCTGACAAAGAAATACGCTGGAGGCCGAGGCTCGTTCACCGCAATGTATGAATACGCCAACAGCCATCCTGTCTACACCTATGCCACGCAGTCCGCTCCGTTTATCTATGTCGGCGACGGCAGCGTGAAGGAGTACGGCAAGTTCAAGCTCGGCACCACGTCGTACCTTCCCGTTGACAACAACATGACCTATGTCGACATGAAGACGGGCAAGCTCACCTCCACCAATCTCTATGATGCCATTGAGAACCGGTCGAGCCAGATCTCGTTGATGAATACCTACAACTGGGACAACGGACTGACTTGGAGAATCATGGGACGCTACGACCACGCCCAGGGCGCACTGGTTTATCAGACCCCGATGTCGCTTATCAACAACGGCAGCGGCTATGCCTACAAGTATCTCGACGAAGAGGGACAGGCCAAAGCCTATACGGGAGAGTATGTGCAGAGCCGTATGGCGTGTCTCAACGCGGGCGACATCGACGAGATTCTCCTGACCTCAGAGTTGCAGAAGCAGTTCCGCACCTCCACTGTGCGATTAGGTGTCAACGAGTGGTGGTACGACATCGACTATGCTTCCAAGACGACGATGTATGACCAGAGTGTTCCTAGCGACGGCAGCTATGCCGTGCGCCTGTGGGATGCCAACCAGCGGTCATCGATCTTCTACGACTACAACAAGAACGCATCGGAGTATTATGTAGGCCATGAAAACAAGTTTGCTGTCTACGCTACTCACGACTGGGACATCCTGCCTGTGCTCAATCTCTACTACGGCGCACGTCTGGAGTGGCAGACGCTCAGCGGACGCAATGCAGCAGTGAAGAACTCCGCGGGCGACTATGTGGGCCGCTTCTCCAATTATTATATCGGTGCTACGGCACCCGACGGCACGCGTATCAGTCCCACGCGTATCGATTATCACTGGTTCAACTACGACCTCACGGCAGCTGTCACCTATAAGCTCACCAAGGAATTTGGCTTCACCGGTGACTTCACTTACCTTGTACAGCATCCCAAATTCGAGTCTTTCGCTCCCGCTACGCTTCCCAACACCGACAAGATCTCCGTGCCATTGGGTCGTGCCGGCATCTACTACAATAATAGCTGGCTGAGTCTCACCTCGCTCTTCTCCTATATCAGCAAGACCAACAACAACTCCACACTCAACCTCCAGCACAAGTTGTCCGGTGGACAAAACGAGATCATGGCCGCCCCGCTGACCTACGACATCAAGACCATTGGCTGGACCACCGATGTCGTGGCTCATCCTCTGAAGGGTCTTGACGTCCACTTCCTCTTCACTTATCAGAAGCCGACATATAAGAAATATGAGACCAGCGTGAAGTTCTCCGATGGCTACGAGGGCAAAATCGACGCTACCGGCAACATCGTGGCCGAGATCCCGCAGGTGCTCATTGAGTTCGACCCAAGCTATATGATCACTAAGGACTTGAAGATTTGGACTTCATGGCGTTACTTCGGTAAGACTTATGCCAACATCAACGAGGCTTACTACTTCAACGGCCACTGGGAGACCTTCGGCGGCGTGAACTGGCAGGTCAACAAACGGTTGGCATTGGGATGCGACGTGGTCAACTTCCTCAACCAGACGGGTGCCAAGGGCAGCATTGCCGGTGCAGAGCTGATCACCAAAGACGAAGCAAAAAACATCAAGAACACGCTCATGACGGGATCCTACCTGCGGCCCTTCACCGTGGAGTTCACCGCCAGCATCAAGTTCTGAAAGAACCAATTAACTATACCAATATGAAGAAGCACAAATTGTTATTGTTGGCAGCTATGGCCTTGACGGTCTCTACTGCCTCGGCTCAGAAAATGAGTATCGGCTGGAAGGGCGACACTGCCGTGGTGACCGTTGACCAACCGACAAAATACCTGATCCTTCCAGTTGAAGAAAACACCGATGAGAAAAGGGTTTTGCTTGACACGGGCAATGCCGCCGACACCTGGATGGACGTGCGCCTTGCCGAAAAGAAAACCGACTACGACGTGCCCTTCGCCTTGGGCAAGGGACCTCGCGCCGTGGTGAAGATTGTGGGACTGAAGAAAGGCGGCCTTGCGCTCACCTCCATGCGGCTTGCTGACCGATGGAGCGTGGCCAACACAGACTATTACCGGCCTATCTACCACCACACGCCCTCCTATGGCTGGATGAACGACGCCAATGGTATGGTCTACAAAGACGGTGTCTACCATCTCTATTTCCAGTACAATCCCTATGGCAGCAAATGGGGTAATATGCATTGGGGACACGCTGTCAGCCGCGATCTCATGCACTGGCGGGAGCTGCCGCCGGCTATTGCGCGCGACACGCTCGGACATATCTTCTCCGGCTCATCGGTCATCGATGCCAACAATTCGGCCGGATATGGCAAGAATGCGATCATCGCCTTCTATACTTCCGCCAGCGACAAAAATGGGCAGATTCAGTGCATGGCCTACAGCCTTGACAATGGTACGACGTTTACCAAATATAATCATAATCCCGTACTGCGACCGTTTGACGGACTGAAGGACTTCCGTGACCCAAAGGTATTTTGGTACGCACCGGGCAAGAGTTGGTATATGATTGTCTCGGCCGACAAGGAGATGCGCTTCTACAAGTCGCAGAACCTCAAGGACTGGACCTATGTCTCTGCCTTCGGACGCGGCTACGGCGCACAGCCCAACCAGTTTGAGTGCCCCGACTTCTTCCCGCTGACGGTCAACGGAAAGACGAAATATGTGATGATCGTCAACATCAATCCCGGTTGCCTCTTCGGCGGCAGTGCCACAGAGTATTTCGTCGGTGATTTCGACGGCACGCACTTCACGTGCGACACACCGCCCTCGTTTGTCAAGTGGCTCGACTATGGCAAGGACCACTATGCCACCGTCACCTTCTATGGCACGCCGGGACGTGTGGTCGCTCTACCGTGGATGAGCAATTGGCAGTATGCCAATGTCACGCCCATCAGGCAGTATCGTGGTGCCAACGGCCTGCCGCGCGATCTGAAACTCTTTGAGAAAGACGGACAGGTGTATATGTCTGCCAACGTCGTCCCTGAGGTCAGAAAGCTCCGTAAGCAGACGCGCGCCATCCCTAACATGGTGCTGAAAGACGGTACGGCAAAGAAGACCGAACGACTCTTCAAGACCAACGACGGCGTCTTTGAGTTGGAAGCCGACATCACGCCGGGAACTGCGAAGACCGTGGGCCTCGACATTTACAACGACAAGGGGGAGCTCTCGCAGATCTATCTCGACATGGGCAAGATGCGCCTCGTCATGGACCGCACACGCAGCGGACTGACCTCGTTTGGCAGCAAGTCGAGTATCCACGATATTGAGAAGGAGGCTGACGTGCATGAGCACCGCGAGATGAAGATACCGGCACGCGCCGCCAATAGTGTCAACTATCAAAACGACTTCGCACTCGGCACTTGGGCGCCGCTGAGTCTGTGCAACGGCAAGACCTATCATCTCGACATCTTTGTCGACAAGTGCAGCGTAGAGATCTTCGTTGACGGCGGCCGCATTGCCATGACCAATCTTGTCTTCCCCACGCAACCTTACAACAACATCAAGCTTTATAGCAAGGGTGGTACTGCTAAAGTCATGAATCTCAAGGTCTATAAACTCGGAATGTAGTTTTTAGTAGCCGACTGATCAACAACGAGGGACTTTCGGAAATCTCCGAAAGCCCCTCATAGTTGTCGTACGCGGATTCGAACCACGACAAACAGAACCAAAACCTGTTGTGCTACCATTACACCATACGACAATCTTGACTGCAAAGATACTGCTTTTTCCCTGTACCACCAAATTTTCGGGCTGTTTTCTTGAGACGTCTTGCCCGTTCCTGCACTTTCCAGTCCCTTTCAGTCCGTGTTCCTGAAGATACAAACAGAAAAAACGGCAATCGTCCCTAAAGGAAGGTTGCCGTTATATCTTTTTTCGGAATAGCCGAAGAATGATTCCGGGAATGGCCGGAGTATTTACATTGTAGTCGTCTTGCAGTCGTAGAAAAACCGTTATGTACGTATCAAAAAGCTTGCGGATAGTTGGTCAAACGAATGTCGGACGCTTGGTCAAACGAATGTCAGCCAATTGGACGACGAACGTCGTCTAATTGGCTGACATTCGTTTGACCATATATATAAAACATTTTTTGCCACGTAGTTGAGCGTTTTTGATGGCTATTCTACGCTGATACGATGGCAAAAAACATTTGTACGGTTCGTTTTACTTCACCGTGATGAGGTAATAGTTCTTCTTACCGCGCTGCACGAGCAGATACTTGCCGTCGATGAGATCCTCGGCAGTGACGGGCTGGTCGAAGGCGGTAAGCTTCTCTTTGTTCAGGCTCACGCCATTGCCCTTGACCATCTTTCGCATCTCGCCCTTGCTGGGGAAGATGTCCCAGCCTTCCTGACAGAACAGGTCGATAGCCTTCTGACCGAGCTGGTCCTTACCGAGCTCGTAGTGAGGCACATCCTTGAAGACGTCCACGAGTGTAGCCTCGTCGAGCTGGGCAAGCTGGTCCTTGGTGGCCTTACCGAAGAGGATGTTGCTGGCGGCGATGGCCATGTCGAGATCCTCTTTGGAGTGTACCATCGTGGTGACCTCAGCGGCGAGACGCTTCTGCAGCACGCGGCGACCGGGATCCTGACGGTGCTCGGCGATGAGCGCGTCGACGGTCTCCTTATCGAGATCGGTGAAGATCTTGATATAGCGCTCGGCATCCTCGTCACTGACGTTGAGCCAGAACTGATAGAAAGCGTACGGAGTGGTGCGGTTGCGGTCGAGCCAGACGTTGCCGCTCTCGGTCTTGCCGAACTTCTTGCCGTCGGCTTTGGTGATGAGCGGGCAGGTGAGGCAGAAGGCTTCGGCATCGTTGCCGAGCGTGCGGCGGATGAGCTCTGTGCCGGTGGTCATGTTGCCCCACTGGTCGTTGCCGCCAAGTTGCAGACGCACACCATAGTGCTCGTACTGATAGAGGAAGTCGTAGCCCTGGAGCAGCTGATAGGTGAACTCGGTGAAGGACAGACCGTCGCGGGCCTCACCGTTGAGACGTTTCTGCACGCTGTCCTTGGCCATCATATAGTTGACGGTGATGTGCTTGCCGATGTCGCGCACGAAGTCGAGGAACTTATAGTCCTTCATCCAGTCGTAGTTGTTGACCAGCTCGGCCTTGTTGGGCTCCGTGCCGTCGAAGTCAAGGAACTTGCTGACCTGCTTCTTGATGGCCTCCTGATTGTGATAGAGCGTTTCCTGGTCGAGGAGGTTGCGCTCCTGGCTCTTGCCCGAAGGATCGCCGATCATACCCGTGGCACCGCCGACGAGCAGATAAGGCTTATGTCCGCAGCGCTGCAGGTGACGCAGCATCATGATGCCGCAAAGGTGTCCGATATGCAGAGAGTCGGCAGTAGGGTCGGTACCCAGATATGCCGAAACGAGATGAGTATTGAGATACTCTTCAGTGCCCGGCATGATTTGGGCGAGCATGCCGCGCCATTTCAATTCTTCTACGAAGTTTTTCATTTTTATATGTTTAAGGGCTCAAAGAGCCGATGATGTCATCAACAACAGATGATCGGGGTGATTATGGCACCGGGTCGTAGCCGCTGCCTCCCCAGGGATTGCAGCGCAGGATGCGCCAGATGGCCAAGAGCAGCCCCTTGACGGGGCCGTGTTTGAGAATCGCCTGGCGCGCATACTCCGAACAGGTCGGCGTGAAGCGGCACGAAGGTGGCGTGTAGGGCGTGATGAACTTTTGGTAGAACACGATCGGCTGCACCAGCAGCCATGCCAAACAGTGGGAGATGGTATGCAACAGTTTCCTCATTTGTCACTACACAAAGGGTCCGGAGTCATTGTCTCCTCATCAGTTGCGGCCATCTTCTCATGGATGCGCGAAAGCAGATTGACGACGCTTTTGTTGACCGTTGCGGCGGTAGGCATCCGCCGGTCCATCCAGATGAAGGCAATGGCGAGCGGCCACTGCGCGACAAGACCTTTGTTGTGGCGGTAAGCCTCCCTGACGAGGCGCTTGATGCGGTTGCGCTTCACGGCCCTCCGAAAACAGTGCTTGGGCACGCTGATGAGGAACTTGGCTTGTGGGCGCTCCGTCTTTTTGTCCTGCTTTTCGTCGCTGTCGGTAGTGGGGATCAGCATGTACACGGCTCTGAGGGGGAAGGCAGACATCGAGTGGCTGTTGCCCTCCTTGAAGAGTGCGTCTATGGTCTTTCGGTGATAGATGCGCTCACTCTTGCCGAGTGTCGGACGAAACTGTGTCATGCGCGGGGATTAGTCCTCTCCGTTCTCCTTTTTCAGGAAAGCCTTGAGAGCGGCGATCATTGAAGGATATTCTTTGGTGCCGGCCATGAGCGAGACGGGCAGTCCGGCCTTCTCAATGGCTTTGCCCGTGGCGGGACCGAAAGCGCCGAGCTTGAGTGTGCCTTCCTTGACGTTGGGGAAAGACTGTGTGAGATAGTTCACGCCGGTGGGTGTGGAGAAGATCAGCATGTCGCAATCGAAGTTCTTCACCTCTTCGGAAGTGAAGTTGTTGCTCAGCGTGCGGTACATGACACACTCGGTATGATTGAGTCCCCTGGCGTCGAGCATGTTCTGGATGTCGTCGTTGTGCACACTGCTCAACGGCACGAGATATTTCTCCTGCTTGTGCTTCATCATCACGGGGATGAGATCATCGATCTTGCCGGTGTTTCCAAAGAATACTTTTCTCTTGCGATACTGCACATATTTTTGGATGTAGAGTGAAATGGTCTCGGTGACGCAGAAATATTTCATGTCTTCCGGAATGGTAAGACGAAGCTCGTTGGCTAGTTGAAAGAAGAAGTCAATGGCATGCCGTGAGGTGAAGACGATGGCCGTATGTGAAAGAATACTTATTTTCTGCTGGCGAAATTCCTTAGCAGTGAGCCCCTCTACTTTGATAAAAGGGCGAAAGACGATCTCTACTCCGAATTCTTTCTCGATATCGTAATACGGAGATTTCTCACCTGCCGGTTTAGGCAGGGAAATCATGATCTTCTTAATCATTGTGTCCTAAAAGTTTATTTTTAAATAATTGTCCGTCAACACCAGTACACCCCACAGGGAGCCCAATGGCATGAGTTCAAGTGCACAAAAGTACAAAAAACTTTGCACAAAGACACTCGTTTTCCGGAAAAATATCAAGTAGGACTTATAGAAAGCCAACAATTTAACTAAAATGACGACAATAGCAGTGTAAACAACGGTCGTTTGGAGCGATAAGTTGAAATAGACTGACAGCATAACCATCGGGAAGAGCGCGATGCCCTCAATGGATGAAAGGAAGAGCATACTCTTGTTCCACTGTTCATTTTTTTTTCTATCAAAGAAGATCCAGTTTACCACAGCGTACAACAATGCTTTGACGCCGAAGTAGAGGAGGAAGATGCCGGTATAGATGCCTACCGTGAGATATTGCGGCACGGTGAAGGATGTGCCTGCATAGTTGCCGGTATAGAAGAATAACACCAACGAGGAGAGCAGGCTGGTCTGCAACAGCAAGAAGAGTTGGAAGCGCAGCTCGCCACTGGTCTCGGTGATCTCGGTGGTGCCTTCGCGCTGCGTATAGAAGAAGTTCTTGAACTGCCGGTGGATGAAGGCTCCCGACTTGGCAATGGCGATGAGGGCAAAGACAAAGCAGGCAATGAGCACTGAAGAGATGAGATTGTCGCTGGCGATGGAGTACGGCACGGGATCGCCCGCCACGCCCTGCCGGTAGGTGGCGTACTCAGGACGATAGATGGAGTCGGGCTGCACGAGCGAGTGGCTGTAGTACATGGGCCTGCTCATGCTCATCTTTCCGAAGCCCGTGGGCTTGGTAGTCGGCGTGCGCAGTGGATTGTGATAGTGCGCCCAGTCGACTTGCGGGAACTTGTAGTTAGCCCTGATGGCCGAGTCCTGTTGCCAGGGTGTTGCGGTCTCTGGCAACGTCTTGATGATATCCCATGGAGAGCGGTAGCCACTCTGGTGATGTGTGGCAGTGTGCTGCTTGCCCTGTACGGGTGTGGCAGCTGCCGTAGAATCGCTTTGCTGTGTCATTTGCTATATCGAAAATACAAGAAGACAGTCCGTAAGTCGTTCTTGTGTGGAGCGGCAGGGGCGGAGCCTTGATGATGTCTCCGCCCTCCGCGATGATGGTTATAAGCCGAAGGCCTTGCGGATGCGGTCTGCCTGGTCGAGCCTCTCCCAGGTGAAGAGCTCCACCTCCACCGTTTTTTTCTCGTGATAGAGGCTTTCAAAGGTCTTCTTGACTTTCTGACATTGGCGGCCCATGTGGCCGTAGGCTGCCGTCTCGAAATAGATCGGCTGGCGCAGGTTGAGCGTGTCCTCGATGGCCTTGGGGCGCAGGTCGAAGAGCTCTTCCACTTTGCGGGCGATCTCGCTGTCGCTCAGGCTGACGTGGCTGCGGCCGTAGGTGTTGACATAGACGCTGACAGGCTCTGCCACGCCGATGGCATAAGCCAGCTGTACGAGCATCTCGTCGGCCACACCGGCAGCCACCATGTTCTTGGCGATATAGCGGGCGGCGTAGGCGGCGCTACGGTCTACTTTGCTGGGATCCTTGCCCGAGAAAGCACCACCGCCGTGGGCGCCACGGCCTCCGTAGGTGTCGACGATGATCTTGCGGCCGGTCAGTCCGGTGTCGCCGTGAGGACCGCCGATGACGAACTTGCCCGTCGGATTGACGTAGTATTTGATACCGTCGTGCATCAGCTTGCGCTCGCGCTCGCTGGCGTTGGCCTCCGTCTCGGCAGCGTGTGCCAGACTGTTGTCGAAGAGCCGGCGCAGCTTGTCACCGGCGGCTTCCTTGACACGTGGGATGAGAATGTTGATGACATCCTCGCGGATCTTGGCAAGCATCTGCTCGTCGGCCTCTTTCTGAGCCTTACGGCTGTCGTCCTTGGGCTTGACAAATGGGTCGTGCTGGGTCGAGACCACGATGGTGTCAATGCGCACGGGTTCGTTCTGCCCGTTGTATTCCATGGTCACCTGACTCTTGGCATCGGGACGCAGATAGGTCATCACCTTGCCTTCCTTGCGGATCTGTGCCAAGGTGTACATGATCAGATGCGACAGGTCGAGGGTAGCGGGCATGTAGTTGTCGGTCTCGTTGGAGGCGTAGCCAAACATCATACCCTGGTCGCCGGCGCCCTGCTCTTCCTCTTTCTCGCGGCTGACGCCCTGATTGATGTCGCCGCTCTGCTCATGGATAGCCGTGAGGATGCCGCAGGAGTTGTAGTCGAACTGATACTCGGCTTTGCTGTAGCCGATGCGCTTGATGGCTTTGCGCGCCATGGTCTGCAGATCGATGTAGGCATTGGAGTGCACCTCGCCCATGATGACTACCTGTCCGGTGGTGACAAACGACTCCACAGCGCAGTGGGCCTTGGGGTCATAGGCCAGGAACTGGTCGAGGATGGCATCGGAAATCTGGTCGGCCACCTTGTCGGGATGTCCTTCCGAAACGGATTCTGAAGAAAATAGATAACTCATTTTCCATTACTTTTTAAGCGTGGAATAACGCCAAGTAACCGTAAAATCTGAGGGTGATTTTGCAGTTTTAGCATTTTTTAGTGTGGTTGCAAGCAGCCAAATTCTTCCACATTGATGAAACATATTATAAAACTCGTGTGCAAAGTTACGGATATTTTTCCAAATGACAAAGAAAAACGAGGTGACAAGTGCGCCTTTTGCCTTTTTTTCATTAACTTTGTAGCGTCAACTGTTACATGCATAAACAACATCAACTATGGATAACTTACAGAAAGTATTTGCAGAGAAACTGCTGAAGATCAAAGCCATTAAACTTCAGCCCAATGATCCGTTTACATGGGCATCCGGTTGGAAGTCGCCTTTCTATTGCGACAACCGCAAGACGCTGTCCTATCCTGATCTGCGCAGCTTCGTGAAACTGGAGCTGGCTCACGCTGTGCTGGAGCACTTCTCCGAGGCTACAGCTGTGGCCGGCGTGGCTACGGGAGCCATTGCCCAGGGCGCGTTGGTGGCCGATGAGCTGAACCTTCCTTTCTGCTACGTCCGTTCGAAACCCAAGGACCACGGCATGGGCAACCTCATCGAAGGCACGCTGCCCGAGGGCTCCAAGGTGGTCGTTGTGGAGGATCTCATCTCCACGGGCGGCAGTTCTTTGAAGGCTGTTGCTGCACTGCGTGAGGCCGGTTTCGAGGTAGTGGGTATGGTAGCCAGCTACACCTATGGATTCCCCATTGCCCAGAAGGCGTTTGAGGATGCAAAGGTGAAGCTCGTCACGCTGACCGACTACGAGCATGTCGTGGAGAAGGCTGAGGAAACGGGTTACATCAAGGCTGAGGACATCGCTGCACTGCATGAGTGGCGCAAGGATCCCGCCAACTGGAAGAAATAAGTCGAGACATACCTTATCTATACGCACATATATAATATGAGTACAAAGATAGAAAGCACGATCCGACAGATCAGCTATTCCCAGGCATCAGTCTATGCGATGCTCAGCGATCTGAGCAATATCGACCGCGTGCGTGATCGCCTGCCTGAGGATAAGATCAAGGACTTGTCATTTGATAGCGACAGCATCAGTATCAGCACACAGATGGGTGCCGTGAAGCTTGTCATCGTGGAGCGCGAGGCACCGAAGACGATTAAGTTCGAGACACAGGAGAGCCCGCTGCCCTTCAACTTCTGGATTCAGCTGTTGCCGGTCACGGACGCCACCTGCAAGATGAAGCTCACCATCAAGGCAGACCTCAATCCCTTTATCAGCGGCATGGTGAAAAAGCCGTTGCAGGAAGGTATCGAGAAGATCGCCGATGCGCTGCAAATGATACAGTATGAGTGAGTTATAATTCATCATTCAACACTCAACATTCAACATTCGTATTATGGCCAATAAACTGTGGGAGAAAGGATTTGAAGTAAACAAGGAAATAGAGCGGTTCACAGTGGGACGCGACCGTGAGATGGATATGTACCTTGCCAAGTACGACGTGCTCGGCTCGATGGCACATATCACCATGCTCGAGAGCATCGGACTGCTGGAGAAAGACGAGCTGACAAAACTGCTCGCTGAACTGAAAAACATCTATCGCACGTGCGAGAAAGGCGAGTTTGTCATCGAGGACGGCGTGGAGGATGTGCACTCTCAGGTGGAGCTGATGCTCACACGCAAGCTTGGCGATCTGGGTAAGAAGATCCATTCGGGCCGCTCACGCAACGACCAGGTGCTCGTGGACTTGAAGCTTTTCACGCGCCACGAACTGATGGAGGTTGTCGACGAGGTGAAGAGTCTCTTTGATGAACTCATACAGAAGAGCAACGAGTACAAGGATGTGCTCATGTCTGGCTACACTCATCTGCAGATCGCTATGCCTTCGAGCTTCGGCCTGTGGTTTGGCGCTTATGCCGAAAGCCTTGCCGACGACATGCTCTTCCTGCAGGCAGCCTATAAGATGACGAACCGCAATCCCCTCGGCTCTGCGGCAGGCTACGGCTCTTCCTTCCCGCTGAACCGCACGATGACGACGGAGTTGCTGGGCTTCGACTCGATGGACTATAACGTGGTCTATGCGCAGATGGGACGTGGAAAGATGGAGCGCAACGTGGCCTTCGCCCTCGCTTCGGTGGCCGGCACGCTGGCCAAGATGGCGTTCGACGCTTGTCTGTTCAACTGTCAGAACTTTGGTTTCTTGCATCTGCCCAAGGAGTGCACCACGGGTTCGAGCATCATGCCGCACAAGAAAAACCCCGATGTCTTTGAGCTCATCCGTGCCAAGAGCAACAAGATACAAAGCCTGCCGCAGCAGATCATGCTCATCATGAACAATCTGCCCGTGGGCTATTTCCGCGATCTGCAGATCATCAAGGAGGTGTTCCTGCCCGCCTTCGACGAGCTGAAAGACTGCTTGAGCATGGCGGCTTATATCATCAACAAGATAGAGGTGAACCGGCATATCCTCGACAACCCGATGTACGATCCGATCTTCTCCGTGGAGGAGGTGAACCGGCTGGCCGTTAATGGCATGCCGTTCCGCGACGCTTATAAAAAGGTGGGCATGGAGATCGAGGCTGGTACGTTCAAGGCCGATCACCACATCCATCACACGCATGAGGGCTCCATTGGCAATCTCTGCAACGACCGTATCCAGGAACTCATGGACAAGACACTCGACAGCTTCCACTTCGAGAGAGTGGAGGAGGCAGAGAGACAATTGTTGAATGATGAGTGATGAATGTTGACTGAGAGCAATGGTCAATGTTGATTGATGAATGATGACTGCAGGAGCGAGAAAAAGCTGTGGTTACGTGGGTGTTAGTGTAGAATAAACGCAATGAAGAGAGTATTAGGAATTATTATGCTGGCCATGACAGGACTGTTGCCAATGACGCTTCTGTCAGCTTGTGGCGATACACAAAGTGAATTCAGCGCGGTACCATGCTCGCTGTATTTCGACAATCAAACGCATAACGATGCTACGCTCGCCGCGGCGATGACACCACTCTCTGGTATCTTCGTCACCATTACCACCACTTCAAGGAGTGGGGCGCAGTATTTTGTGTTTACTAATAACCAGGGCCACGGCAGTCAGGTTGTCTTTGATGCCAAGGACAAGCAACGGCAGCAGGCCGGACAACTCATCCTTGGTCTGAACGGCGCGATCATTGTAGGATATGACTTCTCCACCTCACAGACGTTCTACGCCTACGACCGTGAGTGCCCCAACTGCTTCGACTCCAACGCGCTGCCGCTGCGCAGTTATCCGCTAAAGGTGAACAGCGCCGGCATTGCATCCTGCTCCAATTGCCACAGAACCTATGATCTCAACAATGGCGGCATCATCGCTTCCGGTAATGGCGGCAAGAAGATGACACGCTACCCCTCCGTCACCATTACCACCACTTCAAGGAGTGGGGCGCAGTATTTTGTGTTTACTAATAACCAGGGCCACGGCAGTCAGGTTGTCTTTGATGCCAAGGACAAGCAACGGCAGCAGGCCGGACAACTCATCCTTGGTCTGAACGGCGCGATCATTGTAGGATATGACTTCTCCACCTCACAGACGTTCTACGCCTACGACCGTGAGTGCCCCAACTGCTTCGACTCCAACGCGCTGCCGCTGCGCAGTTATCCGCTAAAGGTGAACAGCGCCGGCATTGCATCCTGCTCCAATTGCCACAGAACCTATGATCTCAACAATGGCGGCATCATCGCTTCCGGTAATGGCGGCAAGAAGATGACACGCTACCCCTCCGTCACCACTGGTGCCTATGGATTGCTCAGCGTGAGGTAGATCGAAAGCTTGTTTTTGTATTCGTTTACACGTTGCCCCCTCATATTTCCTTATTTTTTCTTGCATATTTAAAATACATTGTTTATCTTTGCATCGATTTAGGAAATAATAGTGTGAGTCACAGAGTGTTAAATAAATCAAGAATATATCATTTATCTTTATATAATGGTATAGATGAGTTGCAAGGAAACGAGAATTTCCGTGCAACTTTTAACTCATTTTATTTGGTTAATCCAAATAATTTGCTAACACACACACACACACACACACACACACACACACACACACACACACACAGGCGCTACTGGCGTAATTATTCTTTTAAACTACTTCGCTTGCGCGCGCGTGAGACGTGGCGTATCCCCTTTAGGCAAAGGACGTTCATATGGTTCCTTCGCCAGGGCTTCTGTGTCCCTTTACGAAGGCTTATCATTTAGAGTTAAGCCATTATTATCTTGATTAATTATAGTCGATAATTTATTTTAATCATTATGAATATGAGACAAAAAATACTTTTATTTCTGTTGTTGGCATGGGTCATGTCGTCAACAGGGGCTTACGCGCAAACTGTAGGCACCAATTTTAAGGTAGGTGACATCGAGTACACCATTACCAAAAAAGATCTAAATAATCCGCAAAACAATGAGGTTGCCGTGTATTACATTGGCGGCTCAGGCGCTGTCACCATTCCTCCAACGGTCAAGAATGATCAGGACAAGGAGTCTTACAAGGTAACCTCTTCAACGGAATGGACGGATTGCAGCAAGGACATAGAGAGCCTGACTTTCTCCGAGGGCTACACCACAATGGGCAGCGGGTGTTATCGATCTGCAGCTAATCTGAAGAAAGTCACCTTGCCTGCCAGCTTCACGACTATGAATCCCAGCTGCTTTGAGAACTGCCCAAAGTTCACGGAATATGAGGTTGCGGGATCAAACAGTACCTTTAAAAATAACGACAAAGGATGGCTGCTCAGTAAGGATGGCACCACGCTGGTGTCCTGTCCTTCAGGCACGCAGGGTGATATTGTGATTCCTGAAGGCATCACCACGCTTGCCAAGACTGCCTTCAAGGTGTGCCGTGGTATTGGGAAGATTTCCATTCCGAAATCGCTTGTCAATATTGACCAGAGTTTGGACGCGTCATTCTATGCTGTAGGAAGTTACTTTGATGTGGCCGACGACAATCCTGCTTTCAAGGATGTTGATGGGGTCCTGCTAACAAAGGACGGCAAGACACTGGTCACCTTTCCTCCCCTCTACGATAAGACAAAGCTGGAGGACGGTAGCAAGTACACCCTTCCGGAATCTGTAGAGACAGTAGCCAGTGAGGCCTTCTGCCAGACAGAAAGCGAACTGAAGACTGTTGACCTGAAAAACGCTAAGACACTTAAACAGGAGGCCTTCATCTGGCCCGCGGGTCTGCAGACTGTGAATATCGGTAAGGATGTCAGCTTGATAGAGGATGGCGCGTTCATCAACTGTCCGAAACTGACAGCATTTACGGTAGACGGCAATAATGCCAAGTATATGGGGAAGGACGACATGATCTATTCAAAGGATGAAACGGATCTGGTACTCTGTCCTACGGCCAAGACAGGCGAATACTCTATTCCCGAGGGCACAACGAGTATTGCTGTCAAAGCATTCTATGGCAGTGCCATTACAGGGATTAAGTTCCCTTCCACACTGAAGACTGTGGGTGGTCAGGCTTTCCGTTTCTGCAGAGAACTCCGCACACTCGACTTCGGCAGTAACTCTCATCTGGAAACCATATACGGCACCGCCTTCTCCTCTACGGGCCTTGCAGGAACCATCAACATCCCTGCCAGCGTGGAGCAAATTGATGCACGCATATTCTATAATACCAAGATTACAAGCATCCATATTGCCGATGGCTCCCAACTGACTGAAATCCAAGATCAGACCTTCGACGAACTGAGCGATCTGGAGTCGTTTGTATTCGATGGTACAAGTAAAATTACATCTATTAGCGGGAGTGCTTTTGCCAACGACGTAAAGCTGAGACACTTTGTGATTCCCGCTACCGTAACAACTATTGGCAACGGCGCATTCCTGAACACGCCAGCACTGGAGACAGTAGAATTTAAGGAACCGGCCGCCATTACAACTATCGGTAGCGGTGCTTTCGGCAACAGTGGCATCAAGCGCATCAATTTGCCGGAGAGTGTAACCATCATCGAAAAACAGGCCTTCGACAATTGCAAGAACCTGCAGACCATCTCCATCCCGAAGAATGTAACGAACATCAATACGGGGGCGTTCAACTTCTGCGAGTCGCTTACCGACATCAATGTGGATAAGGACAATGCCAAGTATTCTTCTCTCGACGGTATGCTCTGCGACAAGGACAAGAAAACACTTGTCGCCTTCCCTGCAGGAAAGGCCGACACCAAGTATACCTTGATTCCTTACTTTGCGACCGTGGGGCCGTATGCTTTCTACGCAAGTGACAAGGTGACGAACATCACCTTCCCGAAGAGCGTCACCACGATAAAGAATCGTGCGCTTGCCCTTTGCAAGAACCTGAAATCGCTCAGCTTCATGGGTACAGACAATGTTCCTGCCCTTACAGCCGATATTGTCTTTGAGTCGTCAAAACCGAAGGACATCACCATCTATGTCCGTAAGGCATGGTATGAGAACAGTGCCAACGCATCGACGGTGGCTTCTTACAACAACACCTTCAAGGAGGTGCATCCATCATTTGTTTCTCAGGAAGGCTATGACCGAGGCACGGAGTTCTTCCCCACATCCACCGACAATGTGGGTGTCATCAGTTTCTACACGCCGCGTACCTCTGTCATCATCGACAAGACCGCTAAGGAGACCGCTTACACAGACGTTTATGACAAGGCCTGGCCGGAGAAGACCTACACGGTCAGCTCTGTTCTTGACTTCGCTTATCAGAACGACACCAAGGTGAAAGACATCGTGCTGCTTGCCGACATCGGAGCCATTGGTCTGGACGCTTTCAAGGCAGGCCCACAGCTCAAAGGGCTGTATTTCGTTGGCAACACACCGGCAACGCTCGGCTCCGTCAGCTACGAGATGAACAGCAACTATCCTTTCAACGATAACCAAAGCATCTACGTCAAGCAGAGCAAGGTTCAGGCTTATCAAGACGCATGGAAGCAGGGCCACACCCTGAACATCACTTATCAGATACCACAGCAGACCAATAAGAATGGCGGCTCTGTATGCTTCCCGTTCGATGTGAAGTATCCTGAAGGCCAGGGCAGCAATGACATCAAGCCCTACGTGCCGATGGACTACAGCCATGCTTACGACACGACAAATCCCTTCGTGCGTGCTTACAGTATTGACAACTATTATGTACCCGCATTTGTAGGGGCTTTGATTCGTAGTAAGAACACCCTTTCTGTGAACTCATACTGCCAGATGGACGAGGATCAGGCTCACGATGAGTCTGCGCTCACGGACGTTGGTTACAGCAAGACGGCTGACAATCGTATGGTAGGAGCCGTGGAGGACGTGGCAGTTGCCAACGAGAGCGGTTATCAGTATTATGCCTTCAGCAAGAGCCAAGGCAAGTTTGTGGTACTCAAAAACGGAGCCACATTCCCTTATTTCAAGGCATACTTCCGTATGAAAAACAATGCGGCAAGTCCTGCCAAAGGCTTCAGTATCATGTTTAGCGACGACAATGCGGTTACGGGCATCAACTCCATTACCGAGGCTGGCAAGGCTGACAATGATGCTCCTTATTACAATCTGAACGGTATGAGAGCCAGCAAGCCGACAAGCGGCATCTATGTCCACAACGGCAAAAAGGTAATCATCAAATAAAACGGAGGAACAAAGAATGAACAAGACTGCATATATGAAGCCTCTCATTGAGGTGATCAGAGTAAACGGGAACGCCTTGATGGAGACATGGAGCATCGGCGTGGACAATGACCCGAACCACGGTATTGGTTCTGGCGATGAGGAAGATATCGGTGCAAAGAAGGGCTACTTCTTCGACGACGAGGACGCATGGCCGGATACCCACAAGAACGTGTGGGACGACTGACACTGTTATGCTGTGCCTTGCCAGCCTTTGACAAGGCACGGCATCCTCTTATCAAGGATCAGTTTGCATATGAACTCTGGGCGGATGTGCCCCTTCTCCCGGAAACATACGACATAGAAGATGCAAGACGCAAGGGAATATTTCCATCATGAGATGAGACGCAAGAGAACAAGGGGGCGGATGAAGAGCACTGCTCTTGTTTTGCTGACTCTGCTGTGTCTTGGCCTTATAATATTCTGTATTTATATCTATATAGAAGACTGATAATATTATTTTTAACCAGCTGTTGGATGAGACAGATACAGAACATGACCAAATAAACTTCAGTAATTATCTTTGCACCAACATTTTAGAAAGGAATATGTGGCGTGTGCCACAGAGAATTGAACGAAATCAAGGATTGGCCGGATTAGCCAATACCACTTACATTGTTACTAAAAATCAGAGGAATATGACTAAGAAAAATTATCAGAAACCGACCACGGAAATAGTCTCCGTGGCGGAGCATCAGCATCTGTTGGCAGGTTCTGTGAGAAACGACGACCAAAAGATTTTTGATGGAGACCCAGATCCACACAATGTGGAAGGGAGCAACCAGGGCGACCATCCAGCCGACGGCAAGCGGTGGGGCCTCAGAGATTGGGGTGACTGGGACGATTAACAGATTATGGACAAAAAAGAAATCAAGCAAAAATGAAAAGAGTTGTAAAAATTGCAATGGCGGCGGTACTGGCCGCCATGACGGGCCTTCAGGCGCAGGCGCAGGTGGAGACCCCCGACGTGCTTACGAGCGATGATGCCACATGGTCGCAGGCGCAGGTGCCGTCGTCGGATTTTGGACTTTCAACCGACCTGAACGGAAAGTCATCCATCAAGTATAAGCTGGTGGATGCCAGCAGCACACGATCTTTCCCCTATTATTCCAGAGGCGACTATTCTTATGACATCGTGATGGAGTTGGTCCATAGCAATGGCACCGTGGTGCCCGTGGAATATTACCATTACGACAACCTTAAAGGCTGGTCGAAAAAAAGCAGCGCAAACGACCCATGGGGAAAAGCTAACGGCAGCGTGACCACAAGCAACGAATCGCGTGGAGCCATAGAGGGAACTGTGTACTTCACTTACGGGCAGAATGGCGACAAACTGCGTGGCTCGATTAAGAATACGCAGTATAATACATGGCCGTTGGCTTTGGAGTCTTACTTCACCGTCTTCGAGGTGCGCACCATCCGTTACGACCTCTACGATGACCGTGAGCTGTTAGGCAGCGGCAGCAACCAGAACAATCTTTCCGACCACACCACGCCCATCAGCGTGTATGTGCATCGCAACCTCAGCTCCTCTAACTGGAGCACGCTCTGTCTGCCGTTTGACATTCCGTACAGCAGTGTGGAGAAAGTATTCGGCTTTGGCACAATCGTATCGAAATTCGGCAATGTGGACCTGCAGAACCATATTATCAACTTCTATTCCGCCCCTGTCAAGAGCGAGGGCATCAAGGCCGGAGAGGCCTACCTGATCAAGCCGGGAAAGAGCTTCACCACGTTCTTTGTCACCAACGTCAAAATTTCCAAGGACGTGCAAACACAGAAGACGGCTGATGCGCAGGGCTACGGATACAATTTCTGTGGTCTGTTGCAGCCTACGGTTATCAAGGACGCGGTTTCTGCCTCACAGGTACCTGTCTATATATCCGGTAACCATCTGTATAAGGACACTGGCACCACGCCGATGAAGGGCTTCCGTGCCTATTTCGAATTCCCCTCCGTTTACCCTGATGGAACGACTGCCGCCCCAGCCAAGAGCATGGCATTCAACATCGACGGCGGGATGACGACCGCTGTTGACAGAGTAGCGGTGGACCATATTACTGGGAACGCAGAGGTCTATAACCTGCAGGGGCAGCGTGTGGCATCGTCAGTGGACAATCTGCCCAAGGGAATATATATCATTAATGGCAGGAAAGTGATGGTGAAATGAGCTACAACCTAAAACGATTATCTAATGGACAAGAAGATATTATATTTAGTCCCCGATACGCGGGTCATATCCGTGCAAGGGGAACCGGTGATGCAGTCGTTGAGCTCTGTGCATACGTCGCAAGTGCAAGACCAATCTAACGATGAGGAAGAAGACGAGGACGCGCCGTTCACTTTCGCCAAGAAGAACAACTGGATTTGGGAGGACGAATAAGATGAGAAATATGATGAATACAGCGAAGGTCATCCTTGTGGGGCTGGCCATGATGTGCGGCATGGCATCGTGCGGTAATGATGACAATGTGGTGACACAGGCGAGTGGGGACGGTCTTGACGGTCTGGACATGAAGCTTACCTACGCGGTGGGCGAGACGCAAGCCGACTCGGTGTTCACCCGGGCGATGGCGGCAACGCCGGAGACAGAGAAGCAGACGTTCATGGGCATGGAAGTGGAGACTACCATGACGGAGGACAGAGCAGCCATACGGAAAGCAGCAGCGGTCAGCACGCGCGCCACGGTCTATAACACGGTGGACTTGGAGGGTAAGACTGTATATGCATTCGTATATGACCCGTCAACCAACAAGACGGTAGCCAATATGCAGACGTTGACCATAACCGGCGGCAAGCTGACCGTGAGGGGCAAGCGCGGCTGCAGGATATTGTTCTACATCGGCAACGCTCCCTACGTCTCCACTGGGACCGACCTCAGCACGATTACTGCCAGCCAAAGCTCGACAACCGACCCCATGCAGTGCGTGTCGGATGTCATTACAAGCCTTGACCAGGACTTGGGCACGTTGACGTTTAAGCACTTGTTCGCAAAACTGCGCGTGGTGTTGAAGACCTCCGACGGCACTACCGTTGATGCTTTCAGCCTGACGACCAAGGAGAAGATTGGCTATAATAGGGCTTCTGTCAGCATTCTGAGCGGAGACTACACACCAGATGGTACTGCGAGTACAAAGACATTCTCCGTATCGGGCAACACCACATCTTCCGCCGCCGCGGACTACCAGACTATCATCACCGACAATTCAGGCACCGCCACCGACCTGACGCTCGTCTTCGCCACCAATGGCAAGGGCGCAACCATCGGCGGGGCGAAAAACTGGCTGACAAGCGTGAACAACATGCTGAAGTTGAAGTCGCGGACATTCCTGCCGGGACACCGCTACACCGTCAACATCACCGTGAAACCGGCCAATACAGAGAAATATTTGAATAGTGGTTTTCGTGCCGATAAGAATTTCTACCAATGGGACGCATACGAGCCCTACGGAATAGGAGATTCGCACATATGGAGTGCAGGGAACTCTGGTATTCACCAAGTTCCATCGAACGGGGAAAACCAGAATATAGCCACACAAAGCTGCAAAAACTGTCCCTCGGCGGATGAAGTGAAAATGTATTTGGGTGCAGGCGCTATCATTGATGATGGTCATACTGGTGCCTATCAACAGTCGTATATTACAACCAATCCTTATAACGGCGAAAAAATAACATGTCATGCGGGTGTTTGGCTTAAGAGAAGGAAATATATTGCTGGCTTCGATTCAGGTACTGCTCCTAAAGCAACCACAGCCACCGTTACGAATGGAAGACCGTCGGCAGAGAATATCGAGCAATATTTTTTCCTGCCTTTCTATGGTTTCTATGACTATACCAATGGTTCCGCTAACCTATATCATGCTTGGGACGTTGCAGGTTATTATATGTCAAGAACTGCCAATAGCACTGGTTATGCCTACTATCTGATGGCAAATGCTACTACGGTTAGGTTTGGAACGGCACTAAATTGGACAAGCAATAACATCTGCTCTACCAACATCTGGTCCGTAGACTGACCCCTATCGGTTTAAAGCGCAAAATATGAGAGGGGGCGGTGGCTCCTGAATAGTTCTTTTACGACGACCGCTGATTGCCTTGCGCAAACGACGGTCGTCGCTGTTGTTATGCCATTGCCAACTATAGAAAATGCTGATTTCATTATTTCTTGGTATTGTGGTGGTGATGAAGTGGGGGTGATGAATATGTATTAGCTTTGCTCATCTTCAATTCCGCAATCCCCCCTTCTGTTTATTAAAATGTGTAAAACACTTGGCGGTTCAAAGAAATAGTCTTACCTTTGCAAACATAACGCGGCAATAGCTCAGTTGGTAGAGCGCGACCTTGCCAAGGTCGAGGTCGCGGGTCCGAGTCCCGTTTGCCGCTCTTTTTTATTCATACCGTCGCCGCAATGGTGGAATTGGTAGACACGAGGGACTTAAAATCCCTTGGCCAGAAATGGTCGTGCGGGTTCGAGTCCCGCTCGCGGCACGTTAATCATTTATATATTATGCGCAACCATTTCGTTCTAACCTTATCAGTTTGTTCTATATTGGCTCTGTCGTCATGTTCTTCCAAATTGGGAAAACTCTCTGCCGATAACTTTACGGTAGATCCCAACCCGTTGGAGGCTTTAGGCGGCCAAGTTCCTGCTACCATCAATGGTAACTTCCCCGTGAAATATATGAAGCCGAAGGCTGTGGTGACGGTGATCCCTGAGCTGCGCTATGGCAATGGTCAGGTTGCTCAAGGCAAAGGCGCTACTTTTCAGGGCGAGAAAGTCATGGGCAATGACCAGACCATCTCCTACAAGATGGGCGGCCACTACACGATGAAGACTGCTTTTGACTATGTTCCTGATATGCAGAAGAGCGAGATGTATCTCACCTTCGACGCCCGTGTCGGCAAGAAGAAGGTCTACGTACCGGCCGTGAAAGTCGCCAATGGCGTGCTGGCTACAGCAGAACTCTATAAGCAGACACTGATGAACGCCGGCGGATGCATCGCGCCGGACTCCTTCGAGCGCGTGAAGGCACAGAAGTATGAGGCCAACATCAAGTTCCTCATCAATCAGGCCAATCTCCGCAAGAGTGAGCTGAAGAACAACTCGGTCAAGGAGTTCCTCGCCATGCTGAAGAGAATCAATGCCGACCGTGAGGGCTTGAACCTGAAGAATGTGGAGGTGCAGGCTTATGCCTCTCCTGATGGAGGCTATTCCTTCAACGACAAGCTGGCCAACAAGCGTCAGAACACTACTGAGGGATATGTCAAGGAGCAGGTCAAGGCTGCCAAACTCAATACCAAGGATATCGATGCTCACTATACGGCGCAGGACTGGGACGGCTTCAAGCGTCTCGTCAAAGCCAGCAACATCCAGGACAAGGATGTGATCCTGCGCGTCTTGGAGATGTATAAGGATCCTGAGGAGCGTGAGCGCCAGATCCGCAACATGAGCGAAGGCTTCCGTGAGCTCGCCGACGGCATTCTGCCTGAGCTGCGTCGTAGCCGTATGATCATCAACTACGAGACTGTGGGAAGAAGCGACGACCAGATCAAGCTGCAGTACGCTGCCGACCCTGCCCGTCTGACTCCTGATGAGTTGCTCTATGCCGCTACACTGGAGAGCGATCCTGACAAGAAGGAAGCTATCTATAAGAAGACAGCAGAACTGTATGACAAGGACTATCGCGCCTTCAACAACATGGCTGTCATGGCTTTCAACAAGGGCGACGAGTCCACGGCCAAACAGTATATCGAGCAGGCTAAGGCCAAGCGTGCTGACGCACCTGAGGCCAATGCCAATCTCGCACTTATCGACATGAAGCATGGTGACCTCAATGCCGCTACCAATCACTTGGCTGACGCTATCGACGCCAACGGTTTCTATGAGGTGCTGGGTAATCTGAACATTGCCAAAGGTAACTATGCTACTGCCGTACAGAACTTCGGTAACAGCTATTCCAACAGTGCCGCTTTGGCGCAGCTGCTCAACAAGGACTATGCCGCCGCTGTCGCTACGCTGAAAAACGTGAAGAACGCTGACGCCATGACAGACTATCTGATGGCGCTCGTGCTCAACCGCCAGGGCAACACAGCCACTGCCAAGGACTACCTGCAGCGTGCCTGCAAGAAAGACGCTAAGCTCGCAGCCTATGCAGCCAGCGACTTGGAGCTGGCCAACTTGAAGTAGTCATTTCAATATTCATTAATTATCTGATAAGCCTTCGACCTCAGTATGGGGCGGAGGCTTTATTTTTTAATCATTATGCAGTTTCATAATCGTTATAGCCGTTATGTAGCCGGATGTTTCTCTGGGCTTCTGATCATGCTGACCCTGCTGATTTCTTCCTGCGGTGTCGATGGTAGCCATTTTGAGATAGAGGGGCATCTGTTGAACATCAATCAGAGTGACTTTTATGTCTATGCCGAGAACGGATCCATCGACGGGCTCGACACTATACATGTCGAGGGCGGGCGCTTCGCCTATGAGGTTCCCTGCAAGTATCCCACCATTCTCTATCTGGTCTTTCCCAATTATTCTGTCGTGCCGATCTTTGCTCAGCCGGGCAAGAGTGTCAGCATCAAGGGAGACGCCTCTCACCTAAAGGAGATTGAGATCAAAGGCACCGACGACAATGAACTCTATACCAAGTTCCGCGAGCAAGTGTCCAAAGCGTCGCCACCCGAGGCCAAGCGTGCGGCTGAAGTCTTTGTCGGCGACCACCCGGAGTCTGTTGTCGGGCTGTGGCTGATCAAGAAGTATTTCATCTCTGACGCGCACCCCGACTATCAGACTGCCTTGCGGCTGGCTCAAAAGATGCAGTCCAAACAGACGGATCAGGCTGATCTGTCGCGTATGATCCGCCAGCTGAACTCTATGTCGCATGTAGGCGTTGGTTCTGTATTACCGACCTTCTCCACCTACGACACCAAGGGACGACTGGTCTCTTCATCGGATCTCTCTTCTGGTCTTGTCGTCATCTGCACGTGGGCATCATGGAGCTACGACAGCATGGACATGTTGCGCACATTGAAACAGTTGCAGCGTCAGTCGGGCGGCCGGCTCAAAGTGGTGTCGCTCTCTGTCGACGCGAGCCGTAGCGACTGCGACGGTGCCTTACGTGTCGACAGCATCTTGTGGCCCAATGTCTGCGATGGCAAGATGTTCGACAGCCAATCCTTGCAGCAATTAGGCATGATGGGAGTTCCTGATAACATCATTGTGAAAAACAATCGTATTGTCGCCCGCAATCTCATGGGCACGCAGCTCCACGACAAAATCATGGAATTGCTGAAATAGGGACGGCGACAGCATATGGCTGGTTGGCAAAAATGACTGTTTAATTGAAACAGAGGTAGAAAAAAAGGAGAACAGAACGATGTTGGTAAAAACATATAGCGCTGCTGTCAATGGCTTGGAAGTGACGACGGTGACCATTGAGGTGAGTCTGACGCGTGGCGTGATGTATCATCTTACGGGGCTTGGCGACGAGGCTGTGCGCGAGGGACGTGACCGCATTGCGGCCGCCATGCAGAACAATGGCTATAAGTTTCCACGTGCCGACCTGACCGTGAACCTCGCCCCTGCTGACCTGCGCAAGGAGGGCAGCAGCTTCGACCTGCCGTTGGCCATTGCCATCCTCACAGCTTCGGGACAGATGGACGCACCTGAGCTCGGCCGGTATATGATGGTCGGCGAGCTCAGCCTTGATGGTAAGCTGCAACCGGTGAAGGGTGTTCTGCCCATTGCCATCAAAGCGCGGGCTGAACATTTCAAAGGACTGATTGTCCCGAAGCAAAATGTCCATGAGGCCGCCATCGTCAACAAACTCGAGGTCTATGGGCTGGAGACCATGACCGATGTCGTGGCGTTTCTCACAGGTGTCAAGCAGTTTGAGCCTACGGCGGTGGACACCCGAAAGATCTTCTATGAACAGCAATACAACTTCGACCTCGACTATGCCGACGTGCGTGGTCAGGAGAGCGTGAAGCGGGCTTTGGAGGTGGCTGCTGCCGGTGGTCACAACCTCATCATGATCGGACCGCCGGGATCGGGCAAGAGCATGATGGCGAAGCGCCTGCCGTCTATCCTGCCGCCGCTGACGCTCTCGGAGAGCTTGGAGACCACACAAATTCATTCTGTCGCGGGCACGCTGGGCAAGAGCTCGTCGCTCATCTCGCAACGGCCGTTCCGTGCTCCTCACCACACGATCTCGGAGGTGGCGCTGGTCGGCGGTGGCATGAACCCGATGCCGGGCGAGATCAGTCTGGCGCACAATGGTGTGCTCTTCTGCGATGAGTTGCCGGAGTTCAACAAACATACATTGGAGGTGCTGCGTCAGCCGCTTGAGGACCGTGTCATCACCATCAGCCGTGCCAAGTACACGGTCACCTATCCGTGCAGTTTTATGTTTGTGGCATCGATGAACCCTTGTCCTTGCGGCTATTATGGCGATCCGACGCATCACTGTGTGTGCACGCCGGGACAGATACAGAAATACCTCAATAAGATCAGCGGGCCACTGATGGACCGTATCGACATTCAGTGCGAGATCACGCCGGTGCCTTTCAAGGATATCTCCAAGGGAGAGCCCGGTGAGCCGTCGGCAAAGATTCGGGAACGGGTGATCAAGGCGCGCGCCATACAGACGGAACGTTTCCGCGAGTACCCGACGATCCATTGCAATGCTCAGATGACGGAACGGCTCATCCACCGCTTTGCCGAGCCCGACGCGGCCGGCATAGAACTACTTCGTACAGCCATGGAGCGTCTCTCACTCTCTGCCCGCGCCTATTCCCGAATCCTGAAGGTAGCCCGCACGATCGCCGACCTTGCGAACAGTGACAGCATACTGCCCGACCACATCGCCGAGGCTATCGGTTACCGACAGCTCGACCGCGGTGACTGGGCGGAAAGAGGAATGTAAGACGGGAGCCCGGTATAGTTTTCAAACAACAGCCCCACTGATTTTAGCCACACTGCGTCTAAAATCTGTGAGGCTGTTGATAAAACTGACAAAAAAACGGCCAAATACAGGCGATTTTCTGAACGAAGGTGTATGTTGCTCTCAATTTTTCGATTTTTGCGAGGTTTTCTGTAAATTATTGATAATTAGTATGTTATGCTAAAAAAGACTTAGTATTGCAAGTCAAATACGTTGATGTGGAGTCTAAAAGTACCGTTTCCTCCCAAAATTCTCTAGAGAATTTATGATCAAAGTGCCTTTCTGACCTTGTCAGAAAGGCACTTTGATGGGCACAGAAAGGCTTGATGACATAGTCAACACGCCTTTTTCTTACTATCAAAGTACGTTTCTGACAGTCTTCTCCTTATTTTTCCGTTTTCTGCTTCTCTAGATTGCAAGTTCTCGCGGGAGTGTTTTTGTCAGAAATGTTTCATTGATTTCTCCCACTAAAAACTGTTTTCGTCACTCACGGTTCAGTCGAAAACAGATTTTGGACTCGGTGCGTCCAAAATCTGTTGGGCTGTTGTTTACTTTTGCACATGGGATGCTCGTGTGATCTCTCGGGTCACCTCATTGTCAATGGATATTTGGGATGTAAGTCCGTTTGGGGACACTGACTCATGTTTCTGAAAGGAACATATGAGAATGCATATAGTGTTTCTGCATGCCGTGAGTGGAGATGCAGTTATTGCTTGAGGACATCATTGTAGATTTTGAAAGCAGTGAAAGGTCGGGACTGATAGTGATGTCTATAAATTATTTGGCATAATCACTATATTTTACAACGATTATGCCAATTACTTGAATTATATTTTGGCATAATCAATTATTATTCGTATCTTTGTGCCAAATACTGCAATATGAAGGAAAATATAATAGGCAGAAAGAAAGAGATTAAACGGCTGCAGCAATATATAGACAGTAGCCGCTCTGAGTTTATCGCCATTTACGGACGCCGTCGCGTTGGAAAGACCTATCTCGTGAAGGAACTGTTTGGCGATAGGCTGGCATTTAGAATGACGGGAATAGAAAATATCAACACGTCAGGGCAACTGACAAATTTCAGTATGTCGCTGCAGAACTTCACTACAACTGATACCCATTCAGCGACATGGGGTGATGCCTTCCGGCTACTAGAGAAGTATCTTGAAGGTATTGGTGACGGGGTTAAGATAATTTTTTTCGACGAGTTGCCATGGCTTGATACTGTTGGATCGCATTTCATCGCAGAGTTCGAGCATTTTTGGAACGACTGGGCATCCTATCGCAATGACATCAAGCTTATCTGCTGTGGCAGTGCCACTACATGGATGCTTGACGAGATCATCAACTCTCGTGGTGGGCTTCATAATCGAGTTACTCACGAAATTGCACTTGCGCCATTTACGCTTGCCGAGACGGAAATGTATTTTCGTTCGCGCGAATTCGGCTATAGCCGCTCTGAGATAATGGAATGTTATATGGCTGTTGGAGGCGTAGCCTATTATTTGTCATTGTTTGAGCAGGAGGAGAGCGTGGCACAAAATATTGATAACCTTTGTTTTACAAAGGGAGGTGAGTTGCGGAAAGAGTTTGACCGCCTGTACAAGGCTCTCTTCAAGAAGGCTGGCACATACATTGATATAGTAAGGGCTTTGGCCGGCAAAAACCGCGGCATGACGAGACTGGAGCTCATAGGTGCGACGAAATCTGTGAATAATGGTAATTTCGCGAAGAAATTGAAAGAACTTGAGGAATGTGACTTCATAAGAAGCTATCAGCCTTTTGGCAGGGAGAAAAAGTCGACGGTGTATCAGCTTATAGACCCGTTCTCTTTGTTTTATATCAAATTTATCAATGGTCATAATGATGCCTTGGATGGATATTGGATCAAAATGCAGTCTACCGACGTATACCAAAGTTGGTGCGGTTACGCCTTTGAGATACTGTGTCTGAATCATTTGCCACAGATCGTACACGCACTCGGCATTGACGGCAGTATCAACACTATATGCTCTTGGAACTATCGCCCACCAAAGTCCTTGCCCGATGAAGTGGATGAAGATTTGAAACATGGTACGCAGATAGACCTTCTTGTTGATAGGTCAGACAATACCGTGAATGTGTGTGAAATGAAATACAGCCTTTCGGAATACGTGATAGATAAAAACTATTTCAGCCATCTCGAGCAGCGTATGCACATATTTAAGAAAATCACAAAGACACGCAAGAGTATAATTCCCGTATTTATCACCTCGCAAGGACTTGCCAACAATATGTATTCACGCCGCATTCCGAGAGAGGTGAAGGGGGATGACTTGTTTATGCAATTGTAAGGTAGGCATTGGCATAGAAGAAATACACAAATGAATAATATTTTTCGTGTTCGGCTTCTCTATATTGCAAGTTCTCGCGGGAGTGTTTTTGTCAGAAATGTTTCATTGATTTCTCCTGCTAAAAAACTGTTTTCATCACTCACGGTTCAGTCCAAAATCTAAAGAGTAGGTCTTTATGCCTCCGCTTCCGTCCGCTTTAGATGATGATAGAGCCACAGGAAGGCGGGGATGAGGAAGAGATCGGCAAAGACCCAGGCCACCGGATCACCCAGGCACACGCCCTTGAAGGCCAAGGCCGGCACAAGCCACAGGCTCACTCCGCAGCGTGCGATCATCTCCATCACGCCCGACATCATCGAGAGATTGGAGTAGCCCAAGCCCTGGATGCTGTAGCGGAAGATGGTGAGCAGGCCAAGGGCCGGATAGAAATAGTTGGCGATGCGCATGAGCATGGCGGCGTTGTCGATCACTTCCTGCTCGCCGCTTTTGACAAAGAGCATCATCATCTCGTCGGCAAAGGGATAGATGAAGATCACGGTAAGCACGAAATAGACGAGCATGATGGCGATAGCGTCCTTCACGCCACGGCGCACACGGTCGAGTTTGCATGCTCCGATGTTCTGTCCGCAGTAGGTGGCCATGGCCACGCCGATGTTCTCGAAGACGCATGTGAAGAGATATTTGATGCGCATGGCAGCGGTGAACGAAGCCACGCAAACCGTTCCCAGCGCGTTGTTGGCACTTTGCAGCATGATGATGCCGATGCCCGTGATGCTGAACTGCAAGCCCATGGGCACTCCGTTGTTAAGGAGAATCGACACGCGCTTGTTGTCGTAGCGGCACTCTTCCCCCGTGGGGATGAGCAGTCTCATCTTGCCGCAGATGTAGAGCCAGCAGAGCAGCGTGGCAAAAGCCTGCGACAAAAGCGTGGCTACTCCGGCACCGGCCACGCCCATGCCCATGACGAGGATGAGCAGCACGTCGAGGGTGATGTTGATCAAAGAAGCGATGATCAGGAAATAGAAAGGCTGTTTGGAGTTGCCCAGCGCACGGATGAAACCCGACAGCAGGTTATAGCCCATGGTGAAGGGAATGGCGAGGAACTGCAGGAAGAGAAACGTCCAGGCATCATGGAAGATGTCGGCCGGCGTGTTGACCAGTCCGAGGATCTTCGTACAGAACATGCAGGTGAGCAGGGTGATGACAGCCGCGAAGACCACGGCAATGCGCAGCGCATTGGCCACATAGCTTCGCATCTTATGATAGTCCTTACCGCCGAAGGCCTGAGCCACGGGGATGGCAAAGCCGGCACACGACCCGTTGCAGAATCCCATGACCAGAAAGTTGATCGACGACGACGCGCCCACGGCAGCCAGCGCGCCTACGCCGATCCACCGTCCCACGATGGCCGCGTCAATGACCTGATACATCTGTTGGAGTATATAGCCCAGCACCAGAGGCAAGGCAAAATGGAGAATGCCACGGGCCGGTGAGCCCACGGTCATGTCATTGACATTTGTGTTCATCAGTTGTCCTATATATATAATAAGGTGTACCCGAGAAGAGCGCTCCCTGGTATCCTGTGTTTATGATATGACGAAGACATTATTGTGCTTGCGTCATTTCTTTGATTTGTCTCATCCGCTCTTTTCGTGTCAGAGAGTACTCCCCGCTATGGGTGTCGACATAGTCGTAGAGTTGGAAAGCTTTCTCCAACAGCATCGTGCGCAGCGGATCAGCCTTGTACACGCCCTCGGCATGCCACAGTCCGGCCAGCATTTCGAGCTTACTCATCCTGCGGTCTGCCTCCCACACGTCGTGGGCGTAGGCGATAGCCTCTTCCACGGTGAGGTTGCGCAGGTCGTCGTAGCTGCCGATATACTGTCGATAGAGGTCGCGCAGCGCTATGTCGCGTTTGCCCTCCTCTTCTTTCTTTTCAAGAAAACGCTGCACGGCAGCCATAAACTCTTGAAGGATGCGGATGAAATAGTCTCGTTGTAACATGATGCAAAGTTAGTGCAAACGAGCGGAATAGCAAAGGAAATTATGATTTTTCCTCCATACGATCTTATGATTCATGGCCGTAACTGCCGATTTCTCAAAACCTTTTTGTAATTTTGCACCTATATATTAAGTATAAGCAATCAAGATGGAAGAAAAGAAATTCAAACGTACTACTGTCACTGCCGCGCTGCCCTATGCCAACGGCGGTGTGCACATCGGTCACCTGGCCGGTGTATATGTTCCGGCCGACATCTATGTGCGCTATCTTCGTCTGAAGAAGCAGGATGTGGTCTTCATCGGCGGTAGCGACGAGCACGGAGTGCCCATCACCATACGCGCCAAGAAAGAGGGTGTCACGCCACAGGACGTCTGTGACCGCTACCACAAGATCATCAAGGACTCGTTCCAGGAGTTTGGTATCTCGTTCGACATCTACAGCCGCACCACATCAAAGGTGCACAGCAAGCTTGCCTCCGACTTCTTCCGCAAGCTCTACGACGACGGCAAGCTCATTGAGAAAGAGACTGAACAGCTCTACGATCCCGAGGCCAAGCAGTTCCTCGCCGATCGCTACGTCATGGGTACCTGCCCCCACTGTGGCAACCCCAACGCCTATGGCGACCAATGTGAGAAATGCGGTAGCGACCTCAGCCCTATGGAGCTCATCAATCCTCACTCTACCATCAGCGGGGCCAAGCCCGAGCTGCGCAAGACCAAGAACTGGTATCTGCCACTGAACAACTATCAGGACTGGTTGAAGCAGTGGATTCTTGAGGGTCATAAAGAGTGGCGCCCGAATGTCTACGGACAGTGCAAGTCGTGGCTTGACATGGATTTGCAGCCGCGCGCCATGACCCGCGACCTCGACTGGGGTATTCCTGTGCCCGTAGAGGGTGCCGAGGGCAAGGTGCTCTACGTCTGGTTTGACGCGCCTATTGGCTACATCTCCAACACCAAGGAACTCTGCGATGCTGAGCCTGAGCGCTGGGGCTCGTGGGAGAATTGGTGGAAGGATCCTGAGACACGCCTTATCCATTTCATCGGTAAGGACAATATCGTGTTCCACTGTCTCATCTTCCCCGTCATGCTCAAGGCTCACGGCGGCTATATCCTTCCTGACAATGTGCCGGCCAACGAGTTCCTCAATCTTGAGAACGACAAGATCAGCACTTCACGCAACTGGGCAGTGTGGCTCGACGAATATCTGAAGGACTTCCCCGGCAAGCAGGACGTGCTGCGCTATGTGCTCACCGCCAATGCACCGGAGACCAAGGACAACAACTTCACATGGAAAGACTTCCAGGAGCGTAACAACTCGGAGCTTGTCGCCATCTACGGCAACTTCGTCAACCGTGCCCTGCAGCTTACCAAGAAATACTGGAACGGCGTGGTGCCGGCCTGCGGCGAACTGCTCGACGTGGACAAGCAGGCTATCCAGGAGTTCAAGGACGTAAAGGAGAAGGTGGAGCAGTATCTCGACAACTTCAAGTTCCGCGAGGCGCAGAAGGAAGCCATGAACCTGGCACGTATCGGCAACAAGTACATCACCGAGTGCGAGCCATGGAAGGTATGGAAGACCGATCCGAAGCGTGTGGAGACCATCCTCAACATTTCGCTTCAGCTCGTTGCCAACCTCGCCATTGCCTTTGAGCCGTTCCTGCCGTTCAGTTCGAAGAAGCTGCGCGAGATGATCAATCTCAGGAACTTCGACTGGGCCGAGCTGGGCAGTACGACATTGCTCGAAGCCGGTCACCTGCTTGCTGAACCACAACTGCTCTTCGAGAAGATCGAGGACGAGGCTATCCAGTATCAGCTCGACAAGCTCGCTGCCACAAAGAAAGCCAATGAGGCTGCCGAAGCCGCTAAGGACTACAAGGCTGAGCCTATCAAGGCCAACATCCCGTTTGACGAGTGGGAGAAGCTCGACATTCGTGTGGGACATATCAAGGATTGTCAAAAAGTGAAGAAGTCCAACAAACTCCTGCAGTTCACCCTCGACGACGGCAGCGGCGCGGACCGCACGATCCTCTCCGGCATTGCCAAGTTCTACAAGCCCGAGGACCTCATCGGCAAGGATGTGCTCTTCATTGCCAACCTTGCGCCTCGCAAGATGATGGGCATCGAGAGCCAGGGCATGATCCTCTCTGCTCTCAACTTCGACGGCTCGCTCAGCGTCACCACGACACTTAGCGAGGTCAAGCCCGGTTCGCAGGTAGGATAACCGCAATCACATCAACTCATATGGCAAACATCCACGCTCCGCAGTTGTCGGGGCGTGGATGTTTTGTAACCGAAACATTTTGGGAACAGCAGCATTTTAGGCCTAAAACATTTTGGGAAGAAGAGAAAGTTTTATTATCTCGGGCATAACAAGCACTGCCTGTGCCTATGTGTATGGCTCCACTACTTAGTCTTTAGCCTTCAAGGTTAGGATTCATCATAAGATTTAAAAAATCTGCTCCACGGGTTAACATTCTCGCCTCTCACGGGTGCTTGATATAAAAGCGGAAAGGTTGTGATGAAGAAGGCACTCCTATTATTATATATGCTCCTGCTGTGCACCGCCATCGGTCACGCCCAGCACAGCAGTACGAGGAGAAAAACAGGGCTCTGTAAGCGTGAATCTGTAAGTTAATGGGTGAGGTGCGATTATAAACACCTCACCCACATCCCACCCAAGCGAATGGAGTACTATAAGATAAACCCCTATTAGATAGCTCGTTATCGTTACCCCCGATCGCGCAGCTGTCTTCGGTTCCTAACCTATATTATATTCATAGACATTCATTTGAAAGGTAGGCAGATCTACAGATACACACCAAATGACAGTGTCTTGAAGTGCAAACCATAGCCGTTCTTGATGAGGTCGCAGGGACTGTATTTGAAGTAGAAGTTACAGCCGAAGGTATTAAGAGTGGCCATAAGGTCCACGGTGACCGGCTTCACATGAGCGTTGCTGCTGGTGTCTTTGATCTTCAGTCCGTCGGCTTTCCATCGTGTTTTCAAGCTGCTGTAGGTATTGAAGTTCACGACCGGACCGAGGGAGAAGCCGAAGTGCTTGCTGATGAAATGGTAGCGAACGGGCACAGTAAGGCTGAATACCTTGATGCGTGAGAACAGTGGTGAGGCACCCTCTGGGTAAGCACCCAGACCGATGTTGCCATCTTCTGACTTCATGAAGCGTGTGTTGCCCTTGATGCGATAGCTACGCCAGTCCAAGCCAAAGCCGATAGAGAACTTATGATGACTATTCCATGGATAAATGCCACAGTCGGCGATGAGCCACCAAAGCTCCCACGAGCTGAACGGATGAAGGTCGGCAGCCTGCGGCATGCCCGGCGTAGCATTGAAGCCGGCGAAGAAGTTCATCGTTGTCTCAGTAGTTGGGTATTTTTGGCTCTTTGTCTGCTTCCGTCTGAAAGGCCCAATGCAGAAGTTGAAGTTGTTGTCGATGGTGCTCGTGCTGACGTAGTTGCTGTCGACAAGTTGGATAGAGTTGCGGTAAGCATACCCCGGGTTGCCCTCTTTGCCTTGGATATAGATGGTCTGCACCGAATCGCTGGTGATGACGGTGACCTTTGTTGGCTTGGTCACCACGAGCGTATCCTGCGGATTGTTGTTGCGTGCTTGTGCCATGAAAGGCATCAAAGCCGCTAAAAAAAGCATTGCGATTTTCATATTTCTTCTGTTTTTAGATGTTCTTGATTTGGTTGATTTTATTGGTCAATTGATGAGTTTCCTCAGTTCGTCGATGCTGCTCACCGAGCCTTCCATATACACGAGCGTGATGGACCAATGGCCTTTGCTTCCGTTGGTGAGGTAGCATAGATAGCGGTGGGTGCGCCCTTGCGGAGGCAGGCAGAGGATAAGCGACGACGTATGCCCCTTCCGACGTAGTTCCGTGCCGGTGGCTTGTGTCTTGTCCTTTTCCACAAGATTATCCATCGTATTCTTCTGTTGAGCATTCGCATTGAAGCGCACGCTGTGGTAGAAGGTCAGCCGGTAGGCGCTCAGTGCCCTTCCCCGTACCTTCACCTCCACGGTCTGATCCTGCGGTACGATCTGTCCCGTGAAGGCCGCGTTGGCGTGCAGTCCCTTTTGTGCCAGCGCAAAGAGTGGAAGCAACAGGGCAAGCAGCGCAAAGATGATTCTCCTTTTCATATCATTGAGTGTTTATTCATTGTTATCAGTCATTAGCACATCGTGCAGTTGATCGTCGATGCCGTTATCGCCCTCAATGCCCACGGCTCTCATCGTCAGGGCCATCTCGGCACGTATGGCAGTTTTGTCTGTGACTTTCTGTCCATAGACGATTGCCTCACAATAGTTTTGTCGGTGGTTGACATAGAACGCGGCCGACACGACGAAGAGCGTCAGCAGCGTGGCAGCCACGGCGGTCAGCCATGGACGAAGTCGTATGTGGCGGGTCACGGGCCAGTGCTGCTCTTCGGGCATTCGTTGCTTGCCAAGTCCGTCAAGGCTCCCCAGTCCCAGAAACAGCTCCCGCATGGGTTGTAGGTCGTCAGCAACAGCATTACCACGGAAGTAAGCGTAGAGCTCGTGCTCCTCGCTTAGCGTAGTGTCGCCGTCCATGAATTTCTCCACCAAGCGGTGGATATCATTATCTGATGATTTCATTGTCATACCTGATATATTGTTGTTTTGTCTGTCTACACCTTATTATATATAGCACACGCATTTCATGCTTCTTTCATCTTTCTGAGCATGAGTGTGCGCAATGCCAGTCGTGCGCGGCTCAGACACTTGCGCACGGCAGGCTCTTTCATACCAGTGAGCTCTGCCACCTGTGCCATCTCCATGCCGTTGATATGTCTGAGTTGCAACACCGTCTGCTGCATGGGAGGCAGTTGCTTGATGAGTTTCATCATCGTCTCCACACGTTGGTCCTGCTCTTCATCGACTGCGATGTCGTGGCCATCAAGGGCTACGGTGATGCGGCGCCGGCGCAGCATGTCGATGCAGTGGTTGCGCAGCAGCGTCTGTGCTAAAGCGTTGATGGGCGCCCGCAGGTCGTCGGCCATCTGCCACAGCCTCACGAGCGTCACTTCCACGGCATCCTCGCCGTCGGCTTCGCCTAAATAGCGTGTGGCCGTCCGGCACAGTCCCGAACGAATACGCTCCACTTCCTGTTGGTATTCCTCGATGGTCATCTTTTCTTTTCCTTTTCAACAAAGATACGCAAACCATGTGGATTTGTGACAAAAAAAGAGGGAAAGTTCGTAACACAGTTTACGTAATTGTCGTTAATTCCAAAAGCTCTGAAGAAACTTAGCAATCTCTTTCTCATTTACGGCTATGAGAGTCAGAAGTATTTCTATAGCCGTTTTGGGGATTATTGTTTTTCCGTCGGTGAGCAGGTCATCCGAAAATAACGCTTGCGGATGATCCAGATACGCAAGAGCCAAAGAACAAAGAAGCCGTTGCTGGCAATCTCATAAACAGTGTCCCAATAGTTACCAAAGTCGAAGAACCACTTGATGAGCCACAGTATCAGGTCGAGGTTGAACAGCCAGTTCCACCAACGCTCACGGTCACCGAAGATCAGCGTGAGTGTCTCGCCCTCGGTGATATGTACCTGCGCAGTGCTCTCGATGAACTTATAGGCCGAGCGAACAGTGACGGCATAGTCGCCCTTCGGCAATGCCACGCGCACATTGTCGTTGCCCCGCATCAGTCCCAGCATTTGTCCATTGATCAGCAAATAATGGGGTAGGGGAATCCACTGCTTCCTTTCTGCCCTAATCAACAATACAGAACTCATCATCGTCTCCATCCATCATTCAACACTCATCATTCCTCATACCATTCTTTTATGGTGAGATAGTTCTTGGCATACAGTTCAGCCTGTCCGGGAGCTGTCTTCTTGATGAATCGTGCGGGAGTGCCGCCCCAGATCTCACCATCAGGAATTTTCGTGCCACCGACGACAACCGCTCCTGCTGCCACGATGCTGCCCCGACCAACTTCCGCATGGTCGAGCACTACAGCGTTCATGCCGATGAGCGCGCCGTCGTGGATTGTGGCAGCATGGACGACTGCTCCATGTCCCAGACTGACGTCGTTGCCAAGAATAGCTGGTCTGCCGGCCGTCTGATGGATACATGCCAAGTCCTGCACATTGCAGCGGTCACCCATCACGATCTTGTCGACATCGGCGCGAAGCACGGCACCGAACCAAATGCTACAGTCATCGCCCATGGTGATGTCGCCTGCCAATGTAGCGTTGTCGGCAATCATACAACGCTCGCCCCACACCGGACTCTTTCCTTTCACTGTTATCTTCAACATAGTCTTCTTTCTTTTGTCGGTGCAAAGGTAATCAATTCTGTGGAATTAATCATTGTCTATGTGCTATATATAAATAAGGAGAAGCAAGGGCCTGGAAAAAGGAAAAAATAGAGAAAGCCGGCTTCCGTAACGATTCATAAAGTTTTTGAAACATATCAGAAACACACATGAACGAATAAACACTAACTTTGCACAAAAATTCAACCTAATTATTATAAACTTAAAACTACCGCTAATGCAAAGTATTAGAATGATGGAGAAGAAAGGGCTTGCCCTGTTCTTGCTCAGCTTGAGTTCAGTGGCTGGTTTCGCACAATCCCAGATCAGGGGTAATGTGAAAGACTCGAACGGTGAGCCGATCCTTGGCGCTACAGTCAAGGTCAATGGCTCAAAGGCAGCCACAGTCACGGACTTGGACGGTAACTTCAGCGTGAATGCCAAGCCCGGTTCTACGATCACCATTTCCTATGTGGGCTTTGAGACACAGACCGTGACAGTCAAAGGCACCAACCTCGTACCTATTGTATTAAAGGAAGACGACCGGACGCTCAATGATGTGGTGGTCATCGGTTATGGTGTGCAGAAGAAGAGCGACCTGACCGGTGCCGTGGCTTCAGTGAGTGGCGACGCTATCAAGAACCTTTCCACGAGTGATGCCGGTGCTGCCTTGCAAGGCAAGGTCACAGGTGTACAGATCATCAACAGTGGTGCGCCGGGCGCTGGTGCCGAGATCCGTGTGCGTGGCTACGGTTCCAATGGTAACAACGCTCCTTTGCTCATCGTTGATGGTTTGAAGGTCGACAACATCCAGTATCTCGATCCTTCGCTCATCCAGTCTGTGGAGGTGTTGAAGGATGCCGCTTCTGCTGCTATCTACGGTGCAGAGGCTGGTAATGGTGTGGTGCTGATCACTACTCGCAATGGTTCCAACAGCGGTGGCACGGCTCACATCAGCTACTCGCTGAAAGCTGTCAACCAGAGTCTTGGAAAGAAAGCCGACCTCTTCGACGCACCCGAGTATATCGCCTATCACAAATATTTGGGTGACATCACCGACGCGCTCTTGGAGTCGAACAACTACCATGGACAAAACACCAACTGGTATAAAGAGGTGTTCAACAACAGTTGGAGTGTAGAGCACAACGTCACCGTAGAGGGCGGCAACAACAAGGGACACATCCTCGCAGCACTGGGCATCCTCAATGACGACGGTATCGTCAAGGGCAAGAAGGATGTCTACAAGCGCTTCACCGCACAGCTCAATGCCGATTACAAGTTCTTCGACTGGTTCAACATCACCAGCAACACCTCTGTGGAAAAGTGGAGCACCAAGTCGCTGACCAACGGCTATCAGTCGTTCCTCAACTCTGTTGTCTCCATCGACCCGCTGACTCCTGCCTATATCACCAGTCTCGACGACATGCCCACCACGATGCGCACCAAGTGGGAATCGCCCGACCACGGCGGCGTGACCACGCCTCCCGGTTTTGATGAGGCCCATCCTGTTTGGTACGGTACATCGAAGTATATCGAGGAAGCCACAGCCAACCCGTTGGCTATGCGCGACCGCCAGAATGCCAGCAACAAAGGCATCAACGTACGCGGTACATTCGCTGCCAACCTTATCCCGGTGAAGTGCCTTACCATCACTTCACGTCTCGGTTATCAGATCACGCAGAGCAACACCCATAGCTATACCGGACCTTTCTGGCTCAACACGCTGTCGCAGAGCGATCAATACTCGATCTCGGCAGGTACCAACACCGGACTGTACTATCAGTGGGAGAACTTTGCCAACTTCACAAAGAGCTTCGGCAAGCACAATGTCAACGCGATGATCGGTATGTCGTTTACGAAAAACCGTACCGACAACTCCAGTCTGTCGTCGGCTGACACCAAGCAGATCCTTGAGGGCGATGCCGCTCCGCTCTTCCAGTACATCAACTTCCTGAACTCCAACGGTAAGGCGAAGCTGAAAGGCTCTAACCTTCCGACGATCAACACCCACTTGTCTTACTTCGGTCGTCTGAGCTACAACTACGACCAGCGCTACTTCTTCCAGTTCAATATCCGTCGCGATGCCTTTGATAGTTCCAAGCTCTCAAAGGAGAACCGCTGGGGTACCTTCCCTTCTCTGTCGCTGGGCTGGGCGATCAGCAACGAGAAATTCTTCCGCGACGCTGTGAGCACAGACGCAGTCTCCTTCCTCAAGATCCGTGGATCATGGGGACGTAACGGTAACGTGAGTGTGCTCAACAACTATCAGTGGGCTTCCACCATCAGCGTTGGCGGTTACTACAATTTCACCGACGATGCCACCACAGCGGCTACCCTTTCCAACTTCCCCAATCCTAAGCTGACTTGGGAGACCGCCGAGCAGTATGACTTGGGTCTCGATGCCCGCTTCCTCAACGACCGGCTGACGCTGGGCTTCGACTGGTATCGCAAGACCACGAAGGATCAGCTCATCAAGGTACACCTCAGTCCGGAGCTTGGCTTCGCTGATGCCTACGTCAACTCTGGTGAGATTCTCAACACCGGTATTGACTTGGATCTGGGATGGAAAGACCATATCGGCGACCTGAAATACAGTGTCAGCGCCAACGTGTCGACCTTGAAGAACGAGGTGAAGAAGATGAGTCCGATTTTGCCACGCTACGACGAGGTGGGTATCAACGGATTCAACAACAAGCTGAACCCCTCTTTGGAGACCGGACATCCCATGTGGTATTTCCGCGGCTTCAAGTATGCCGGCGTAGATCCCGAGACCGGCGGTGCCCTCTATTACGACAAGGACGGACAGATCACCAACGCGCCGACCGACAACGACAAGCAGGATCTCGGTTGCGCACTGCCTAAGGTCACCTATGGCATCACCCTCAACCTGGAATACAAGGGCTTTGACTTCACAGTCTTCGGTACCGGTGCAGCCGGCAACAAGATCTACAACCTCATGGTCTCTGCCGACCGTCCGCTGATCAATGGCATCGACACCTATTGGAAAGACTCCTGGAAGCAGAAGGGCGACCACAGCAAGTATCCCGACATGAAGCAGGTGGCTACCGACTGGACATTCTTCAGCTCCGACGCTGCCATCTTCAGCGGTGCTTACTTCAAGTTCAAGCAGATACAGCTCGGCTATACCCTGCCACAGCGCATCACCAGAAAGTTCATGGTCAATGCGCTCCGCTTCTCTGTCTCTCTTGACGACTTCTTCACCATCACCAGCTATCCTGGCGCCGATCCCGAGACCTCATCACTCAACAGCGGTGTGTCGCGTGGCTTCGACAACGGCAACTATCCTATGTCCAAGAAGGTGGTCTTCGGTGTGAACGTTACATTCTAATGATTTAAAAAGAAACAACAATGAACAAACATATAATTCCATTGTTCGCGCTGCTTGTCGGCGTGGCAGCATTCTCCTCCTGCGAAGATCAGCTGGATATCCCTCAGAAGGGTGTGACGAGTGAGAGTGAATTCTATAAGACTGACGCCGATTGCGCTAAGGCGCTGGCATCAGCTTACGAGGGCTTTATGGTCAACACGCTGGGACGTACCACGGTAAGCGGCGGTCCGGGCATCTACACGCCGGCGCGAGTGCTGGCCAACGACCCGGGCGACGACGTGCTCTACGGTGGTGGCAACTATGGCGACCATGAGTTTGGCGGTGCCGTCAACCAGTTCCGCTACTTGAGCAATCCCGAAGCCATTAACTTTCACTACAAGGGTCTCTATCTCTCGGTGCACAGCGACAACCTTGTCATCGAGAAGTTCAAGGCATCGCCGACGGCCTATCAGAAGCAGGCCGTTGCCGAGGCACGTGTGCTCCGGGCCTACAACTTCTTCCTGTTGTCGTGCTACTGGGGCCAGCCGCCTTTTGTCGACCATCTGCTCGAAGCGAGCGACTTGCCTTCCAACAGCGAGATGACGCAGCAACAGTATTTTGAGTGGGTTGCCAAAGAGTGTCAGGAAGCTGAGCCCGACCTGACAGAGCGCAAGAGCTCAGCGGACAAGTTCGGTGCCTATCGCGTCACCAAGGGCTTCGCCCACGCGCTGGCCGGCAAGGCGCTGCTGTTTGCCAAGAAGTATGACGAGGCCAAGGCTGAGTTCAAGAAGGTCATCGACTCCGGCAAATATGCATTGGTACCCGGCAGCCAGTTTGCCAACCTCTTCCATGTCGAGGGCGACGGCGCACCGGAGAAGATCTTTGAGATCAACATGCGCTACAATCCGGCTGCAGGAGACTGGAGCACCGGACAGGGACTGGGCTATATGAACCATTCCACTTGGATGGAGTCTAACTGCTTCAACTGGCGTGCCGGTAACTTTGTCGTCAACCCTGCCTATACCTATTGCGGCCTCGACGGCTGGGGCTCCATTGGCGTGCCAGAGTGGTTTGGCAATGCTTTCCACGACAACGACGGCGATTCGCCGCGCTTCAAGGCTACTCTCATGCACATCGACGATGCAGTCTACCAGACCTCGGGCATCGAAGGCATGAAGTATCAAAACGACGCACTGAACAACATGCCGCTTGAGGAGAAGAAGAAGTCAAACAAGATCGGTATCAAGGATCCTACCCAGGGACTCTATTGCCAGAGCTTCTATCTGCCGTTTAAACTGCTGATGCGTGCCAGCGACACCGACGACGGCGGTGTGCACGGCAATAACCTCAGACTGAACAACATCATCGTCATGCGCTATGCCGAGGTGCTGCTCGACTATGCCGAGTGCTGCTTGCAGACGGGCGACAACGCTGAGGCTAAGAAGTATATCAACATGATTCAGGAGCGCGCCGGTTCCAAGACCATCAGCGGCAATGTAGACATGGAAGTGCTGAAGAAGGAGAAGATGTTCGAGATGTGGTTTGAAGGTTGCCGCTTCCAGGATATTCTCCGCTGGAACGACCCTGTCGGCCTGGCTCACCTGAAAGACGCGGGCAAGCAGGTGCCGCACCTCTTCGACAAAGTCTTCCGCCCTGTGCAGTCGGGCGACGAGAACGTTGTCTGGGAGAATGGCACAGAGGCCAACAGCCGCTTCTATATCACCCACACCCACGAGGCGATGGACAAGGGCTTCAAGGTAGGTTTTGAGGACAAAGACCGTTTGTTCCCTTATCCTTCCGACGTAATTGATATGAACCCTAATCTGAAGCAAAACCCGGGATGGGAGAGTGCTTCTACTAAGTAGTCTTTCCAGAGTGATGGCCTCCTCCGCGTGTGTGGAGGAGGCTTTTTGCTTTTCAATTCTCTGATGATGAATCTTTCTCTTTCTTATTATTTAAGTTTGCTCGCGGTGACGTTGTTGCCCACTGCCGCACTGTCACAGACTGTAGCGTCAGCCACTGACCGTCTGGTGATGGGCAACAGCCGCGAGATCTCAGCCGGAGTGACCTTTGGCACTGCCGATGGTAACGAGCATCATCTGAGCCGATACGCTTCCCTGCCGGGCAAAGGCAGCTGGTTGCGCTATAGGCGCGTCGACTTCTCGTCATTGACCGACGGCTATCTCACGCTGAGCGTGCGGGCCCGGGACAACGCCGAACTACTCGTGCGCGAGGGCAGCGCCACGGGTAAGGTCATCGCACGGATGGATGTCGTCGTGAAAGGTGGTGGCGGGCCGTTCCGTCGTGACTATAGTGGACAGTGGATGTCGCTGGCAGTGCCGTTGCTCCATACGCCACGGGGCGTTGCCGACATCGTGCTGACCTGCAACGACAAGGGCGTGGATGTGGGCTGGCTGCGCTTCAAGAACCGGCCAAAGCATTTTGCTCCGGCTACTTCTGTGGCTGTGCGTCCCGATGCCCAAGGCTATCTGCGGCGCTGGCTGTTGCTGGAACCGATCCGTCAGGACATCCGCTCCAACGCACTCTTCACCGACAGCTATCTGCAAAAGGCCTTCAGCAAGGAATACTTCAAGGGACAGATGACGCGGTTGCCATACGATGGTCAGCAAGTGCGGGTCGGCGACCAAAAGTTGAAATGGCACGCGCTCGACAGTGAAAACTACAATGTGCGTCTCTTCCGCTTTGCCGAGCGGTGGGGACAGCAGACCTACGGCTCGCTCTTCTGGGCCGTAACTGTCATCGACTGCCCGCGTGAGATCCGTGATGTGCGGCTGTCTGCCGGTTCCAACGGAGCCTCGTCGTGGTGGCTCAACGGCGATCATGTGCTCACGCTCGAAGGCGACCGCCGCATGGTGGAGGACGATGGCCGGTCGGGACGGCTCACGCTTCGTGCGGGTCGCAACATCCTGCGCTGTGCCGTCATCAACGGGCCGGGGCTCAGCGATTTCTGTGCCCGCTTCCTCGATGACGAGGGGCACCCAGTTGTAGAACCACTAACGTTAATCCTTCCGAAGAAATGAAAAGACTCTGTATGCTCTTGGCCTTGACCGCTATGACGGCCTCGGCCTTTGCCCAAACCGGCGCTCCCTATATCCACGACCCGTCGACACTGGCCGAATGCGACGGTAAGTACTACACGTTTGGAACGGGTGGCGGCGGACTGATCTCTGACGACGGATGGGCATGGCACAGTGGAGCTGTCCGTCCCGGCGGCGGCGCGGCTCCCGACGTGATGAAGATTGGTGACCGATACCTTATTATATATGGTGCTACGGGCGGCGGCCTCGGTGGCGGACACAATGGCCGCATCCTCACGATGTGGAACAAAACGCTCGACCCGAAGTCGCCCGACTTCCGGTTCTCCAAGCCTGTGGAGGTCTGCTCGTCCGATGGCTTGGAAGACCAAGACGCCATCGATCCCTGTCTCTTCCTTGACCCGAATACCGGTCGGCTGTGGGTGACCTATGGCACCTATTTCGGCAGCATCCGGCTCATAGAACTCGACCCGGCTACGGGCCGGCGCGTTGCCGGCAACAAGGAGCGAGACATCGCCATCGACTGCGAGGCCACCGATCTCATCTATCGCGACGGCTGGTACTATCTGCTCGGCACGCACGGCACCTGCTGCGACGGGCCTAACTCCACCTACAACATCGTGGTGGGACGGTCGCGCAACGTAGAAGGTCCCTATCTCGACAACATGGGCCGTGACATGCTCCACGGCGGCGGCCGCATGGTGGTGGCCGCCGGTGACCGCAAGTACGGTCCGGGACATTTCGGCCGCACCATCGTTGACAAGGGCGTGGAGGTGATGTCGTGCCATTTCGAGGCTGATCTCGACCGCAGTGGGCGCAGTGTCTTGGGCATCCTGCCACTGCTCTGGCGCAACGGTTGGCCGGTGGCGGGTAAGCCTTTCCGCGGTGGCGACTACGAGGTTGCCTCTGAGCGGCGCGGCTATTCCCTGGAGCTGGCTGTGGACTTCGCCAGGATGGAGCGTGACATCGAGCCGTTTTTCCGCATCGATCCCAACAGTCCGGTGAAGCGACTGGACAGTCAGAAACTTGACGAAGTGGAACCGTCGTGGCCCAAGGGCGACATCCGTGTGCGCTGCAGCGACTATATGTTCCGGCCCAATCAGCTGTGGACAATAGTGTCGGTGCCCGAGAAGGGCGGCTACCTGAGTGCTCCTTATTTCAAGATCATGATTCGTGATACGCACCGGGCTTTGGCTGCCACTGCCGACAAAGAGTTGACAACTGTGCCGGAATACAATGGCGCTGACAATCAGCTATGGCGTATAGAGCAGTTGACCGACGGCACGTATCGTATCATGCCCAAGGCCATTCCCGGCATGAGAGGCGACAACACCCGTTACTGTCTCTATTCCGCCGGTGACAGCACGCCGACGCTCGCACCTTACGACTTCGACAGCGATAACTCGAAATGGCGATTGGAACCTGTCGGAGAGCTTTAGAGCTGCATGATCATTCATGGGTATCCAGTCTCAATTGGGTGCCCATGAAGCTTTTTTACGTGAGTGGTAGATAATAGTCTTCCTGTGCACTTTCCAAGGCGAACCCTTCCCGATGTCTAAGTTTTTGTGGAATACACGAATGTCGTATGGCCTTAGGAAAGTCATCCAATACATTCTATTACATGTCGAACACGTTGAAACTACATGGTCAAACGATTGTCGGACGATTGGTTAAACGGTTGTCAGCTAATTGGATGGCAGTCGTTGTACTATATGTCTAACGGACGTTTGACCATTGGCTAATAACGAATATGACAACTTCTTAATTGCTGATTTTATTGTATAGGCAGCCAGTAATTAACTTATATACAAGCCGTTGGAAGTATATAAGCTTTGCGGTTTCCTTTCGTACAGGTCATGTTATTGTTTCTGTTGCTTTCCATGATTCTGCGTGTGCTGCCTATCTATTCATTTTGATAATGGATTATTACAGCTTAGTCGTGAGTGTATTCATCTGCGAATGTAGCCTTTTACATATTGAAAAGCCGTGGATTTTTTGGTGATATGGAATAATTTTACGAACTTTGCGTTACGGAAAGTTCGTAACGATGTTTACGTAATCGCCGTTAATCCTATCAGCCATGAAGAAGTTTAGCAATCCCTTTCTCGTCTACGGCTATGAGAGTCCGGAGTATTTCTGCGACCGTGAGGCAGAGACCGCGCAACTGATCGCAGACCTGAGCAACGGGTGGAACATCACGCTTTTCTCGCCCCGTCGCATGGGCAAGACCGGGCTCATCAAGAATGCTTTTTATCGACTTCAACACGAGGCGAAGGATACGGTGTGCATCTACGTCGACATCTTTGGCACCAACGACTTATCTGACTTCGTGCAGACGTTCGGCACTGCCATTCTCACTGCCATGCTTTCCAAAGGCGAGAAGGCTTTGCGCCGTGCCATGCAGTTCTTCGCAGCATGGCGGCCAGTTGTGAGCATGGATCCGATGACGGGCGAGCCTTCGGTGTCGGTGACACTGGAGTCGAGAGATAGCACGGTGGACCTCAAGCAGATCTTCGATCTCATGAAAGACTCCGGCAAGCAGATTTATGTGGCTATTGACGAGTTTCAGCAGATCATGTCCTATCCGGAGAAAGGTGTGGAAGCTCAGCTGCGCTCCTACATACAGTTTTTGCACAATGCGCATTTCATCTTTTCGGGCAGCAAGCGTCACTTGATGGCCGACATTTTTCTTTCGCCCAATCGTCCCTTTTTCCAAAGCACGCGTCTGATGGAACTGCAAGCTATTGATGAAGCTCCTTATTACACGTTTGCCAGTCGCTTCTTCCGTCAGCAAGGGCATCAGCTCGATAAGGATGTCTTTCACTATTTCTACAACATGCTGGAGGGGCACACGTGGTATGTGCAGAGTGTGCTCAAGCAACTCTATGCCGACGGTGAGGATGTCGTGACCGAACGCCAGGCTGATGAGGCCATCAGACAACTGGTGCAGGACAACAATGCCTATTACGAGACGATTTTTTCGCTGCTGCCCGAGAAACAACAAAAGCTGCTCGATGCCATCGCCCATGAAGGGCATGTTTCTGCGCCGAACAGCGGACTGTTCATCGCTCGCTACCGGTTGACAAGTGCCAGCAGCGTGAGCAGTTCACTGAAGAGTCTGACCGACAAGGAACTGGTGTATAAATCTCCTGCCGGCTACCAAGTCTATGACCGCTTTTTGGGGTTGTGGCTATCCCGGCGGTGAGCAGGGAAGCTCCTGATCCTTTTTCAAGCTTATTCCTTTGTGTTCTGCGGAATATTTCCTATATTTGCAATCGGTAATAATAGTAGTAGAAGATGAACTATCCAATAGGCATACAAGACTTTGCAAGTATCATCAATGATGGTTTTGTTTATGTAGACAAGACAAACATGGTTTATGAATTGATCAAAGACAAAGGCGTCTATTTCCTCAGTCGCCCCAGGCGCTTTGGCAAGTCTCTGTTGGTGTCTACTATCAAATACTATTTTGAGGGTCGCCATGATCTGTTCAAGGGCTTGAAGATAGAGAGCTTAGAGAAGAAATGGGAGACTTATCCCGTCTTCGAGATCGACTTCAATGGTTCCAACTACACTGAGGCGGATGCACTGGAGCAGACGCTCAATGGCTATTTGGTCAAGTGGGAACAGCAATATGGCGTGCAGCCAGCTACCGACCAGCCCGGCCGGCGCCTGGCCGACGTGCTGCATCAAGCTCATGTACAGACGGGTAAGACCTGCGTAGTGCTCGTTGACGAATATGACAAGCCCATGCTCGACGCGATGGACACGGGATTGAAAACCCGTGTCGGTGATAACGAGATGCTCATTGAGGATCATAACCGTGAGACGCTCAAGGCATTCTATTCCGCCTTCAAGCTTGCCGACGCTGACCTGCGCTTCGTATTCCTCACGGGCGTCACCAAGTTTGCGCAGGTGAGCGTGTTCTCGGGATTCAACAATGCACAAGACATCAGCATGTCTCCTCGCTTTGATGCCATTTGTGGCATTACCACAGAAGAGTTGAACTCCGTCTTTGCGCCAGCCATCGAAGAACTGGCCAATGCAAATGCGGTTTCCGTTGCAGAGACGAAATCTCAACTTAAACAACGATATGACGGGTATCACTTCAGTAAAGGGATGACCGACATCTATAATCCATTCTCCTTGCTGAATACCTTTAAAAGTGAAGATGCAAGGGACTACTGGTTCGCTTCCGGTACGCCGAGCTATCTGATGCGGTTGCTCGCCCACAGTAATGAGGACATCCAGGGCATCATTGCCCGCAGCTATGAGGCTCAAGAATTTGTGGATTATCGCGCTACAGTGGAGGCGCCCGTGCCGATGATCTATCAGAGCGGTTATCTCACCATCAAGGGTTATAATCGTGAGGACGAGGAGTACAAGCTCGACTTTCCCAACCACGAGGTTGCTTCGGGCTTTCTTGCCATCCTTGCCTCGGGCTATTTCCATACACCCACAGAACCTAACAGCTGGGCCAACAAACTGAAGAAAGCCTTGCACCATGGCAAGCCGGAGGACTTCCGCAATCTGTTGGACGACTTCCTGGCGAGCATTCCTTATTCTGTGCGCGAGAGCAACAGCGAGAAGAGTCATGAGCGGCAGTTCCAGTACACAGTATATCTGATCATGCGTCTGATCGGCAGTTGCCGTAATACGGTTTACCATGAGAAGGCAACGTCGAAGGGCCGCGCCGACTGCGTGATAGAGACACCGCGCTATGTCTATATCTTTGAGTACAAACTCGACCGTCCTGCCGCTGAGGCTATGACACAGATCGGTGATCGCGGATATGCAGATCCCTACGTCCACGATGGTCGTCCGGTCTATGCCATCGCCTGCTCATTCTCGTCAGAGACTGGGACTATCAGCGATTGGATGGTGAAGCAGATGGTTGGGGCGACGAGGGTGGAATGACTCAGCTGTTTGCATAAGAGACTTAGAATTATATCTACATAAATAAGGTGTAGTAGTCAGACGGAAAGCTTCAATATATCCTAAGTAAATGCCCACGCGCCAAACGCGCAAGCCCCCATTGGACACCGGTCCAATAGGGGCTTGCTATTGATAGGTGACTGACAAGCCGCCATCATGAGGTGATGGCTTGGAGCAGTTGATGGTTGATATGCTTTACTCTTTCGGCAGCATGATGACGCTCACCTTGTTGGCACCGGCGAGGAACTGCTTGACGAAAGCAGAGATGGTGGCAGGCGTCTGAGCCTCTACCGTCTTCTTGTAGTCGGTGTAGTTGTCCTGATGGAGCTTATAGTCGTTGTAGACGATGCCACCCCAGAAGCCGTTGGTCTTGGCGTTGGTGTCGAACTGCTTGACCATCAGTTTCTGTACCTTAGAGAGCATCTCGGCATCGCACTTCTCGGCGAGGTCCTTCACAGCCTGATCCATGATCTTCAGAGCGATCTCTTTCTTTTCAGGCTTCATCGGGCAGTAGCCCACGAGCTGTGCGATATGGTAGCCGTCGTCGGCAAGAACCTGGCCGCCCTGTGCACCACAACTGTAAGCGGCACTGGCCTCCTCACGGATCTGCTTGAGATAGACCATCGAGAGGATCTGTCCGGCGATGTCCATTTTCACGGAGTTGTCGAGCGAGTAGGGCAGCTTCTTGTTCATCCAGAACATGTAAGCTGTAGACTTCGGTGTCTCCATCTTGCGGTAGAACGTGTTGTCGACGGTCTTATCGGTCACCTCGCTTACGCGCTTGCTGCCTGGGTTCTTAGCCTTGGTAGCAGGCAGAGCACCGAGGTACTGGCAGATGAGCGGACGGATGGTAGCCTCGTCGAAGTTACCGGTGATGAAGAATGTCCAGCCGTTGGCATTGGATGTGTGCTCTTTAGCCATCTGCAGGATACGGTCGTAGTTGATGTCCTTCACGTCCTTGAGCAGCATAGGAGCCTGGCGCCAGTCGTGGTTGTAGAGCGTAGCGGTGACAGAGTCGCTGAGTGCTGTCTGCGGGTCAAGCTCGCGGTTCTTCAGTCCTACATTGTATTGCTGGATGAGGTTGCCGTAGGAGTCGGGATCTTTCTTGATGTTGGTGAAATAGAGATAAGCCATCTGCAGCATGGTCTCCACATCCTTCGGTGTAGAGCTGCCGCTGATGTTCATATGGCGGTCGCTCATGGTCAGGTCAGCATTGGCAATCTTACCGGCGAGCGCCTTGCTCAGCTCAGTGCTGGAGAAGTCGCCCAAGCCGCTGATGCCGATGACCTCGTCGAAGGCCTTCAGGTTGGCAAAGTCATTCTTGCCATAAACCGAGCTGCCTTGTCCGCCCTGTCCGCTGAGAGTAACCTGGTCTTTCTTGAAGTCAACCTTCTTCAGCACCACAGTGACACCATTGGAGAGAGTGAGCACCTTATAGTCGAACTTCTTGTTGGCTTCCTCTTTCTTGATCTTGCCGGCTGTAGGCATGGTCTTGATGAGCGGCTCGTTCTTCACGTTGTCGACATAAGCCTCGATCTTGGCAGCACGTGCCTGATGCACAGCGTCGAGGAGCTGCTCGGCCGTAGGATAGACAGCGCCGTCCTTCTCGTTGTTGAAGTTGATGATGACGAGGTTGGTGTCGCTCTTGCAGATCAGCTCAGGGAGTACCTGGTTGATAGCCTCCAAGGGGATGGCGGGCACGAGCTGCTTCATCATCGTGTAGGTGTAGTCAATGCTCGGCATAGGCTCGTTGGTGAGGAAGTAGCCCAGGCAAGCCTGATAGAAAGAAGAGTTGGGACGCTTGTCCTTGTTGGAGTACATCTTGTCGAGACCGCTGAGGAAGTTGCTCTTATAGCGCTCGTACTCAGTCGGAGTGAAGCCAAACTCAGCAGCCTGGCGCACGACGAGATAAGCAGCCTTCAGAGCATCGGCTGTCTTGCCCATATCTTTTGGAGATGCGCTGATGTCGAAAGCATCCTTGGTCTTGGCAAAGATGTAGTTGCCGTCGCCGGCTTCTGCACTGACGAAGGGACAGTCGGCTTTCTGAGCAGCCTCGGTGAAGCGCTGGGCCAGCATGCCGGTGACGGCCTGCTTGGCGTAGTTTTGGATCAGATAGGGCAGCGTCTGCTTGAGGCTGTCGGGATAGACATCGTGCTTCATCATCAGGTCGACAGAGGAGGTGGGATATTCCTTGTCCTTGTCGATGATGACGATAGGCTCGGCGTTGTCGGGCACGGGCTCGTCAACAAGTTTAGCCTCGTTGGCCGGGTTCTTGATGTCGCCGAAGAGCTTCTTGATCTGAGCCTCAGTGCGGTTGACGTCTACGTCGCCGACGATGATGAGTCCCTGATGGTCGGGGTGATACCATTTATGATAGTAGTCGACCAGCTCTTTGCGCTTGAAGTTGTCGACGACAGACATCAGTCCGATAGGGTAGCGTACGCCATATTTCGATCCGGGGTAGAGCTTGGGCAGGTTACGCTCAAACATACGGCTGGAAGGAGAGGTGCGCAGACGCCACTCCTCATGGATGACACCACGCTCCTTCTCTATCTCACTCTGCTCAAGTGACAAGCCGCACGACCAGTCGCGCAGGATGAGCAGGCAGGAGTCGAGCGTACCCTGATGCTGCGTGGGCACGTTGTCGATGTTGTAGACCGTCTGGTCGATGCTGGTGTAGGCGTTGAGGTCAGCACCAAACTCGATGCCGTGAGCGCGGCACCACTCAATGAGGTCGTTGCCCTTGAAGTGGTCACTACCGTTGAAGGCCATGTGCTCAAGGAAGTGTGCAAGTCCGCGCTGGTCCTCGTTTTCTTCCAAAGAACCGACTTTCTGTGCGATGTAGAAGTTGGCGCGGTGCTCAGGCCAGTTGTTGTAACGGATGAAGTAAGTCAATCCGTTGCTGAGCTTGCCGATCCTCACAGCTGTGTCCACGGGTACAGTCATTTCGGGCATCTGAGCCCATGCCTGTGCACCGACGAGGAGCAGCAAGGTAGCAATAACGTTTCTAAGTTTCATAAAGAAATACTGTTAAGATAATAATAATAATGCAAAGATAGTGTGTTTTATGATGAACAGCAAGAAAACCTTAGTGATGCCATAGCATTTTAATATTTTTTATTTTGAGCGGAGCCCTTTGTGTTTTCGTTTTCTCAAAAGATATTCTCAATAGAAAAGAAGAAGAAATAAACAGCAAAATATTTGGTAAGGAGGCGCAAAAGAGCTACTTTTGCAGTCATGGACGAAAATACATGTATTCAACTCTTGGAAGCCCATGGCATTAAGCCGACAAGCAACCGCATCCTTGTCGTGCGTGCCTTAGCCACAGAAGACGCCCCCTCGTCGATCAGTGACTTGGAGCGGGGACTGCTCTCGGTGGACAAAAGTAGCATCTTCCGCTGCCTTATGGTGTTTCGTGAGCACCATTTGGTTCACTCGTTGGAAGATGGTGACGGGCAGGTGAAGTATGAGATTTGCCATCGTCACGGTGATAGTGATGATGACCTGCACGTCCATTTCTATTGCAGGCAGTGCCATCGCATCTTCTGCATGGAGGATACGCAGGTGCCTCAGGTCGCCATTCCCGAAGGCTTTCAGATGGAGAGTATCAACTATATGATCAAGGGTCTTTGTCCCGAGTGCGCACGTAAGAGAGGACGGAGCCTATGAGTCCTGCTGCATTCTGTTCCATGCTGTTGAGATGGTACGAGGCCAATGGCCGTGATCTGCCATGGCGCCATACCCGTAATCCTTATGCTATCTGGCTCAGCGAAGTTATCCTGCAGCAGACACGCATCAGCCAGGGCACAGCCTATTGGCAGCGTTTCATGCAAGCCTGGCCTACTGTTGAGGCGCTTGCCGCGGCCACAGAGGATGAAGTGCTGAAGATGTGGCAAGGCTTAGGATACTATTCGCGTGCCCGCAACCTTCACACGGCAGCGAGGCAGATCGTCGCTTTGGGGCAGTTCCCTCGTACTTTAGAGGAAATCCGACGGCTCAAAGGTGTGGGCGATTACACGGCTGCCGCCATTGCTTCTTTGGCTTTTGGCATCACAGCCGCTGCTGTCGACGGCAATGTCTATCGTGTGCTCTCCCGTCTCTACGCCATCGACACGCCTATCAACACCACGGTGGGCAAGCATCTCTTCACCCGTTTGGCTGATGAACTGATCCATGCCGCACCGCAGACCGCACTGTCGCCTCAAGGTGAAGAAGCCTGTGGGGCCAGCCTCTTCAACCAGGCAATGATGGACTTCGGTGCCACGCAGTGCACGCCACAGTCACCCTCGTGTCTGCTCTGTCCTTTCATGGAAGACTGTGAAGCGCAAAGGCGGGGGCTTGCCGAACAACTGCCCGTGAAGCTGAAGAAGACAAAGATCACTACCCGACACCTTATTTATATATATGTCCGCTGCCACGGCTACACCGCCATTCACCGTCGTGGCTCCGGTGATATTTGGCAAGGACTGTGGGAGCCGCCACTCTTCGAAGACACGCCCCTGCCGCAATGGTCCGGTCATCTCAAGCAGTTGGCTACGGGCGTGAAGCATGTTCTCACCCATCGCATCCTCTTAGCCGACTTCTATCTCCTCGATACCGACCTGCGTCCGCCGTTGCCCGATGACTATGTCTGGGTGCCGGAATCCCGTCTCAGCGACTATGCTGTGCCGCGACTGGTGGAGAAACTGGTAGAAACTTATCTTTGAGCTGTCTGCTTATAAAATCGTCTAAAAGACACATCTTTAGTGCTTTTAGACGATTTTTCTATGTTCTTGGACGATATTTCCGAGGCTTTTACGCTTTTTTACTTTACTTTGCAAGTGGAAACAGAACAATGATGAATGATGAATGTTGAATGTTGAGCATGTCGGATGCTGATACATCGAACACGCGCTCCTCATTATACATTATACACTATACATTATATAGATTATTATCAACCTAAATAGCACTATTATGAAGAAAGCAGAAAATCATCCGAGCCTCCTGCACAGTCGTGCACTCTATGGGGCTGCAACCTGCTTACTGTTGACGACTGGTATTGCAATGCCAGCCTTTGCCAGTCAGGAATCATCATCGGTTCCGTCGATCAATGCCACACAACAAAACATCGTTACCGTCAGGGGCCGTGTTAAAGATGCCAATGGTGAACCCATCGTTGGCGCAAGTATCGTGGAGAAGGGAAACACGAGCAACGGCTCTGTTACGGATCTCAATGGCAACTACACCTTGCATGTTCGCCGTGGTGCCCGTCTGATCGTGTCGTACATCGGCTTCCAATCACAAGAGGTTCCGGCCAGCCAAAGCACGATCACGCTGCAGGAAGACAACAAGTCGCTCAACGAGGTGGTGGTCATCGGTTATGGCACTCAGAAGAAAGGCGACATCACCTCTGCTATTACCAGCATTAAGAGCAAGGACTTCACACAGGGCAACATCAAGGATGCCGGTGACTTGATCAAAGGTAAGGTGGCTGGCCTGACGATTACCAACGGCAGTGGAGACCCGAGTGTCACATCAGCCATTCGTCTGCGTGGTGTGCTTTCTCTGAGTGGCAACAACACGCCATTGGTGCTTGTCGATGGCATCGAGGGTAGCCTGAGCACGGTGGCTCCTGAGGACATTGCTTCTATTGATGTACTGAAGGATGCTTCCGCTGCTGCTATCTATGGTACCCGCGGTGCTGCCGGTGTCATCATCATTACGACAAAAAACGGACAGCGCAACTCCAAGACCACGGTCAACTACTCTGGTTATCTGACGCTCTCTGGTTTCTGCAATCAACTCGACATGATGGACGGCAGTGACATACGTGCCGGTAAGACCGATTTCAAGGATAAAGGCTATGACACAGACTGGCTCGACGCTGTCACGCGCACGGCCTTTACCCATAACCACAACCTCGCTATCCGTGGCGGTAACAATACGACTACCTACAGTGCCGACTTTACTTATCGTAACCAGCAGGGTGTGTTTATCAACACCTATGGCGACGAGATGCACTTCACGGGTGACTTGGCCCATTGGTTCTTTGACGACAAGGTGAAGATCGCCTTCAATCTCGTCAAACACTGGCATAAGAACGGACCGGTGAATGCGGCAAGTACGCAGGTCTATCGCCAAGCCATCATGCGCAATCCCACTGAGCCGATCTACAATGCTGATGGCAGCTACTACGAGAATATGTCCATCAACTACTATATGAACCCGGTGGCTCTTCTCAAGGAGCATACGGGAGAGTATAAGACAGAGGATACGCGACTGACCGGCAACATCACAGTGGAGCCCATCAAAGGATGGAAGACCAATCTGATGATGAGCACCGACCGCTCCAATGCACATGACGAGGGCTATTACACATCGAAATACTATGATCAGGTCATCAACGGCCACACGGGGTATGCCTATCACAGCTATGCCTACGGCAAGACCGACAATCTGGAAGTGACTTCTACCTACAAGCACCAATGGGGCGAGCATCGCTTCGAGGCTCTGGCCGGATACAGCTATCAGTACGACGAGTATGAGGGCTTCAATGCCAACAATACCGACTTCATGAGTGACTTCTTTGAGTACAACAACCTTGGCATTGGTGAGTTCCTTAAGGAGGGCAAGGCTGGTATGGGCAGTTATAAGAACGATGATCATCTGGTGGGCTTCTTCGGACGTATCAGCTATGGCTTTGCCGACCGCTACAATGTGTTGCTGAGCATGCGCCGTGAGGGTAGTTCTAAGTTCGGTGCCAATCACAAATGGGGTAACTTCCCATCGGCATCACTTGGCTGGACGATCAGCAACGAGAAGTTTATGAAACCTGTCAAATGGGTGAGCAACCTGCGTCTGCGTGCCGGCTTCGGTGTGACGGGTGTCATACCACAAGATCCTTATCAGTCGTTGACACGTTGGAGTTTGGGCGATCCTTATTACTACGACAACGGAAAGTGGAAGCAGGGACTGAACATTGCCTCTAACCCCAACCCTGATCTGAAGTGGGAGAAGAGTACCGAGTATAATATCGGTCTCGACTGGGGCGTGCTCGATGACAGACTCTCGGGAACCATCGACTTCTATAACAAACGCACCAGCGACATGCTGTGGTGGTATGACGTGCCGACACCACCGAACCTCTACAACCAGACACTCGCCAATGTCGGCAAGATGCGCAACACGGGTGTTGAGGTGACGGTGAACGCCATCCCTGTGCTGACCAAGGACTTCACTTGGAAGACAACGGTGACCATGGCCTACAACACCAGTAAACTACTGAGTCTGAGCAATGATCTCTATGAGACTGCCAATAAGCATGATGAGGCTCTTCTCGGAGAGCCTATTAACTTGTCCACTCAACGACTGGAAGTGGGCAAGGCTTTGGGACAGTGGTATGGTCTGAAAGCTACCGGTGTTTCAGAAAATGGCTTGTGGATGATTCAAAACAAGAAGACAGGTGAGAGTGAGGAATTTAAGGATGGCATGCTGACCGACGACACCTATCATCAGTATTTGGGCAATGCCATTCCGAAAGTAAACTTGGGTTGGAGCAACACCTTATCTTACAAGGGCTTTGACCTCTCCATGCAGTTCACCGGACAGTTTGACTATAAGATCCTCAACGAGGCCCGCGCTTACTATCAAAACAATGCTGTGGTCTACAACCGGTTGAAGAGTGCTGCTGAGCCTGTCATGGGTCATGTGCTCTCCGTGGCTCAGAAGCAGACGTTCACCAGTTACTTCCTTGAGAATGGCAATTATCTGAAGCTTTCAAACGTGACTTTGGGTTACAATGTTCCACTGAAAGCCAACAAATATTGCAATAATATCTATGTCTACGTCTCCGGCACCAACCTCTTTACCATTACTGGCTACGACGGTCTTGACCCGGAGCTGTCGAATGGTGATCCTTTGAGTTCCGGTATCGACTGGCGTGACAAATACCCGACGATCCGCACCTTTACCTTTGGCGCTAAGTTTACCTTCTAAACACCTTTTGCATTATGAAAACAACGATCAACAAAATATTTACCGGAGTGTTACTGGGCTTCTGCGGTCTTGCTGCCGTCAGTTGTACCAATCTTGACGAGACACTCTACGATACGATCTCATCAGAACAGCACGAGATGAGCGATGAGGAGTTGCAGCATACCATTGCCCCTGTATATAGTAGCTTGCGTCATGTCTATTGGGATTGGTTTGGTATGTCCGACATCATGGATATGAGTTCCGATGTGTGGGGTGTTCCTTCACGCATTGGTATTGGCTGGGGTGATCTCTATGTCCCGATGCATAAGCACGACTTCAACTCTCAGATGGGTTTCTTCCAGGTAAATTGGGATACCAATTATGCAGGTGTCAACGCCTGCAATAAGATTTTGGCCAATGAGGCTATTGTGGGTGATAAGGGCATCAAGGCACAGGTGCGTGCGTATCGTGCGTTCTATTACTACAACCTCTTTGACCTTTATCGCAACATCCCCTTGGACACTACTTATGTGCACGAGGCTGGATGGACGCCCGAGCAGGAAGATCCACAGAAGACGTTCAACTGGATAGAGCGTGAATTGAAGGAAGTAGCTGACCAATGCCCCGACAAAGTGGAGATGGGAAAGATCAACAAGTGGGCAGCGCACATGATTCTGGCCAAACTCTATCTCAACCATAATGCATGGTTCAAGGACGACACAGACAAGAGTTGGTATCAGAAGAGTCTCGACGAGGTCAATAAAGTCATTGCCGGCCCCTTTAAGTTGGCTCCTACCTACAGCACTAACTTCATGGAGGACATCTCCAGCTCACCAGAGATTATCTTTGGCATTCCTTTGGAAAACAAGTATGCCGGTGGCAACTATATGGCCAATCTTTGGACACACAACGCCGGACGTGCCCGTTGGAACTTCTCTGGTTGGGCTACAGGCGGAGGCATTGTCTTCCCACAGTTCCTCGATATCTATGAGGAAGGCGACAAGCGCATGGACAACACATGGACGGGCGGACAGCAATATGCTATGGATGGAAGTCCGATCCTCGTTGACGGTGAGCCGCTGGTTTATACTAAGGAACTCCACAGCATCGACAATCCTGGTTGTTATCCCTTTGAGAGCTACCGTCTGATCAAATATGAGATCAAGAGCGGTGACTTCGGTACAAATTACGACGACGTACCATATTATCGTCTGGCCGATGCTTACATGATGAAGGCTGAGTGTCTTCTTCGCTTAGGCAAGGACGAGCAGACCGCTGCCGATCTCGTCTCGCAGGTGAGAGCCCGTGACTTTGATGATCCGGCAAAGGCAAAGGTCACTGCGGACTATCTCAAGGGTGGCAGCAAATATGACTATGGTCATCGTGAGAACCAAGGCAAGATGGGAGAAGCCGACAAGTGGATTATCACCCATGAGGGTGGTGCCGACATTGAGTTCGGTGGCTTGCTCGATGAGTATGCCCGTGAGTTTGTCTGTGAGGCTCACCGTCGCGACGAGCTGATTCGCTTCAATATCAAAGGCACCAACCAAAACGTCTATAACGGTAAGTCGTGGTTCTGCAAAGATGCAGTGCTCGATCCCAATGACCGTCATTGCGACCTCTTCCCCATCCCGAAGAGCGCTATGGACGGCAACCCTAAACTCAAACAAAATCCAGGTTACGGAAGTTCAACCACTAAATAGTCTACGATTATGAAAAGACACCTATTATATATAGTATCACTGCTTGCCCTTGCTACTTTCACGGCTTGCAGCACTGATCCGGAAGACGCTGTGAGCAAGCACGTCTATAGTGAGTCGGAGAGTCCTTATCTCAGAACAGACACAAGCGCCAACATTGCTGTCAACGCAGAGTTCCGCAAAGGGTATATTGTCGATAAGACGATACGGCTGAAAAACTATGCCGAGAAGATCCAGAGCCATCTCGGTATGACAGTCGACGACATGCTCGCAGGATTGGAGACGGGCAAGGTGGTGTTCTACAACATTGACGCGAGCCGTGGTGTATGGAACAAGACACCGCAGAACGTCACTGATGGTTGGGGCTATAAAGCCGACGGACTTGTCTCCGATACCGTTCAGGTGGCCACCATCACGCTTGACAAGCAGTCGAAGAGCATCGTGCTCCACATGCCTGCAGATTCCAAAGCAGGTGTGTCGCTGGCGACCAATGTGGGCTTTGCCGTCAACAATGGACGTGACTACGACCGTTATGTCCGCTTCAACATCAGCATGGCCGTCAGTGATCCGAGTGTGATCATCAAGACGATTACGATTCCTACCGGTGACTACGCTTCTTATGAACTCTCGTTCTCCGACAAAGCTGTGGAGAAGGCCATTGAGGTTTGCTTTGGCATGACGGTGAAGGACTTCAACGAAGCTGTGCAGGGTCGGGATGGTGACATTGCTATGTATATGATCGATGCCAACGGAAACCGATACCAGTCAGCGTATACGGCAGAAGGTCTCGGCTATTGGTGTGATAAGGATGGCAAGCCGCGTGCCTGGGGCGACGGCTGTATGTTCTTCGTCGAGACGCATGACGGTACCGTGGGCATCGGACGCTATCCTAAGATTGCTTCGGGAAGCACGTCCAAAGTTCACTTTGTCTATGCCAGTAAGACTGATGTCAGCAAGTTCATGGAGTTTGTCATTACGGCTAACTATGAGTAATTCAAAGTAGTATCTACTATGAGAAGATCATTGATATCTATCATTAAGAGTGCTACCATGGCACTCTTGACCTTGCTTGCCCTTGCGGCATGCAGTAGTGATGACTTGGCAGTGGGCGACATCAGTGCCGCCCCTGATCAATTGACAAAAGAAGTTGCTTGGGACGAGACCGAGGCTTCCATCACCTTCACGGCCAATGCCGATTGGACAGCCACCGTAGAGGAAGTGGCCACACGGGCTGCCACCTCGATCTCGTGGCTCAAGCTGACGGTGCCCAAAGGTGAGGCCGGCGACGTGACCATGCCGTTGTTGATGACCAAGAACGACAATGATACCTATCGCGAGGCTATTGTGACCTTGCACTGCGGTGAGAAGACGGTCAAGACCACAATCCATCAGAATGCCAATCCCGATGCTGTGCATGTGATGGATCCCGCAAAGATTGCCAATTACGATAAGTTCTATTGTCCCGGCAACTGGAACGAGGGTTTCGAGAAAGGCCCCGACTACATGCTGCGCAGTGATGCCCGCTGGTCGTGGTGGCGTATGAAGCAGAGTGAGCACTTCTTCGTGTTTTGGGAGCCGGGCTTCGGCGACAATCCCAACACCGACTCAGTGCCAAAGAATCTGCGTGTCGACGTAGACGACCTGCTGCAAAAGGCTGAGCAGTTCTACAAGACCAACGTAGAGAAACTCGGCATGGCCACAGTGGGACAAGGCAAGAGTGTTCTTGACCACTACAAGATGGAGATCTATCTGCTCTATCAGACCGAGTGGCTGGCTACCGGCTCAGGTTATGACGACAAAATCGGAGCTTTATGGGTGAACCCAAGTACGTGCAAGCCTGTGGGCTCGACTATTGGCCATGAGATTGGTCATAGCTTTCAATACCAAGTTTCTGCCGATAAGATCTTCAATGGCGAGGGCGAGAAAACCGACTATGGAGCCAATGTCGGGTTCCGTTATGGCTATGGCGAGAACGGCAAGGGCGGTTGTCCTTACTGGGAGCAGTGTGCACAGTGGCAGAGCTTTCAGGACTATCCTCAGGAGGCCTTTACCCAGGATGCCAATGTGCAGGTGTGGCTGAAAAACCATCATCGTAGCTTCTTGCATGAGTGGCAGCGCTATGCCAGCTATTGGTTCCAATACTATTTCACGCAGAAGCATGGCCTTGAGGCTTATGCCCGCATCTGGAGGGAAAGCAAGTTCCCCGAAGATCCGTTGCAGATTTATATGCGCCTCTATTGCGGCAATAGTCTCGACAATCTCTATAAAGACATGTTCAACTATGCCCAGCGTTGCGCTGACTACGACTTCGACGCCGTACATCAATACAAGACTGAGGCTGCCGTCAACTACGGTACGAAACTTGTCAAGACAGGCAGTGGCGCTTCTTATCAGGTTGCTTATGAAAATTGTCCGGGTACGACAGGTTTTAATCTTGTCAAACTCAACGTGCCTGCAGCCGGTACGAAGGTGACCATCAAGTTTGAGGGACTTACTCCCGGATCGCAGCTCGCCAAGGGCGACAATGGACAGGTTGTTGACGGTGACGGCAAGGCTAAGAGTACTGCTACTCATTACAACACACAAGCCAACCACAATGAGAATTTTCGCTATGGCTTTGTGGCAGTTGATAAGAGTGGAAAGAGCCATTATGGCGAGATGCATCAAGGCAAGAGCGGCACAGCCTCCTTTACGACACCGGCTGGTACTGAGCGCTTATACTTTGTGGTGCTTGGTGCTCCTGACACTTATAACCGTCAGGCATGGGACGACGATGAGACCAACGACGAACAGTGGCCCTACGCTTTCACGGTGAGCGGCACGGATGTCGATGATGCTTATGTCTCTGTCAATGTGGACGTGGATCCCGCTGCGAAGCCCAAGAACGTATCGCTCAATATCAAGACGGTGGGTACGACGAGCGCATCCTACGAGTTCAAGCACTACAATCTGGCTTATCTCGACAATGCTGCCATCTGTCATGCCTTCAGTCTGACGCCGGCCCAACTTGCTGGGCGCATCGTCAGTCAGGCCAAGGAACCGCAGGAAGGAAAGATAGTGTTCCGGCTCCATCAGCCCGACGGCACCTATAGCTACACCGACAACTGTGGCGGCGAGATTGTAGGCTTCTGGTGTGACGGTAACGGCAAGCAGCAGGACTGGGGGGAGAAGGCACGCACCTACACCAAGTTCCATTCACTCTATGATTGTGAAGTCGGCTTCATGCCGGGCGCTCTCAAGAGTGGCGACAACTACAAAGAGGTGGTGGAGATGGTCTACCGCAAAGACGGCAAGGACTATATCGCCACGCTGAATTTCAATTTCTCTGTTCAATAACCAATCTGTTCTTCTATTCCTGATATGAGTCATCACAGATATCCTTCTTTCTTGTTCACACTCGCTCTTGTCTTGCCGCTGTCTTTGCCAGTTGGCGGACAGGGCGTGGGTGGACATGCCTCAGCCTCCTTGTCAGTACCGAGAGCCATTCTCCGGGCAGAGCCCGTTCGTGTGTCTTGTCCAGCAGGCTTCGCCCCCACGTTGCCCAGTCGTGTTTGGGTCAGCTATACCGACGGTAGCGGACAATGGCGACAAGTGCGCTGGACCAATGCCGCACAAGGCGACGAGGCGGCTGAGGCTGACAGTCTCAAGCATCCAGTGGGCTCGCAATACGAGGTGGTAGGGTATGTCGTGGGTGACGAGACCACGGCAAGCGGTTATCCTGTGAAGGCTGTCGTGAGCGTCGGCAGGCAGAAAAGCGTGAAGCCGCAGGTAAGGGCCAATGGTTTTCTCCTGTCCGATGTCACCATCAACGGCAACAACCGGCTGACTCACAACCGCGATGAGGCTTTGCGTGCTATCTGTTCCTGGGACGTGATGCAGCAACTCTACAACTATCGCGACACCTACGGCCTGTCCACAGAGGGCTATCGGCGTTCCGACGGATGGGATTCTCCTGATACCAAACTCAAGGGACATGGCTCGGGACACTATATGTCTGCCATTGCTCAGGCCTACGCTGTGACGAAAGATCCAAAACAAAAGGCGATCCTTCGGCGAAATATCACGCGTATGGTCAATGAGCTTCGTGCTTGTCAGGAAAAGACGTTTGTGTGGAATGATTCCTTAGGACGCTATAGGGAGGCACGCGACCTGGCCCCTGAAAGCGAATTGAAGGATATGAAGGGCACGTGGGCGGCTTTTGACGTGTACAAGCAACATCCCGAGAAATATGGCTATGGCTATCTCAACGCCATTCCTGCCCAGCATTGCGTGCTCATCGAGAAGTACAGTTCCTACAACAACAGCGACGGTGTGTGGGCGCCTTATTACTCCATCCATAAGCAGTTGGCCGGACTCATCGACATCGCTACCTATTTCGACGACAAGACGATTGCTGCCAAGGCACTGCTCATCGCCAAGGACATGGGACTGTGGGTGTGGAACCGTCTTCACTATCGCACCTATGTCAAGGAAGATGGTACGCAGGTTGAGCGACGCGCTCACCCAGGCAACCGCTATGAGATGTGGGATATGTACATCGCCGGTGAGGTAGGGGGCATGCAGGAGAGTCTGTCCCGTCTCTCGGGAATGGTTAGCAGCAAGGACGACAAGGCTAAGCTGTTGGAGGCAGCACGCTGTTTCGACGCACCGAAGTTCTATGACCCGCTGTCAAGGAATATCGATGACATACGTATGCGTCATGCCAATCAGCACATACCGATGATCATCGGTGCCCTGCGACTTTATCAGGACAGTCAAAGAATCAACTACTATCATATCGCCGACAATTTCTGGAATTTTCTCCAAGGACGCTATGTCTACGCCACCGGTGGCGTGGGCAATGGTGAGATGTTCCGTCAGCCTTACAGCCAAGTGCTTTCGATGGCTACCAATGGGTGGGATGCGCAGACACGACAGGTCAATCCAGACCTCAACGAGACATGCTGTTCCTACAATCTGCTCAAGCTCACGCAGGAACTCTATCGTTTCCATCCTAACGACGCAAGGTATATGGACTATTACGAGCGGACGTTGTATAACCATATCGTCGGCTCGCTGAATCCTGAGCGCTACCAGACGACCTATCAGTATGCGGTGGGTCTCAATGCCACCAAGCCTTTTGACAACGAGACGCCTCAGTCGACTTGCTGCGGAGGCACGGGTTCTGAGAACCATACCAAGTACCAGTCTGCAACCTATTTCTCCTCTGCCGATACGTTGTGGGTCTGTCAGTATATGCCGACAACATTGCAGTGGCGCAAGAAGGGCGTCGTCATCCGACAGCTTTGTCAGTGGCCTGCACAACGGTCAACGATAGAGGTGGTGAGTGGTAAGGCTTCTTTCACTATGAAGTTGCGTGTTCCCGGTTGGGCAACTTCGGGCTTTGCCGTGAAGGTCAACGGCCGTACGGTGCAGCAACATTTCCGTCCTTGCAGCTTTGTGGAGCTTGGCAAGAGACACTGGAAAAGGGGCGATCGTGTAGAGATTGTGATGCCTTATACCAAATATATAGAATATGGTGTAGACAAGTTGCCGGGCGATATCGCTTCTGCCGACAGTTCGGCACACAGCTCTTGGACGGGCGTAGTGATGTACGGCCCATTGGCCATGACAGGCACGGGAGTGACTAATTGGAAAGAGGCCACGTTGAATCTGGATACTCGTCTTGACAGCATTGTCGTCAACAACCGATCGCTTGCCACAACAGCCTATGATCAGGCTGTACCGTCGCTGTGTGTCGACGGGCAAATGTTCTTGCCTGACTATTATCGTAATGCAGCGTCCACACACTATTATCGCATTCATCTGACGGATGTTGCCGCGGCTGATGCTGTGGACCGTCAGCCGCTTCCTGCCCAGTGGGATGAGTTGTCGTCGTTGCTCGCCATTGCTTACGACCGTCAACGGTCGCAGGAGACTTGGAAGGCGATGGACAGAAAAGTACCGGAGTATGCTCCTTGGGCACCATATGGCTATGAGCGACTGCAAGCGGCTGTCAGCAAGGCGCAGGACATTATGGAACACAAAGCACAGATCCGTGGACGTGAGCTTGAGGAGACTATTGCTGCTCTGAACAAAGCCGTCAACACGATGCGGCCAGGCAACTTGGCTGAGACAGAAGAACTTGCTCCCCTCAATCAGTTGATGGAAAAGGTTAGAACAAGTGTAAAGTCCGATGCTCCGGAAACTAAGGAAGCACTGAACTATGCGGAGCGAGTGGTCAGATATGTCACTGATGGCAGTGGCACATCAGACATGATTGCCGCTGCAATGGACAGACTACAGAAGGCATTGCAACCTTGAACGACACTCTTCTGAAAGTATGAAATAATCATGGGGCGGGTATGGGCGTCCCGCCCCATGATCAATTTTTTAAGGTAACAAGTTTCTCAATATTCAAGAAAATGCTTATCTTTGTCCTATGATCCTGAAGCCTTGATGCTTGACTCTTCTCAACTAAAAACTATCGAGTGATTTTCACTCCCTTATTCCATGTTTAACAACTAAAAAAGTAAGACTATGAAACAATTACTGAATCTCTTCTTGCTGAGCCTCTTGATCGTCACAAGCCTTTGTGCTTGTAAGGAAACAGAGGACAGCCAGTGGTTGGTTTCCTATCCGAGTAAAGAGGAAATGGTGCCCATTACATTCACTGACGAAACTGGTACGTTGTACTTTGATGAATCGGTGAAACAGTGGTGTGTCAATTTCGACAATCAACAGATCTTTGTTACACGTAGATTTGGCTTAGAGGAGGGGCCTGCTGTAATTGTCGATAATATTAATGACTCTATTATTGGCTTAGCAGGCCCTGTTAAAGTGAGCGGCACTATGTTGTTAGATCATATCTTGACCCCCAGAAATGATAATGGTACAGGACCTACAATTTGGGTGTACAGGTTGAAAGTGAGTAAAATAGAGGGTGTGAAAAAAAATCAAACTAGAGCATCTGGAGAATTTCATTGTCTCTCTTGTGGTACGACAAATTCGACATTACCTTCTGTTATTCCATTTAAACGGAATGCAAGTGTTACATCTTTCCCTTTTGTACTATATGATGTAAAAGTATTAGTTCATATAGTAAGAAGCTCAAGTCATGTTGGCTATAGCTCTGCAATAGCTAATACGATAGTTAGTACATTAAATCACTTTTATAAAGATACAAACATTTCTTTTGTATTAAAAGGATGTGATTTTATTGATAGCGATTTTTATAATCAATTATCAGATGAACAAATTAATTCACCTGCTTCAGCAGGGTTATTTAATAAAAATTTTGATGAGAGGGCTATTAATGTATATATATTAAGTGATGGTCGAAATATGACTCGTATTTATGGAAAAGCCGATGGAATACCCTCTAAAGCTGTAATAATTAAAAGCTCAATGTATTCAACGTTCGTATTAGCACATGAAGTCGGACATTGCATTGGATTGTATCATACACATCATGGTATAGAAAAAGGTGGTAAACTAGAATATGTAGACGGTTCTAATAGTACCATAGCTGGTGATTTTGTAGCTGATACACCAGCTGATCCTTGTATGTGGGATTCAAATGGTAATTTCTCTGGAAGCAACTTAACTGATGCACATGGAGATTATTATCATCCAGACCCTAATAATATTATGTGCTATAGTCATAACGGTAAACAAAACTATTTCTCTCCTTTGCAGATAGTCAGAACTTATGGTTGTATGGAACATACACCTATTGGAGCTGCATGTAATATTACTAAAGCCGTTATAGAAGGTGATGATTATATAAAGTCGTCATCCATATACACGCTCAGTAACGTCCCAAGTGAAATTCCTGTCAATTGGTCTGTAAAAGTGACAACATTCAAAACTAATAAAGATAAGATCGAAACCTCATATTCTACCACAGGTAACAAAATAGAAGTAAAGAGTAATCCAGATTGCTCTCAGTCTTTTGAATTGGTAGCTACTACTCAAAATGGAAAAGGAATCACCTTTACAAATTTAAAGAAAGCAAATCATGTCGTTTTGTCTTCAAAAACAGGTGTTTTGGAATGGAGTTCAGAAAAAGGTGGTAAAAGTTCTAATGTTGGATATCTTAATATAGATGGTGATGCTAAGAAAAACATTATAAAAATATATAAGGAAGGAAATCTAAACTTCTTTTATACAGATGCTACTGGAATTTGGTCATACAACAATCCCTTATTCGATTTTGATATTGTTGAGGCACATTCCCTTGATGCTACAAAATATTCAGGAGGCAATAATGCCTTTTACATAGGAAGCAATGTAGTAGGCGACTCTTATGTATTAATAGTAAGTTTTGCTGGCACGACAAAATTCATACCTTTCTCTATAAAGATATTACCATAAGTTTCTATCCGTATTAAGGGCAGTAAACGCTTGCTGCCCTTTTGTAGTTTCCTCTTTTTTGTGTACCTTTGTGCTATCCAAGACCTATCTATATACATGATGAGAACAATCTTTGGGAGAATGATGTGGATTGTCGTGGCATTGCTTGGTTGGGCAATGACAGGCAGTGCGGCGCCGGCGTTGTCCGGCATGATGACGGCGCCGGGCGGTGCTGTGGCGACAGTGGGATTGCCCTACCGCAGTCTGACGATGGAGGAAGGACTGCGGTCCAACACTGTGCGCTCGCTGCTGCAAGACCGTGACGGCTTCATCTTCATGGGTACCGACAACGGACTGTGCCGCTACGACAGCCACGAGATCACCTATTATTATAATCCCCTGCGCGGCTCCGATCCTTTTGTCTCCACCCTTCATGCCTTTGGCAATGGACTGCTTGTGGGTACAAGCCGCGGGCTGTGCTATTTCGATACCCGTACAGAGCAGTTCTCATCCTTCCTTCCACGCATCAAGACGACGGTGAACCAAGTTGTAGACGACCGCGACGGCAACCTCTGGATCTGCACGCAACGGCAGGGCGTGTTCCGTTATAACAAGCGGACACATGACCTCCGGCAATATCCTTTTCCACAAAACGGTGGTGACATCCGTGCCCTCTGCGTCGGCATTGACAACCAGGTGTGGGCCTACACCACCAAGGGACGGTACTGGCTCTATCGGCTCAACAAAGCGAGCCAGCGGTTTGAACCGGTAGGGACAAAGGGCGCATCGGCTGACGGTGGCGGCATGAGCATGCTGCAAGACGGCGACGGCACGCTGTGGCTGGGCTCGTGGTCTCATGGCCTTTTCCGCATGGATGCCGACGGAACGTTGAAGCAAGTCATCAATCCGACACTGACAGGTGCCGGACTGCACATCCACTCCTTATTATATAATAGCCCTCATACGCTGTTCATCGGTTGTGACGACGGACTGCTGCGCTACGACATTGCTACCAATCGTTGGAGCCGTTATCCTGAGAGCGCACAAAGCCATGATGTCTCCAACGACGACCGCTTTGTCTATGCCGTCATCCGCGACCGTGAGGGTGGGCTGTGGTATGGCACATTCTATGGTGGCGTGAAATATGTCTCGCCCGTCAGTCATCGTTTCGTCAGCTTCTCGGCTGCCGAGGGACAGCGTGGCAACGTGGTGGGACATTTCTGTGAAGACGGCATGGGTCACGTGTGGATAGGCAGTGACGACGGCGGCCTTTCTTGTTATTCGCTCAGCCATCATGCCATGATGTCCTTTCCTGCTCAGCAGTGGCTGTCCACGCTCAACGTCCATGCACTGTGGGCGGAGGGCAATGCCTTGTGGATTGGAACCTATAGCGACGGCATCCTGCGTATGGACATCAGCAGCGGCTACGTCACGGCAATGGGCGGTGAGGGTGAGCACGCCGTGAAGAGTTGCTATGCGCTGATGCGCGACTCCCGGCACCGGCTATGGGCCGGAACGATGGAGGACATTCGGCTTTATGACGAGAAAGCCCGTCAGTTCCGATCCGTATGCCATACGGGTGTGCTGGTACTGGACATCAACGAGGACCGTAAAGGCAATCTTTGGTTCTCCACGCAGGGCGCGGGACTCTACCGGCTGGATGCCCGCACGGGTCGTTTCCACCGCTATATGCCTTCGCGGGCGGAAGGTTCGTTGCCTTCGTCGCAGGTGAACAGCATCGACAGCGATGAGCGGGGACAGCTGTGGATCGCCACAGGCAATGGCCTCTGCTGCTATGACGCACGCAGCGACCGCTTTCGTCGGGTGAGCATTGCCGCGCCTTCTCAGGAGATGAACAGTGTGGTCTGCGATGGCTATACGCTTTGGATCGGCACCACGCTGGGACTGGTGCGTTACATTCCCGGTGAACCCATACGTATCTTCAACCGCTACGACGGCTTGGCCAGCAATCAGTTCCAGTCCAATGCAGCCTTGAAGGCTTCCGACGGCAGTCTGTTCTTCGGTACAGTGAAAGGCTTCAGCACCTTTTCGCCCTACACGATACAGCTCAACCGCATGGCGCCACGGGTGTTCATCACAGCGCTGGCAGTGCTCAACCAGCCACAGCGTGTCGGCTCGAAACTGCTGCCAGAGGCACTGGACGACATCCGGCAGTTGGACTTAGGTTATAAGGACAACATGTTCACACTGACCTTCTCGGCACTGAGCTATTGCGCGCCGGAGAAGAATCGCTTTGCTTATCGTCTCGATGGTTTTGACAAAGACTGGATCGAGGCGGGCAACCGTCATACTGCCACCTATACCAACTTGCCCGCAGGAACTTATACGTTCCGCGTCAAAGCCACCAACAACGACGGCATCTGGAGTCGTGAGGAAGCGCGGCTGGTTATCGTGGTGCATCCGCCATTTTGGTGGTCGCTGCCTGCCAAACTGTTTTATTTGGCAGTGTTGCTACTCCTTATTTATTATTATACCCAACTCAGATTGCATCGTGCCGAGCGTCGTCATCAGCGCGAGATGCAGCGGCTCAGCGAACAGAAAGCTGCAGAGGTGCGTGAGGCGCGCTTGCGCTTCTTCACGATGATTGCCCACGAAATACGCACGCCGGTCACGCTGATCATCGGACCTTTGGAGAAGCTGATGCAGAAAAAGGAGGCGCGGGCGTCGGACGATCTGAATATCATCGACCGCAATGCCCATCGACTCTTGGAACTCGTCAATCAGCTGCTCGACTTCAACAAAGTGGAGCATGGCTTCGAACTTCACTTCGAGCGTCAGTCCATTGCGGCTATCATGCATGCAGTGGCTGAGCGCTTCCGTCCCTCCATGGAGCAGCGGGGCATCGCTCTCGACGTGACTTATCCGCCACAGGATTTCCTCGCCGTCGCAGACGCGGAGGGGCTGACCAAGATCATCAGTAACCTGATGACCAACGCCACGAAGTATACCCACGACCATGTAGAACTTTGCTGCCATGTCGATGCGGCTGCGGGACGCTACACAATCAGCGTGGCGGACAACGGAGCGGGTATCAGTGCTGAGGACCGCGAGAAGATCTTCCGTCCTTTCTTCCAGGCTAAGGACAACAAGCTAGGCACAGGTATCGGCCTTTCCATCGTGCACAACCTTGTGGAGGCGCACGATGGTGAGATCAAGGTGGAGTCGGAACCTGGACAGGGCACCCGTATGATCGTGGAACTGCCCGTCACGCCTATGCCGGGCTTGGCCAGTCTCACGGAAGAGACGACAAAAGCAGTGAAAGCTGAAGGCGAGGATGAAGAGACAAAAGAGGGAACAGCTGCTGATGCAAAGATGGTGGTTGAGGCTAAGGATCAGCAAGCGCAACGCACGCAGCAGGAAATTGTGCTCATCGTGGAGGACGATCCTGACATGAGCCACTATATCGCGAAGAACTTCCAACCTCATTATCAGGTGCTGACGGCCGGCAACGGACGTGAGGCTCTCGACGTGTTGTCAAAACATGCCGTGACGTTGATTGTCAGTGACTGGATGATGCCGGAGATGGACGGAGCGTCGCTGTGCCGCAGCGTAAGAAGTGATGCCCGTACGAGTCATATCCCCTTCATCATGCTCACGGCCAAGACCGATGATGCCAGCAAAACGGAGAGCATGGACTGCGGCGCCGACGCTTTCATCGAGAAGCCTTTCTCCATGCAGTATCTCGAAGCTTGCATCCGCAACATGATCGCCATGCGTCGCCGGCTGATGCAGCGCTTTGCCGCCACGCCCACTGAGCCGGTACCTGAGTTGGCCAAGGCACCTATGGACAACGCGCTGTTGCGACAAATGAATGAGATCATAGAGGAGAATATCGACAATCCCGACTTCAACGTGCAGATGTTGGCCGAGCGGCTCAACATCAGTCGTTCGGGACTCTTTGCCAAGGTGAAGGCGATCACTGACACCACGCCCAACGAGATGATCCAGATCATTCGTCTGCGTAAGGCTGCCCGTCTGCTCAAGACCAAACAGTACCGTGTCTCAGAGGTTGCTTATCAGGTGGGCTTCAACAATCCGTCTTATTTCTCCAAGTGCTTCCAAAAGCAGTTCGGGGTGAAGCCGGGGGAATATTAGAGAGCCTCACCAGCCTCACCCCCAACCCCTCTACGGCCTCACCCCCAACCCCTCTCCAAGGGGAGAGATATGCTGCAAGGGACGAAAGAGGGCATTCTACCTTTTCGTTGCCAAAACGATAGCATGGGTATTACCATTCTCTCCCTCTTAGGGAGAGTTAGAGTGGGTCCATTCCACGTTACTTCACGCTCCACTCAAACAGTCCGCAGGAGTATTTCGCGGGCTGCTTGACGTTGAGACGGAGCACCTTCGTCTTTACGGGCGCGAAGTGGACGGTGCAGGGCTGTCCTTTCTTTACAGGATAGCTGTCGGCATCGGCCACCGGCTGCCACTGACCTTGTGCGTCCTGATATTCGATGTACCAGGACTCCGGGACCTTGCATCCGCCCCAAGGCTGGTCGTCGTACCAGTAGACGGTAGCGGACTGTACTTGCTGTGGTTCTTTAAAGGTGTAGGTGATCCACTCCGTAGTTCCTTGTTTCGGCCACCAATGGAAATAAGGTATCGAACGGTCGTTCTCGTCGGCAGGTACCAGTCCGTCGGCAATACTCTTCATCGATGCTGAGGGCGTCGACGAGGCGATAGTGGCTTGCGAAGCCAGCGTGGCCGGTGTGGCAGGACGGGTGGCGCGCACATCCTGCGGCATCCATACCTTCATGTTGCCACTGCCACGATGGCACCAGGCGAAATACGGGATCAGCGTCAGCCGCTCGTCCTTTGTGGTCAGCCGTCCCTGCTTGTCGTAGGCCAGCAGCTGGGCGTCGGTGGAGAGTGTGGTGATGTCTTGGGTCTTGAAGAGTGTGAGCTGCTTTTGGCGGTCAGCGGGGATGAAGGCAGCCATCGGCTTCTCTCCGGCAGCAAACGTCGGACTTTGGTTGACGAGCATGCCCATGATGTCGAAGTTGTTGTCAGGCCATTCAGCGCAGTAGACCAGCGGTCCACGCTCCACGGCGATCTGTCCGCGGTCGGCTACCACCTTATTATTCGCGTGTACGGTGCGCACGTCCATGTCGAAATGGATACGTACGACGTCACCCTTCTTCCATGTGCGGTTGATGGTATAGTATCCGTCAGACTCCAGATCGGCTTCCACCTTCTTGCCGTTGACAAGCACGGAGTAAGAAGGTCGCTTGCCGTCGGAATATTCATAGAGGTCTGATGGCACGGGTTGGCTCTTGACCCATCCCGGTATGCGTATCTTCAGGTTGAAGCGTCCGGCCCGGTTGCCTTCAATCTTCAGTGCGATGTCGCCATTCCAAGGGTATTGTGTCTCCTGGCTCAGCTTTACCTCTTTGCCTCCGACTTTCATCGTGGCGCTGTTGGTCAGGAAGAGGTTGACATAGAGATTGCGGTCCTTCACGGCGTAGACATATCCGGGCAGCGAGGGGATGAAACGGCAGATGTTGCTTGGGCAGCATGCGCAGCCGAACCACGGCTGGCGCTGGTGCTGTCCCATGGACTCCAGCGGATTGGGATAGAAGAATTTGCCGCCGTCGAGGCTCACACCGCTGATGAGACCATTGTAGAGCGTGCGCTCCAGCACATCGTAGTATTTCGACTCGCCGTGGAGCAGGAAGAGACGATAGTTGACATACACGTTGCCGATGGCGGCGCAGGTCTCGGCATAGGCACTCATATTGGGCAACTCATAGTTGGCGCCGAAGGCTTCACCGTTGTTCGTGGCACCGATGCCGCCGGTGATATAGAGTTTCTTGCTGACGATGTTGTCCCAGATACGGTCGATGGCGTGGATGTAAGCCGTGTCGCCGGTGAGCGCGGCAACGTCAGCCATACCCGCATACATATAGGCGGCGCGCACGGCGTGACCGACAGCCTCGTCCTGGTCAACCACCGGCTTGTGGCTTTGCGAGTATTCCGACCGTCCCTGCGTCTTACCGCGGTAGTCGAGGAAGAACTTCGCCTCGTCGAGATACTTGCGCTGTCCGGTGACGAGATAGAGTTTGCAGAGTGCCATCTCGGCAATCTGATGTCCCGGTACCACGCAGGCTTGATCCGGCTTAGGGCCAACTTCACGGCAGACGCAGTCAGCATAGCGGATGGCGATGTCGAGAAAGTGGCGGCTGTCTGTGGCCTGGTAGTGTGCGATGGCGGCTTCTACCATGTGTCCGAGGTTATAGAGCTCATGGCTGAGATCTTCTTCTTTCGACCATCGCTTGTCGCCAGCCCACTCGTGGGGATGTTGCGGGTTTTGTGTTCTGGCAGTGTAGAGATACCCGTCGGGCTCCTGTGCGCTGCCGATGATGGTGATCACGCTGTCGATATATCGTTTCAGCTTAGCGTCGGGATAGGTCTGAAGGATGTAGCTGGCCCCCTCAATGGTTTTATAGGGATCGGTGTCGTCGAAGCTGTATCCCGTGACGGGAAACACCTTTGACGGGTCTTTGAGGTGTGCGGCAGCATGTTCAAAGTTCTTGTAGCGTCCCGTCTCCTCGCATTTGCTGAAGGCGAGTGGTATGGTGACCTTGCGGCTGGCTTCGAGTCTTTGTCCCCAGAAGCTGTTGGGAGCCACCTTCACTGAGGTGAACGTCACGGGAGTGATCGGATAGCCACCAAGCCGCTTCTGTGCTTGCGTGGGCAACAGCATGACTATGGTGGCGGCGAATGTCAAAAGTCGTTTCATATAATATGTATATTAGGATTTTCTCTCCGCAAAGTTACGCTATTATTTCCAAACCACACGCAACGATCGTCCAAGAATCATGCAAGAATCGTACAAAAGAGGTAAGATGTCCCTGGAAGGGATACACCATGAATAACAGTCGTAACTTATATATTCTCTATATTCGTTTATCTTCTTGATTCCGCGTAGCGGAGCGTTAGACCAAATTCTAACACTCTTATGACATAGCAATGTTGAGGGTATTGCAATTCCCTCCCTTTGGGGAGGGTTAGGGAAGAGCTTGGCTTTGTTAGGAAAGGGCTCTTTTTATTTGTTGGATAAACTGACAAAAAACGAGGTCTGAGAATGCAATCTTAGCGAGCAAGAGGCTTCCCGGTCGATTTTTTGCGAATTTTGAGCGTTTTTGTAATGTGTTGATTTATAAGGATGTATGAAAAACGATGATTTTGAGGTCTTATCAAAAAGGTCCTTTGACCAGAAATTCTCTAGAGAATTTCTGGTCAAAGGACCTTTTTCATCGTGTCATCTCGCCTTTCTGATAGTGAGAAAAAGGCTTTTTGATGGCATGACTCCACTATTTTGAGTGAAAAACCGTGCTTTTTGCCTCTTTCGACCATGGCTTGGTCGTTCAATGCTCTTTTTTCCCTCTCTGGAATGAAAGGAAATCCTGACAGACTTTTGTCAAGGAAAATACGAATATAATTCCTTGTTCTGTTACGCTCTCAACGCCCGTGAGGCATTGAGCACGCAGAGGACCATCACGCCGACATCACCGAAGACGGCGAGACCCATGCCTGCCAAGCCAAAGGCGGCGAGGACGAGGATGGCGGCCTTCACGCCGATGGCGAAGCCAGCGTTTTGGCGGGCGATGCGCAGCGTGTGGCGTGCCACGCGGATGGCTACGGCGATCTTCGACGGTTTGTCGTCCATGAGCACCACGTCGGCGGCCTCGATGGCAGCGTCACTGCCCAAGGCTCCCATGGCGATGCCTACGTCGGCGCGTGCCAAGACAGGTGCGTCGTTGATACCGTCACCGACAAAGGCAAGACTTGTTCCCGCTGGTTTCTCATGCAGCAAACGCTCTACATGCTCCACCTTGTCGGCAGGCAGCAGTCCGGCATGATATTCGTCGAGACCGAGTGCGTCGGCTACGAACATTCCCACCTGCTCATGATCGCCGGTGAGCATCACCGTGCGCTGTACGCCGAGACACTTCAGGCTGGTCACCGCCTCACGGGCGTCGGGCTTCACCTGGTCGGAGATGACGACATGTCCGGCGTAGCTTCCGTCGATGGCGACATGCACCACAGTGCCCACATGTCCCTGGCATTTCACGCAGCTGTGCACCTCGGCACCTACCTTGCGCATCATCTTCTCATTGCCCACGCAGACGCGGTGACCGTTGATCATGGCCTGCACACCATAGCCTGCCACCTCTTCGATGTTCTCGACGCGGCAGTGGTCGTGCTCGTCGGGGTAGGCTTGGCGCAGCGCCGCGGCGATGGGGTGGGTGGAGAAACGCTCTACGTGGGCGGCGAGATGGAGCAGTTCATTGGCATCCATCCGGTCGGGGTGTACGGCATCAACGGCAAAGACACCCTTGGTCAGCGTGCCGGTCTTGTCAAAAACCACCGTGGAGCAGCGTGCAAGGACATCCATGTAGTTGCCGCCTTTGATGAGAATACCGCGACGCGACGCTCCGCCGATGCCGCCAAAGAACGTCAGAGGCACCGAGATGACCAAGGCGCATGGACAGCTGACCACCAAGAAGGTCAGCGCACGATAGAGCCACGTGCCGAAGGCGTCGGCATAGCTCGGGGCGAAGAAAGGCGGGATGAAGGCCAGGGCAAGCGCCATGAACACCACGACGGGCGTGTAGACATGGGCAAAACGGGTGATGAACGTCTCGCTCCGCGACTTATTGGCACTGGCGTTCTCTACGAGGTCTACGATCTTCGAGGCTGTGGACTCACCGAAACTCTTCGTGGTCTTGATGCGCAGCACGCCGGAGATGTTGACGCAGCCGGAGATGACCTCACCGCCAACGTCCACGCCGCGCGGTATGCTCTCGCCGGTGAGGGCTACTGTGTCGAGGCTGGAGCTGCCCTCAATGACGGTGCCGTCGAGTGGGATCTTCTCGCCAGGCTTCACCACGATGGTCTCGCCGACCTTCACGTCAGCGGGTGCTACGACGGTGACCTGACCTCCGCGCTCTACGTTGGCGGTGTCGGGACGAATGTCCATGAGCTTGGTGATCGACTCGCGGCTGCGGTCCTCGGCATAGTCCTCAAAGAGTTCACCGACCTGGAAGAACAGCATCACGAAGACAGCCTCGGGAAACTGTGGTTCGGCACCGGGGAGAAAGCCGATGAGCAGGGCACCGATGGTGGCTACCGCCATGAGGAAGTCCTCGTCGAAGGGGTCGCCCTCACGGATGCCTTCCCATGCTTCGCCAAGTACGTCGTAGCCTACGATGAGGTAGGGAACGAGGTATACTAACAGTTGTCCCCATACGGGCATCGCTATATTACGGGTCACGAGCCATGCAGCCAACAGGAGCACGGCAGACAGAATGATTCTCAGCAGTTTCTTGTTCATCGCTTTCTTCATTTTATGTTTCTGGGTGCAAAGGTAAGAAGATTGGCGTGCAACCGGGTTGCAAAGTGGAGCCTCACCCCCGTTCCCCTCTCCAAGGGGAGAGAGGAGTGAAATGCTGCAAGGGACGAAAGAAGGGCGTGAGCTGATGATAATACTGCAAAGGATGAAACGAGGGCGTGAACTGTCAAAACCAATAAGTATTGCTACTGATATTGATTTTCTTTCCATCTTTTTGCCATTATGAATGACAATGTAAGAGATAAAACCGTATTTTTGCAAGCAGGAAGCGGCACGGAGAGACTATGCTGCGGTTAATCAGTAAACGGAAGTATGATGAAGAACAAACACTATATCTATAATCATAACGACAGGCTGGTGATGATCTTTCTGCTGTCACTGGCCTTGGTAGGTATGCTTCTGATGATCTTTGTGGGCGGTGACGGCTCGGAAATGACGCCAGGCGAAGACGCTACAGCCGTGGCGACAATAGATCGGAAAGGCAATCTGACTTATGCCCAGCCCGTGGCTCATCATGCTCTCTTCGCCTTTGACCCGAACACAGCCGACAGTACCGAGCTGCTGAGACTGGGACTGCAACCCTGGCAGGTGCGCAGCATCTATAAATATCGGGCGGCAGGCGGCGTCTACAGCAGGAAGGAAGACTTTGCACGGCTCTACGGACTGACAAAGAAACAATACGAGGAACTGGCACCCTACATCCGTATCAGTAGTGACTATCAGCCGGCGGCAGACTATTACGGATACGAAAGGCGAGGATACGGAGGTGGGACGACACGGACGATGCGCGCTGAAAGCGATACCACCCGGCACTATGACTATCCTCATAAACTCTGCGCAACAGAACACGTGAACCTGAACCTCGCCGACACCAATATGCTGAAACGCGTGCCGGGTATCGGCTCGTACTGGGCTCGCCGCATCATCAGCTATCGTGACCGCTTAGGTGGCTTCGTTTCACAAAGCCAGTTGAAGGAGATCGACGACGAATTCCCACAGGCAGCCATTCCCTATTTGAAGATAGCGTTGGGCGATGTGCATAAACTGAACGTGAACACGCTGACATTGGGCGAACTGAAGCGCCATCCCTATATCAACTATTACCAGGCTAAGGCTATCGTGGACTATCGTCGGTTGCGTGGGCCAATTCATAGTCTGAATGATCTGAGACTCAGCAAGGACTTCCCGCCGGAAGAGATCAAGCGACTGGAGCCCTATGTGACGTTTTGAGAGAACAAAAAAAAGCAGTGTACCCATAGTTGGGCACACTGCTTGGCTTATATTTATGCTTTTGCTGCGATGCATTCGATCTCGACGCGCGCGTTTTTCGGCAATGTCTTGATGGCGACAGCTGAGCGGGCAGGGTAGGGAGCCTGGAAGAACTCAGCATAGACGCTGTTCATGTCGGTGAAGTCAGCCATGTCGGCCAGGAAGACAGTTGTCTTCACCACGTCGGCCATGGTCAGTCCGGCTTCCTTCAGGATGTGCTGGATGTTGGTAAGACTTTGACGCGTGAGCTCTTTGATGCCTCCCTGTGCGAACTCACCTGTAGCTGGGTCCACGGGAAGTTGTCCACTGACGAAAACGAAGTTGCCGGCTTGGATGGCCTGGCTGTATGGGCCGATGGCTGCCGGAGCGTTGTTGGTTGCAATCTGTTTCATGATATGTTGATATTAAAGTTGAACGATACACCTATTATATATATAGGACTTCCTGTTGCTGTTTTGTATGTAGCATTTTCCCTTTGTCTTAACGATGATGCTGCTTGACGATAGCCAGTGAGAAGACGCTGATGCGCACGTCGCCCGCCGTGGAGAGTTGAGAGGCCAGTGCCGTGGTGGTGGCTCCTGTGGTGACTACGTCGTCGACGATGAGCACGTGGCGGTGACGGATCGCGTCGGCATCAACGAGCTGGAAAGCGTCTTTCACGTTTTCAAAGCGTTGCATAGTACTTAGCCGGGTCTGACTCTTGGCAAACGTCGTGCGGCGCGCTGCGTGAGTGAGAACCGGTACGCCGGTGACCTCACTGATGCCCTGCGCGATGATCTCGCTTTGGTTGTAGCCCCGTTGTCGCAGTCTCGAATATGCCAGCGGCACGGGTATGATCGCGTCGATGCCGTCGAGAAAGCCCGTCCGCAGCATTTGTCGGCCAGCCTCTTGCCCCAGCCAAAGTCCCATCTCGGGGCGGTCGTGGTATTTCAGGTCAAAGAGGAAGTTGCGACGGTCGTCATACATATAATAAAATAAAGAAGCACCGCGCTCGAAGTTCCGTATCTTGCCATAGAGCCTGTCGACCATCTGATTGTCGTAAGGACGCTCCAGAAATCCCGTGTAGGGTAGTTCGAGCAGGCAGGACGAGCAGAGCTGAGGCTCGTTGAGAGACAGCCGTCGCCCACAGATCGGGCAGAAGCGTGGCATGACGAAATCGAGCAGACGGTCAATCCAACTCGCCATCGCCGTCGAGATCTTCCTCGCTCACGCTGTCGATGCACTGCCGGATGAGGTCGAGCGAATAGCCTCGTCCCATGCCAAACTTGATGAGCTTCATGCTGCGCTCGTAGTCACTGTCGGCCTTGATGGTCGGCCATTTGGCGCGGAGCAACGGTTTCAATTGTTCGAGATAAGCGCTGTCAGGCACACGGTCGAGCACGGGCGTGTAGACATCAGCCGATACGCCTTTGGCGTAGAGTGCCTGCTCGATCTTGCGGCGTCCCCATTGGTTGAAGCGTATCTTGTCTTCGACGAAGGCCTCGGTATAGCGGCTGTCGTCGACATAGTGGTTGGTCACGAGATAGTCGATGACCGTTTGCCGGTCTTCGGCGCTGATGCCCCACTGCCGCAGTTTCTTGTCCATCTCGCCCGTGCAGTGCTCGGCTTTGGCACAGAGGGCGGCGAGCTTTGCCGTGGCTCGCGCGGTTTCCTCGTTGATCATGGTCGGTTTCCTTTTATAGATTTTATAGACTTTATAGAAGCGATCCTCGCTTTCTTGCAGTTGCGAATCGCTGTTTGCCGTAGTCGTCGACGAGGATCGTCACCGCTTCATAGCCTAAAGAGACCAGCAGGCTGCTGAGCGCCTCGGCATAGAGCGGATTGATCTCAAAGCAGAGACGGCCATCGGGTCGCAGTCGTCGCAGCCCCAGCTCAGCGATAGCACGGTAGAAGCGCAGAGGATCGTCATCGGGCACGAAGAGTGCTGTCGACGGCTCGTAGTCGAGCACGTTGCGCGCCATCTTCGTGCGCTCCTTTTCGGCGATGTAAGGCGGGTTGGAGACGATGCAGTCGTAAAGGTAGACTTCTTCACTTCCTTCTCCTTTTCTCGCTTCCGAAAGCATATTTCCTTTCGCTTCCGCCAGCACATCTTTTTTCGCCTCCGCCAGTACATCATTTTGTCGGAAGAGCACCTGCGCACCTAAGCGAAGGGCATTGTCTCGCGCTTGTCGCAAGGCCTTGTCACTGATATCCCAGGCTTCCACTTGGGCTTGCGTGGCTTCCAAAGCAACAGTAATGGCGATGCAGCCCGAACCAGTGCCAATGTCGAGGACATGCGCAACGGCGGGTAGGCCGTCCAAGACCAGGCGGCACAAGCCTTCGGTCTCAGGGCGCGGGATGAGCACGCTGGGTGCCACACGGAATGAGCGACCGTAGAAGTCGGCTTCGCCGAGTACATACTGTACGGGCTCGCCGGCCTCCAGCCGCTGCCATATTTCATGCAGCTTTGTTTCGTCGTCTGCCGATAATTCACTAACTTTGCCACAGACAAGGTCAGTGAGGCTGAAGCCAAAGGTCGTCTCCAACACCAGTCGGGTGATGGCCTGCGCCTCTTCTACGGCGTAGAGAGGCGTGAGCTGATGCCATAATTGCTGATAAGTCATAGTGCAAAGATAATAAAAGAATAGCATTTCGGACTATGAGCACAGAAGAAATCAACAGGGAAACAGATGAAAAATACATGCGGCGCTGCCTGGAGCTCGCCGTCAACGGACGACAGAACGCCAAGCCGAATCCTATGGTCGGTGCGGTGATTGTCAGCAGCGACGGCCGCATCATCGGTGAGGGCTACCATGTGCGCTGTGGTGAGGGACATGCTGAGGTCAACGCCTTCGCTTCCGTGAAACCGGAGGACGAGGCACTGCTCGGCGGAGCCACTGTCTACGTGTCGTTGGAACCTTGCAGTCACTGGGGCAAGACGCCACCGTGTGCCGACCTGATCATCAGCAAGCATGTGCGTCGTGTGGTCTGCGGATGCATCGATCCCTTTGCCAAGGTGCAGGGACGTGGCGTGAAGAAACTGCGCGACGCGGGCATTGAGGTTACTGTCGGCGTGTTGGAGCAGGAGTGTCTGGCGTTGAACAAGCGGTTCATCACGTTCAATACGCATCATCGTCCTTACATTCTGTTGAAATGGGCACAGTCTGCCGATGGTTTCATCAGCGGTGAGGGCGGCCGACAAGTCGCTCTTTCGTCGCCGTTCACTCAGATGCTTGTACATAAGTTGCGGGCGGAGAACGATGCCATTCTTGTCGGTCGCCGTACGTTAGAAGGTGATCATCCTCAGCTCAACGTACGTCTGTGGGCCGGTCGCGATCCCGAGCGTCTCGTGCTGACGCATCATCGTGAGGGCGTCCCCGAGGGCTTCCGGGTTTTCGACGACATCGACAGCGTCCTCGAATATCTCTATTCCGAGGGCAAGCAGAGTCTGATTGTCGAAGGTGGTGCTCAGACTTTGCAGGCTTTCCTCGACCGTGGGTTGTGGGACGAGATACGCGTGGAGACAGCACCCGTCACGCTCGCTGCCGGTGTGCGTGCGCCACTGTTGCCCGAAGGAATAGAGCTGGAGAGTCAGCAAGACAACGACGGACAGATCATCCGAGTCTATAGGATGGCATAAAGAATATCACGAATATGTTGATGCTCTCTCCCTCCCTTTTAGGGAGGCGGGGAGGGTTTCTTACCACTTCAGCGCTCCGTATTTCTCCTTCACCCAGAGTTGTACGGCATTGATAAGGTTTTGCCACACCACATAGGCGCAGGGCGCAATGGCAGCGTAGGGGTTGAGAAATGTCAGCGTGAGCCAAATGCCTACCACCGTATTCTTCTGTCCTAAGGCTTGTCCGGCGCTGATGCTGTCGTCGTAGTGCGCGCCGACGAGCTTGCCCAAACCGAATTGGAAGACTGAGATGAACAATGGGATGACGCACAGAGCTACCAGCGTGATGCCAGACACGGGGGCGTGGAGAATGCTCTGCATGGCCAGTCCCATGATGATGGAGAGGTTGAAACTCCACAGATAGAAGCCGAGATTGCGGCGGTCGCGAATCCATTTGGCCACATGCGGCAAGTAGCGTCGCGTGAGCAGGGCCAGGCACAGCGGTACGATGAGCACGATGAACACCCGCTTGAGTACCATCAGAAAGGCAAAGAGAAAACTAATGTCAGCACTCTTCTCCACCATAGGGAAGAAGAGCGGGATGATGACTGAGGTGACGCAGTTGGCGATAAGAATGTACACGGTCATCGACTCTATGCTTCCACCAAGCTTCTCGGTGATCACCGGTGCGGCAGCGGCCGTGGGACAGATGAAGCAGATGAACATGCCTTCAAAGATCAACTTCCAGCCTGCCGAAGGCGCAATGGCTACCAGTACGACGCAGATGGCGGACAGCGCGACGCGGATCCCCTGCAAGATGAAATGCCACGTGCGGGGTCGCAACTCCTTTACTTGTATCTTGCAGAAAGTGACGTAGAGAATGAGGAAGATGACGTAGGGCAACAGCGCTACTAACTTTGGTCCCATGAAGTCGCCTATAGGTTCCAACACGGGTATCTCGGAGAAGAGCAGATAGACCAAGGAGCCCATGCACAGCGCGACCACCAGCGTCCACTGCTTCAAGAATGTCAAGAGTTTGTTCATACACGTAAAACTATTGTTTGTCAGACAAGTAAGAAGTTAAATTTCCTATCTATCGTGAAACGGTCATTGCCTATCCGCGATATATAAGTAGATACGTGGGGGGTAATGCCTTATTATTTGTAATAATATTACCATACTGTTCGTTTGGAGAAAAAAGATAAATTATTTGTGCATAGTCTGGTTGTTATTCTTCTTTCAGCCCCTGCACATAGTCGAAGAGCTTCTTATAGAACGGGTGCTTCGTCATCGTGGCGGCATTGCCGAGGATGATGAGCTTCATGCGGGCACGGGTGATGGCCACGTTCATGCGGCGCAGGTCGCGGAGGAATCCGATCTGTCCGTCGTCGTTGGCACGCACCATGGAGATGAGGATGATGTCGCGTTCCTGGCCTTGGAAACCGTCGACGGTGTTGACGGTGACGAGATGACGGAAGGGCTTGAAGAAAGCGTCGCGCTTGATGAGTCCGCGCAGATACTGCACTTGTGCACGGTAGGGCGAGATGACACCTACGTCGATCTGCTCGTCAAGGACACGCTGCTTGCCGATCTTGGTATAGTAGTCGCGCAGCGTGTTGAGCGTGAGCAACGCCTCGCCTTTGTTGACGCGGCCAAAGCTCTCACCGACAAACTGCTCACGGAAGTTGGGCTCGTCGGGGCCTACTTCCATGTCCGACGTGTCGATCCACTCCATCGGTATGTCGTAGTCGAGGATGCCACGGTGGGCTGTCTGTGGTGCGCTCTCCACCTTACCACCATAGAACCAGTCGGAGCTGAAGCGCATGATGGCGTCGTTCATGCGGTACTGTACCTGTAGGAGCGAGACGCATTCAGGCTTGTTCTCCACGATACGCTCCATAAGCGTCTTGCCGAGTCCGGCTTTCATAGCGGCAATGCTCTTCACCGTGGGCGGCAGCTGACAATGGTCACCGGCAAGGATCACGCGTCCGGCACGCCGCATAGGTATCCAGCATGCAGCCTCCAAAGCCTGTGCTGCCTCGTCGATGAACAGCGTGGAGAACTTCATGCCCTCAAGCAGACGGCTGGCCGAGCCGACAAGTGTGGACGCAATGACGCGCGCCTCACCGAAGAGCTCGGCGTTGATGCGGATCTCCAGTTCGGTAGCGCGACTCTTCAGCCGCTCCAGCTTTTGATGATATTTCTCGTCGCGGCCATGCTTACTCTTGCGCAATTCACGCATTGCCTTGCGGATGGCCCACAGCTGCGGATAGTCGGGATGGTCGGCAAAGCGCCGTTCGTAGGTGAAGCCGAGCATCTTGTCGTTGACACGTGACGGGTTGCCGATGCGCAGCACGTTGATGCCACGGTCTACGAGTTTCTCGCAGATCCAGTCTACAGCCATGTTGCTCTGTGCGCAGACGAGCACCTGGCTCTCGCGCATAAGCGTCTCGTTGATGGCTTCAACGAGTGTTGTGGTCTTGCCAGTACCCGGAGGTCCATGTACCACCATGACATCCTTAGCGCAGAGTACCTCGTTGACAGCATGCTCCTGCGTGGCATTGAGCCATGGGAAGCGCATGGGACCGAAGTGGAAGCGCTGGGCCGGCACATGACTGTAGAAGAGATCACGCAGATAGGCGAGTCGCCCGCTCTTGGCGCGCATCACACGGTCGAGGGCATCGAACATCGTGCGGTAGCTGGTCTCATCGAACGAGAGCTGTACGCCCACGGGCACTTCGCAGCTCTGCACGTCGAGCGCATGACCTTCAGGGATGGTCACCACCATGCGGTCGCCGTCGACATACGATACCGTACCCGTTAAGCCGAAGAGCTTCGTCTTCATCTTGGCGGTAGCCTCGGCCTTGTCGTTGCCCTTGCTCTCCTCCATGCGGAAGAATACCACGGGCTTGCCGTATTCGAAGTTGTGCTCAATGCCTTCGTCAGCAGTGCGGTAGACCTCCAACGCAAATTGGTTGAGCGAGTTGTAATAGCTCTTACCTATTCGTATGGGATACCAGGCATCGCCACGCTTGACGCGGCGTGCCATGCCCATGGTGTCGGCTTGCTTGCGGAAAGCCTCACGCTCGGTCTGATACTCCAACTGCAACAGCAGCCGTTGTTGTTGCAGGGCTTGTATGGATGATGGTTGTGACATTGTATTGCAAAGATAGCGCAAACAAGTGGAATGGCAAAGAAAACGACAATAAAAATGGTGAGACGCGGTGAACATCACCAGCATCTCACCAGCACTTCATGCAAAGATCTTACAGAGCGGCAATATATATGGACTCAACTATCCAATAGCTTCGTTGCTTCTGTCATAGGCAAGCGGTGACAGGCGTGGAGGCTTTCTTCTTCAAGTCGCTTGGTCTTTGATGAATTTGTGGTTGTACTCTTATCGGCTTGTAGCTTTGAATAAGATAGGATGCACTTGGGAATACGAAAATAAAGCTCAAGCTTTATTTTCGTATTCCACTCGTTTTCACTATCTTTGCAGTACTGAAAAGTGAAAACTATGAGAAAGATACAGATTATCAACGGACCCAACCTCAACCTGCTTGGTGTGCGCGAGCCGGGTATCTACGGCAAGAACTCGTTTGAGAGCTATCTGCCCACACTGAAAACACTGTTCCCCGACGTGCAGATCGACTATTTCCAAAGCAACATAGAAGGCGAACTCATCGACAAGATGCAACAGGTAGGCTTCGACTACGACGGCATCGTACTCAACGCCGGTGCTTATACCCACACGAGTATCGCACTGCTCGACTGCATCCGTTCGCTGCGCTGTCCCACGGTGGAGGTGCATATCTCCAACGTGCACCAGCGCGAGGAGTACCGCCATCACTCGATGATCTCGGCAGGCTGTCTCGGCGTCATCTGCGGCTTTGGCCTGCAAAGCTATGAGCTGGCGATCCGTGGCATCCTCGCACACCAAAGCGACAAGGCATGACCGACACGCAACAGCTCGACGACTATATCGTCAACCACAGCGATCCGGAAGACGAATACCTCTATCGGCTCTATCGCGCCACGAACATCCATACCATCCACGGGCGTATGCAAAGCGGACATCTGCAAGGGCGACTGCTGAAGATGCTCGTGCTGATGCAGCGCCCAAAGCATGTGCTGGAGGTCGGCACGTTCTCGGGCTACTCTGCTATCTGTATGGCTGAGGGACTACGCGAGTCGGGAGTGGACGGCAGTAAGCTCTTCACCTTTGAGATCAACGACGAGATGGAGGACTTCACCCGCCCGTGGATTGAGGGCAGCGCAGTGTCGCCGTGGATAGACTTCCGCATCGGCGACGCCTGCGTGGAAGCGCCTCGTTTAGGTGTGACCTTCGACATGGCATTTGTCGACGGCGACAAACGGCGCTATGTGGAAACCTACGAGGCGATCCTGCCACTGATGAATCCCGGAGGTATCATCCTCGCCGACAACACGCTGTGGGACGGACACGTCATCGACCCGGGCTATGATCACGATCATCAGACGCTTGGTATCCGGGCATTCAACGATCACGTGCGCGACGACAAAAGAGTGGAAAAGGTCATCGTGCCCGTGCGTGATGGACTGACCATTATCAGAGTGTTGAATGATGAATGTTGAGTGATGACTTGAGCAATGACCAATGATCAATGTTGAGTGATGAATGGTTGAGGGAGAAACGAATGTGGAATTAACAAAGCATTATCTACGATATCTGAAGCTGGAGCGAGGCTATTCGCCCAATACTGTTGAGGCCTATAAGCATGACCTTGACTGGTTGCTGGGCTACTTAGAGCAAGAAAAGCTCGATCCGCTGAGCGTAAAGCTCGAAGATTTGGAGCATTTCGCAGCGATGCTTTCCGATCATGGCATCAGCGCAAAGTCGCAGGCACGCATCCTCAGCGGTGTGCGCTCGTTCTATCGTTATTTAGTCTTGGATGGCTATCTCGATGTTGACCCGACAGAACTGTTGGAGTCTCCCCACCTGCCACAGCACTTGCCGGAGTATCTGTCCACCGAGGAAGTGGATGCTTTGGAGAACAGTATCGACCTGACCAGCAATGAAGGGCACCGCAACCGCGCCATCATCGAGGTGTTCTTCTCTTGCGGTCTGCGTGTCTCGGAGCTTACCAACCTCAAGCTCAGCGACCTGTTCCTGCCACAAGGCTTCATCCGCGTCAACGGAAAAGGCGGAAAGCAACGACTGGTGCCTATTTCGGAACGCGCTATCCATGAGTTGGAACTGTGGTTCGATGACCGCCGACAGATGAAAATCAAGCCCGGTGAGGAGGACTACGTCTTTCTCAACCGACGCGGGCACCACCTCACGCGTACGATGATTCTGATTATGGTGAAACGTCAGGCTGAGGCTGCGGGCATCAAGAAGACCATCTCACCACACACGCTCCGCCACTCCTTCGCGACGGCATTGCTCAAGGGTGGGGCCGATCTGCGCATCATCCAGGAACTGCTCGGACATGCTGACCTCGGCACAACAGAGATCTATACCCACATGGACGACGAGTCGCTGCGGCAGGAAATCCTTTTGCATCATCCCAGAAACATCAAGCGCGAGACAGACAACGGCTGAAAACTTTCACTTTCAGACGGAATACACCGATGCGTTTCAATATTATTTCTTAACTTTGCAGCCAAAAGCAAAACGACAAAAACATGAAGATCAATCAACCTTCTTTCGAGATATGGGAGCAGCAACCCGGCACGGACGGCGTCTACCGTCAGGTGGAGCGCTGCGGCAGAGTGTGCTACAAGAGTGAAAATCACCAGACTACCGACTCGGCGCGCCCGTTTGTGGAGCGCATGATCGTCAGCAAGCATACGGCAATGCTTGAGCACGCCACTATCTATCTGACGCTCGACGAGCACGACGACCGTACAGACTTCTATCGCCATAACCGGTTCACACATGTCAACATGGAGGATGGAAAGGCCTACGTCACCACCAACCTGCGTGTGCTGGTGGAGAACGGACGTATGGACGACCTCAAGGAACTCTGTGAGCCAGCGGTTCATCATGAGCGCCGCGTCACGGTTCATTTCACCACTCAGGTAGCGATCACACGCGAGTTCAACCGTCATCGCGTCAACTCCATGGCAGAGCAGAGTACACGCTACTGCAATTACTCAAAGGAGAAATTCGGGGCAGAGATCACCATCAACCTGCCGCAATGGGTGAAAGAACTGCCCGACGGTGCGTGGACGTCGACGGTCAAGCAGGGTACGGTAAGTCTCAATGATGACGCTTTCCTGGCTTTGACCAAGAAAGTAGTCGCTGGTGAGGCCGATGCTGTCGACAACTGGCTCTTTGCCAACTTAGCTGCTGAGCATGCTTACCTCAATCTGACTGCTTTGGGGCGTAAGCCTCAGGAAGCCCGCGTGGTGTTGCCGCTGGATACCAACACGGAGTTGGTTCATACAGCCTTCCTTTCAGACTGGAAGCATTTCTTTGATTTGCGTGCCTTAGGCACTACGGGTGCTCCTCATCCTGACGCTAAGGCAGTGGCCCTTCCGCTTTACGAAGAGATGAAGAAGCGCTTTTCGCTCTGATCCTCTTCCCTCAGCGTCTTTTCGTTTGACATCTTACACACTTAACAGACAAGCCGGCCTTATGGGTCGGCTCAGTTTTTTCTCTTTTGTTTCTCCCGTTTTCGACATTACATTTCCGATACAATGATATCCCATCCGCTCGATACATCCATGCAGCCACCGGTCAGGTTGAACAATCCGTTCTACTACGAGCCGGATGCGCTCTGTCGTTTGGCGATTGCGCAACTGGCGGCATATCTGCGTGGCGACAAAGAGCAGACCTTTGCAAAGGGCGCGGTGGATGCTAACTTTCAGGCAGAGATAGCCCAGGGCAAGATGTTTGGCGTGGTGATCGTGCGGAAAGATGGCAAGCTGAGTTACATAGCCGGTTACAGCGGACAGATTGTCGGACGCAGCGACTGGCCCGATTTCGTGCCTGCAGTCTATGACTATCTCCAGCCCAACGGCTATTTCAAGACGCATGAGGCTGAGATCACGGACATCAACAACCGCATCCGCGACATGGAGCAGGGACAGGATCTGCGTGATGCTCATCGGCAGTTGGAAGCCGTGAAAAACCGGCAGGAGCAGGCCGTCCAAGACTTTAAAGCCAATCATCCCAGCGGGGCGAGGGTAGGGGAGAGCCAGGAAGCATATATCCGGCGGCGGCAATTCGAGAATGCTGAGCTCCACCGCTTGCGGAAAGATTACCGCGCTCAGGTGGAGCAAGCATTGAGTATGGTTGACGAGTTGGAAGGCACGCTCCGTCGTCTTCGTCAGCAACGTCGACAAAAGAGCGACAACTTGCAATCGTGGCTCTTCCGTCAGTTCCGCCTGTGCAACGCCCGCGGAGAGGTGAAGGACATCGAGGAGATCTTTCGTGATTACGGTCAGCAGCAAGGGCGAAAGATGGTGGCACCGGCGGGCAGCGGCGAATGCTGTGAGCCGAAGTTGCTGCAATATGCCTTCAAGCATGAGATGCAGCCGTTGAGCATGGCGATGTTTTGGTGGGGCGAAAGTCCGAAGGAAGAGGTGAGGCACCATCTTCAGTGCTACCCGGCTTGCAACGGTAAGTGCAAACCGCTGCTGTGGTGGATGTTACAAGGCTTAGATGTGGCGCCGAACCCTCTTGATGATGACCGTCATCAAATGTTGCCGGTCATCTATGAGGATGCCGACATCTGCGTGGTGTGTAAGCCTGTGGGTATGCTCTCCGTGCCGGGGAAGAATGCTCGGGAGAGCGTCTATAGCCTGATGAAAGCCCATTGCCCGGAAGCCGAGGGACCGCTGATCGTCCACCGGCTCGACATGGCGACGAGTGGACTGATGGTGATTGCAAAGACATGGGAGGCTTATCACAATCTGCAAGACCAGTTTCTGCGTCATGAAGTGAAGAAGCGCTATGTGGCTCGACTGAGCCATGAGATGAAGGCAGAAGACGGTGTTTTGTCGCTGCCACTCCGACCGGATCTCGATGATCGTCCGCGACAAATAGTTGATAAGCTCCATGGCAAGGCAGCGACCACCTATTTTCAGAAGATCGACGAGCGCCATGTGGCACTCTATCCTCAGACGGGGCGTACCCATCAGTTGCGGGTACACTGTGCGCATCCCGATGGTTTGAACAATCCAATCGTGGGTGATGAACTCTACGGTCAGCGTGCCCGCCGGTTGTGTCTGCACGCCGAGCAGCTCACCTTTCGCCATCCCCGTAGTGGCAAAAGCGTTACCTTTGAGTGGAAAATAGACTTCGACGAGGAATAGGATGGACAAATGATATAAGACTGTCAACCGCGACATGCTAGTAAAAATGCCGCAGGAAACTGTAAATTCAACGTTTGTTAAGATGGTCAAACGATCGTTGGATGATCGGTCGAACGAACGTTGGGCGATTGGTCAAACGGACGTTGGATGATTAGTCGAACGAACGTCTGACCATTAAAAAATCGCCTTTTTTCACTATACATAAAGGATGAGGAAATCAGCGATCACGAAAAAAGCATGGTAAGCAAGCAGCTTACCATGCTTTTTATGATTGGTAAAGAGGTCTCTTTTAGAATCTATATACTGCGAAAGTCTTGGCAGGAATGGTCACCGTGCAGGCGTTTCCGTTGACATCCACAGAGCTCTGCTGCGGTACCACATTATTGGGTTTGTCGAGCGTGTTCACCGCACGGGGATCATCGGCGTGAAGCGTGGTGACCTGAGCCTGACCTGCGATCTTACCGCCACGGAAGGAGAGCGTTACCTGCTGCGGCTGGTCGCTGGTGTTAGCAATCTTTACGATGTATTTCTTCATCGGCTTATCCCATACTGCGCTGGCATAGAGTCCGTCCTTACCTTCCACGGGCTGACCGTTTTCAGTGAGGTTAAGCACATTGGTACCCTTATTGGTGCCATAGAGCATCTGCACGTACCAGTTGACCGAGCGCACGGTGCGCAGATTGTCAAACCAAATCAGATCGGGGCGCCACTGCCACCCTTCCACATGTGCGAAAAGCGGAGCATAAGTAGCCTGGTACACCACGTCGGCATTGCGCTCCAAGCCAGTCATGAAGGCAGCCTCGGAAAGAGCAGCCTCGAAATTGTTCTTTGCCACGGTAGGCTGATCGTCCACGCCCTTGACGTGTGAGGCGTATTCTCCGGCAAAGATCTTCGGGCCCTTGCGTGAATAGTTGTCATATCGGCCTGCGTTCTTGAGGAACCAGTCGGGCGACATATAGTAGTGCTCATCAACAAGATCCACTCCTAACTTGCGCATCTGCTCCCAACCATAGTCAAAGTCCTTGCCGCTGGCAGACGGACCAGAGGTTCCGCAGATCTTGATATTAGGATATTTGTAGCGTATCTGTTCCACGAACTTCTTCAGACGCTCGGGATAGAGCGGCCCCCACTGCTCGTTGCCAATACCAATCTGCTTAAGGTTGAACGGCTGCGGATGGCCCATATCAGCGCGCAGCTTACCCCACTTGGTAGTCGTGGCGCCGTTGGCAAACTCGATCAAGTCGAGGGCATCGTCGATATACGGCTGCAAGTCGTCGACAGCCATGTGCGCGTTCTTGTCATTATCCTTGTTTTGAAACTGGCAGGAAAGACCACAACTCAGCACCGGCAACGGCTCTGCGCCAATCTTCTCCGACAGCAGGAAGAACTCATAGAAACCGAGTCCATAGGTCTGGTAATAGTTGGGATAGAGGCGATGCGGGAAGGTATAGTTCCAGCGGTTCTCGTTGAGAGGGCGATTTTCAGCCGGTCCTACACTGTTCTTCCACTGATAGCGAGTGGCCAGATCCGTACCCTCAACAATACATCCACCGGGGAAGCGGAAGATGCCAGGGTGAAGATCTTCCAAGTCTTTCACCAAGTCGGCTCGCAGTCCGTGCCAGCTGTCTTCCGGGAAGAGGCTGACATGGTCGATGTCTACGCCGTCGGCACTCTCCAGGAAGATGCGCATCAAGCCCTTCTCGACCGTTTTGTTGGAGGTGAGCGTCACCGTTTTCTTCGCCCACTGGTTGTTCGTGATGGTGATCTCCTTCTTGTCGATTGGGTTGTCCTGGTCGTCGACGAGTTCCACGCGAATCTTAGCTTCCTTTCCCTGCAAGTCGTGGAGACGGGCAAAGACCGAGAAGTCATAGCTCATGCCCTTCTTCAGTCCCATGCCGAAGAAGCCACGGTTTTCCAGTCCTGTGAACTTCTGGTCATGACCGGCACTCTCCAATACCACGTAGTGGGGATTTCGGTCAAAGGCCGGTTTCACGTCGCTGACACTGACTTTGCCGAAGGTGTTCCAGCCCATCAGCCGCTGTGGGAATTCAAAACTGCGGTTTTCGACCATCTCGGCATAGAGCCCGCCGTCGGCGCCGAAGTTGATATCTTCGAAGAAAATACCGTACATCGTCGGCTGGATGGGCGCGCCTGGCTTGGCGTTGATGGTAAACTGTCGCTGAGCCGAAGCCCCCGTGAAGGAGAGCAAGCCAAGGGCCAGCGAGACAAACATTTTAGTAGTATGGTTCATAAGTAATGATAGTTGTGCCTTCTTCCTCCTCCCGGACAAACCGAGAGAAGGAAGAGAGACAAGTTAAATATAGGATGTTATGTTTCTATACATATCATTTTGGCAGGAAGGTCAGCACGCAATGTGCCGACTCTGGCTCTATGGTCAGGCTGTTGGCCGACGTCTGTCCGATGGTGAGCGGCTCATTGCCTACCAGCATCAATCCTTTGTGGTCTGCTCCGGTCAAGGTGGTGGTCAGCACACGGGGACGTGGAGCGCTGAGCGAAGCCAGCTGAGTTTCGCCCTTCAAGTCCTGAGCCAGAAACACCGTGCGGTTGAGCCGCGGCGATGCCAAGAAGCTCACTTGCTGCAGCCCGGGCAGGCCGACGCTCATCACGCCTTGCGGCTGGACAGTGTATTTCCATGTCAGTCGCTTACCATTGCGCAGATCATAGACGGCCGACACTGTGACAGGCTGCCCCTTTTTAGGCTTCGTCAAATTGAGACTGACGAGCGTTGCATCCGTGGTCGGGCGCAGGCCGCCCTCTCCCGACACCGGCAGCAGATCCACGCCACCGACCATATATTTGGAGAGAAAACCGTTTTGTTTGTCAAAGACCACAGTGCAAGCCTTATTTTTCACAGTGATGATGCGCTTTGAGCGCTTGACTTTCAGAGCCCCACCGTTGAGTCGCTTGGCAGCCTCAGCCTCTCCGTTTCTGATTTCATCTTGGAAAGAGAAGGCCGTCTGAGGCAGATAGCGGTAAGCCGCACTGACGAGATGACGGTCGGCATCCACGAAAGCGGTGCTTGTCAACGGCTGGTCGCTGACCACCTGCAAGCCTGCCTCACGGGCAGCGGCAATGAAATCAGGGTCAGACGAGAGCTTGTTATAGCAGACAGCATTGAAGCCCAAGCCTTGCATCAGGGCTATATCTTCAACCATACGCTCCTTGGTGTCGACAAAGCCGCGGTAAGGTTCCACGCTCATTCGATCAGCCACACGGCTGCCTGCTGATGCTTTCCCCGGCTGAAAAGCCTGAGCCGGTGCCACGCCCTGCGGGAGTGCATAGACATAGATGCCGGTCATGAAGCCGGCCTTGTCCTCTGCACGCATGGTCTCCCCGCCCTCATAGCGCGACATGCTGAACGCAAAGAGGTTGCGCTTGTCAAAGCGGATATAGGGCGTGATGTCGAACTCGGTCTGAGCCAACTGTCCGGTCTGACCCAGGAAGTGCTCGTTGACATAGATATCGGCCACAGCCGGCACGTAGCCGATATGCAGGAACACACGGCCTTTCTTATACTCCGTTGGCATCGTCACCCAACCACGGTAGGCGCCGGCATAGTTTTTCTTCGCCCAATCGTCGGGTACCGACCAAGCACCGGGCACTGTCTGCAACAGCCACTGTGTGTCGTCGAGAGCGGTCGCCTCGATATGTCGTGGCAAGTTTGCAGCGCTCTCCGCAATCTTGAACAGCCATTTCTCACTCAAAGAGATCGTGTCGCCCTCGGCGGCATGAAGCATGGAACACTGCATGGCCAACGCTACGGCCATCATCATCATCTTTTTCATTATTGTGTTTTTATCTTTGGCGTATCCGCGGCCGGGCTCTCCTGAATACTCAGCCCAGCCTGCGGATATCGCATTACTTCACCGGCGCGATCATGACCTTAAAGGTCATGTTCTGTGCATGCAGTTGGTATTCCTTCAGCGGACGGGCGCCCCAGCTGTTGATGCCACCCACACCGTATTGTGCCAAGTCAAGACAGAGCTCTGTGTACTTGCTCTTTGGTACTTGGTTGGGATGGCGCTGAGCCTTCTCCAGTCCTTCGTCGAGATCAGAAATATTGTAATGCAATGCACTTGCGTAGAACGGTTTAGCAGCTGTGAAGCGCAGTCCGAGACCCTGCGCGTTGGTCTGTTTCCACCAGCGGATGTCGCTTTTCGTTCCCGTCTCCTGCGGGCGGATATAGGGATAGAACTGCTGGTCGGCGGTCTGGGAATAGATACCGAGACGCTCACTGCTCTTGCGGTCGACATAGTTTTCAATGGGTCCGCGGCCATAGAATGTGCTGCGGTCCATGTCGTAGGCCAAGTCTATCTTCAAGCCGAAGCGGAAGAGATCGCTGACCTTAGCGCCCGGCGTCATCTTCATCGCCTCTGTCACGGTCATCATACCGCAAGGTGCTACCTCGTAGGTCATGGTCAATTCGGCTTTCACGTCGGGCATGTCATAGACAGCCGTCACCACGTTCTTGTCCTTATCGACGGTGATCGCCTTGAGGTTCATGGCCGGATTTTTCCAAGCGGCAAACTGCTTTTGCAGTCCGGCACCCATGTCGTTGTCAGTCACGGCGCGCCAGAAGTTTGGCTTCAGCGTGCCGCCGTCGGGCAGAAGATTGCTGCCGTCTACGGTATACTGCTTGAGCCAACCGGTCTGCTTGTCAAAGACGATGTCAAGACCGGCCTTGTTGCTCAGCGTGATGGTGGCCGTCTTCTTGTCTTCCTTCACCTGGATCTTGCTTTCTTTGTCGGCTTTTCCTTCTTTCTCCATAGTGCAGCAGGCAGCCGAAACCGCCTGTTCGCGTACAGTCATCTGACGGTAAGCGACGGTCTGTCCCTTTGTCATCAGTGGCTCAGCATCCTTCAATTTGAAATCAACGTTGAGCATCACCTCGCCCGTAGCCGGTACCTGATAGGGAAGCGTCAGCGTGGCGCGCTGCTGGGGAGCGACGTTCAGGTCGGCAACCTCACCGTTTTGTACGGCCTTACCGTCCTGGAGCAAAGTCCAAACAAGCTTGTAGTTGCTCAGATCGCGGAAGAAGTTCTCGTTGTAAACAGAAATTTTACCGGCTTTCAGATCCACGGGTTCAGCCCAGATGTTCTGATACTGATAAGCCAGCTCATAAGCGTGGGGGTTGAGCTGACGGTCGGGACCGATGATACCGTTGCAATTGAAGTTGTTGTCGCTGGCGTCTATCTTGTTGTAGTCACCGCCATAGGCGTATTCGGGAGCCATGTTTCCGGTCCCGGGCTCATACTTTGCGGAGATCGCATCGTAGTCGGCTACCGTACGGTTGGCCTTGAAGTCGGGATGACGGTGGAGTCCTTGGTCTACGAAGTCCCAGTCATAGCCACCCTGGAACTTAGGATACTTGCGTACGAGATCCCAGTATTCCTTGAGGTTTCCACCCGAGTTGCCCATTGTGTGGTTGTATTCGCACTGGATCAGCGGGCGTGTGTATTTCGGATCTTTGGCGTAGGCTTCGCAGTCCCACGGCGTGTAGTACATGGGGCAGAAGATGTCTGTGTTGGCGCCGGTAATTCCCGCTTGCTCATACTGCACGGGACGACTCTTGTCCTGACTCTTGATCCACTGATAGGCAGCCGTGAAATTGGGGCCGTCGACGGTCTCGTTGCCCAAGCTCCACACGATGACGCTGGGATGATTGAAGTTGATAGCCACATTGTGCTGGTTGCGCTGGAGGATCTGCAGGCCAAAGTTCTCCTTCTTAGCCTCGGAGTCACTTTTATAGCCAAAGCCGTGACTTTCCTGGTTAGCCTCAGCGGTGACGTAGAGACCATATTCGTCGCAAAGGTCATACCAGCGTGGATCGTCGGGATAGTGACAGGTACGCACTGCATTGATGTTCAGCCGTTTCATGACCTTGATATCCTGGATCATGCGGTCGAGCGTGACGACATATCCGCCGTCGGGATCCATTTCGTGGCGGTCAGCACCCTTGATGAGCACGGGCTGCCCATTGACAAGAAGCTGGCTGTTCTTGATTTCCACCTTGCGGAAACCCACTTTTTGCGGGATGACCTCCACGACATTGCCGCGGCTGTCTTTGACGGTGGCGAGGAGAGTATATAAATAAGGTGTCTCTGCTGTCCACTTCTTCACATTACGGAGCATGAAGCGCGCTGTGCCCTCCTTGCGTCCTGCGAACTTACCGGTGGACTTGGCTACAACGAGATTGTTCTCGTTGAGCAGTTGAAAATCGATCGTTGGATTACCCTTGACATTGACGTCGATGAACAACTCACCGTCGTTGTAGTCATTCTCCAAGCCCGGTGTCAGTCTGATATCGTTGACCTGTACCTTGCTGTCACGCACGAAGAGATAGCACTGACGGGCCACACCGCTCAGTCGCCAGAAGTCCTGGTCCTCGTCAAGCGAACCGTCGCACCAACGGAATGTCTGGAAAGCAATGAGATTCTTGCCGGGATGAACATATTTCGTGATGTCGAACTCAGCAGCAACCTTTGCGTCCTCGCTGTATCCGACATACTGCCCATTGACATAGAGATAGATATTTGAGGTCACGGAACCGAAATGTGCGATGACCTGCTTGCCGTTCCAGTCGGCCGGCAAATCGATCTCACGGCGATAGGAACCGACGTGATTGTCCTTTGTAGGCACGTTGAGCGGGTGCTTCCAGTCGAACTGATATCGCCATGCAAAACCGATATTGACATATTCGGGGTCTCCGAAACCGTTGAGCTCCCACATTCCCGGCACCTGCATGGTCTTCCAGTTGGCATCGTTCAAGTCGGTTTTATAGAAGTCTGTTGGGCGCTGGTCGGCATTGGCCACCCAAAGAAATTTCCAAGGTCCTTCAAGTGATAAGTAGTTGGTAGAGCGGGTGATGTCGCCCGCAAGCGCTTTCTGCCCATTCTCATAGGCGAAGAAACTGGTGTGCATCGGGAAACGGTTGACCTCGTTGACCTGCTGGTCGTGCCATTCCGTCCATGTTGGCTCCACCACGCCTTTAGCCCTTGTGGGCTTCTGCGCGGCATGTGCTCCCAAAGCCATCAGCATCATTGCGGATAGGATGATTGTTTTGTTCATAATGCTTAGGTATTTATTAGTATAGATGTATTGTATTGTTACAAGTGCAAAAATACAATTATTTTTTCAGAAATGAAAATAATACTTCTTTTCTTTTGGTTTTCTTATTATTTTATGTAGATTTGCAAATTATGAGACAAATAGTTTATGGATTTAGTGACTCTCCTTTCGGCCACATCATCGTGGCGCGCACATGGGAGGGTATCTGCGATTTGCAGTTCTTGGATTACAATCGGCTGGAGACCATCCACCAACTGGCTAAGCGGTGGGGCGTCTACACGCCGACGACACAAAACGACACCATGGCGCAAACCGTGGAGCGCGTCATCTTTGAGGGCTATGACCATCCGTTGAAACTCGACATCAAAGGCACTGACTTCCAGCTACGCGTATGGAACGAGGTACAGAAGGTGCCGTTCGGTCATACCGCTACTTATCTCGACATCGCGAAGGGGATTGGTGAGCCTAAAGCCGTGAGAGCCGTCGCATCGGCCATCGCCCAGAACCCCATTGCCATGCTCATTCCATGCCATCGCATCATCCACAGCGACGGAACCACGGGTGAGTATCATTGGGGAAAGGGACTCAAGCAGCAACTGCTCGACTGGGAGAAAGACTCACTGTTGAACGTACAGAAATAGAAACAATGAGGGGACTGCCACGCTTATGACGGTTCAACAGCTCCATCACCCCATCCGCTTATGCTCTCTACCGAACACACGATCCACTCCACCACTTCCGACGCGCAGCTCGCCGACGAGTTTTTCCAGCGCATCAAGGCGTTGCTCGACCAACAGGGCTGTGCCACGGCCAACAAGCTCATGCACGAGACGCTCGTACTCGTCTGTGCCGAAGGACTGAAAGACACGCGCTACGGCTTTGGCGACCTCAACGCACAGGTGGAAACGCTGTTGCGACAGCACCACATGCCCGCCGACGAGGCCAATGCCGTCAGACAGATGCGCCGCCACTCTAACCAGAGTCAGCCGCTGCTGCCCGAAGACTTGCTCCACGACGCCCGTGCCCTGGCCGTATTCGTCAGCCGTGTGCTCCGTGCCGACATACCACAGTCGCTCTCCGTCCGACTGCCCCGCGACCTGCAACCCAAGCAAGAACACCTGCATGTCAACGCGCCCAACAAGCGTTGTCTCGTACGCTCGTGGGATAACAGCACCATTTCCGTTGTCGTAGACGAGGATGGAGCCGAGTCACCGATGACGGTCCATTACTGTGAGGACAACCAATACGCCAACATGGGCTACCTGGCTTCTATCCTCAAAGAAGGGATGCATCTAAACCTGCTGGACTGTCAGGTGGAAGGAGACGACATCTATCCGCGCATCATTATTGTGGAGCCGGACTTCCTGCTCGACATCAGCACGATCGCATCCTGCTTCATGGAGTATGGTCACTCGTCCCTTCTCTATCTCGTCAGCCGCATGAAGCCCAAAACCAACACCCAACCGATTCTGCTCGGAAACTTTGCCGGCAGTGCGCTCGACGACATCATCAACAACCCAAACTTCAACGCTTCTCAGACGCTGCGCGACAATTTTCGGGAGAAGGCACTGGAGTATAGCACCTGCACAGACTTCGACGCGCACCAGTTCAAGGACGATGCGGCCATGCAGATCCAGAACCTGCAGCAAGCCGTCGCGGAGCTCCGCCGCCACTTCAACATGAATCACGCGATTCTCGAACCTTCCTTTGTCTGTGAGCAACTCGGCATTCAGGGACGTGTGGACTTGATGACTACTGACATGGAACTGCTCGTCGAGCAGAAGTCGGGACGCAACATGCTCATCGAGCGGTCGGGCACGTCTGGCAACGGCATCAAGGCCGTGGAGAAACACTACGTACAGTTGTTGCTCTACTACGGCATTCTCTATTACAACTTCCACGCCACGCGTACCGACATCCGACTGCTTTACTCCAAATACGCGCTACCCGGCGGACTGCTCAGCGTGACGCGCTTGATGAAACTCTACTACGAGGCCATCCGCTTCCGCAATGAGGCTGTGGCGCAAGAGTTCCAAATTGCTGAGCACGGCTTCAACCCTTACCTGCCCCTGCTGACGGCCGACAACCTCAACGTGGCAGGCAGATGCGACTTCTTCTACAACAATTATCTCTATCCACAACTCAACGCACAGCTGCAGCCCCTGGCTTTTCTCTCACCATTGGAGAAGGCCTACTTCTGTCGCATGATGCAGTTTGTCATCAAGGAAAACCTACTTTCGAAGGTCGGCGTCGTCGAGGGCACGGGCAACTGCGTGGCTTCGCTGTGGAACATGCCGCTGGCAGAGAAGCGGGAAACCGGCAATATCTACACGGGACTGAAGATCGTCAGCAAGGAGAAAAGCAACGACTATAACGGTTACGACCGCATCACGCTCGCCGTACCCGACCAGGGTGAGGACTTCCTGCCCAACTTCCGGCGGGGCGACATGGTCTATCTCTATGCCTATCCACAGGACGAAGAGCCCGACGTGCGCAAGGCCTTACTCTTCAAGGGCGGTTTGGAGGACATCCATTCCGACCGCATCACCGTGTTGCTGACCGACGGACAGCAGAATGCCGACATCTTCAACCATCTGCCCTACCGCCGCACACCGCGGGCAGGAGAACCTATCAGCAAGGCCGACAAGCCTTTTGTGTGGTGTGTCGAGCACGGCAGCAGCGACGCCGGAGGCAGTGCGGCGATCGGTGCGCTCTATGAGCTGATTACTTCCACGGCCGACCGCAAGGCGCTGCTCTTGGGTCAGCGTGCGCCTCAGGCCGACAAGAGCTTGACGCTTTCACGCTCTTATCTTCCTGACCTCGATGCCATGTTGACGCGAGCCAAGCAGGCGCGCGACTTCTTTCTCCTCGTCGGCCCACCGGGAACGGGCAAGACCAGCATGGCGCTGCGCTTTATGGTGGAGGAAGCGCTCGCCACGCCGACGCCCTCAGGACAGCAGGCCGACTTGTTGCTGATGGCCTACACCAACCGTGCCGTCGATGAGATCTGCGGCATGCTCGTCAAGGCAGGCATCCCGTTCTTGAGGATTGGCAGTGAGCTGAGCTGTGATCCGCAGTATCAGCCTTGGCTGCTGCAAAACCAAATCGGCGATAAGCCTAAGCTCAACGACATGCAGGAGAAGTTGATCAAGGCGCACGTCATCGTCGGCACCACCTCGATGATGCAGTCACGCTCCTATCTCTTTGCGCTGAAACACTTCTCGCTGGCCATCGTCGACGAGAGCTCTCAGATCCTGGAACCGAATATCATCGGACTTCTCGCCAGTCATCAGGGCGAGAACAGCGTGGCGGGTGCACAGCAGTCTACCGGCAAACACGCCATGAGTGGCTGCGACATTGACAAGTTTATCCTTGTCGGTGACTATAAGCAGCTGCCCGCCGTGGTTCAACAAAACGACGGTAGTGCAGCCATCAACGAGCCGGAATTGCAAGCTATCGGCCTGACGAGCTGCAAGAACAGCCTCTTTGAGCGCCTTATCCGCCAGGAGTTGCGTGCCGGACGCACCGACTTCATCGGCACGCTCCACCATCAAGGACGCATGCATCCCGAAATTGCTGACTTTCCCGGCAAGGCTTTCTACGCCGAGGAACATATTTCTCCCGTGCCACTGCCGCATCAGCAAGAGACATCGCTCAACTATCCCTCGCCCGCTCTCGACAGCATGGACGAACTGTTGAAGACTCACCGCTGCCTTTTCTTCGCCTCTGCCGACTGCCGGCAACCCGAGATCTCTGACAAAGTCAACAGCTATGAGGCGCGTCTCGTAGCCCTGTTGTCGCAACGCATCCGCCGTTTCTATGGTCAGAACTTCGATGCCGACACCACGCTCGGCGTCATCGTGCCCTACCGCAATCAGATTGCGATGATCCGCAAAGAGCTTGAGAAACTCGATGATCCGCTGTTGGAGCGCATCAGCATCGACACCGTGGAGCGCTACCAGGGCTCGCAACGCGACGTCATCATCTATTCGTTCACGATTCAACAACGCTATCAGCTCGACTTCCTCACGGCCAACAGTTTCGACGAAAACGGCCGTATCGTGGACAGAAAACTCAACGTAGCCCTCACGCGCGCCCGTCGCCAACTGCTGCTCACCGGTCATCCCGATACGCTGCAGCAGTCCTCGCTCTTTAGTCGACTTATGGAATATTTCAAAGAAAAAAACGAATACATTTCTACAGACTTTTTAAGCAATTATGTAAAAATAGATTAATTATACATGCAAAGTTGTTACTTTTCTGATACTTGGTCGTCATTTGTTTTAGGAAGCAAGAAGGAGGATAAAGGATAATAGATAACGACAAATAAAAGACAAAACTAAATTTTAAGTATCATGAAAAAGTTACTTCTCATGGCAGCTGTCATGCTGTCTTCTGTGGGCGCTTTCGCTCAGCACGCAGTTGGTTCTTTCACACTGCAGCCTAAAGTAGGTATCAATGTCACCGACATCACAAACGCTGATTCCAAAGCACGTGTTGACTTTGCCGGTGGACTGGAAGGTGAGTATCAGGTAAGTGACATCTTCTCTCTCAGCGGTGGACTGATGTATTCCCGTCAAGGCTACAAGGGGAAGACTTACACAACAAATGTTCTTGGACAGACTGTAAGTGTCAAGGGGAAAGACTGGAAACCCAGCTATCTGAATATTCCTATGATGGCTAATGTGTATGTAGTACCAGGACTCGCCGTCAAATTAGGTATCCAGCCGGGCTTTATGGTGGATAAGGACGATGCCTCAGATGTCAACACCTTCGACCTGAGTATCCCTGTTGGCCTGAGCTATGAGTACAATAACTTCGTACTCGACGGCCGCTACAACTGGGGCGTGACAAAGATCAACAAGAACAGCGTCAAGGGAGCTGACGATACTCGCAACTCTGTCTTCCAGATCACTCTGGGTTACAAGTTCAGCCTCTAATCATTCATAAGCATAAGTTTCAAGCCACAGAGTCAATGCGCTCTGTGGCTTTTTTCGTGTCGTTGTGGCTGAAAGCAAAATAAACATTAAAAAAGTTGCTTGTTCGAAAATAAATGCCTATCTTTGCAGAACATATAGGTAACGAGCAAACAGAGAGATGGAATTCCGACATTCTACGATGTTGGAATTCTTTTCTTTTTTGCCCTTTTGGAACGAAACAATTAAACAGAAACAATTATGGCTTACATGTCTCAAGAAGGCTACGACAAACTCGTGGCCCAGCTTCACGAACTCGAAGCAGTAGAGCGCCCCAAGGCATCGGCCGCCATCGCCGAGGCCGCTGACAAGGGCGACCTGAGCGAAAACTCAGAATATGACGCAGCCAAGGAGGCTCAGGCTCACTTGGAAGCGAAGATCAACAACATCAAGCTCACCATCGCTCAGGCAAAGATCGTCGACACCAGCCGACTCTCTACCGAGGAGGTGCAGATCATGTCTAAGGTGGAGATGACCAATCTCGCCACTAAGAAGAAGATGACCTACACGATCGTCAGCGAGAGTGAGGCCGATCTGAAGAAAGGCAAGATCTCTATCCACACGCCGATCGCCCAGGGCCTGCTCAACAAAAAGGTGGGCGACATCGCTGAGATCAAGATTCCGCGCGGCACCATCCGCCTGCAGATCGACAAGATCTCCATCGGCGAATAAGTCCGGCAAGGCGACAGACAACATCATTAACCCATTAACAGATAGGAGAACAAGACTATGGCTACATTGTTCAGTAAGATTGCTGCGGGAGAGATTCCCAGCTATAAGTGTGCCGAGGATGACAAGTTCTATGCTTTTCTCGACATCAATCCGGTGGTGAAGGGACACACCCTCGTGGTGCCACGCAAGGAGATTGACTATATCTTCGACATGGACGACAAGGACTTAGCAGACTTTGAGCTCTTTGCCAAGAAGGTGGCACGCGCCATCCGCGCTGCTTTTCCTTGTAAGAAAGTAGCTGAGGTGGTGCTCGGCCTGGAGGTCAATCACGCCCACATCCATCTGATGCCTATCAACAGCGAAGCCGACGTGGACTTCCACAAACACGTGAAGTTCTCTGACGAAGAGATGGCTGCTATCGCTGACAAGATCTATACGGAGTTTAAGAAACTGTAGTAAAGAGCCTCCCTAATCCTCACGGAGGGAGGGAAAAGCTCGCCCTTGCACACAGTAGAAGGAAAGGCTCAACTTGGAAAACCATCATTTGAGTATGGTAAACAAACTCCCCGACTTTTCTCATTGAGATAAGGTCGGGGAGTTGTTTTGTTGATATATTCCTTCAACATCGTGGATTTGTTCCTTCAATATCGTGGATCATCTTTCAACATCGAGGTGCAATGGCGCTAAACATATTTCTCGCCCTTCTTCAGCGCCACCTCATTGACATACTTGCGGATGAGGGCCGAAGAGTCTTCTTTCTTGCAGATGAGTAGCACATTGTCCTTTTCAGCCACGATGAAACCATCAAGACCGCTGATCACACCCAGCCGGTCTTTCGGCAACTTGATGATATTGTGGTGGCTGTTTTCAATCATCACGTCGGAGCCCACCACCACGTTGTCGTCGCCGGACTTCTGCTGTGACTCATACATACTATGCCATGTACCCAGATCTGCCCAGCCAAAGCTGCAGCGCATCACATACACGTGCTCAGCCTTCTCCAGTATGGCTGACTCGATGCTCAGGTTGGGATAAGAGGGAAAATGCTCCAGCATATAGCTCTCCTCCTGTTCGGGAGAGGCATAGAAGTTGATGCTGTCAAGTTGTCTGAGCACCACGGGCAGCTGCCTGGTCAGTTCTTCCCACGTCGTCTTCACGCTGACGAAAAACACACCGGTGTTCCAATAAAACTCACCGCTGTCCATAAACACCTGCGCAAACTGCCGCTCGGGCTTCTCGGTAAACGACTTCACAGTGTAGAAGCCTTCCTCCACGGGATCGCCCAACTGGATATAGCCATAGCCTGGTTCCGGCCGTGTCGGCTTAACGCCCATGACCAGAAATCCCTCATGCGCAGAGACAAAGGCAAAGCCATCGTGGACATTGCGCTCGAAAGCGGCCTCGTCCATCACAGCCTGATCGGAAGGCACCGTGACGATATTGGCCTTGGCATCCTCGCGCGCGATGCGATAGGCGGCCCAAGCCAGGCTCGGCGCTGTATTGCGCTGCACCGGTTCTGCAAGGATATGGTCGCGCGCCACCTCGGGCAACTGCTCGCGCACCAGGTCGACATAGTCGATGTTTGTACTGACAAAGATATGCCCGGGAGTCACAAGCTTAGCCATACGGTCGTAAGTCTGCTGCAACTGTGTGCGTCCGGTACCAAAAAAGTCAATGAACTGTTTGGGATAAGACTCTCGGCTGTAAGGCCATAAACGCTGTCCCTTACCGCCCGCCAATATCAAACAGTAGTCGTTGTCACTTCTTGTCGTCATGTTTCTTTAGGGTATAAGATTTAAATTCTTGTACGAAATTACGATTAATCTTCGAGACCACAAAACGTTTTACACTCTTTTTGTGTATTTTAATCATCGTGTCCATTGTGTACGTTCACATCTTCGCAACTCCTTTTCCTTATTTCTAATCATTGGCATTTGGGCGACAACCTTCGTCATTTATCATCTCCACAGAACTTTTCGCTGCTTTTACTTTCCTATCTTTATAGTTTTTACTACCTTTGCACAGTATTTCATCGATGATATGAACAAGAAACAGATACTTCTGATCAACGACATGGCAGGCTATGGCAAGGTGGCCACGGCAGCCATGCTTCCCATCCTTTCTTATATGGGGCTCCCCACCTATAACCTGCCTACCGCTTTAGTCAGCAACACGCTGGACTATGGCAAGTTCAATATTCTCGATACCACCGACTATATCCAAGGTGTCTTCCCCGTCTGGAAGGAGCTGGGCTTTAGCTTCGATGCCATCGCCACGGGCTTCATCGCTTCCGAGCGTCAGGCCGAGATCGTCTCGGCATACTGCAAGCAGGAGGCAGCCCACGGCACGACGATATTCGTAGACCCTATCATGGGCGACGAAGGAAAACTGTACAATGGTGTGACGCCGGCCACCATCCAGAGCATGCTGGAGATGATCGCTGTGGCTGACCTGATCTTCCCCAACCACACCGAGGCCTGCTATCTCACGGGCAGCGAGTACCATGCCGAAGGCGTCAGCAAGCAAGAGGCACGCACGCTGCTCGACAAGCTGCACGCCACAGGCGCCAAATCGGTGCTCATCACCTCCATTCCCGTTGAGGGGCAGCACTGCGTGGCCGGATACAACGACCAGCGGGGAGAATATTTCCTGCTGCCCTACACCGAGATTCCGGTGCATTTTCCCGGCACGGGAGACATCTTTTCGGCTGTGCTGATCGGCAACCTGCTCAACGGCAAATCACTACGTCTCTCCACCCGCATCGCCATGGATGCTGTATACCGGCTCATCGACCTCAATAAGAACAATGCCGACAAGAACCGCGGCATACCCTTGGAAAACTATCTCAACGTACTGGATGAGTAATCCTTGCTGTTGTGAAATACAAGAAGACTTCAAGTATACAATGTTGTAAATAACATGGACTGGTTTACTTCTCTCTTTACTGTTCATTCCTCGATACAGACCGTTGTCATCATCTCCTTGATCATCGCGGCAGGTCTGGCATTGGGCAAGATACGCATCATGGGCATCTCGCTGGGCATCGCCTTCGTGTTTTTCGTGGGTATCGTAGCCGGCAACATCGGCATGTCTGTCGACAAAGTGACGCTCGACTATGCCGAGACCTTCGGCCTGTCGATGTTTGTCTACTGTCTGGGACTGCATGTGGGCCCCAACTTCTTCGGCTCCTTGCGCCACGAGGGCATGATGCTCAACGTGTGGAGTCTGGCCGTCATTGTCGTGGGCACCGTCTTTGCCTTGGTACTCTCGCCGTTGACGGGCATCAGCATACCGGTGATGACGGGTCTGCTCTGCGGTGCCACGACCAATACACCTGCCCTCGGTGCCGCCACGCAGGCACTGGCTCACGCCGGACTTCCCAGCAGCGATACGGCACTGGCCACAGCTGTCACCTATCCACTCGGTGTGGTCGGTGTTATCATCGCTATGGTTCTTATTCGTAAGTTCTTCGTGAAACCGGCTGATCTCGAAGTCAAGAAACTCAGCGACGACAACCATACCTATATTGCACAGTTCAACGCCATCAACCCGGCCATCATCGGTCGCACGATCCAGCAGATCGCTCAGATGACCCACGTGAAGTTTATCATCTCACGCATCTGGCGCGGCAAACAAGTGCTCGTACCGGTGGCAACGACAGAACTGCACGTCAACGACAAACTGCTTGTCGTCACCAACAAAGAGGACGAGCAGGCCATGACGCTGCTCTTCGGAAAGAAAGAAAATGATCAGGACTGGAACAAGGAGGACATCGACTGGAACGCCATCGACGCCAACGTAGAGAGCCGCGTATGCGTTATCACACGTCCCTCGCTCAACGGCAAGCACCTCGGTGCACTGCACATGCGGCAGGCTTATGGTGTCAACGTCAGCCGCGTGATCCGTGGCGACATCAAGCTACTGGCCAGCGATGACCTGCGACTGGAATACGGCGACCGCATCACTATCGTGGGCAAACACGAGAACCTCGACAACGCTGAGCATTTCTTCGGCAACTCGGTCAAGACACTGGAGGAGCCAAACATCGGCAGCATCTTCCTCGGCATTGTGCTGGGTCTCATTCTCGGCTCCATTCCACTCAGTTTGCCAGGCATGGAGTCCCCGATCCGCCTGGGCATTGCTGGTGGTCCGATCATTATGGGCATCATCGTCGGAGCCCTCGGTCCCCGTCTCCACCTCATCTCTTATACGACGCGCTCGGCCAGCCTCATGCTCCGCAAACTGGGACTGAGCATCTACTTGGCTTGTTTGGGACTCGATGCCGGCAAGGATTTCCTCTCCACAGTCATCAAACCTGAGGGCCTCGTCTGGGTGGGCATTGGCTTCCTCATCACCCTCGTGCCTATTCTTATCATCGGCGTCATCGCTCTCAAAGCCCATCGCTATGACTTCGGAACCATTTGTGGCATCCTATGCGGCAGCATGGCGAACCCGATGGCACTGGGCTACGCCAACGATACGCTCAAAGGCGACACGGCAAGCATCTCCTACGCTTCGGTCTATCCCTTGGGCATGTTCATCCGAGTGGTCATCGCGCAGATGATTATCATGTTCTTTGTTTAGGGCTGCCTAAGCGTGCCGGGCATTGACCCGGCACGCAGAATAATTCTGACAAAATCCCTTCATCCTGAACTTGCAATCCAGAGAAGGCGAAAATGGAAAATCGGCTTATTTACCTCAGATTTGTAGTGTGAAATGATGGAAACATCCCGATGAAAGGGTGAAAACAGCCTGTTTGTAGTGTCAAAAAGGCGAGATGACTCGGTCAAAACGCCGAGATGACCATAAGAAAAAGGTACTTTGAGGAAAAATTCTCTAGAGAATTTTTCCTCAAAGTACCTTTTTGATTTTAATAGATTTTAGCGATTAATCATAACAGACTATATTTCAAAGCTTTACAAAAAACCTCAAAAATTCGCAAAAATTAGCCCAAAGTGCCTTTTATTTCTGAAAATCGCCTGTATGAGCGCGGAAAAATGTCAGTTTCGCGGACAAAAGAAGGCATAAGCAGCAGGGCGACGACAGGGAGAGACAATGATAAGCTATAACACTCATAATTGGTTAATATACGTTAGAAAACCGTTATTTTCCTTTGGAAATTTGTTACTTTGGAAAACAAACACTATCTTTGCACTGTTTTCCAACGGAAAGTATATATATGAGTAAAAGTTCAACCCTGCTGTCGCTCTTATTTCTGCTTCCGATGACCCTCAGCATTTCATGCACGGGCAAAACCACACAACCCGATGGTCAGAAGCGTAGCAACGCCAACGCGCAAGAGCAAACAGCAACAAAGAAAAAGGAGAAAAAGAATATGGAAGTAAAGGAGTTAACAACCCAGGAGTTCAAGGAGAAGGTGATGAACTACGACGTGCATCCCAAGGAGTGGGTGTTTGAAGGTGACAAACCGGTGATCATCGACTTCTATGCCACCTGGTGCGGCCCTTGCAAGGCTACAGCGCCAATCGTGGCAGACATCGCCAAGACATACGCCGGAAAGATCGATGTATATAAGGTGGACGTGGACCAGCAGCAGGAGCTTGCCGCCACATTTGGCATCCGCTCCATTCCTACGATCTTCTTCATCCCGAAACAGGGTGATCCACAGGTGCAGGTGGGTGCCATGAACCGTGCGCAGTTCGACGAGGCCATCAAGGAGATTCTCCTCCCCGAATAATCCTTTGCGCACAATGGAAACAGAATGTATCTGTAGACTCCGGAAGATCTACAAGGCCATCACGGCTTTTGAGACGCAGGTGGAGGCATCATTGGGCGTGAACATCAATGCGATGATGCTCCTCTGCCTGCTCTCGGAAAGGGAGAATCTCTCGGCCGGCGAGATTGCCGACGAGATGGGGCTCACCCGCTCCAACGCCTCGAAGGTCATTGCCTCGCTGGAGAAGAGTGGCAGCATCCGTCGCCGTATCTGCAAGGAGGACGGCCGCAGCATGCGCTTCCACCTCACCAAGCAAGGTCAGGAACTGCTGGAACACGTCCATTGCGACAGCCTGCAACTGCCGGAAGCACTCAGGAAGGTGGTTGAGGCGAATGAATAAAAAACAAAAAAGGCTCACTCGAGCAACAGACATCAGCGTCTGTTAGCTCGAGTGAGCCTTTTTTATATTATGCAAAGAGGAGTGCTTAGCACCCGCCTTTGTGCGTCATGATGTTGAGCACCATGTCGTCTGTGGAGCACATGGCTTCTTTGCCGATGCTGGTGAGGTTGTGGATGCTCTTGTCCACGTCCTCGTCAATGATACCCTCGGCGGCGGTGACATGCTCGCCCTCCATGCTCAGCAAAGCAGAGAGCAAGGCAGAGGACACACCGGAACAGATCTTGATCGAGCAACTCGGCTTCGCACCGTCGCAGATCATGCCCGTGAGGTTGGCGATCATGTTCTTCACCGCATGACAGACACGCGTGAAGTCACCACCCATCAGGTAGACAATGCCACAGCTCGAACCGATGCTTGCCACCACACAGCCGCAGAGCGCACTGAGTTTGCCAAGGCTCTGCTTGATATAGATGGCTGTGAGATGCGAGAGCGTCAGCGCACGGATGAGCTCCTCCTCGGTATTCTCGTTCTCCTCGGCATACACTGCGACAGGATTCGTAGCGCAGATGCCCTGGTTGCCCGAACCGGAGTTGGACATCACGGGAATCATGGCGCCACCCATACGGGCGTCGCAGGCCAGAGCCGTCTCGGAGATGATGTGCGAGAAGATCGTCTTGCCGAAGATGCCGTGACTCAAAGGGCGGTCGATGGTCTTACCCAGGCAGTGGCCGTAGTTGCCTTTTTTGCTCTCCTCGGCCGCACGGATATTGTAGTCGCGCGTTTGCAGGATGAAGCGGATATCATCGAGCGGTGCTGTGGTGGCAAAGTCCCACACCATGCGCAAGGTCAACTGTACCTCTTCCTCATCGGCACTGCCGCCAAGACAAGCCCGCTTGTCCAAGAGCACCTTGCCACTGGCTTCCTCATAGACAAAATTGGTGTGGCCGCCGGCAATGATCGCCGTAGCCTCGTCGCCGTCAGCCTCGCAAGTCACCTCGATATAGAGTTTCTCTGTGATGTTCTCTTTGAGTTGGATGTCGATATGATCGCCCGCGATATATTTCTTTCCCTCTTCCAGGATGTCCGGCGTCAGGTCGCGCAGCACCTCCAACTGATATTTGCTCTTGCCGCAGAGCGCGCCGAGCGCAATGGCAATGGGTAGTCCGATCATACCCGTACCGGGAATGCCTACTCCCATCGCGTTTTTCAGCATGTTGGCACTCAGCTGCACAGAGATATGCGACGGGCGCTTGCCCAAGTCCTCAGTAGCTCTTGCGGTACAGAGGGCCACGGCCATTGGCTCTGTACAGCCAATGGCAGGGACAACCTCCTTCCTTATGAGAGAGATAATGGACTTATTTAGTTCGCTATTGTTATTCATAGTATATAAGCATCAATTAGCTGAGAAAGGCTATAGCCCTGAAGGGGCACAGGTTTATTTTCCGGCTTTGTAGTTGTCAAGACCCTTCTGCAGGAAGTCAAGATAAGCGGGTACATCCTCCTTATAGCTGAAAGAGCCGTTGAGTGGATTACCCTCATTGTCGACCGTGACATAGAAAGGCTGAGCGTTAGCGCCGAACTTATGACTCTGGAGATAGCTCCACTTGTCACCGACGGTGCGCAGGGTGCGGTGCTGTCCGTTGTCGTTGACCTCGATAGGTTTCGGCAGCGGTGTCTTGTCATCGACATAGAGTGAGATGAGCACATAGTCTTTCTCAAGTTTGTCAGCCACTTGCGGATCCGTCCAAACAGAGGCTTCCATCTTACGGCAGTTGACGCAGCCATAGCCCGTGAAGTCGATCATCACCGGTTTGCCCAAGGCTTTGGCAGCCGCCATACCTTCCTCGTAGTTCTTGTATTTAGCCTCAACGGTCTTCGTGTTAAGGTTGAAATCCTGGGTGTTCATAGGTGGTGCGAAAGCCGAGACTGCTTTGCAGGGAGCGCCCCACAGGCCCGGCAGCATGTAGACAGCGAAGGCGATGGAGCACAAGCCAAGCATCACGGCAGGGACAGGCATGGGGCGATTTAACTCGCCACCGATCTCGTCGCTGCGGAATTTCAGCCATCCAACCAGATAGCAGCCCAAAGCCAGGAAGATGACAATCCAAAGAGAGAGGAACACCTCACGGTCGAGGATGTGCCAGCCATAGGCCAGGTCAGTCACGCTGAGGAACTTCAGCGAGAAGGCAAGCTCGACGAAACCGAGCACCACCTTGATTTGATTCATCCAAGAACCGCTCTTCGGACTCTTCTTCATCAGTGTCGGGAACATGGCAAAGAGCGAGAACGGGATAGCCAAAGCCAAGGCGAAGCCAAACATACCGACGGCAGGACCGACCCAGTTGCCCGATGTCACAGTCTCAACCAGCAGCAGGCCGATGATCGGGGCAGTGCAGGAAAAGCTGACGAGCACAAGGGTGAAGGCCATAAGGAAGATAGAAAGCAGACCCGTCGTCTTGCTGGCTTTAGAGTCAACACTGTTGGCCCAACTGTCCGGCAACTTGATTTCGAACCAGCCAAAGAAGCTCACGGCAAAGACTACCAGCAAGAGGAACAGGAAGATATTGAAGACAGCATTGGTAGAAAGCGCGTTGAGCGTGTTAGGACCGAAGATCGCTGTCACGCCAATACCGAGGGCGAGATAGATGACCACAATGGAGATGCCGTAAGTAACAGCATCGCGGATACCTTTCTTCTTATCGTCTTTGGAACGTTTCAAGAAGAAGCTGACCGTCATAGGGATGATCGGCCAGATGCAGGGCATGACAAGGGCGAGCAGTCCGCCCACGAGTCCCATGAGGAATATATATAATAAGGAGTGGTTGGCAATGTCGCCCGTACCACCAAACTGCTGGAGTTGTTTGATCACGGGTCGCCAGAGCATGTCCTTGTCAGCACTGGAGAATGAGGCACTGGCAGCGGCGGCAGCCTGAGCAGCGGAGTCGGCCTGCAGTTTGGCAAGCGAGTCAGCTTTGAGTTGCTCCAATGCTGCTGCAGCCTCGGGATCGCCTTCCTGAGCCTTGAGCATCAAAGCCTGCTCCTGAGCAGACATAGGAGCACCGGGCTGAGCACCCGTTGCAGTGGCTGAAGCTGCGGCTGCGGTCTTTGCGGCAGCAGCGTCGACAGCAGGACTCTTGCCCGCGTGTTTAAACTCCACATCACTGGGCGGCATACAGTTCTGGTCGTTGCAGGCGCCATAAGTCAGATAAGCGTCGATGGAGTAAGTGGGCTTTGTGAACTTGATCTTCTGCACGAACTGTACGCTATTCTCGAAATAACGCAGTTTCATGTCGAAGAGTTTATCAAACGTAGAGATCTCGTGGCCCACAGCCTTCAACTTGCCGACGAGCTGCACGCCGTCGAGCTTGTTGACATTAAAAGTGGCAGAAATAGGTCCGTCAGCACCGAGTCCAGTGGAATAAACATGCCATCCGCTCTCGATTCTTCCGGAGAACACAATCTCAGCCTCAGCCGATCCGTTTGTCTTCAACTGGGAAGAGAACTTTACCGGGTTGAGCATTTGTGCGTTGGCCAGCAGGGTAAAGACCAGCAGCAAGGCCAGTGTCATTGCTTTTTTCATTTGTAGTTTCCTAATACGATGGATATTTTCTTAATGTTTTATCTTTAGTACGCTTTCATTGGCAATATGGCTACTGACCATTGGATTTATTGATGGTTTTTAACGGATCAGCCAACGATTTCCACCGAAACGATTAATATTCGACTTTATCTTTGGTATTCTGCCACATCTCAAACGCCTTGATCGCCTCTTGCGGCAACAGACGCTCCATGGCCTTATGACGGTCTTCGGGACAAAGATCGATCTCGTGATAGATGAAGTCGTCGTCGAAGCCAATGCCCGCAGCATCCTTGCGCGTGTTGGCATAATAGATCTTGTCGAGATGGGCCCAGTAGATAGCACCCAAACACATCGGACAGGGCTCGCAGGAACAATAGATCTCACAACCTTGGAGATCAAAGGTCTGAAGCTTGCCGCACGCGATGCGGATGGCGTTGACCTCGGCATGAGCCGTCGGGTCATGGTCTTGGGTCACACTATTGCTGGCTGCTGCGATGATCTCTCCGTCACGCGCGATGACTGCACCAAAGGGTCCGCCACCATGCCGTATACTGTCTATGCTCAGTGCAATGGCTTCATGCATCAATTCTTCTTTCGTCATTGTAATGTATAATGTATAGTGTATAAATAATAATGAATAAATAAATGTCCGCTCCCCTCCTGCTCCTTCGCATTTCCCTCCCCCCCCTCTTACTATCTTCCCCCTTCTCTCTTTTTGAGGGAAGGTAAGGGTGGGCTCATTCCCTCCCCCCTGGGGGGAGGGTTAGGGAGAGGGCTCTTGGGAGAGGGCTTTGGGCTATTTCTTCGTGTTGAGCTTCATCAGCCTGTCATATTCCTTTTTAGTGATGCGCATGAACGAGCCGTGCTGTGGAGCGGTGGCGCCCTCGATGTCGACGGGATCGTGGAAATTGCGCAGATGGCTGTCGGCCTTACAGATGCGATAGTGCTTGGGATTGTCGCTATATTGGATGTAGGCCACGCGCCACGTGCTGTCGCCGATAAGTTGGAAAGCCGAGGAGCCCTCGCAGTTCTTGCGGCCTTCAAAGCTCACGTAGTCGTCGTCAACGGGCTCGCCCCAGCCATAGGTGAGATGATCCGACGTTGCTGTGTATATGCCGGGCTTGCCACCTTCCTTCTTGATGAGCATGTGGTACTTGCCATCACTGAGCAGGTTGATGTCGCAGTCGATGGTAGCATAGCCCCAGTCGAAGAGCTGACGTGGCGTGGTGATGCGTTGGAAGTCCTTGTCGGCATAGCTGTAGTACATACGGTCGTATTTCTCCTCAGGACGATTGAGCATGGAGTAATAGACCATGTAGCCACCCTGGTCACCATTGGGCCACACATAGCTGGGATCCCAAAAGATCTGTGGCGCCCACACACGGTTGATGGTGGACCAGTCTTTATACGGTGAAGGAGCCGTAGCGCCGTCGCAGAAGATGCTCATGCCCTTGCGGAAGTCAAAGGTTACGGAAGTCCAATGGATGAGATCCTTGCTTTTGAGCAGGTCGATGCCGTAGTTGTCCCACTTATGGCTCTTGGCCACACACATGTCGGTAGTGACCATGAGATAGCCTTTACCGTTGTAAGCTCGGGTGATATAGGCGTCGCGCGTGCCACCCTCAATGCGTGCGTGCTCCTTGGGATCGAAGATAGCATTGCCGCCGAGGATGTCGGTATAGTGATAACCGTCGCGGCTTACGGCATAAGCGGTATACTCTCCGCGGTCGCTCATGTGGCAATAGAGATAGCCGTAGTCGCCCTTCTGCAGGTTTTGTGCCGAAAGGGGCAAGGAGAGAAAAGCCAGGCCGAGTGCTAAAAGTAGGTTCTTCATGGGTAATTATTCTATGATTAGTTATATTTTATCTTATGATCTGTATTATCTTTGCAAATGTAGTGAATATTTTTGAAACGCCATCCAATAATGGTGCAAAGATGGAAAAAAATAGCTAATTTAGCCTTGGCAATCAATAAAGCCAGACTTTAGACATTCATAAGACCAACTATATATGACTGACATGGACAATAAACGCTATGGACATTTCGAAGACGCACATCGCGAATATGTCATCACTGATCCACAGACGCCGTGGCCATGGATCAACTATCTGGGCAACGAGGACTTCTTCTCGCTCATCTCCAACACTGCCGGAGGCTACTCTTTCTACAAAGACGCAAAGTTCCGCCGCATCACACGCTACCGTTACAATGACGTGCCGATGGACAACAACGGCCGCTATTTCTATATCAAGGACGGTGATACAGTGTGGAACCCGGGATGGAAACCTTGCCGTACACCACTCGACAACTATGAGTGCCGACACGGCATGAACTACACGCGCATCACAGGCAGCAAGCTCGGTGTGGTGGCCAGCGTGCTCTTCTTTGTGCCGCTCCACACGGCCGCTGAGGTACAAATGCTGTCACTGGAGAATAACAGCAACGAGGTGAAGCATCTCAAGATCTTCTCATTTGAGGAATGGTGCCTGTGGAACGCGGCCACTGACATGGAGAATTTCCAACGCAACTTCTCTACCGGCGAGGTGGAAATAGAGCAGCAGACGTCGACGATCTACCATAAGACGGAATACCGCGAGCGCCGCAACCACTATGCTTTCTATCACGTCAACACGCCCATCCAAGGCTTTGACACCGACCGCGAGAGCTTTGTGGGACTCTACAACGAGTATTCGGCACCGCAGGTGGTCGTTGAGGGTAAACCACGCAACAGCGTCGCACACGGATGGAGCCCCGTTGCCAGCCACTATATCGAGGTGGAGCTGAAGCCGGGAGAGAAGCGTGACCTCATCTTCCTGCTGGGTTATGTTGAGAACGGGCAGGATAAGAAATGGGAATGCAAAAAGGTCATCAACAAGGAGAAAGCCCACGCGCTCATGGACCGCTTCGCCACACGCGAGCAGGTCGACAAGGCTTTTGCAGAGTTGAAAGCCTATTGGGACCAGTTGCTCGACATCTTTGTGGTGGACAGCGGCAACGACAAGCTCGACCGGATGGTCAACATCTGGAACCAGTATCAGTGCATGGTCACGTTCTGCATGAGCCGTTCTGCATCGTTCTTTGAGAGTGGTATCGGTCGTGGCATGGGCTTCCGTGACTCCAATCAGGACCTCGTGGGCTTTGTACATCAGATTCCTGAGCGTGCCCGTCAGCGCATCATCGACATTGCCTCAACGCAGTTCCCCGACGGCGGATGCTATCATCAGTACCAGCCGCTCACCAAACGTGGCAACAACGACATCGGTGGTGGATTCAACGACGACCCTTGCTGGCTCATCTTCGGCACTGTGGCTTACATCAAGGAAACGGGCGACTTCTCGATTCTTGACGAACCTGTGCCCTTCGACAACGTACCGGGCTCTGAAGTCTCGCTTCTGGAGCACCTTAAGGTTTCGTTCAATCATGTCATCAACAACCTTGGTCCTCACCGTCTGCCACTCATCGGACGTGCCGACTGGAACGACTGTCTCAACCTCAACTGCTTTTCATGGAACCCCGACGAGAGCTTCCAGACGACGGAGAACAAGAGCGAGGGCTCTAAGGCTGAAAGTCTGATGATCGCCGGACTCTTCGTCGTCACGGGTCGAGACTACGTCTCTCTCTGCCGTCATCTCGGTCACAACGACGAGGCCGATCGTGCACAGAAAGCTGTGGATGACATGGTAGAAGCTGTGGAGCAACAAGGATGGGACGGCAAGTGGTACCTGCGCGCCTACGACTACTTCGGTCATAAGATTGGCTCCGACGAAAACGAAGAGGGTAAAATCTTCATTGAGAGCCAGGGATGGTGCACCATGGCCGCCATCGGCAAGGAGAAAGGTTATCCCGAGATGGCCCTTGACTCAGTGAAGGAACGCATGGAGTGTGAGCATGGCATCGTGCTCAACAACCCTGCCTTCACCACTTATCACGTGGAGATGGGCGAGATTTCGTCCTATCCCGAAGGCTATAAGGAAAACGCCGGGATCTTCTGCCACAACAATCCGTGGGTGATTATCGGTGAGACTGTATCCGGACGCGGCGACGACGCTTGGCGTCACTATACCAAGATTCTGCCTTCGTATGTGGAAGAGGAATACCAGACCTTGCACAAGGTGGAGCCGTATGTCAACTGTCAGATGGTAGCCGGAAAGGATGCCGCACGTCCCGGTGAGGGTAAGAACAGCTGGCTCACGGGTACCGCAGCATGGATGTGGTATACCGTGAGTGAGTTCATCCTCGGCATCCAACCCGATTATGAGGGTCTGCGCATCGATCCCTGCTTGCCTTCGACGGCAAAGGAATACACGGTGAAACGCCGTTTCCGTGGTGCTCTCTACCATATTCACGTGGTCAACCCCAATGGACATCAGAAGGGCGTGAAGCGTATTTCACTCGACGGCAAGGCTGTCAGCGGCAACCTCGTCCTATGGTCTGAGGGTGAGCACCAGGTGGAAGTAATGATGTAAAACCAATAAGCAATAACAATCTTTTAAAGAATCCGTGCATACTTTTAATCAGTATGTACGGATTCTTTTTTATATCAAGAAGAGATCTACACTTGTTGGCTGTATATAAAACATTGTTAAAATCGACAACACCTTTGTTGATAACAGAGGGATAGAAGCGTTATAGAAACGTAAAGCAACAAAGAGATGGACAGCCAAGCATACATATCCCAAGCCACTACACTACGACAAAAAGCCGTAGAGAGTAGCCGCCGCTATGGGGCTCCAGCGGAGGAGGCTGAGGATATCGCGCAAGAGACGATGATCCGGCTTTGGCAAGTCTGCCCCAAGATCGACACAAGACAAAAAGCTGAAGCCTTGGCGGTCTGCATCGCCCACAACTTAACCATCGACTGGCTACGACGCGAAAAGCGACGAGCTCCCCAAGAAGAGATCCCGACAGAGTCATCCGACAGCCACTGTCAAGCCGACACTCACTTAGAAGAGCAAGAGACCGACGAATGGTTGCGGAAACAACTGGCAGACTTGCCAAGTACAGAGTACACGGTACTGCACTTACGGCAGGTAGAGGAACTCGATAATCGGGCTATCGCCCAACGTCTGGGTATAGAAGAGCGGTCGGTGGCCACACTACTTTCCAGAGCGCGCCGACGCTTGTTGGAGGAAATAAGAAAAAGGAGGAAACAATCATGAAGGCATATACAAAAGCATATATACAGTCGTTGCTCGACAAATATCTCGACGGGCTTACATCGCTGGAAGAGGAACGTCTGCTCGGCGAATATTTCCGCACACAATCCGTTCCACCAGAGTGGGAGGACTACCGCGAGATGTTTTCCTGGTTTGACGATGGTATGAAGGGGAAGTACCTGCGAGACGACAATGACATCAACATTGCAGAACCAGCTCCTATCTCAATACCACCCAAGCGTTCCAAAATGATACGTCTGACCCTACCTTGGCTCGCTGCCGCCTGTTTGGCAGGAGCATTGATATGGGGAATATGGCCGAAGCAACACAGTAGCCAAAGCCTCACGATTACGACAGACAATGCCAGCGGGCAACTAATACGTTCTTCTCTGAAGGAACATGCTGTCCTAAGGACTGAATCTAAGGAAAATGAGCGACCTTCCGTCACACCGGTTACTTCTGATCAGAAGTCTACCCCCCATGTGCTTGCAGCTACACATAGTTCGACAAAGATGATCACCATTTCTGAAAAAGAAATATCGATTGGTCATCAAGACAGTCTTCTACTCGCTCAAGCACAACACGACGTCGACCAGTGGCAAATAATAAATGACAGCGCCAAAGCTGATTATTCGCTGCTGATGGCCAATTTGCTCGAAAGCAAGGCGATGATCGCACAGGCTCACGAGGAAATTGCACAAGCCAAACGACTGATCGACAATAAAGATAAACAGCAACATTATTCACCCTATAACATCATTGAACTATGAGAACAATTCATTGCATCGCAGCCTGTCTGTTAGCTATGACACCTCTCTTTGGGCAGGCTCAGGAAAGAATAGAAAAGATGAAGGATGTCATTATGCGCCAAGACGGAGTAACGACGACCAATGAGACCGAGAAAGATCCTAAGACTCTGGACCTGCGATCGTCGCGGGAGACCTATGGGTTTACTGTGAAAAGAAACTCTCTCATCGTGCAGAATGCCATCAAAGCCTTCGACCAAGATGCTGCCAAAGCCTACAGCGTGTTCAAAGGCGATGGAGAATCATTGGCCACTACATACGATGTGGGCGGCATAAACATAGGGAAAGGCTATGACCACTTTGTGCTGGAATGCTTTGCCGATAAGAACAATTCCAACCGACGCTACGCCTATGCATTGGAATGGAACGAGGCTAAGAGAGGCAAGATAACCGGAAAGCTGACAAAGGTGTACGGACAAAGACCCGGCAGCATAACCGCAGCGAGTGTCACTAAATCATTGCCATCGATACCAGATTTTCACTCAATCAAAAAGGTGGCAAAGAGGCTGCATGTGGTGACAGACGGCACGCTCTCCAATGAGCAAATCGACTCTATCATCAACTCGGTGGTACGACGACTCAACGAAAGAGGCTACAAAGATATCGCATCCATGCTTCAACAGGAGTGGCAGACTGCTGAACAATCCGAAAAGAACGATGCAAGCGCCGTTCAGACGATTGTCTATGACAAAGAGAAAAACTTCATGAAAAAATACCGTAACGGTCAAGTACTCATCATTGACGGAGCGGGAAACATCGTCTTCACTGGTCTGAAAGGCAAGCTCGTCATGGACGCTGCGGGAAACATCGTCGCGACAAACTATTCAGGAAGGACCGTCGTCATAAGCAACGACTGAACCTTGCCTTATGAGTTTTGCTCTCATTAGATAAAACTCCCATTAATTAAGAACAGAAGAATCTCTCTCTTTAATTAAGAATACGATAATGTTATGTAAAAAGGGGCGGCTCCGTGATGGAGCCGCCCCCTTATGGTATATGATGAATAAACGTCTTATTGCATGACGCCTACCCAGCGCAGGATGTCGTTGAGATTGGCCACCACCATGAGGATGACCAGAATAGTGATGCCTGCGTACTCGGCGTAGATCATGAACTTATCCGAAGGCTTGCGACGTGCAATGATCTCGTAGAGCAGGAAGAGCACGTGACCGCCATCGAGGGCAGGGATAGGCAGAATGTTCATGAAAGCAAGGATGATGCTCAGGAAAGCGGTCATCTTCCAGAACATAAACCAATCCCACTGACTGGGGAAGAGGCTGCCGATGGAGCCAAAACCGCCCAAGCTCTTCGCGCCGTCAGCCGTGAAGACATACTGCATGTCGCTGACATAACCGGCCAACACATCCCAACCATACTTACATCCAGCGGGGAAGCTCTCCAGAAAGCTGTAGCTCTTATGTGTCATCTCCTTTTCGTAGAGCTGATAAATGCTTGTTACGGCAAAGCCAACCTTCAAGTCTGCAGTGAGTGTCGTGGCGAGTGTGTCCTGCTTACCCGTGGCGGCGCGGCTCACCACAAGCGTCACCTTGCGAAGGCGCAGGCTGTCGGCAGTGCTCTTTGTCGCTGCGAGCTGATCGTTGATGCGGCTGATCTCATCGGTAAACTCATTGTAGGAGTCGACTGACTTACCATTCAGTGCCAAGATCTTGTCGCCTTTCTTCAGCCCCATCTTCCAAGCCGGTGTCTCTATAGAGTCCTTGCTGTCCTCCGCTACCGGTAGATGCTGCAGCACAGTGTCGACAACAGCGGGAGTGAACGGAGCCACGAAGCGGGGCGTTGACTTCAGCATGCCCAACAGATTGATATGGCCTGGCAGAGCGATACGCATCTTCTTGCCGTCACGGATGATGTCGGCATAGTGGGCTTCGGAAAGATTGCGGTAGACATCAACGTTGAAGTCCTTGAACGGACGCTTGTCGGTGCCCACCAGGATATCGTGGTCACGGAAGCCAAGCTGCTTGGCCTCGGTGTTGAATTTCATGCCCTGGCTCATGTCTGCCACACGCACGTAGCTCTCGCCCCAGTGAAACATGATCATAGAGTAGATAAACAGTGCCAACACAAAGTTGACCGTCACACCGGCCACCATAATGATGAGCCGTTGCCATGCCGGCTTGGTGCGGAACTCCCACGGTTGCGGGTCACACTTCATCTGCTCGGTGTCCATGCTCTCGTCGATCATACCAGCAATCTTACAATAACCGCCGAGAGGCAACCAACCCATGCCGTATTCGGTTTCGCTGTTCTTCGGTTTGAAACTAAAGAGCTTACCGCTCCACTTGCCGATGGAGACGTCGAAGAAAATAAAGAACTTCTCCACCCGGACTCCAAAGAGCTTAGATGCCAGCGCATGTCCGCCCTCATGAAGCAATACCAACAACGAGATGGACAGAATGAACTGGAGAAGTTTAATCAGAAAAATTTCCATTTATAACTAATAAATTACTAATTGCGAATTACTTGGCGTGACTTAGCGCCAGTGAATACTTTACCACGCCTTCCTTGCAGAGACTTGCTCGCTGTGCTTGCCGAGACTTGTCAGTGCTGAGCCATCCGTTCGGTTTGCCGCTGTTGTGCAACGGCCTCAGCTCGTTCTTTTATGCCTTTCCGCCCTCCACGTTTTTCCTTGCGATCTCCCTTGCTTCCTTATCTGTTTGCAGATAAGTGTCGAGATCAGGGTTCTTGTCAAACGTAGTCTGCTCCATGGTCTTGCGGATGACGTCGGCCATACCGAGGAACGAGCAGCGGCCTTGTCGGAACGCGGCGTTAGCCACCTCGTTGGCAGCGTTGAGAATACACGGCATATTACCGCCCTGACGGATTGCCTCATACGCAAGCACCAAGCACTCAAACTTCTTTGTGTCAGGCTCAAAGAACTCCAGCTTCTGTGCCTTGAACAGATCGAGTCGCTCACCATTGAGAGGCAGGCGTTCGGGGAAGGAGAAAGCATACTGGATAGGCAGCCTCATGTCGGGAACACCAAGCTGAGCCTTCACGGCGCCGTCCATAAACTGCACACCGCTGTGTACGATGCTCTGCGGATGAATCAGCACTTGAATGCGGGTGGCAGGCACGCCGAAGAGCCACTTAGCCTCCATCACCTCAAAACCCTTGTTCATCAGTGACGCTGAGTCGATAGTGATCTTTGCTCCCATGTCCCATGTGGGATGATTGAGGGCGTCGGCTGCGGTGACATGCTCCAACTGCTCATGAGTGTAGAGACGGAAGGGACCACCACTGCAGGTGAGCAAGATCTTGTCTACCTCGTTCCGATCCTCTCCAACCAAACACTGGAAGATGGCGCTATGCTCTGAGTCGACCGGCAAGAGGCTAACATGGTATTGGGCCACCAAGCTGAGGATCAGCTCACCGGCAACGACGAGCGTTTCCTTGTTGGCCAGGCAAATTTTCTTTCCGGCCTTGATGGCGTTGATGGTAGGCACCAGTCCCGCAAAGCCAACCATAGAAGCCAATACCGTGTCGATAGGATCGGCCTCCACGATTTCCTCCAAGGCTTTCTTGCCCGCATAGACTTTGATGTCGGGACGGTCAGAAAGCGCGGCCTGCAATTCCTCGTAGTGATGCTCATTGGCGATGACCACTGCGGCAGGATTAAACTGCCGGGCCTGTGCTGCCAGCTTCTCTACACTGTTGTTCGCCGTGAGGCAGTAGACCTCATAGCGGTCGGGGTGCTGGGCGATGACATCAAGGGCCTGCGTGCCGATGCTACCCGTAGAACCGAGTATGCAGATCGACTGCTTGCGAGACTGCTGATCATCGTGAAGAGTTGCGTATTTTGTCATTTCTATCTTTAAGTGCTATATATAATATGGTGTAGCCGTTGCAGCTTCAGCGACAACGACTATAATTCAAGCAGTCCGTCAGGTATGTCCAAGACGATCTGACGGCTTGCAATATCTACGTCAACGACCAGTTCTTCCGAAGCAGGAATAAGCACATCGCTGCCGTCTTCCCGTTCCACCTCCAACAGCGTGTTGACCGTAGAAACATCGATGCCTGCAACGCGACCAACGACATGGTCGTCATGTTGATGATCAAGAACTTTAAAACCTTGAAGCTGTTGCCACGACACTTCCTTCGACTCACCATTGTCGGCAAGGCTGTGAGGGAAATACACGTCATAGCCCGTCAGCTCACGTGCCTGTTGCTCACTGTCGATGTCTTCCAGTTTCATCAGTACTACGTCATCAGATCGGAAGCGATACTCCTCGATGAAAAACGGTACTAGGATGCCGTCGACATCAAGCACAAGATAATCAGCGTCGACACGGTCAAAGACATCGTCGTCGCACTGCATGCTCAGTTCTCCTTTCACGCCATGGGGTTTGCCCATGCGCCCGATCTTGAAAACATCCTCACGTCGTATCATGGTTTTGCTGTCATTGCGTTAATCGTCTACCCGTTCGATATGCGCACCCAACTCATTGAGTCGTGTGTCGATATTCTCATATCCGCGGTCGATCTGCTGGATGTTGTCGATACGGCTGGTGCCATTGGCACTCATTGCTGCAATAAGCAAAGCAATACCAGCACGGATATCGGGGCTTGTCATGCGACCGGCACGCAGACGGATGCGATGGTCCTGACCGATGACCACGGCACGATGCGGATCACAGAGAATGATCTGTGCGCCCATGTCGATGAGCTTGTCGACAAAGAACAGACGGCTCTCAAACATCTTCTGATGGACGAGAACAGAACCGCGCGCCTGCGTGGCCACGACGAGAAGCACAGACAGCAAGTCGGGAGTGAGTCCCGGCCATGGAGCGTCTGCCAATGTCATGATCGTACCGTCGATAAACGACTGCACCTCGTAGTGACTATGGTGTGGGATGATAAGGTCATCGCCCTCCTCTTTCACCTTCACGCCCAAACGACGGAAGGCATCAGGGATGATGCCGAGGTTGCGCAGTGACACGTCCTTGACGCGGATGCCATTGCCTACCATTGCCGCCATGCCGATGAACGAGCCTACTTCGATCATATCGGGCAACACACGGTGCTCAGCACCATGCAGACTTGTTACTCCGACTATCGTGATCAGATTGCTGCCGATGCCACTGATGTTTGCACCCATAGCGTTGAGCAGATGACAGAGTTGCTGGATATAAGGCTCACAGGCGGCGTTGTAGATCGTCGTCGTGCCTTTGGCCAGCACGGCAGCCATGATGATGTTGGCCGTGCCGGTCACACTGGCCTCGTCGAGAAGCATGTAGGTGCCCTTGAGATGCTGGGCCCGTATCTGAAAAACGCTGCAATCCTCACTGTGCTCGAGCTTGGCGCCGAGTTTCTTGAAGCCAAGGAAGTGGGTGTCAAGACGGCGGCGGCCTATCTTGTCACCACCAGGCTTGGCCACAGTAGCCTTACCAAAGCGACCAAGCAAAGGACCAAACATCAGCACAGAGCCGCGCAGGGCCGAGCACTTCTTCACAAACTCCAGGCTGTCGAGATAGTCGAGATTGAGTTCATCGGCCTGGAACGTATAGTCGCCGGGCGCATTGGCTGTCACCTTCACCCCGATGTCCTTGAGCAGTCTGATCAGATTGTTGACATCGAGAATGTTGGGCACATTACTGATCTTCACCGCGTCGCTCGTGAGCAATGTGGCGCAGATCACCTCTAAAGCCTCGTTCTTGGCACCCTGTGGCGTGATGGATCCACTCAGGGCATGGCCGCCTTCGATAATGAATGATGCCATAAGCTGTCGTGATTACTTTCTTTTGCGTTTTTTGGAAGGAGCAGGTTGCTGGCGCTCACGCGTATCGATCTTCTCAAACTTGAACGTATCCAAGTCGAGTTGAATCTTTCCGTCGGTATACCGTGCCAAGTCGTCAGCAACTTTCTCATTGTCGCTGTAGCCGTGGCTCCACTGCACGAGGTCGCGCTTCATTTGGTTGGCTGTCAGTGCCACGAGATGGTCACGCTCTGGTCCGGGCTCCATCGTCTTCAGCTGGTCAAAGAGTTCAAAGACCATCGAGCCATAGTGGCGCACGGGAATATGCGACATCGGATAGGGTACCGGCTGGGGCTTGTCAAGGATCACCTTGGCCTCATTGACATCGTATGGCCAGTCGATATCCAACTTGAAATCAGTCATCAATGCCAGATGGTCCCAAAGTTTCTGCTTATAATCAGCACTCTCGCGTACCTGTGGGAACATCCGCTCCATCGTAGCGACGATCGCATATGCACAGCGCAACCGCTCGGCCTTGGTCTTCAGTCCGACGGCATAGTCTGCCATGTTCTGCACTTCACGACCATATTCCGGCAGGACGAGTTTCTCGCGCTGGGTGTTATAGTCTAATCCTTTAATATTCATGTGTGGTAACGTGTGGCTTTCGCCATTTATGTTGTGTGGAGTAGTAAGAGATATGCTTACAGGAGCTTACGTGGCAACTTAGCCACAAAGTTCTTCAGATAGAACGGTACGAAGTAGGCAACATCCTCAAACTGTTCCTGAGCCATGCGCTTTTCTGCCAGTGGCAGCATGTTCTTGGCGATCGGCTCTATGCCCTCGATGAAGTGTGCATTGGGATGATTGATGACATCCTTGCATTTCTGTGCACCGTTACCGAAGAAATAGACGGGATGCTCATCGAGATACGCTTTGTAAGCATCGCCATCCACCACGTCAGCATGAATAGGGCGCACCTCATGGAGCGAGCGGTCAAAGAGCTGGGCATAGACTTCCATGCGGCGGGCATCGAGCATCGGGCACAGCAGGGCGTCCTCTTCTCTCACCATCTCCTGCAACAGCACCGGCACGCAGAGCAACTCCAGCGTGGGGACGCCGATGAGCTTCAGTCCACGTCCATAGCAGATGCCCTTGGCCATCGACACGCCTATGCGCAGACCGGTGTAGGAACCCGGACCGCAACTCACGGCAACGGCATCCAAGGGGATGGCATGGTTATCGGTGAAAGAAAGAGCCTCATCGACAAACGATCCTAAGCGCTCGGCATGATTGGGACCGCTATGGTCTTCCTTCTCAAAAAAACAGCTTCCGTCTTGCGTGACGGCCACGGAGCACACATTCGTGCTCGTCTCTATATTCAATATGCAAGACATAATCTAAAACTTAATATATTCTCACTTGCTTATTTATCAAGTATGCCTATTCTGTGCAAAGATAACTAATTTGTAGCACTTAAAGAGTATTCAACATGCTTTTTTAAGAAAATAAAGGAAATAGTCGGTCTGCAGGCACTTATCTCCCCGATTTTTTGTATATTTGCACGAACTAAATTATTTCAAGTCGTTATGATACAGTCAATGACAGGCTATGGCCGCGCTACAGTGACCTTTCAAGCCAAGAAGATACACATTGAAGTGAAGTCGCTCAACAGCAAGGCCCTTGACCTTTCCACGCGCATCGCTCCCATCTACCGTGAAGAGGAGATGGAGATCAGACAGATGATTGCCAAAGTACTCATCCGTGGCAAGGTGGACTTCTCTGTTTGGATTGAGAAAGACGACACACAGGCCAGTATGCCCATCAACACCGCGATCGTGGAATCATATTACAAACAGATCAAAGCGGTATCAGCCAAGACCGGTATCCCCGAGCCGCAGAATTGGTACGACGTGTTGCTGCGCCTGCCCGACACCCTCGGCAAACCGGAAGAAGATGAACTCAGCGAAGAGGAGTGGACTGCCGTCCGCGCTGGTATTGAGGCTGCGCTTGCAGACCTGCAGGCTTTCCGCCGCCAGGAAGGTGCCGCACTGGAAAAAAAGTTCCATGAGAAGATCGATAACATCGAGGCTCTACTGAAGTCTATCGAGCCTTACGAGAAGAGCCGCGTGCCAAAGATCAAAGAGGTGATCGTCAAAGGACTGGAGCAGATCCCTGAGGTGGACTACGACAAGAACCGGTTAGAGCAGGAGCTCATCTACTATATAGAGAAGCTGGACATCAGTGAGGAGAAGCAGCGACTGACCAATCACCTGAAATACTTCCGCGAGACGCTCGACGAGGATAAGCCCAACGGCAAGAAGCTGGGCTTCATCGCCCAAGAGATGGGACGCGAAATCAACACCACGGGTTCCAAAAGCAATCAGGCTGAGATGCAGAACATCGTGGTGAAGATGAAAGACGAGCTCGAGCAGATCAAGGAACAAGTGCTCAACGCTTTGTAAAGAGCAGCCTCACCCTCAGCCCCTTCCCCCAAGGGAGGGGAGTGATACGCCCCAAGAGTCGAGCAGAGGTAACGGTATTGTAGAGTAGCTGCTTGACGATTGGTTTTGTTTGACGCTGCTCAGCAGCGTCCTTCTGGCTTGTCCTTCATTCATCATTGCGTCAATTCATCCTTCATCCTTCAACATTCATCATTGTACAATGGGTAAACTCATCATATTCTCCGCACCATCAGGCAGTGGCAAAAGCACCATCGTGAGCTGGCTGATGAAAGAACATCCGGAACTGAAGCTGGTCTTCTCTATCAGTTGCACGAGCCGTGCACCGCGTGGCACCGAGCGCAATGGTGTGGAATATTTCTTCCTCACCGCCGACGAATTCAAGAAGAAGATACAGGCCGGCGAGTTTCTTGAGTACGAAGAAGTCTACAAGGACCGCTTCTATGGCACGCTGAAATCGCAGGTAGAAACGCAGACGGCAAGAGGCGAAAACGTCGTCTTTGACGTCGATGTGAAAGGCGGCTGCAACATCAAACGGCAGTACGGCGACCGCGCCCTGAGCCTATTCATTCAGCCGCCATCGATCGACGAACTGCGCAGCCGACTCGTCCATCGTGCTACCGACGCGCCGGAAGTCATCGAGCAGCGATTGGCCAAAGCCTCTTACGAACTGACCTTTGCTCCTCAGTTCGACTACGTGGTTGTCAACGACGACCTGAAGCAAGCCGAAGAGGAGACCTATCGTCTCGTCAAGGAATTTCTTGGGAAATAAGCACCTTTCGTTATGGCTCGTATCGGCATCTTCGGCGGCAGCTTCAATCCTATCCATGTGGGACACATCGCCTTGGCGCGCCAGCTCCTCCGGTTGGCACGTCTTGACGAGATTCTCTTTGTCGTCTCTCCGCTAAATCCTTTCAAGAAGCAGGACACCGACCTGATGGCCGACGATTATCGTCTGGCTCTCGTGGAGACGGCATTACAGGAAGAGCCGAAGATGAGAGCCAGCGATGTGGAGTTCCATCTGCCCAAGCCGTCTTATATGTGGCGGACACTTGAGCATCTGAGCCTGTCTCTTTCTGATGACGAACTTGTGCTGATTATCGGTGCTGACAACTGGTTGGCCTTTAATCGTTGGGCACACTATGAAGAGATCCTCAGCCGCTACGAGCTCGCTGTCTATCCACGCCCCGGATATCCCATCGACACTACTTCACTGCCAACCAACGTACACGTCTACTCCACCGTGCTCTTTCCCGAAAACAGCACGGAGATAAGGCGTCGGCTCGCTGCCGGCGAGTCGATCCACGGATTGGTTCCGCAAAAGATTGAAACGGAACTGTCCAAGAATAAACATTAGCTATTACTCTGCAAATATCAGATGTCAGGTAGTTATCAAAAACGTTCCGACTTATAGGTCAAACATTCGTCAGCCAATTGGCCGATAGATGTCAGCCAGTTGGCTGACATTCGTTTGACCAATCATCTGACAATTGTTTGACCATGTCGCCTGACGCTTTTTGATCATAAGAAAGACTTGTTTCGGACAGCAAAAAAGGCTGATGTGAGCTATCGCTTGCCGTCTTTTGAGTCACAGAAAGATTTTTCTGAGTCACAGAAACAGAGATCTTTGGGTCACAGAAACAGAGATTTCTATTTCAGCGCATGCAAGACTTGTGTGGCGGCCTCCGTGGAAAAGCGCTCATCATAGCCTGCGTTGAGGTGCAGCGTGCCCAACTGTTTGTCATTGGTGTTGATGAGAATCTGGTATTGTCCAACGGTATAGGGCGTGGCAGAATTCTTGGACGAGATACCCGTAATGCTGTCGAAGGGGATGCGCTTGCCTGCGGCGATGAGGAAACGGCCGGAGGAATAGATGAGGATCACGCCAAACGGCTCATTGGCACGGCTGGCGTCGATGACCACCACATCGTCGGGCTGACCATATTGCGCAATGAGGGTGTCCAGGGTCTCTTTGTCGCTTGGGTCGCCATCGATCAGCCATTGTGCCTTTTTGTTGCGCTTATAGAGAAGTAGCACAATGCCATAGATGAGCAGCAACAACAAGGCGGCTAACCACCATCCGCACACGATCAGAATCAAAGCGAGGAGCGCATAGGATAGAAAACCGATAATGAGGTTTGTTCTTTTCATCGTCATTGTCCTCCCAGTCGCTCGAAATACGTGATGATCTCGTCCCAAGTCTTGAACTCATCGCTGCCGAGTTGGATGCCGGTGCCCATGAAGTTGTCGTCGGGCAGCATGTCGATGAAGTAATCGCCGTAGAGCAAAGCCTTCTGGTTGGCATAGATGACGTGGTCATGAGCAGGTGTGGAGAGATATTGCTCGACCCATGCTGCTGCGTCGGCCAGGTGCTGGTGATCGTTGGTGGGGGCTGAGGCGACGATATAGACTTGGTAGTTTTCGATCAGCATCCGGTAGGCCTTAGCCAGACTCGCTTTGGGTTTACCGTAGCAATCTACCAAGGCCGAGAAGTCGATGTAGACGATGGGGCGCTCACGTCCTTCCTGCTTGTCGTCGATCCAGCGGATGACAGGGACTACTCCGTTGAGGAAACTCTTGTCGTCCATGCGGTGCTCGCCATGGAAGTGGGCAGCCTGGGGATAGTGGCTACGGTAGAGGTCAAAGGTGTGGACCACTGGATCCTCGTCGCCGAAGAGGCCCCATACGCGGCTCAGCTCCTCTTTCTTTTGCTCCTCATTCATGGCTTCCAACTGTACAAAGCACTGGTCGGTCAGCTCCTTATACTCTTTCTCAAGGGCTTTGGTGACCATAAACTCTGTCTCGCCGTCCTGTCGTGGATTTTGCCAAGTCTGCTTTCCGGTCATGCCATGTTCCTTCATGGTCTGTGCCATCTGGAAAGCAGGATTGACAAGAATGCGGTCGAAGCCATAGAGCAGTTCGGTGTACATGCCACCCATCGACGTGCCGATGATCAGGTCGGGCTTCTCTTCTTCTGCTTTTTGGCGCAGGAATGCCAGGCCGTCGGCGGGGTGGAGTGGGATGTCGTAGGCAACTACCGTGGCATTGGGGAAAGTTTGGCGTATCAGCTTCACCGTACCGGACGAGGCGGCGGAGCCGAAGCCGTGGTTATACATGATCTTCTTTCCCTTCATCAGCTCAGGGAACTGCTTGACATATTCGTTTTCCATGTGCGTGCTTTATTTCTTATCCTGATATTTCTCTTCATCGTTCTCGCGGATCTCCACGCGCCGGATCTTACCGGAAATCGTCTTCGGCAGTTCATCGACAAACTCGATGACACGCGGGTACTTGTAGGGGGCGGTCTCATGCTTGACGTGATCCTGCAACTCCTTGACAAGGTCCGGTCCGGCTTTGGCTTTGTATTCCTTGCTCAGAACGATCGTTGCTTTCACCACCATGCCACGGATGGGATCGTGGACACCCGTCACGGCACACTCTACAACAGCCGGGTGGGTCATCAGTGCATTCTCCACTTCGAAGGGCCCGATGCGGTAGCCGCTGCTCTTAATGACATCGTCGGTGCGGCCGACAAACCAGTAGTAACCCTCCTCGTCGCGCCATGCCATATCGCCGGTGTGGTAGATGCCGTCGTGCCAGGCTTCCTTGGTCTTCTCGGGATCACGGTAATAACCTTTGAAAAGACCGATGGGCTTTACGTCGCCGATGCGGATGCAGATCTCTCCTTTCTCGCCATCCTCGCAGTCAGTACCGTCGGGACGGAGCAGGCAGACGTCGTACTGTGGATTTGGCTTTCCCATGCTGCCGGGTTTCGGCTTGATCCATGGGAAGGTGCCAAGCGTCATTGTGGTCTCAGTCTGACCGAAGCCCTCATAGATGTGTATGCCTGTGCGCTGGTAGAAAGTCTCTTCCACGGAGGGGTTCATCGCTTCGCCGGCCGTGGTACAGTACTCCAGACTGCTGAGGTCGTACTTGGAGAAGTCTTCAAGAATCATGAAGCGATAGATGGTAGGAGGCGCACAGAATGATGTGACGCGGTATTTCTCGATCTGCCGCATAATTTTTTCGGCCGTGAACTTCTCGTGGTCAAAGACAAAGACGGTGGCTCCGGCAAACCATTGTCCGTAGAGTTTGCCCCACACAGCCTTGCCCCATCCGGTATCTGCCACGGTGAGATGAACGCTGTTCTCGTTGAGGTTGTGCCAGAAAGAGCCTGTCGTGAGGTGCCCCATGGCATAGAGGAAGTCGTGGGCTACCATCTTCGGCTCGCCACTTGTGCCGCTGGTGAAGTACATCAGCATGGTGTCCTCGTTGGTGTTGACAAATTCTGGACGACGGAAATGAGGCGCCTCTACCCACTCCTTGCGCCAGTCGTGGAAGCCTTCGGGAACGACCTTTTCCTGCTGGGCCAAGGAGTTCACGGCCACGAGTTGCTTGACGGTAGGACTCTCTGCCATGGCTTCGCTGACTTGCGTGGTGACGTATTCGTCGTTGCAGCAAATGATGGCCTTCACGCTGGCCCGGTTGTTGCGGTAGATGATGTCGCCCTTGGTGAGCATGTGTGTGGCCGGAATGGCAATGGCTCCCAGCTTGCACAGTGCCATCATACTCAGCCACCACTGGTAGTGGCGCTTGAGGATGAGCATGACCTTGTCGCCGTGGACGATGCCCAGATGCTGGAAATAGGCGGCTGTCTGGTCGGTCTGCTCCTTGAACTGGCGGAAAGTGGTACGCACTTCCTCGCCACGCTCACTGGTCCACAGCAGGCAGACCTTATCGGGTTTCAGGCGTGCCCACTCGTCCATGACATCGTAGGCAAAGTTGAAATTCTCGGGAATAATAAAATGAAGGTGATCCTTGAAATCTTGTTCCGACGTGAAATGCGTCTGAGTAAGGAATCTTTCTATCATGATGGTGAATGAATTTTTACCTATAAACGTTGGAAGCCTCTCGTGGGAGACCGATTAGATGATGATGCTGATAAACGTGGCGGGCTCTCCTCCGAGGGCGCGCATGCAGTGGGGATGACGGCTGTCGAAATAGATGCTGTCACCGGCGTTGAGCACGAGGACTTTGGAGTCAAGGGTAATCTCGAGCGTTCCGTCAATCATGAAGTCGAACTCCTGACCGTCGTGTGTGTTCTTGTTGTGGTTGCGTCCGTCGGGCAATGGATCCACGGTGACGAAGAACGGATTGATCTTCCGGCCACGGAATCCGGCGGCAAGCGACTGATAGCGATAGTCGTTGCCACGGTCGATCTCCTGACCCTGACCGGCTCGTGTGACGAAATAGCTGCTCATGCGTGGCTCTTCGCCAAAGAGTAGTACATCGAGATCAATGCCGTAGCGTTTGGAAATCTTACTGAGGCGGTAGACAGACGGATCAGCCTCGCCGGACTCAATCTTCTGATAGTGTTCCAGCGAAATGCCACAGAGGTCGGCCACTTCTTGTGCCGGAATATTCAGAACTTCACGCAGGCCTTTGAGCCGCTCGCCGATTTGCTTGATTGATTCTTCCATGATAACTCTCGTTTTGTTTAGCCCAAAAGTACAAAAAACTTAGCAAAACGCAATCATATCTTACAGATTTCTTTTTCAGATTGTAAATAAAGCATAAATCGTTGCGCACAACTATATGTGTTGTGCAATGCTGTCTGCACACTGAGAAAATAAGTGTGCAGAAACATTCCGTTTATATTGTCCTTCTCACAAGCTGCAAATTTCCAGTCAAAAAAGTGTGGCTATTGATGATTGTGAAGTACAACTATAAAAAAAGCCCGAAGCACTCTCGTACTTCGGACTTCATACATGATAATGTATGTATATTAAATTGCTATGGGCAATTTTACGTGGGCTTAGTCAGCAGAGAGGCTGAAGCGCTTGTAGGCGAGAACCTTCAGATTCTTGTCCTGCTTAGCGAGCCACTGTGCTACGCTTGCCTTGTCACCGTCGCCGAACTGGAACTCCTGATCGACGAGGCAGTTCTCTTTGAAGAACTTGTTGAGGCGGCCCTTAGCGATGTTCTGGATCATCTGCTCCTTGAGGTTAGCGGCAGCCTCTGCAGCAACCTTTGTGCGGATGTCCTTAGCCTTGTCAGCATCCTCCTGAGTCAGCCAGCCCTTAGCGACGTTGCTCTCAATGTGATCATCAGAATCAACGAGGTTGGGGTTGATGCCGGCCTTCTTCAGAGCGACATTGACCTGACGCTCGACCTGCTCTTCCTTGGTCTTCTCGACAGCCACGCGAAGCTCCTCGTCGATAGTAGCCTGAGGTACAGATGTCTCGTCGAGAGCAACAGGCTTCATAGCAGCCACCTGCATGGCAACCTTGTGACCTGCATCCTCGTTGGCAGCAGAGAGCTGAACCATTGTGCCCAGTGTGTGGCGGCCCATGTGGTCGTAGGTGTAGACGTTCTCGCCCTCGAGCACGTTGTACCCGTCAAGCTCCATCTTCTCACCAACAACGCCAGAGCGACGTGTCACAGCCTCGGCAACCTTCAGACCATCAGCCAATGTCAGCTCTTTCACCTCGTCGAGGGTCTTAGCCTTTGCAGCGATGGCAGCGTCGAGGATGTCCTGTGTCAGCTGGACATAGTCAGCACCGTTGGCCACGAAGTCGGTTTCGCACTTCAGTGCGATCATGGCAGCGAAGCCATTGACGTTCTTCACCAGCACGCAACCGTTGGATGTGGTACGGTCAGAACGCTTGGCAGCAATAGCCAGACCACGCTCGCGAACGAGCTCCACGGCCTTGTTAATATCACCATCAGCCTCGGCCAGAGCCTTCTTGCAGTCTTTCATACCTGCACCGGTCATAGCGCGGAGCTTCTTGATGTCTTCAATTGTAACAGCCATAATGGATAAAAAATCTATTGGTTTATGATAATGATTTGCTCAATTACTCAGCAGCAGGTGCCTGCTCCTCAGCAGCAGTCTCGGCAGCGGGCGCCTCTGTTGCAGCCTCCTCGTGGCGTGCGGGACGACGGCTGTGGCGCTTGCCCTCAGCAGCCTCTTCGACCTGCTCGGCAGAAGCCTTCTCGTCAGCCTTCTCGACCTTGCGCTCCTCAAGACCCTCAGCGATAGCACCGCAGACAGCATCGAGCACTACCTCGATAGAGTCCTTTGCATCGTCGTTGGCAGGGATTACGTAGTCGATGTTGCGAGGATCGGAGTTGGTGTCAACCATTGCGAACACGGGGATGCCCAGGCGGTTAGCCTCCTTGACAGCAATATGCTCCTTCATCACGTCGATGACGAAGAGTGCAGACGGCAGACGAGTCAGGTCGGCGATAGAACCGAGGTTCTTCTCCAGCTTGGCGCGCTGACGGTTGATCTGCAGAATCTCACGCTTAGAGAGGTTAGAAAAAGTACCGTCGTTCATCATCTTGTCGATGTTCGTCATTTTCTTCACGGCCTTGCGGATAGTCGGGAAGTTGGTGAGCATACCGCCCGGCCAACGCTCGATGACGTAAGGCATGTTGACAGAGGCAGCTTTTTCTGCTACGATGTCCTTAGCTTGTTTTTTAGTAGCGACGAACAGAACCTTCTTGCCGCTCTTGGCGATAGCTTTGAGAGCATCAGCAGCCTCGTCGATCTTGGCTACAGTCTTGTTGAGGTCGATGATGTGAATGCCATTGCGCTCCATGAAGATGTAAGGAGCCATAGCAGGATTCCACTTGCGTTTGAGGTGGCCGAAATGGCAGCCAGCCTGAAGTAACTGGTCAAATGATGTTCTTGACATAGTGTCTTTGTCTTTTTTAAATGTTTACTTTCTTTTTAATTCTTGATGTTGTTCAGAATCAACGGTGCAGTAATCCAAGTCCGGAGTCTGAACCGTTTAGATGCTAAACTATGCGCTAACAGCCAGCAGCAGATTAACGCTTGCTGAACTGGAAGTGACGGCGAGCCTTTGGCTGACCTGGCTTCTTACGCTCAACGGCACGGCTATCACGTGTGAGGAAGCCAGCGTCCTTGAGAGCCTTCTTGTCTTCAGCGTTGATTTTCACCAGTGCGCGAGCGATGGCGAGGCGAAGAGCCTGGCTCTGGCCTGTGAAGCCACCACCGTCGAGGTTGGCTTTGATGTCGTATTTCTCAGCGGCTTCGAGAAGCTGCAGCGGCTGCTTAACCACGTACTGCAGGATGGCCGATGGGAAGAAATCCTTGATGTCTTTCTTGTTGATAGTGATCTTGCCGGTACCCTCAGAGAGGTAAACACGAGCTACAGCGCTCTTACGGCGACCGATTGCGTTAATAACTTCCATCTTACTCCTTAATTATTTATACTGGTTAATGTCGATAGTCTTAGGCTGCTGAGCCTCTTTGTTGTGCTCTGCGCCATCGAAAACATAGAGGTTGTCCATCAGAGAGCGACCCAGGGGACCCTTGGGCAGCATACCTTTGACGGCGTGGCGGATCATCTTGTCGATGCCGTCTTTGCGCTTGCGCAGCTCAGCGGGTGTGTTGAAGCGCTGACCGCCTGGATAGCCAGTATAGCGGGTGTAGACCTTGTCGGTCTCCTTCTTGCCGGAGAAGACGACTTTGGCAGCGTTGATGATGATGACGTTGTCACCGCAGTCTACGTGCGGAGTAAAGTTGGGTTTGTACTTTCCGCGGAGCAGCTTGGCGACCTTGGAGCACAGACGACCCACAATCTGGTCAGTGGCGTCAACAACGACCCACTCTTTCTTTGCTGTTTCCTTGTTAGCGGAAATAGTCTTGTAACTTAAAGTGTCCATTTTAAAAATTGAATTACTACTAAAAAACTTTTGATTACACTTTGCGATAACAGAGACCTCGCGGCGCCTCCAGTCTAAAAGAGACCATCCACAGCATTATCTCTGATGCCGATGAAGATTCACTAACCGTCGTGTCTCGGCCAAATGAGACAGACTATTAACACCTCACGGCTGCGGAAGCTCTAAGATGCACTCCCACAATCGGTTTGCAAAGTTACCGCTTTTATTTAAGACGCTTGCCTGCGGAGCGTTCTTTTTTGCTTCTGTTTATTGATTATTAACATGTTTGTTGATTATTAACACGTCTAAGTCTTTTCTTGCTTGTCTTTACTTTGATTATCTAAGGGAAAATTTTGGCAGATAAGGAAGAAACGATTACCTTTGCAGTATCGTTAATAGTATACCTTATATAATATATAGAGAACTATGCAAACTTTGTCAATAGATAATAACGCAATGCGTAACCATGTCATGGCAAACGCATTAAGGTCTATGTTCAAGGTGACTTTATCACTAACACTCTAATCTTCTTCTTATTATGTCCTACGATTATCTCATAGTTGGCTCCGGCCTTTTTGGTGCCACATTCGCATATTTCGCTCATAAGCAGGGCAAGCGTTGTCTGGTCATAGACAAGCGTCCGCAACTTGGCGGCAACGTCTATTGTGAAAACATTGAAGACATCAATGTGCATCAGTACGGTGCTCACATCTTCCATACCTCGAATAAAAGAGTGTGGCAATTCGTCAATTCCCTGGTGGAGTTCAACCGCTACACCAACTCACCCGTAGCCAATTATCAGGGCAAGCTCTATAATCTGCCATTCAATATGAACACGTTTTATCAGATGTGGGGCGTGACGACACCAGCCGAAGCTACGGCGAAGATCGAGAGCCAGCGGCAAGAGGCGGTAGAGAAAATGCGGGCTGACGGTGTCACGGAGCCACGCAACCTTGAGGAGCAGGCGCTGACGCTGATCGGGTGCGACATCTATGAACGGCTCATCAAAGGCTATACCGAGAAGCAGTGGGGGCGGAAGTGCACCGATCTCCCGGCGTTTATCATCAAGCGCCTGCCCGTGCGTCTTGTCTTCGACAACAACTATTTCAATGATACTTATCAGGGTATTCCTATCGGTGGCTACAATCAGCTTATCAGCTCACTCTTGGAAGGGGTTGAGACCAAAACCAACGTCGACTTCTTCGACGATCGTGCTCATTGGGAAGGAGTGGCGTCTAAGATTGTATTCACCGGTGAACTTGATCGTTTCTACGACTATAAGCTTGGTCATCTGGATTTCCGTACGGTGCGCTTCGAGACTGAGGTGCTCAATGAAGCCAATCACCAGGGCAATGCGGTAGTCAACTACACCGAAGCCAGCGTGCCTTACACCCGCATCATTGAGCATAAGCACTTTGAGAGTTTCGGGCAGGCTGTCTACGACAATCCCAAGACGGTTATCAGCCGCGAGTACAGCACCGAGTGGAAACCCGGCATGGAACCCTATTATCCTGTCAACGACGAGAAGAACAACCGACTTGCCGAAGCTTACCGTCAATTGGCTGCTCAGGAAGAGAATGTCATCTTCGGCGGTAGACTGGCCGAATATAAGTATTACGACATGGCGCCGGTCATCGAGAAGGTGATGAAGATGTTTGGCGAGTAAGTGCGTGGGTGAAAAGCAGCATTCTATGGCAGAGACATTAAAGGAGAAGACAGCTAAAGGACTCTTTTGGGGCGGCATGAACAACTTTGTGCAGCAGGTGGTTGGATTGGTGTTTGGTATCATACTTGGCCGTCTGCTGTCGCCGTCGGACTATGGTATGATAGCCATGATCACCATCTTTTCGCTGATTGCCAATGCCATACAGAACAGTGGATTCGGTGCTGCCTTGACCAATCTCGACCATCCTACCGACGAGGACTATAACTCCGTGTTTTGGTTCAATGTGACGGCGAGCACGACGATGTATGTCATCCTTTTCTTTTGTGCGCCGCTCATTGCTGACTTCTATCACACACCCGCCTTGGTGCCACTGTCGCGCTACGTCTTTTTGAGCTTTGTATTTAGTTCATTTGCCACAGCTCCCTATGCCTATCTCTTTAAGAACTTTCAGGCCAAGCTTCAGACCAAGAGCGGTATCATCTCCGTGGTGTCGTCGAGTGTTGTTGGAGCCGTGCTTGCCTTTCTTGGCTTCGGCTATTGGGCTTTGGCCACACAGAGCCTGGTCTTTGTAGGTGTGAGCTCCATCATGGCATGGCACTACTCAGCCTGGCATCCTACGCTGCATATCGATTACCGTCCGGCTATGCGCATGTTTAAGTTCTCATGCAAGATACTTGCTACGACCATCGTTACTCAGATTAATAATAATGTATTGAACATTCTCCTTGGTCACTACTTTTCCGCTCACGACACTGGCAACTACAACCAAGCCTATCAATGGGACTCGAAGTGCTTCAACCTTGTGCAGGGCATGGTCAACCAAGTGGCTCAGCCGGTGCTTGTAGACCTGCGGAGCAATCAAGGACGTCAGGTGCAGGCCTTACGCAAACTGATGCGTTTCACCTCGTTCATCGCTTTCCCCTTGCTGCTGGGCTTCGGTCTTGTGGCTCGTGAGTTCATCGTTTTAGCCATTACAGCCAAGTGGTTGCCCTCAGCCGAACTGCTTCAGTTGCTTGTCATCAGTGGAGCTACTTTCCCGTTGGTGTCGTTGCTTTCCAGTCTTGTTATCAGTGAAGGGCGATCCGGACTTTATTTTTGGATTACGGCTTCGTTAGGAGTTGTGGAGATTGGTTTGATGCTGTTGCTCTATCCTTATGGCATTCGCACGATGGTCATCGCTTATGTCTTGGTCAATATCGTATGGCTGTTTGTCTGGCATTTCTTTGTCAACCGTATGGTGGGCTATTCCTTGTGGCTGTTTCTCAAGGACACCATGCCCTTTGCGCTGGCAGCTTTAGGCGTGATGGTGACCACTCATCTTCTTACGAGTGCCATCAGCAATCTGTGGCTTCTGCTGTTCTCCCGTATCATCATCGCCGTAGTGCTCTACTACGCCGTCATGCGTGTGGCGCGTGTGAAGATCTTACAGGAGTGTGTCAACTTCATATTTAAGAAAAAGCGCTGACCGGCAGTGTGCCGTCAGCGCCAATTGTTCTTAGTGCAGGAGGTACTCTACTATCAGCGTACCGTTGTAGGCGAAGAGATAGACCGTGAGCAGCATGGTCATGTTCTTAACCGTTTGTAGCCATCGGCCTTTGAGATCGGAGTAGAGGCAAGCGATTGCCACGGGAATAAAAAACATCCAGTGAGTGCCGTTGATGTACACTTCGTTACAGCCGAAGCCCAGGATAATGTGTATCAGCAGGTCCACGGCCCACCACGACAACAACATTTGTATGATGCGTCGCTTGTGTCCCATGACGATGCCGGCAAAGAATAGAACGGTGACCAACGCGTTGACCACGTAGTTGATCCATGACCGATAATGCACGATGGCGGGTCGGCCGAGATAGATGTCGCCGAGGAGATAGTCACGGTGCAACTGTATGGACTCCCCAAAGAGTCCCTCTACGATGCCATAAGTCCGGTAGGCCGACACACTGATGTATTTCAGGAAAGGCTTGTCGCTGAGTTGCTCACCTGCTATCTTTTTGTTTAAGATCTTGTTCACGGAATCTTTTTGCGCAAGTGTAGGATCCTTTGCTCTCGTCTTTGCCACGATGGCGGCCGACTTCTGGGCGCGTGGAAGTGCGAGCTCATAGTATTGTGCGGTGGCTCCGGCCACAAGGAGAAGAGTAGGCAAGCAGAAAGCCAGCACGATGTTTTTCCATTGAAAAGTCTTCTTACCGTCGACGAAGAGTCCGCCGAGCAACGTCTTCACACCGTTGGTGAGCGTCACTCCTGTGGTGAGTAAATAGAGGATAGCGCCTTTCCACCAGACGACAGGCTTGTTGTCACGCAGGCATTTGCCGAAGACATAGAGCGTGAGCGTGAGCAGGAAAGCCGATACGATGAAGTGGTCGGGCGACATGGCTGCCGTGAGTACGGAAGCGAAAGAGAAGAACAGAGCCGTGAGCCATAGGCTGTCCTTCGCCTCTAAGCCCATCACCTCCTTGAGTGTGCGGTAGGTAAACAGGGCCGTGTAAGTAGAGAGGACCGTGATCAGCACACCTATAATAATAGGAGCAGCGTTGAAGTCGAAGGTCACCATGATCCAGTGGTTGAGCTGGTATAGTGGCCAAAAGAGAAACGTGTAGAGCGGATGACGGTTGATCTCGTAGTAAGCAGTGTACTGCGTCAGCATCATGTAGGCGTAGGGATCGTAGCCCGAGAAGTGCAGTTGGTTGTTGAACAGCCACCAAGCTCCTACGTGACCATGGCGGGCCATAGTGAACCGATCCCAATGGGCATAGATGAGCAGGGCATTGAGGGCACCAAAGACGAGAGCGGAAACCAAGGCGAGCCATCGCTCCGGCTTATTGTGCAGGGCAAAGATATTAAAGGGATTCTTCATAAAGGTGCAAAATTACAAAAACTTTTCGTTCCAAAGACGACGTAAGTCGAAATAATGTCGTATTTTTGTACTCATAAACATATATCCAAGAATTAACCATCACACACGATGAGCAAGATAATCGTCAATTATACTCTTTCTTTAGGCACTATAGCCGACAAGGTGGCATTAGGAAAGGCACGCCAAGACAGCAATACTACTTTCGAGCACTTGGGCTATCCTGTGGAGGATCTTCGCTGCAAGAACTATAAGTTGCCACTGCTTCCCAACTTGCAGGGGCTTTGGCTTCACGTGAAAATGTTGGCCCGGCGGGGCGGACATAACGAGTTTTATTATCAGTATCCCACGTCGGCGCGCAACGGTTTCCCTATCGTGGCCCGACTGCTTCATCTTTTCCACAACCGCATTGTCCTCATCATCCACGATGTCCAGTCGCTGCGCTATCACCGCGACTCGCGTCAGGATATCGGTATCTTCAACTCGGCCGACCTCATCATCGCCCACACCGAGCCGATGCGCCAGTGGTTGATCGACCACGGCGTGAAGACGCCCATCGTGCTGCTTCATATCTTCGACTACTATTCCGATGATAATTTCCTGTCTGTCGAGGATATCGTTGACAGGCACAACGAGATTGTCTTTGCGGGGAATCTGCGGAAGTCGGAGTTCCTCCCTGCGCTGTGCCGTCACTCTTTTCCTGGTCTGACCTTCAATCTTTATGGCTTGAAGAGCGACATCGACCTCTCGTCTTATCCTCATATCGAGTATTGTGGTGTGTTCCAAGGCGACCACACCGGTACCATTTATGGCGGTTGGGGACTGGTATGGGACGGCGACAGCATCACCACGTGCAGTGGCGTGCTTGGCGACTACCTGCGTTATAACCTTCCTCACAAGCTCTCACTGTACATTGCCGCCGGCTTGCCCGTCATCGTGTGGAGCCAGGCTGCCGTGGCTGAATGGGTGAAGCAGAACCACTTGGGGCTTGTCGTTGACAGCCTGGAGCAGTTGCCTGAGCGTATTGCCGCCGTCAGCGAGGACGAGCATCGTGACTACATCGCCCATTGCCGGGATATGGGCAGCAGGCTTCGCAATGGCGAGATGCTCAAGGCGCGGCTGAGCGACTGACAGTTGTCGGCGGTTTACGCTTCCGTCCCCATCTCTTTTCTTGCGTCGTCGATCAGCGTCATGAGCAGGTCGCTCTCGCCAGTGACAACCTTTCGGCAAAACATTTTTCCCGACTTGGTGATGCGGTCGAAGTCAAACTCATCGAGGATTTTAATATTGGTGCTGTAGTCGATGAAGGTCAGAGGTGTCAGCGCTGTCAGGCTCTTGTATCGTCCTTGTGCAAGCATACAGCGGTCAGCGTATTGCGGCGAGTTGAAGGCTACAGTTTGCACGAAGGTCTCTGCCGGGCAGAAACTCGTCTTGAAGTATCCCACGAGATGCTCATTGTTGTCCCACTGATTGAGTAGGTCGAGTGCCAGGTCGGGTGTGATAGCCCACCAGGCGGCACCTTTGTAGAGCGTATATTCCTTATCGGGGCAGTGGATGGTCAGTGTCTTACGTATACCGAGCGTCGCCACAGCCTCGCGCAGTCCGTTGCGTGCTTTGCTGAGCAGCGAGCCGTTGGGCCACGGCTTCTCGGTGAAGAAGCGCAGCTTGGCATATTGTTGCGATAGCTTCCCTTGGTGGAGCATGGAGATGCCTTGCAGGAAGATCTTGCCGTTGGCCTTGTCGAAGAACTCCATGATCCTGCTGTTGCTCCACACGGGATAGTCCATGCCGCTGAGCGTAACGAGATAGTCAAAGGAACCTGCGGCGAGCGCGGCGCGCACCAGTTCTATTTGATACTCCACTTCGTTGATACTTCCCCAGCAAACGTTGACGCGGTGCTTGATGAAGTGGGCGTTGGGCTGGTCAATGACTTCGGTAAATAGCCTTATGTTGCTTTTGGCGTCGATATGGATAAAGAACTCTGAGCTTTCCGGCAGACTGTCGATGAGCCGCTTCAAGTGGATAGGATCTTTATGTGCAGAGATAAGAAATGCGAGTTTTGCCATATTGTGATAATCGTATGTTTATTGATCGTTATTCGTTTCGTCTACCGTCCGATGATCTTATGCATCCGGTTGGTAATCGCTTTGCCGATGATGCGGAAGTTGCCATAGCGCAGGTTGAGGAAGAGCTCTTCAAACGAACGTCCCAGTTTTATCCAAGGGTGTCCCCAGGCACTGCGTCGGTAGAATCGCTCCTTGTAGGCCACGTTGTCGATGACATACCTTGGATGTTTCAGCGGGAACTGGAGCTCAAAGCGTTTCATCGTAAAGATCTTGCGCAGTCCGTGCGGCGTCGTCTTCTCGCTGGCGGAGTAGTGCGTGGAGTCGGTGGTGAGGCCGATGTTGTTGATGAGGTTGCGCTTCGGCATGATGGCAAGCCCATGGTTGAGCATCATGCTCGCCCAGAAAATAGTCTCATAGTAGGGTATGCCCGATGCTTTGTGTCTGCGGGTTAAGTCCATCATGGACTTTCTGTACTTGCGCTGTCTGATGATGTCGTCCATCAGCTTCACGGCATTGGGGTCATCGAGAAATGAGTAAGTGCCGTCCCATGTGTCAATGACCCTGCGCCACGAGGCCCAGCCCCAGATGGAGAAGGTGGAGGTGAAGAAATAGTCATCGGGCACGTCGGGCGACACCTCATCCTCGTTAAATCCAGAGATCAGCCAGACACGATTGTCATGTTCATAGCGGTCGAGCATCTCTTTGCAGAAGGGAAAGAACGACTGTGAGGGCACATCATCGTCCTCGAGTACGATGCACTTGTCCACCATAGAGAAGGCCCAGCGCTGCGAGAGGTATTCCGAAGGGTCGCAGCCTTGGTTTTTCTCGCAGTAGTGGCGCTGCACGTCGCATTCCCAGTCGATGTTTTCGGCAATCTTGCGGCAGGCCATGATGCCGGGCATGTCGCGCTCGCCTCGTGGGCCATCCTGGTAGAGAAAGAGATGGCTGGGGCGTGCCTGGCGCACCTGCTCAAACACTTGCTGGAATTTATCGGGGCGGTTGAAGAAGAGCATCAGCACCGCCACATCGGTTTTATAAGCTTGCATAGAGGAATGATTGTTGTTGAGTGGACAGTCCGGTTATCTGTTGTTCTCGCCGTCCAACCGCCGGATGATCTTGTAGGGATTTCCGGCGATGACGACATTGCTGGGAACGTCTTTGACGATGACAGTGTTTACGCCGATGGTCACGTTGTCGCCGATGGTCACGTCGCCAATGATTTTCGTACCGGCAGCGATAAACACGTTGTTGCCGATGGTGGCGCTTTTTCCTTTCTCCGGCGTCTTGTGGCCGATGAGCACTCCCGGATAGAGCGTGCAGTTCTCGCCGATATGCGTTTTCGGGTTAATGACAATGGATCCCCAGTGCCATATTGTCAAACCTTTGCCACAGGTGTTGGGTGGGATCTGAAAGCCGGTTTTGTAGCTCAGCCGGCGCAATCGCCAAGCCCAATAGACATGGCCGATGAGATACCAGCCCCTCTGCGGCGCATTCTTGTAGTATTCCAGATGACGGAGCGCCACGATGTACTGCCAGATGCAGTGCTGGTCTGACATGGGGTTGGTGGCGATGCGCTCTTTCCATCGGCTGAGCAGATGGAGCTGCTTCTGATAGTTTTTGGAGTCGGCTCTCAGGAACTCTTTGAGCATTGCCCTGGAATGTATCTTGTCGGTTGCGGTCATGTTTCTTCTTTTCGCTTGTAGTAATGGTATGTATTGCAAAGATACATTTTCTTTTTTAATATCCTTTGCTTTTTCCCATAATTTATTTTCATTCCATTTTATTTGGGCTTTCCCCTCGTTTGCAGTATCTTTAAATAAGATACGCTGCACTCGGGAAATCCAAATAAAATTCCATTTCATTCCATTTTATTTGGGCTTTCCCCTCGTTTGCAGTATCTTTGCATACAAAAAGGAAGACATGGACTACAAAGAGCAACTCTATCAGTATAACCAACCCAGCCTGAGGGCCTGCCAGTTGAAGCAGCTGGAGATTCTCAAGGACATCAACAAGGCCTGCAAGAAAATGGGTATCAGCTATTGGCTCGACGGCGGTACACTGTTGGGTGCCGTGCGCCACGGTGGCTTCATCCCATGGGACGACGACATCGACATCGCCATGGACGCGAAGGACCTACACCGCTTTGTCAAGGAGGGACAGTCCTATCTGCCCCAGAACTTGATGATACAGTCGAGGGAGACCAATCCGCAGGTAAGGGCACAGAACGTGAAGGTGCGCGACCTCAACTCGCTCTATGTCGAGAAGGTCGACAACTTCATCGATGACTACGAGAAAGGCATCTATGTCGATATCTTCCCCTTTGACCGCCATCCCAATGCGCCGAAAGCGTGGATCAAGCGGTTGAGTATCGGCATCACGAAGAGCGTGGCTATCCTCAACCACTCCCATCGTTACTCGCTGCGCGCCGTGGCAGAGTATTTCTGGTTTGGTGGCAAGAAGTTGCTCTATACGGCTCTTTGGCGTGTGCTCATGCTGTGCTGTAAGTCAACACGCTACGCCGACATCCCGTCGATGAACGGCTATGGCATCACCCACGACCGCTCCACCGTGTTTCCCTTGGGCAAAATACGCTTCGAGGACACGGAGTTCCCGGCTCCCCACGACCCTGATCAGTATCTCAAGAACATCTACAAGGACTATATGACCATCCCGCCCGTGGAGAAGCGCCACTTCCATGCTATCCTCATCATCCCCGATTTGAAGGTTCATGAGGCCGAGAAGTAACCAGCAGAAAAGAATAGATAAGATTTGGAAAAACTCTTTTTACTAATAAAAAAAGCCGACAAAAGTTTGTCAGCCTGAGCTTTTGTTCTAGAGAGAAAAGCGAGGGCAAAAAGAGATAAAAGGTCTTTGATTCATCCAAAAAAGCGAGATGAAACAATCGAAAAACAACGTTGTTGTCCTCAAAAAGGTTATTTTACTCGATGAAAAAGCCTTTCTGTGGTGATAAAAAAGGTACTTTGACCAAAAATTCTCTAGAGAATTTTTGGTCAAAGTACCTTTCTGATAATGAGCAAAAAATGGTGATTTCCTTAACTTATTGTAATTCAGCGCTTTGCTAAAAGTGCTCAAAATTCGAAAAATCGTCACCAAAGTACTATTTGCTGGCAAAGAACGCATTCTCAGAGGCGGAAAATTGTCATTAAACCGAACAAATTAGTTCATGCTTGTCCGCTGACTCTGATAATCCTTCCTGCTTTTATTGGTCTTTCAGCGTCTCCAGTGAGTGGTTCAGTCCCGTAGAGATGTCGAAGAGCGGCTTCCATCCCGTGCGCTCTATCTTGGCGGTGTCGAAGGTGGCGCGCGTCACGGGGGTGGTGTTGCCTTGGTCGGCTGTCGCGGGTATGTCGAAGACCACTTGGCGATGCGCCCACGCGGCTATCTGCTCAGCGAGCTGTCGGATGGTGATGTTACCTTTGGCGTCGGCCACGTTGTAGGCTTGCGCGCTCTCGCCGTGAAGCAGCAAGTAGAGGAGGGCGTGGGCACTGTCTACGACATAGAGCCAGCTGCGGTATTGCTCGCCGCGGCTTTTCAGCACGATATCCTCGCCGCGGAGCACGTTGCGGAAAAACTGGGCGAAGACGCGGTTGTCAGACTCGGTGAAGCCCGGACCATAGGTGTGGCACAGACGGGCAATGGTCACTGGTGTGCCATACTCAGTGGCGTAGGCGATGCAAAGCGTCTCGGCGGCCCGCTTCGACGAGGGATAGCAGGCGCGCGGCGTGGCACAGTCGACATAGCCGCTGCTTGTCTCGGTGAAAGCGTGCCCGTCGCCCTCGCCATAAATCTCGCCCGACGAGACATAGACCATCTTGCGCAGGCTGTGCTGACGACCATAGTCCAGCAGGTTGGCCACGCCGTCGATGTTGGCCTTGATGACCTCTACGGGTTGCTGTTTGAAGAAGTTTGGACTGGCGTTGCTGGCCGCGTCGATGATATAGTCGTATGGCGTTTCACCCGTGATAGGCTGTGTGACGTCCATCTCCACGAACGAAAAGCGAGGGTCAGCAGCGTAGGCGGCAAAGCGCTCCTTGGCACGCTGGCGGTTACGTCCGGTGGCGAAGACCCGAAGATTGCGGTGAGGATCGGCCATCACGATGTCTACTACGCAGGCACCGACCAATCCTGTGGCACCCGCCACGAGCAGCGTGCGTCCTTGCAGGGCGTCGAGGTTGAGGCCTTGGGCGTAGAGTTGCTTGATGTCTTCTTGGTAAGGTGTCATTTCAGCCATGTCTCCGGTTGTACCTTCATCAAGGTCTTGAGGATCTCAAGATCCTCGACGGTTGTGATCTTGATGTTCTTTTCCGATCCCGGTACGATGTGCATCTCGCGTCCGCCGAGTTCTGCCATCAGGGTGCAGGAGGCTACCGAGTTGGTGAGGCCCTTGGCTTTTGCCTCCTCGTGAGCTTGGATGATGTTGCCCAGACGGAAGGTCTGAGGCGTTTGCGTGCGGATGAGTTTGTCGCGTGGGATACTCGTGGAGGTGGTGAAGCCGTCATCGCTTTCGAGGATGGCCTCGCGGCATTTGATGCCCGTGATGGCGTAGCCGTATTTCTGGCAGATGGCGATATTGCTCGAGATGATGTCTTGTGAGAGCAGCGGACGCACGGCATCATGCACCAACACCAGGTCGTCGTCCTTGCATCCGGCCTCGCGGAGACCATAGATGCCGTTGTGGATCGACTCCTGCCCGTTCTTACCACCGGGGAAGATCCACTTCAGCTTGGTGATGTTGAATTGGTTGGCGTAGGACTGCAACACCGTTTCCCATCCTGCGAGACACACCACGGCGATGCCGTGGATGTCGGGATGCTGCTGAAACGCCTTCATCGTGTGGATGATGATCGGGCAGTTGTCTACGTGCATAAACTGCTTGGGAATGTCCTGTCCCATGCGGTTGCCGGACCCGCCGGCGATGATGAGTGCATAGTTCATATGGTGGTGTCTGTTTTCTTCACGGCAAAGATAACACAAATATCTGACATCTGCAAGCATCCGGGCGCAAGGATGTCTGTTTTAGATTGTTCTTTCGTAGCTTTGCCTTGAGAAAGTTTGTTCTTGTTGGTAAAGTATTAATCGATCAACTAATTAAGTAACCAATATACAACATTCCGTTATATACAAGCAGATAGCTCGTCAGTAGCGCAATGAGGATGCGCAATGTAGGCAGATAGTGCGAAGCAACATACCGGAACAAGTACGCCACTGCTATGGGCACGACGATGAGCCAATGCGCACTCATGATATAGGCTTCGTTGAGGCCAAAGCCGAGCATCACGTGGATGAGCAAGTCGAAGCCAAGGAACGACAAGGCCAGCCAGAGAAAGCGGCTACGACGGCCTGCCCACACACCGAGGAGGAAGAGAAGGAGCACAAGTGCCTCCACGATGTAGTTGAAGGCAAAGCGGTAGTGGACGATGACGGGGCGGTTGCGCAGCACGTCCTCGAGCAGGTGGTCGCTATGTAGCTGGATGGGCTCGCCGAGTACGTTCTCTATTAGGCTCCATCCGCGTGGCGTGCTGATGTCGGTCCACTGCGAGAACTCTCCGTTGGCGATGGGCTTGCCCTCATGGGCATGGATGGCGAGACGGTTGCTTTGGGCGGCCTTGACAGAGTCTTGCCGGGCTACGATGGCAAGGACTGTGCGGCGAATAAGTGCCGTATCGGCGGTGTGCATCGTGTCGGCTACTTGCCGGTAGGTCTTGGCAATGAGCTTGTCGTGCTTCTTCGTTTTGGCCTTCTGACGCGCGATGAAGTTCGGTCGTTCATAGGTGTACCATTCCCAGCGGGCAAAGCCCCAGATGAGAGCAGCAGGCAAGACAACGGTCAGCAGCAGGTTGGCAGGGCGCCAGAAACGCTTGCCACTGACGAAGAGATTAGCTAAAAACACTTTGATGCCGTTGTTGAGTGAAATGCCTGCCGTGAGAAAGAACAGCAGGATCGACTGCCAGTGGGGCATGAGCTTGCCTTCTTTCATCTTCATGCCGGAGAGATAAAGCACCAGCGTGAGCATGAACATCGACAGACAGAAGTGGTCGGGAACGCTGAGGGTCACCATTACGTAGGCGAAAGAGAACAGGAAAGTGGTCAGCAGCCAGGCGTCACCGTCACCGATACCTGCTACACGATGGAGCAGACGTACCATATATATATAAGTGTAGTAGGCGCAGGCTACGAGTATGCAACCCATGATAAGCGGTGCGGCATTGCGACCGGTGAGCCATTCCACAGCAGCATTGAGCTGCGAGGGCAACCACATGAAGAAAGCCAGCAACGGATGGCGGTAGATGTTGTAGGCGGTGCTCCAGCGGTCGATGACAATATAGCTCAGTGGATCGAAGCCGGAGATATGGAAGGTGCCCAGCACCAGTCTTCGGTAGTTGTCGTTGAGATAACTGAGCTGATGCCAATAGCGGGCGATAACCAGCGCGTTGAGCAGGGTGATATAGGCCAGGGCCAGCGTGCGGCGGACGATTTCTTTCTTGTTCACAGCCATGGCAATTATCGTTTAAGGAAGAACCGGACCAGCAGAAAGTTGACTGGCACGCAGACACAGAACATTGGTATGGGCGCCCACTGCTTCGGCACACCCAGATAGATGAACAGCGCGAGCATGGCCATCTGCAACAGGTAATTGATCACATGGCTCAAGGCAAAGCCGGCTCCATGCTTTACGTTGGCCTTGACATGAAAGGTGAAGTGGGTGCTGGCGTAGAAGTTGAAACAGAAGCTTACCGCATAGCCCACCGTGTTGGCTACGCCCGCACTCGTCCATTGGAGCAGGAGTAGGTACGCACCATATTGTATGAGTGTGGCCACGCCGCCGACAAGGCCGAAGCGCAGCACCTCGCCCAGCTTCTCTCGTTTGTCTTTATCTAAACGGCTTGTAATGTTTTTCATCGGCATATCGCAACATTTCTTTGTCGCCACGGCTGTCGCCGTAGGCGGTGATACGGTAATGGTCGCGCGGCTCGCTCAGCATTTCCTGCACACGGCGCACCTTTTCGGGACCATAGCAGTTGGGAGTGAGGAAGCGGCCGGTGACCTTGCCGTCGATGACCTCTATCCGGGTGCCTACGATGGAGAGACGGTGACTGCTCTGGTAATGACGGAAGAAAGGAGCCACCCAGTTGTCGATGCTTGCGCTGACCACCATCACCTGTGCGCCCACGTTCAAGGCTTGGCGTAGGGTGACAAGCCCCTGAGAACGTAGGAACTTCCGATTGTCGGCGGCAAAGCGGCGGCAGCAGTCATTGAAGTTGTTCAATGACATGCCGGCGAAGAAATGCGTGAAGATCTTTTGCTTCGCTTTCCAGTTGGGATAGAGATGGAGCTTCATCATCACCAGTTGGGGCAGGTAGCGCAGAAAGCCAGTCACCGTCCGACGGGTGCCATGGACATAGCGGATGAAGGCGATCAGTGTGTCGTGCGTGGTCAGCGTGCCGTCGAAGTCGAAGAGAAACAAAGACGCTCTTCCCCCTAACCCTCCCTCTCCCTGGATGGAGAGGGGGGAATGCCCACCGTTTTGGGCTTCGCGGTCGACTATGTTGCTGGCCTTATTGCTCTTTGGATCTTGGGTCTCCATGCGTTCTGTCGTTTATCAGAAAATGATATGAAGTTGATTAGTAAATGATGACGAGGAACGAGATGAACCAAGCCAGGAGGTCGAGCTGGATGAAGTGGTCGTGAAGGACGATCTTTGTGGGGTTGCCGCTCTTCTTCTCTACCACGGCAATCTGCAGGTAGCGCAGGATGCCTACCAGCACAAAGATGGAAGTAAGATAGAGATAGTCGTTGTGGAAGGCGGCGATGACTTCGGGACTCACCGTGTACATGATATAGCACACCAGCGTCACGGCGGCCGTGATGGTGATGCTCTGGTTGATAAACGTCATGTTGTAGTGGATAGTGTTCTTGCGTGGTGGCTGTCCCGTCTGCTCCATGCGCAATACATCGTCGCGCCGCTTTGCCAGGCTCATGAACAGCGTCAGCAGGAAAGTCATCAGCACAATCCACTTGCTCAGCACGATGCCCGTCGCAAAGCCACCGACAAACAGACGGAGCACAAAGCCGAAGGCCACCACACACACGTCGATGACGGCATACTGCTTCAGCTTGGCACAGTAGCCGAGGTTCATCAGCCAATAGAATAGGATGACACTGCCCACGCTCACGGCATTGCTTTCTATGTCGCTGCCCACGGTAAGAAGCAGGGCACATGTACCCATTGACATGAGGAACAGTAAGAACATCAGACCGTAGGCTTGTGCCACAGTGACTGCTCCGGAGGCGATAGGGCGGTGGCATTTCTCTGGGTGGCGGATGTCGTCGGGAAGGTCACAGATGTCGTTGTAGCAATAGATGCTCGACGCTGCGAAGCTGAAAGCCATGAAGCTGATCAGCGTCGACAGCAGAGGCTGTGTCTCGAAGAGCCTTCCGCCAAACATCACGGGGCAGAATACAAAGGCATTCTTTAGCCATTGAGCTGGACGAGTGAGCTTAAGTAAACTGGTATAGTGCATGAGTATTTCTTTTATTTGTCAGTTGTCTTTTTCATTTGACTCTTTTCTCAACTGCATGCTGTATCACTTGTGTCATCTTTTGCAGTGCCCATGCCAAGGGCAGGGTGATGACCAGACAGAGCAGAAAGGTCGGCCAATAGGAGAGCGATTGGGGGATGTAGGCCAACACAAAATGCTGATGGATGAGATAACATTCCAAGCTCAGCGTGCCTACGAAACGGAAGCAGTGGTTCACCTTGGCAGGCAGACGGCGGAAAACACGGTTGAGAATGAGGATGGCCGTGACGGTGAGCGGGATGTAGAGCATACGCTCGATAAATAGTGGAAACTGTCCGTGCTTCTCCTGTTCCAGGAAGATGCTGGAGGCAAGGGCCATGACAAACATCAGGAAGATCATCCAGATGCCTTGCCCGTCAACGGTCTGCTTGCGTCGTACCATCTCGCCCATGTTGATGCCAATGAAGAAGATGGGCACACGACTCCAGAAAATCTCGAGGTGGCCGACGATGTGGTTGATAGGCGTCACCCACTGCACCAGAATGCACCACATCACCATCACCACGGGCAACCAACGGTAGATTGGGTGGCGATGGATCAGCTCCATGTAGGGTGGGGCGAAGAGATAGAGCATCATGATGGCGGGGATGTACCAGAAGTTCAACTCGTCGCGGAGCCAGAACTCCCAGTTAAAGCCCAGCTCACCGATGAGATCGATCCAGGACCAGACCGAGCCGCCATGGAAATTAGGCAGATAGAATAGTGCGGCGATGATGAGCCATGCAGGATAGATGCGTATGAACCGCCGGAAATAGAACCGCTTGACAGACGGATTCTTAGCCCAAGAGAACCATAGACCAATACCGCTTAGGAACAAAAACATGTCCACGCCGATGTTGCCCATGCGCCGAAGGCCAAAGAAGGCGTCGGAGCGGGCAAGGTCCACATGGAATAACATGATGAACAGCATGGCGGCTCCCATCAGCTCACCACGGAAGCGGCTGATGTTTGCAAGCTCTATGTCGGGAATACGTTTCACAATGTTGAATTATTCAATGTTGAATGTTGAGTGATGAGTTATTCAATGTTGAATGTTGAGTGATGAGTTGGCTCGGTATTGAATGGAGGCTTCACTCCTATTTTTCTAACTTCAGACTCCTATCTTCTAACTCTTAATCTTCACTTCCTTTGGGCTTGGAATCTTCTTCATCACTTCTTTCAGCAGCCAGGCAACACCCAGCGAAGTGATGACATAGAGCAACAGTCCCGTGTAGTAGTCGCCGTGGCGCGAGATGGGTATAAACACTTTGCGCAGTACAGGATGGATGACGAAGAGAGCTGCAGAGATAGAGCCCAGCCATGAGAAGACGTACCATAGTGCGTCGCGCAGGCGCTGCATTGGCAACATCGAAAGAGTTTTCACGAAATAGACGGTGGCATAGCACACCATTGCCGGCACGAAAGCCCAGGCGTAGTAGTTGGTACTCATCGACACAATGAAGAATGAGCAGACCACCCAGCTCATCAGTGCGCCGCCGAAGTTCATGCGCACCAGCATGATGCGCTCGCCATAGCGGGCAAAGAGAATGCCGAGGCCGAAGGGCAGCATGCCGCCCATGAAGTTGTAGCGATAATAATTGATGGTTTCACTCTCGGGGCCCATCGTCATTTGTATTCCGAGACATACGGCCATCAATCCTGCTGTCCAACCCCAGTGATGGCGGTAGAGCAACAGACGATAGACGAGGTAGAGCTGGAGCATCAGACCGAAGAACCAGTAGGGACCTGGCCAGATGTTGTCGTCGGGATGAGCAAGGAAGTTGTTGACCATGCCTAATTGCGTGAGGATCTGTACCACGGTGTAGTGCCAGCTGTTCGGCGTGATAGCATCGACAATGGTGAAGCAGATGAATCCGACAATCATCATCTTGAACAGTTTCAGGAAGTGATAGCGAATGAAGCCCCATGTATTGACTTTCGGCTCCAGGCGTGGCCCGGGCTTGGTGTTGCCGTATTTTCTTTCCAGACCAAAGGCACTGAGGAAGAGGAAGATGGGCACACCATAGTGTCCGAAGAACGAAATAAGGTGCATCGGCAGCAAAGCGTCAGGGTGGGCGCAGGCTTGCATCAGCCAGTCGACGTTGTGCTGGGAGTATTGATATTCGTTCTCCTTCACCACTGGATTAAGCCAGTGGCAGTAGTTGTGCAGGAAGATGCCAAGGATTGCCAGTCCCCGCATCACGTTGCATTCCGTACGAGTTAATAATTCTGCGTTCATTTTTCTTTGGGTCGTAACTTGTCGTAGTCAGCCTTGTTCTTGAGTATTCTCGGTCGCGAGGCGTCGTACTCGGGCGACAGCAGGTTGTATTGTGCGTGATAGTCTTTCGTGGAGATGCCGGCGAGCCATAGCAGCATGTGCGGCAGAGCGTCGGTCATGAACGGCTTGTGGCGGGCTGTCTTGATGGCTTGGAAGATGGCGGGGTGCAGTCTGGCATAGCTGCGGGAGCAGTAGATCCAGAAGGGCACCTCAAACTCGTAGTGCGCCAACGGCCAGTCGACTTCGGCGCTATGGTTTCGGCAGACGATGTTGCGGCCGGGCTCATAGCACTCTTCGCCGTGGTCGGGCATGTAGATGACGATGGCATTGCGCTTGGAGAAGCGCTTGACGATAGCCGTGACAATGGAGTCGTTGTAGTGTACAGCATTGTCGTAGTCGGCAATCATCTGTCGTCGTCCCGGTCCGAGTTCGGGTCGGTGTTTCTTATAGTCGTCGGGAGTGAACACGCGCTGGTTGTCGGGACAGCGCTGGCGATAGCTCACGTGCTGTCCGATGAGATGGAAGATGATGAGGTTGTGGTGGGTTTCCTGTCCGGGCCGCACGCGGTCGATGCTGATCTGTCCGTCCTTCACCTTGCTGTCGTAGTCACTCAGCAGTCCCGCGTCGTAGCGGTAGAGCTGGCTGTTGCGGGTGTCGAACTGTGCCTCGCTGAGCGTAGGATCGTTGAGGAAGAAACCGCCGGAGAAGTCATACACGGCCTCTTTGGCACGCGGCAGGAACTGGTTGGTCAGGAAGGTAACGTGGTAACCGGCCTTGCGGAAGAGTTCGGGGAAGAGCGGATAGTCGCACCACTCGCCCTTCTCTCCGACGACGTGAGTGGAGAAAACGTTCTTAAAGACAAAGCTGGTCAGGTTCCAGCAGCTTACCACATCGGTGAACTGGGTGAGGAGTCTTGTCCGCTCCAGCTTCTTCTGCCGTGGTGTGGTGTTGAGAAAATAGTTGTATTGGGCATCGTGCGCCTTGCTGTAGCTTTCGCCGATGATGAGCACGATGGTTGGCGAGGTATAGCTGCACGAGTCTACCTTGGCATTCTTGGCGGCAGCGATGCACTTCTCCACTTGTTGCGAGGCGAGGTGGTTGCTATACATGCTGAAGGCCAGACGGTAGATGGGCAAGTAGAACTGTGCGTGGTCGGCGGCGGTGAGCTTATGCTCGATGGTGCCAATGGTCGGAGCTGTCATCATGCGGGTCATCTCCACCTTGTTGTGCCAACTGGTGAAGGCGCTGGTGATGAGCAGAACAGCTGCGGCGATACCGCTGATCAACGTCACGGGTACGTGTTGCCAACGCTGACGGGTACGGTCTTTCCAACCCTCAAAGAGCAGATGCTGACGCTCGGTGAACAACCGATACCACCGATGCCGCATGGCGAGGAAGGCATGGATCATGATGAGCAGCACGATCCAGCCTACCGGTGAGAAAAGCACGTCGGGGGTGAGATAGGAACTCAGAAACTCGCTGGCTTCGCGGCTGTCGGTCTCCGCCACCAAAAGGAGCATGGCCGGATTGAGCGTGGAGCCGAACTTCCAATAGCAGTAGACATCGGCCATGGTGGTGGCGTAGATGACTACATAGAGCAGTCGACGCATCCACACACGTACCTTGTGGGGCAGGAGGGCGAGCACCACGCAGGCGAGATAAGTGTCGAGAAACAACTCGAGAAAGAGATTGTCGTAAAGGAAGTGGTCGCTGTTGAGGTCCACACGGTCGCTCGATGGCGCTATCAGGGCAGTGACAATGCCAAGAGTGTACATCATGAAGAAAAATACACCATTGCGTGTAATAGGCTTCAAGAGATATTGTGCTATGCGGCGTAAACTGGACATATAATGGATACCTATGAGTTTTGAATCGCTTTAACCTTGCAAAATTAAGCATTTTCCGCCATATAACCAATTTTTAAATGTTGAATGTTGAGTGATGAATGATGAATTAATGGAATGATGAATGATGAATTGGTGGAGTGCTGAATGAAAAATAAGAAAGCCAGACTACGGATAAGGTAGTCTGGCTTTCTTTCTATAGGATGGGCAGAAGGACTGCTAATGCAGGCCACTGCCACAGTCTTTGCGTTTACTTAGAGCGCCACAGTCCGTGGAGGTTGCAATACTCACGGGCGCAGACGTTCTTGGCGTCGGTCTTGAACTCAGCCACTGGCTTGTCGTTCGGGGTGAGATATTTGCGCAGCACCTCGTTGTTGTCGGTGATGAGCTCGATGAACTGGATGTAGTGAGCCTCGGTCATGGGGTGCTCAACCTCGCCTACGGTGACGCGGTATCCGCCCTCAATCTTCTCCACGACGGGCACGTGCTTCTCTGTGGCAGCGTCGGTAGTGTTCTCCTTAAGCTGCCTGAATCCGCATACGTCCTTGTCTGTGGGGACGATAACCTCTACGATGTTGCCACACTCTTCGCACTTATATACTTCGTTTCTTTTTGCCATAATGTTTTTGTTGTGTTAAATGTTGTTTGACTTTATATCACTCACAAAGATAACACATTTCTTTGGTAAAAGCAAATAATCGGGCGGTGGCAGTGCGTGTTTTATGATATTTTGGCTAAAAACTATTGCTCCCTGTCTTTCTCGGCAATGCACTCCATCTCCACCAACCATTGTGGGCGGCATACCTTGGCGTGGAGCAGCACATAGGGAATGTCGGGAAGATGGCTGTCGAGATAGTGTCCTACGGTCCCGCGGTCGGCGAAGTCACGCAGGTAGACGACGAAGTAACGGATGCCGCTCATCTGTGCTCCACCGTCAGCAAGCAGCGCACGGATGTTCTCCAGCAGTCGCGCGGTTTGCCGTTCCACGTCGCCGAGGTAGAGCACTTGCCCTTGCTTGTCAATGCTGGCCGTCCCCGAGATGTAGTAGATCTCGCGGTAGGGCAGTGTCAGCCGGGTGCCGCGCTCAAAGGCTACGCCGTATTCGTGGGTAGGGTTGAGGTGGTCGAGGGCTTGAAGATACTTGAGCTGATTGGGCTCTACGCCGGGTAGCGAGAGAAAATCGATGGCCACGGTGGCGTGGCGCGTCTCGGAATAGCCGCCTATACCCGTGCTGGCTACATAGTGGGTGGCGGTGGTGAGGCCGTAGCGACGGAAGACATCGTTGCGTGCCCGCACCACACCGTCGTAGTTCACGTCGATGTCGGCAACGTAGATCCATGTGCGCACGAGGTTGTCACGGATGTTCATGCCGGTTCCCTTGAGGCTCTGGATGTATCGCTCAAAGAGGGTGAGTGTCTGCAGATAGCTGCTCACGCCCTGCGCCTCGCCGTCGCTGAGGCGCAGACTTTGGAACCGGAAGCCGTCATCGTTGTGTCCGGCTTCCGCCAACAGAGCGATTTTGCTGCCGTCGGCCGGTGCCTGCTCTATGATCGTGCAAGGGCGCTTGGCGAGACAGTCACGGTAAAGCGGAGAAGCCTTCAGCGTGTCATATTGGTTGAGAATGTCGCTGAGAAATACTTTACAGTAGCGGAGATCGTCGGCCTTCAGCCGGTTGTCGCGCAGCCAACTGTCGAGTTGTTGTTTGATGTCGGCTGTCTGTTGTTCCAAGCAGCCTTGTTGTGTCTTGAAGATTTGGTATTGATTCATGATTCGAAGTTTTCTTTTGTCGTGTCGCTCAGGTGTCTTGGAGCTCAGGCATAGCTGTGCATGCCACTGAGCAGATAGTTCACGCCGAAGTAGGTCATCAGGATGCTCAGAAAGCAGAACACCATATATATATGGTACGCGCGCGGGCGCGACAGTCGTGGCAGGCTCTGTGTATGCAACGCGATAGCGTAGAGCATGAAGGTGATGAGCGCCCACGTCTCTTTCGGATCCCAACTCCAGTAGCTGCCCCAGCTGACATTGGCCCAGATGGCACCAAGGAAGATGCCGATGCCCAGCGTGACGATGGCGGGATAGAGAAACACGCGGCTGACCACCTGCAAGGCTTCGGCCTGGCGGGGCCGCACCAGCGCGGCAAGCCCACAGAAGAAGGTGATGGCGAGAAAAGCATAGCTCATCATCATGAAACTCACGTGGATGCTCAGCAGTGGCGAGTTGAGCACGGGCATCAGTGGACCGATGGCCGGATCCATGAGGCTGATGTGACTCACAAGCAAAAAGAAGCCGGAGATGAGAAAGCCGAAGGCACACATCAGCAAGGTCAAGCCATTGTGGCCGGCAGACTGCGTAGAAGTAAAGATAAGCACGAAGAGCTGTGCCATCCATGCCACGGCGAGTGTCGTCTCATAGCCATTGCCCAAGGGGATGGTGCCTGATATGATCCAACGGAGAGCAAGCACGAAGGTCAACAGTAAGAACGACAGTAGGAGCAGAACACGAAGGGGACGCGTCGCCTTGGTGGAGCGTCGTGCCATAAAGCCTAAGGTCAGCATCCCCAACGTGAGGTTGAGCATGAAGAGAATCGTGGTGTAGGGCAGCCGGTTGTAGATTTTCTCGGCAGTGAGCCTGCTCTTTGAGGGCAGGCTGTTGCCGCCGTTGCGTTGTTGATACTTGGCGATGGCGTCCAGCGTGCTGTTCACGGTTGCGAAGTCACCGCGCCGGGCTACCACGAAAAGCGTGGCAAACGTGCGTCCGATGAAGTCGGCATCTTTTCGTGGCAACTCTTTGGGGAAGCGCTCAAAAGGTGAGAACCACAGTGTGCGGTGATGGGAGAACGTATAGGGATAGAGCGTGAATGGGGTACCCTGACGCAGTGTCATCATCATCTGCAGCTTGCTGTCGATGTCGGCGCAGGCCTTGTGAAAGGCATCCTTGTTGGTGCCGTGGGCGTAGTCATAGGCGGGTTGTCCCAGGATATACTCGCCGTCACGGAAGAAGGCGTTCACGCTGGCATATTTTTCAAGGCCTAATTGTTGGCGCATCTCGCTGCTCTTGATGCGAATGAACGGCTCGCCCGACCAGTCCTCGGGGTAGAAAGTCCAGCCTAACAGCACCTGCTCAGCGGTGTAGTTCTTGTAGCTGCGGCTGCCATGAATTTTCTGCACGAAGTCGAGCGCGTAGGTCTCTGCGGGACAGATGCGGTCGTTGTATTCCATAAGCAGCTTGCCAAAGCGGTCGGCGGTCTCCCGGGGCACGCTGGTCTGGGCGTGACTGGTGATGGGGACTGACAGCAACAATATTAATAAAGTATTAGTAAGAACGGAGCTGCGCCTTGCTTGCGATGTATTATCCTTGCTTTTATTAACGGTGTCGCCCAAATGGGACAGCTGTCGGATACTGCGGCGGAACGTGCCCTTGGGGTCTATGAGCAACCAGAGCAATGAGAAAAAGAGCAGGCCGTAGCCCGTGTAGGTGGTGGGGATGCCCCAGCGATCGCTGCTGACGCTGAGTATCGAGCCGCGGTTGTCGGTGTCGTAGCTGGCTTGGTAGAAGCGGACGCCGTGGTAGACAAAGATCTTGTTCATCGACACTTGGGCGTGGATGATGGTCTTTCCGTCAGCGATGGAGAAGCGCGTGATGTAGTCTGAGGCGGCGGTAGTGCCGGGATGATTCACCACGTCGAAGCTGTCGAGTCGGACGACAAAGGGCAGCGGCTGGCTCTTGGTCTCAGTCATCGACACCATCTCGCGATAGCTGTCTACCGCTTCGCCTTGCCGTAGATGGAGCGTACCGCTGAACGAGGTGAGGTGGGTGAGCAGGGCACCTAACAATATAATAAGGAGTGAGAGGTGGAGCAGCAAGATGTTCCATTTCCTTACGTGCCGCTTGACGATATATGTGATTCCGCCTGCTGCTAACAGAGCCCATAGCAGCGTGAACCACCATGCGCCATAGATGTGCTCACTGGCAAACAGCGTGTTAGAGTAATGCTCCACAACGGTGGCTGCCGCCATGACGACGATGAGAAGCACGTAAAGGGTGAGAAGAGCTTTCTTGATAAACACCATGTTCTAATGATAATGACTAAAAACGACTATGAGTATGTTGGTATTGTATTGGACATCATGTATTTTGAAAAAAGAGAAGTCATGCGGCATGACTCAGGGTCTCCCGACTCCTTGCCCTGACCGCATGACGAAAAACATGATGTTATATGGCTCGTAAGAATTTCACGACACAGTCGCGATCCTTCTTGCTGAGCTTGTAGAACTTCGCCGCAGCGAAGTAAGCCTGGCTGTTTTTGCTATAGCCGTGCCACATGATGGCTTCGACCTCGTTGCGCGCACGGCAGTCGTGGAGTCGGTCTTCGGCGCCGGTGTTGGCCAGCGAGAGTCCGCGTCCCCACAGTGGTGTGGTTCTGCACCAGCTGCCGTGAATATCGTTCTTCATGCATAGCTTGTGTTGTACGAAGTCAGAATAAGGATAAATCTTCTGATGTGGATATTTTGGCAGTGGTCTCAGACTGATGTTATTCGGACTCCAATAGTTGTCGTCTCCGGTAGTCCACTGGGGACGGTGGCAGTGAGCGCAGCCCATGCTCATGAAGAGCTCCTTGCCACGCTGCACGTCGGCGTCGTTGAGGTCACGGGCGCGTGGGATAGAGAGTCCACGATGCCATACCATGAAGTTATAGAACTGGTCGTCGCTCATCTCTGCCTGAAACTTATGCCAAGGATTGTCGAACTGGTTGGTGCCGGGGCGCAGCAGGTTGTAGACCATCGCCTTCACGCTGTCGCGCGAGCCGTCGCCGTAGTAGGGTGAGGTCGGGTCGGCCATGATCTGTTTCAGCACATTCTCGTTCTCCGACATAGCCTTGGCCCAAGCGTTGGTCGTGTAGAGATAGGGGCGGTCGGAGCGCGACACGTTGGTGATGTTCCAAACGGCGTTGGCGCCGGGACCGTCCTGCAGTGAGGCACGTGTGAGGGCGTAGGTGTAGCGCTTCAACATCTTTTCCACGGGCTTACCCTTTGAGTCGGTACCAGGTACAGAGAACTTATACCAGGCACCGGCCGCCATGTCGTTGGCACCCTTGTCCCAGAAGTTTGGGTTCAGCTCTACGCCGAAGGCTGCTTCCTTCTTGTATTGTGCGATGATAGAATCCTGGGGAATGGCATCGATAAGACCCGTGCCGATGACGCCGATCGTCGACTCCAGTCTGACAGCATAGTTGGTCGGTTTCGGGTCGGTGTTGAAGGCGCTCTCTGGTATCGTCACCTCAGGAAAGATAAGATCGTAGGTCTCGCCGTCGGGAAACTTCATTGGCAGACCCGACTCCATGGCGGTGACGTGCTTCCACTCTATCTTGATCTGACTGCCATCAACAGGTGGCAGGAAGGGCGCATTAGAGAGAGTCTGTGGCATGCCCGTCACCTCAGAGATATAGGCACCGTCGTTGCTGCCTTCGGATTTGGGATGGTAGATAGCTAACAGATAGCCGTTGCCGTAAGTCGAGGGGTAGGAGGTCTGCCGCTTGCCGTGGCCGTAGCCTGGGTGACAGTCGATGCACGAAGAGCGCAGAAAGGCCGGTCCGAGTCCTTTGAAGGGGGCTGTGTTGTCGGTGAAGTTGCGCTCAAAGACAGCCTCGCCGAGTTTGAAGGCCAACTCCAGTTTTTCGTTGCCCTCCACAGCGGGCGTCTCGTCTTCGTAGCAACCGGAGGTGACGTTGTCGGTGGTGCCGAGTTTGCCGCCCGGATACCATTCGTCGGCAGAGAAGTTGCCCACGGTCTTTCCTACATATTCAGCGTCTTCCACATTGCCCTGCCCGCTGATATCAGGGTCATTGTCCTTGCAGGCAGAAAGCCCCATGGCCATCAGTCCTGCAAGGAGTAAGAGAGATTTATTGGAACGGTAGTTCATTGTTGTGATGATATTTTAAATTCAGTTTGAAGCTGTACGAATGTTTTTATTTATCCTATGGGCTTTGCATGATCATCCAAAGCGTTTAGCTATATAAAAAGCGTTCAGACCGCATGGTCAAACGGTCGTTATACTTTTGGTCAAACATTTGTTAGCCAATTGGCTGACAACCGTTGTCCAATTGGCTGACATTCGTTTGACCATCGGTTGATGACGATGTTTTCAACTTTGTATTTGCTGTTACTTGTTTACACACAGACAGTTATGGAGTTATCTACAATGCACTGGCAATACCCGGGAATAACGTCACCATCCATACAGCTCGAATCCTTTCCTCTTCCCCCCCCCTGGGGGAGTCAGAGGGGGGCTTTTTATTGTTTCGACATCCATTCGCCGGCAGCGGTGAGATCCTTGTCGAGGGCTTGGATAGCCTTTTGCGCCACGCCCACCTTAACGTTGTGGATGTTGTTGACAAAGCCGCCTTTCAGCGTCTTGCAGTCCTCCAAAGCGTTGATGGAAGCCTTCAGGTCACTCTCCAATTGGGCGAGACCCTCGTAGTTGTGGTTCTTCATGAACTGTATGAGCGACTTGCTGGTGTTGCGGCTGTTGTCGTCGGAGCGACCGCCATAGAGGCTGTTCTCGATAGAGCGGATGTTGTCTTGGAAGTCATAGAACGAGCGCTCGCTGTAGGGCGACTCGATATAGTTTTCGTCCTCACCGGAGTAGGGGTTACCAATCTTGGTGTTTGCGACCTCGTCGCAGATGTTTTCGCAGCCAGCGATGATGATGGCGTTCATAGCAGCCTGCCAAGTGCGGTAGGTGCTACCGGCGTTGCCTGCTGCCAAGAAGTTCTGACCATAGGAGTAGTCACCGCCGTTGACAGTGGTAGCGTATTCGAGTTCCTTCATGCGGTCCTTGTGTTCCTTGGGTGCGTTCTCATTCCATGCCACTTCCATCTGCCAGCACTTGTCGCGCAGGTCAAGGGCGACGACCTTGGCGAAGACCAGTTCTTCCTCACCGGTGACGTTGGCATTGATCTTTGTGAAAGCCTTGTCGGTCTCGTTGGCCTTCAGAGCGGCGAGCGTGCGGTTGGCGCCGTTGCGGAAGAGCACAAACTCGATGCCGTGGAAGCCTAACTGTGTCTCACCGAGCACAGTGACGTCGTTGTCCTCCTCCATCTGCTTCACCTGATCTTTGTTCTTCAGTGTGGTGGCGAGCTTGCTCACGTTGAGCGGCCATGTGTCGATGTGCGGGTCGATACCGAAGTCAGTGGCGGCACCGAAGAGGAAAGCCTCGCTGCTCTCGTAGTAAGAGCGTGCTTTTTTGAAGGTCTCGCAAGTCTGGTCGATGTCGCTCTGTGTGAGCGTGCCGGCTCGGAACTTCGTTAAGTCGTTGTCGAGCAGCGTATAGAGGTTAGCCGTTTCCTCGGCAAGATACTTATAGGTGCTGTTCACCGTGTTGGATACATACTGCTCGCCGACTGCTTTCATCTCTTTCTGCGCGTTGGTGAGTCCGGCTGTTTCTCCGTTGTCGTTGTTGTCGTCGCTGCACGATGACAGTCCGGCTGTAGTCAGAAGGGCTGCTGCGAAGAGCAGCGCGTACTTAGTAATTTTTCTCATTGTGATGTATTTGTTAGTGGTGTATTTGTTTTCGATGAAAGGAATGGTTAGAGGAAGAAAGCCTCGTAGGCGATACCTATGTTCAGACTGGGCTCGTTGTTGTACTGGTTTTTGAGGAAGCGGTAGGAGTAATCGGCCTTGATGGCAATCTGTTTGATGGGATAATAGTTGAAGCCGAAGGTAATTGCCTGCTTCTTCGTGTATTCATAAGTGGGCTCACCCTTGGCCGGGATATACGAATTGTAGTAGTCGTAACGGCCAAAGAGATAGAATTTCTGCTGGTCGGCGTGCAGCTTTTGAATCTGTGAGAAGATGTCGTAGCCGGCTTCCACGCCGATGGCTACGGCATTCTTTCCCACATAGCTCTTGTCGTAGGGCGCGTTGTTCGACGTGCGGTTGATCTTCACGGTGCTCAGCGTCTTGGCGTCGCTCAGATAGCCGTAGTCGGCTTGGCCGCGTACGATCCAGTTATATTTATGAAAGGTAAAGTCGAAAGAACCGAAATATACGCTGCCCTTGATGTTGTCGTAGGTCTTCTTGCCAAGCTTTTCGCCCTGCGTGTTGTAGTTATCACCCTCCATGTCGTGGGGAAAAGTATTGTGCATCGACTGTCCGTAGTATCCGCTCAGTCCCAGTCGCAGACCGTCCATGGCGTAATAGTCAAAGCGGGCTGCAAAGCCGTATTTGTTGGCCACCTTGTATTCAAAGGGGCTTCCGGCACCGGCATTGATCCATCCATCGCGGCTGAACTTAAATCCGTCGAGTCCGGCAAGCAGCTGAGCCTCGTAGCGGAACTTCCCGGCGCGTCCCCAGAAGCTCACGCCCGTGTCGTGCCAGGTTGAGGGTAGAATGGTGTATTCGCCTTGTGGGCGATAGACGGTGAAGAAGTTGAGTGGCTCGTGGTGGGCGTTGAGCAGTCCCACGGGAACGACGATGTGTCCGGCGCGGATGTTGGCCCAGCGCGCGAAACTCTTTTGCAGCCAGAACTGTTCCAGTTCCACCTCGCCGCCTTTCTCGGTTTCGGTCTCCCACTCACCGCTCTCCTCATATTCCTGTTCCACGGAGGAGCCGGTGCCGGTGTGCTCAAATTCAATCTCGGAGCCTATCGTCCAGCCTTTGCCAAAGTCGTAGCCCAAATAGATGACGGCGTGGGGAATGTCGAAGCGCCCATGACTTGGGTCATGCTTATACTGGCTTGCGCGTGAATAGCGGTAGACGTTGTCGCTGTAGAAATTGCGGCTGTAGGCAGCCTCACCGTATCCACCTACGCTCAAGCGGTGACCGCCGGCGTGGGCCATCACAGAGTCAGCGGCACTGACCTGGGCCTGCATGGGCAGGGCAGCGAAGGTCAGAGCTAAAGACAGCAGGCTTGTTGAGATCTTCTTTTCCATCGTGTGTAACTGTTGATGTTTACCTTTTTTGATAAATGATTATTCGATTCTGCTTTGTTTTTGAGAACAATGTTGTCACAGAGAGCAAAGCTCTTCTTTTCGGATGCAAAGTTACGAGAAATAGAAAATGTTGACAATACCTAAAATTCGTGAAATCAGTAAACACCTTCGGTATCCTCATTATTGGGGATATGAGGGGGCTATGTTTTGTCTGTAACATCAGTGTTTACGATGAAACACTTCTTTCACATGGTTGTAGTCCCAATGCCATTAGCTGTTAACGAATCCTTAATATTTGTGACCTAAATTTGCAGTGTCATTTGTATTGCGATATTTGTCATTCCGATATTTTTCGCAAAGATAGTAGTTGCTTTGGTTTTAGGTTGATGATGACTAAAAGGGGCTTTACTTAATTTTAGGTATTGCATAACTGAGAGAAAATGCGTAATTTTGCATACAGCGAATAAGAATCATCAAAGGCAATGAAAAACGTGAAGATGTATGAGGCGGGCGACAAGATGGTATCGGTCATCCGCGACAACTACAATATCCTGCAGGCGATGAACTCCTTTGGCATCTACCTCGGCTTTGGCGACAAGACGGTCGACGAGGTGTGCAAGGAGCAGGGAGTGGATACCTATACTTTCCTGGCCGTCATCAACTATACGGTCAACGGCTACGAGGATAAGCTCGGCGTGGACAGGATCTCCATTCCCACGCTGCTCAAGTACCTGCGCGCCAGCCACGACTACTATCTCGACTTCCAGTTGCCGATGATTCGCCGTGAGCTCGTTGACTCGCTCGATGAGAAGGATAACCTCGCGCGGCTCATCCTCAAACTCTATGACGAATACGCACATGGCGTGACGGTACACATGCGCTATGAGGAAAAGCATGTGTTCCCTTATGTGCAGAAGCTGCTTGACGGCGAGATGTCCGACACCTACGACATCGATACTTATTCCAAACACCACAACCAACTCGACACGAAACTCAGGGAACTGAAAAACATCATCATCAAGTATCTGCCTGCCGACGGACCGCACAACAACAAACTCATGGCCACACTCTACGATATATATAATAATGAGGAGTGGCTCCACTTCCACTGCAATGTAGAGAACGATATCTTTATTCCGGTCATCCGTCATCTCGAGAACCAGCGAAAGCATCAGGGCGTAGAGCTCAGTGCCATTCCCGGCATGGTAAAACACGAGGGCGATGACGACCCGTTGAGCCAGCGCGAGCGTGATGTCATCGTAGCGTTGGTGCAGGGTATGTCCAACAAGGAGATTGCCGACCATTTGTGCATATCCACCAATACGGTCATCACCCACCGCCGCAATATCGCCAAAAAGCTGCAGATCCATTCACCGGCAGGCCTGACCATCTATGCCATTGTCAACAAGTTGGTGAGCATAGATCAAACCATGGAATAGAAGGGGGCAAAAAAAAATACGCTGAAACTCTCAACGAGCTCCAGCGTATAGCCTATGTTTAACTAAAAATCCTTTTCAAATCAAACATCAACCTCACGGTCTCCGTTATCATCCGTTAAACAATCTATCAAATCTACCTTAAACCTAATAACTAAAAACCTAAATCTATTACTACTAACCTAAACAATCTATTAACCTTTTGACGTGTGCAAAGGTACTATGATTTTCTCGTTCCCACAATATTTTCTGTGATAATTAAGTAGAATAAAGTCTTTTATTGATGTAAATCAATGGGTGTTTGCGCACACATAATAAAATATCACAGAATCGTTGGTCGTTGGGCATTCTTTTCGTAACTTTGTCTTAGTAATACAGAATAAAACTATGCGCGTACTCATTGTCAACACCAGCGAAAAGACCGGGGGAGCCGCCGTGGCCGCCAACCGGCTGATGGAAGCACTCAACAACAACGGTGTGAAGGCTAAGATGCTTGTGGCCGACAAACAGACCGGCAACATCACGGTGGTGGAGTTGCCTCATCCGGGACGCCACCGTCTCCACTTCCTTTGGGAGCGGTGGTGGATCTTCTGGCGTCTCCACTTCAAGCGTGACCATCTCTTCGAGATCGACACGGCCAGTTCTGGCACCGACATCACCTCACTGCCCGAGTATAAAGAGGCGGATGTGATCCATCTGGCGTGGATCAATCAGGGGATGCTCTCGCTGAAAGACATCAACAAGATACTGGAAGACGGCAAGCCGGTAGTGTGGACCATGCACGACATGTGGCCTGCCACGGCTATCTGCCACTACGCTCTGTCATGTTCCAACTTCACGGCGCATTGCCAGCACTGCAGGCTCTTGCCCGGTGGCGGCAGTAAGCACGACCTGTCTTATAAGGTATGGGAGCGTAAGGCAAAGATATTGGGTAAGCACGCCATCAAGTTCGTGGCTTGCAGCAAGTGGCTTGCCGGTGAGGCCCGTAGCAGCCGCCTGCTCATGGGACAGGACATCACGGCCATTCCCAATCCTATCGACACGCGTGTGTTCCGTCCCGGCGACCAGCGCCAAGCACGGCTGAGCATGCATCTGCCACTCGATAAGAAACTGATCCTCTTCGTCTCACAGCGCGTGACCCAAACGATCAAAGGTATGGACTATATGGTTGAGGCTTGCAATAAACTTACCGCTGATCACCCTGAACTGAAAGAGCAGTGGGGCGTGGTGGTTATGGGAGGACACGCCGACGAGATAGCGGGGCGTTTCCAATTGCCAGTCTATCCCTTGGGCTATGTCAACAACACGCGGGCTATCGTGCAGGCTTATCAGGCAGCGGACGTTTTCGTGATACCGTCGCTGAGCGATAACCTGCCCAACACCATCATGGAGGCACTGGCCTGCGGTGTGCCGTGCGTAGGATTCAATGTGGGTGGCATCCCCGAGATGATCGACCACCAAAAGAATGGCTACGTGGCTAAATACCGCTCGGCCGACGACCTTGTGGCAGGTATTTACTGGACGCTCCATGAGGCTGACCATCAACAACTCAGCCGTGAGGCGGTGAACAAGGTGGAGCGCAACTACAGCCAGCAGAATGTCGCCGTGAAATATATAGAGGTATACACCAACGCCATCGCTCAAAAAACATTCAGGATATGATCAGGTTTACGGTTGTCACCATCACTTATAATGCGGCTCCCGTATTGCAGCCCACGCTCGACAGCGTGCTGGCACAGAGTTACACCAATGTGGAGCATTGGATCATCGACGGCAAGTCGACCGACAACACCGTGGCGATGGCTGAGGACTATCGGCGGCAGACTGAGCAGCAGGGAAGCAGTCACGTGGTCTGTATACAGAGTGAGCCCGACCGTGGTCTCTACGATGCGATGAACAAGGGACTGGCGCTGGCTACGGGCGACTATATCGTCTTTCTCAATGCCGGTGATGCTTTCCCGTCGGCCGACACGTTGCAGCATGTTGCGGACTGTGTGAAGCCTGGCGAACCGTTGCCGGGCGTGCTCTATGGCTTTACCGATATCGTGGACAGTGAGCGTCGCTTCATAGCGCACCGCCGTTTGCAGCCACCTGCCCATCTGTCGTGGCGCTCGTTCTGCCGGGGCATGCTCGTCTGTCATCAGGCGTTTTATGCCCGGGCCGACATTGCGAAGAACAATCCCTACGACCTGCGCTATCGTTTCTCGGCCGATGTGGACTGGTGCATCCGTGTGATGCGTGAGTCTCAGCGCCGCCATCTCAAGCTCGTGCGCGTCAATGAGGTAGTGGCAAACTACCTCGACGGGGGCATGACGAACAAAAACCACCGTGCCTCGCTCATCGAGCGCTTCCACGTCATGGCCCGCCATTACGGTTTCATTACCACGCTGCTCATGCACCTGTGGTTTGTGGTGAGAAGGAAATAGAGAAATGTATCATGAGCCCCGGAGGGATATGCTCAGCCGAGGCTGGGACATAGTGTTCGCTTTATTGAAGACATGCATGGTCTTGAAGGTTTAACGGTCCATCAAAGATGAAATAAAGAAAAAGGCCGAATATAAAGAATATATAATTCTTTATCTAAACCTCAAGCTTCTCCCTCACTATCAAGCTGAATCATTTTTCGTGCTAAAGTTTTTAAGAAGATGTTTTGCTATTTGTGTTTTTATTCTTAATTTTGCCCATGACGATCAGTTGATTACGCCAACTATGCCCATGAGAAAAGCTAACTATAGAAGAATATGAAAAGACTTATTAGAAATCTTTTGGAGGTAGCATTCATCGTAGTGCTATCTGTCTTTAGTCTCAGTGTCGTGGCTGCGGCAAGAGATAAGATGGTGGAGCGTGGAATGAACAAGGATGAGGTACAAACCATCCTCGGCAAGCCGAAGGCTATGAGCTTCGACCAGGATGGCGAGACGTGGACCTACTCCAAGATACCTGTAATAGGCGAATTTTATAAGTTGATATTTGTCCACTTCGACTTAAACGGTAAGGTGAACACCTATCAAGAACAGTTGTTCGACAACACGACAAGCGACAATACGCCTCCTTTCGGCGCAAGACGCCCTGCTATAGTCCCAGGCTCTTCCTACGCGCCCAACATGCCCTGCCCGCCCTATGTGCAGTTTGGTCTGAGCGATAGTGCCTTCTCTTTCCTCTTGGGCAAGGTACGGTCGGCCAGCTTTGACAAGGACAAGTACGATTTGCTTGAGGTGGCCAGCCTTGGATGCTACTACACTTGCGATCAGTGCGCCCGCGTGATGGAGCTATTCAGCTTCGACGACGACAAGCTACATGTTCTGAAAATCATGGCACCACGCATTGTCGACGCACAGAACGCATACATCATCTACAAGGTCTTTACCTTCGATACCGACAAAGAGAAGGCAGCGCAAATCATGGCAGGAAGATAGATCGTGGGCAAACGTTTTTTTTATTCATTCTCACACAAAGACACAGGGCTACGGAGAAACTCGTAAAGCCAGAGATGCTGAGAGGGCTACGTCTTTAAGAGCACCCAGAGGATCCTGCGAGAGGCTCGCTCTGTGGACTCGATAGGGCGAAGCCGCCTTTGTGGCTCAATATATAATAAGGTGTCCATCTCTGTTCTTCTGTGGCTCTGTGTGAGCATAAAAAAAGGGACTCAAGCGTTTCCTATGGAATGAAAACGCTTGAGCCCGTTTGTTATGGGGTATCTGATTAAATGCTTATGCGCATCTGACGATCATGCCGGGACGCACGCGCTGGGTCTTGCGGAAGCCGTTGAGGCGGCAGAGCTGATCGACAGAGATATTGTTCTTCTCGGCAATAGACTCCAGAGAGTCGCCCTTGATCACCTTGTAGTAGACGCGCTCGCTGCTGTCGTTGCCAGCATAGCTACCGCTGACCTCATCACTGCTGTAACCGCCATTGCCCACTTTGCCGCGGGCACGTGTGGCAAGGTCAGACTCTGAGTCGTAGCGGCGGCGGTTGAAGACATAGTAGTCGCCCGTGACATCCTGGTTGCGGAAGTCGAACATCAGGGCTGGGTTGAGGGCTACACCGCACAGACGCGTCTCAAAGTGAAGGTGAGAACCTGTGCTTCGACCGGTGTTTCCGCCCAAGCCGATAGGCTCGCCGGCGCGCACTTGCTCGTTCTCACTGACAAGCTGCTTGGAGAGGTGCCCGTAGATGGTCTCAAGGCCATTGGGGTGACGGATGACGACATAGTTGCCGTAGCCACTGGCCTCGTAGCGCACGATGCGCACCTTACCGGAGAAGGCGGCACGGATTGTGTCGCCGATATATACTTTGATGTCCAAGCCTTTGTGCATACGCCCCCAGCGACTGCCGAAGTTACTGGTGACGACGCGGCTCGACGTGGGCATGCAGAAATGACGAAGGTTGATGACGAAAGAGTCGGGAAGCTCGGTGGCGCGATGTGCGTAGCGGTTGTCCCACTCATCACCGTAGAGCTTTGCTGCGGGAGACTGCAGGTTCTCTTTCTCTGCGAAATGGCTGACCTCAATAGAGTCCAACTTCTTGGCGCGGCGGTCGATAGGGGCTTGCCGTGCCAGCAGGTCCTGTCCTAAGACGGGCTCCGCTGCTAAGGTGAATAGTACGGATATTGCGAATGATTTTATTGCCGATCTTAATGTCATAAAGTTATTTTCTTATATCATAGGTTTAAGCCTTCAAGAGGAAAACGGGTTCCTTGCAGTGAGATGAGTGTATCATACAACAATACATCAAAACGAATGAAGACGTTACAAAGATAATAAAAAATGCGGTAATATTGTTACTTGGCGCTTGCCTTTTATTGTCTCTTTAACACAATCCGCTGACTTTATGTGCCTGTTTAACAAATATTTCGATGGTATTAACGCAGACAAAGAGCACGAAGGGTGGAAAGTTGTGACAATTTGATAGTGCCACGGCCGTCGTGCTCTTTGGTGGAGTTGGTACCAATATCCGTGTCTACTCTTATGCATGGATATTCATGTGGAAGAGTATAGCAACGGATCATATAGGTTAGAAGAAACCTTGGTCGTTGTCCTTGTTGTTGAGTTTCTTCTCGTCGTTGTTTTGTTTACCTGAGAAGAGGTTATAGCTCAGGGTGATGCAGAAGGTGCGCTTCTGACTGGTGACGCGGTTCCAACCGTGATTGTCAAGGACATCGTTGTCGAGGATGCTGTCGTGGTATTTAGCCGCAGTGAAGGGGAAGATGCATACTATACCTACCATCAGTTGCTTCTTCTGGTAGTAGACGATGAGGTTCTGCGTGTTCTCAGCCGAACTAATGAAGCTGCCGTTGAGTTGCTTGTGCGGAATGCGCTGATAGTATTCGGCACCCCAGCAGCCCTTGCGGAAGTCCACGGTCCAGGCCAACGGCATGTATTGGTGGTGATGTGTGCCGATGATCTCACTCTTCTCTTTCTGCCAGCGGTAGCCACACTCCAATCCAATCGAGAGCAGGTTGTTGCTGAACGGTTTGAGAGTCAGCGTACCCGAGAAACCATAGTTGAGCAGGTAGTCGCAGTTCTCGTCGCGTCCCACGATGACGCGGTTGCCGTCTATCGTTTGCCATTGGTAATAGGTGCTGAAGTCGTCGTCGATCTTGCGGGCGTCGGCTGTCAGGTCCATATTAAGCCAAGGCAGGTTGAGCGAGTAGGTGAGCCCGATCTGCTTGTCGAGTGCGCTCTTCAGCCAGGGATTGCCCGAGTAGAGCAGTCCGGGGATGGTCACCGTGCTGTTGTTGCTCAGATTGGAGATGTTCGGCGTGATGGTCGACATCTTGCCACGAAGTCGCAGGGCACCGTTCTTCACATTGTAGGAGAGCAGGGCGTCGGGCGTGAAGTAGAGTTTGTGGAAGTGCGTGTCGTCGTTGCTCGTATTGATATAGGTGGCGCCAAGGCTTACGCGGTAGCCGATCTTGGCGATGCTGCCGTTGAGCTGTGCATAGGCATAGTGCTTGTCGTCGGTGGCATTGTAGTCGTATTCCTTGTAGTCGGAGAGGATGTTGGTGATGCGGTAATCCGACTTAGCCAGCGCGGCGCGGTAGCCGAGGGCGAGCTGCGTGCGACCCCAGTCCTTGGTGTAAGCCGCTTCGCCGATGAACGAGTATTTGTTGTTGTGCTGCCGCATGTCGTCGTCGAGGGTTTGCTGGGTCTCGTCGTTTTGGATGTTGTGCACATGCTGCTTGTTGTGGAAGAGGGTACCGACGGCGTTGAGCATGATCTCGTGTCCACCGGGCAACTTGCGGTCGAAGTAGAGGTCGAGCGATGGCGAGAAGCTGTTGCGCCGTTGTCGCTTGTCCTGTGTACCGTTGGCCCATAGTGGGTTTCCTTCTGCATTGATGTCCATGTTACTGTTCCAGAACCAGGTGAAGATGGTGGGCGTGAACTTCGCTTGGAAGTTCAGGCTGTCGCCATGGGTGAAGAGATACTTCAGATTGAAGTCGTGATGAGCATAGCCGAAGTGGTAGGTACCACTATAGTCGTAGGTAGCCCGCTTATCCCCGTCTTTGAAGGTGTAGGTATCCTGCTCGTCGCAGTTGGCTGCATTGCGCAGTTCTAGTCGATAGTCGAGTGAGAACTGGTGTGGGCCGTGGTTGTACTTGGCGTAGACGTTGGTGTTGTTGAATCCCGCCTTCGTACCCTGCATCACGTCGAAGCCTGTGGCGTATCCGTTCTCGGCGGCACGGGTGTGGATGTTGAGCACGGTACCGGCGTCAGCGTAGCGAGCCGGTGGCACCACATAGTAGTCGACGTTGCGGATGTCTTTGGCTTGCAGTGCTTTCAGGTCGTTGTCGTTGGACTCGATGCCGTTGACAAGAATTGTCAGCGGCTTGCCAGAGAGGGTGGCAAGCTGGCCGCTGAGAACGTCGACGCGCAGTCCGGGCAGCGTGGCAATGAGCTGTTGGGCTTCTCGTGACGCTTTCACCTCCTCGTCGGAGAACGTGTAGACGTTGCGGTCCTCGTGCTCCACCTTTCGGCGGCCTTTCACATTTACAGTTTTCAACTGGTAGGCATCGGGGCGCATGGTCAGTACACCGGCATGGGCTGTAGTGATATGACGGACGAGACGTCGGTAGCCCACGCTGGTGAGGCTGACGAGGACGTCGGTGGTCTTGCAGGGAATGACGAAGTCTCCGGCTGCTGTGGTCACGCCACCATTGATGAACGATGAGTCGCGCGGGCTGAGCACGGCGACATTGACAAACTCCATGGGCTGTCCGCTCTCGTCGACGACACGTCCCGTGAGCTTATGGCTTTCTTTCTGTGTACACTCCACGAAGATCATGTCGGGCAGAAGGTATCCCTTGCCGTCCTGTCCTTCGCCCTTGACCACTTTCATGGCGATAGGGTAGAAGCCGATGATCTGGCGGATGGCATCGGGAACATTTTGGGTGCGCACGTCGGCGGTGACCTTGAAGTCCTCAAGGTCGTTGTAGGCAAAGTTGATGACATAGCGTCTGGTGGCGGTGCTCAGATAGCGCAGGGCATCAGACATGGAGGTATTGCGAAAAGAATGGGTGATGGTTTGGGCATCTATCCTTAAAGCCAGTAGTGCCAGAACGGCAAGTAGGATAATCTTGTTTCTCATGGTTGTCTCTCCTTGTTTATTCCAGTACGAGGCTGCTGCCGTCGAGGGTGATGCGTATGTTGTCGAACTGGTTGAGCTGGCTCACCACTTGAGCGGCACTACACTGCCGGTTCCAGTTGAAGTAAAGTCGGATGCTCGCTGCCTGGGTGTTGCGGATCTCAGCCTTCAAACCATAGTAGGAAGCAATCTCGTTGACAATGTTGGCAACGGGTGTGTTGATGAATTGCTTCATGCCGTTTGATTCCTGCGGTTGGCTCTTGATGGTGTCGCGGACAGCGGTTGTAGTCTTTGCTGTGGCTTTTGCCTTGGTGGGTGCCACGGCGAGCTCCCTTTTGGGAGCTTGCTGGTGGTGTTTCACCATCGTGATGGTGGCAAAGGCCAGTCCCGAGATGAGCATGAGACCGACAAACACGGCGGCCAGCTGTCGCCATAAGGCAATGTGTCGTCTATCGGACATGTATCGCTTCTCGAAGCGTTGCAGTGCCTCTTCCGTTTCTGTTTCGTCGGGTCGGTGGTCGTGGAGTGCGGCCGACGTGTCGCACATCAGCCGGTAGTATTCCCGGCAGTCTTTATCGCTGAGCACCTGTCGCCATTCCTCCTGGGAATAGCGGTCAGGCTTTTCCATCATTGCGATGAGGTGTTCAATCTTGTTCATGGTCTATCTGATTTTTGTGAGTTTCTTCCTAAGTGTGTCCAGAGCCTTCCTGATGCGCTTGTAGACGGCTGTCTCGCTGATGCTCTCCTCGGCAGCTATCTCGGCGTAGGAGAGCTGTTGGATGTAACGCTGGGTGAGCACCCGCCGGCTGTTGTCGTCGAGACTGCTGTCGAAGGCCTGTCTCATGTGGCCGATGCGCTCCTCGATGTCGTCGGCAGAGGCTATGTCCAGTTGACTGTCAAGGAGGTAGAGCCCTTGTATGCGTTGCCGAATGCTACGACCGCGCAGGATGTTGATGCACCGGTTGCGCACGGCAGTCATGAGAAAGGGACGGATGGTGGAACCCGTGGGTACGATGTCTTTGTGCATGAGAGCGGCAAAGACCTCGTCCACGACATCCTCGCTCTCCGCCCCGTCGTGCAAAAGCAGACGTGCCAACCGCAACATGTCGGGGTAGTAGCTGCGAAACAGCTGTGCTATGGTTTCTTTGTTTATCATTTACTCTCTATACACATGAAAAGGAAGAAACCTAACCAGATAGATGAAAAAAAGTTATCTATAAACAGGATAGTACGCCATAGAACGATGCGTCAAAGAAGGTATACTATTCTGTCATTATAATCATAAAACCGTTATTTGGGTGGGGTGTGGGTGATTTCGTAATACCCCACCCATTAACCATCTTAAACACAGTGTGTTACTGATTGGGTGGAATAGGTGGGGTAGAAAATACGAAAAATATAGTAAGGAAATCACCTATTATGATTGCCCGTTGCTATTGTTGTCGTCCTTGACGATCTTCGGTCCGCGCACCTTGTCGGCCTTCACCAGTCCACTGGTGATCTGTATGTTGATGCCGTCGCTCAGTCCGGTGGTCACGCGCTTCTTGGTATAGGTCTTTTTGTCGCCGGTGCCATGGATAATATATACATAGGTGTTGTTGCCTTGGAATTCGATGGCACTCTCGGGCACGGTGAGCACTTGGTTGGCCTGTGCCAATACGATCTCTGCCGTAGCACTGTAGCCAGAGCGGATCTGTGCACCGCCAAGACCGTGCAGGGCCGCTTTGATCTCAAACTGGTTGGTGCCGTTGGCTTCGGTAGCTTTTGGCGAGATATACTCCAGCGAGGCTTCGAGCTTCTCGTCCTGCAGGGCACCGATGGTGATGCGCATGGGCATGCCCGTGACAAGCTGTCCCACTTCTGTCTCGTCGACGTTGCCACGGAAGATAAGATCGTTCATGTCGGCAACGGTGGCGATGGTCGTACCGTCGTTGAACGTGTTGGAGAGGATGACGGTGTTACCGACCTTCACGGGAACGTTGAGGATCAGTCCACTTACCGTGGAGCGTATCAACGTGCTGCTCGTACTGGCGTTCTCGGTCGATACGCCGTCGCGCACCACCTCCAGGTTCTCATTGGCAGCGCGTACCTCCTCGTCGGCCTGCTGCAGAGCTTTGCGCTTCTGGTCGTATTCGTCGCCGGAGATTAGCCCCTTGTTGTATAGGGTCTTCATGCGGTCGTAGTCGATCTTGGCCTGACGGGCGTTGATGACGGCCAGGCGAATGCGTGCCTGTGCCGAGCTGAGCTGTGATTCGTCGGGGATTACCTTCACCTTGGCGATGACCTCGCCGGCCTGTACGTGTTGTCCGGCTTCCTTATAAAGCTTGACGATAATGCCAGAGATCTGTGGTTTGATGTTGATCTCGTTGCGCGGCTCTATCTTGCCCGTGATGACGGTCGTTTTGCGGATGTCTTTCAACGCGGGTGTGAACTCCTCGTAGGTCATGGGCTGCGGCTGACTCTTCATCCACAAGAATACAAAGGTGGCGATGAAGATGATCAGGATGATTCCTGCCACGATAAACTTGCTATACTTCTTCATAATTCTATTGTAGTTATTTTCTTTTCTATTGAGTTGGAATCTTGTTTTGGCTCCCCCTTAGGGGGCGGGAGGGTCTACTCATCTCTCATGGCGTCTACTGGCTTGATGCTCATGGCACGGACGGCGGGTGCCAGTCCGGCCAGTATGCCGAGCACACAGAGCAGGGCCATGGCGCCTACGGCGGTCCAGAAACTCACTTGGAAATGAGCCTGTATGATGCCGTCAGTGGTGTTGCCCATCTCCAAGAGTTGTAGCACGGCCACGGCAAAGAGGATGCCGCTCATGCCGGCCACGATTGTCAGCACGATGCTCTCTGTGATGATCTGCGAGAGTATCAAACGTGGCGTGGCGCCGATGGCGCGCCGGATGCCAATTTCGATGGTGCGCTCACGCACCGTCACCATCATGATGTTTGATACGCCGATGGCTCCGGCCAGCAACGTGCCGATGCCTACAAGCCATACCAGATAGTTCACACCTTTGAACAGACTGTCGACCATGCCGAAGAGCACTTCGGTGTTGAACACGGTGATGCCTTTCTCGTCCGTGGGGTTGACATGGTGCTCGCGGGCGATGATGCCACGGATACGACTGCTGAGCTTACTGAGCACCACGCCGGGGCGGCCCGTGAGACTGATGATGTCCACTTGGTCACCGAGGTTATAGGTCTGTTGCATGAGCGTGATGGGCAGGATGACACTTTCCTCGGCCGAGCCGTTGATGTTCATATTGCCGGAACTGTAGTCCACGCCGACAACACTGTAGTAGAGCGAGTCAATGCGCACGAGCTGTCCACAGGGATTACCGCCGCCGGGGAAGAGCGTCTTATAGACCTTCTTACCCAGCACGCACACCTTGCGGTGCTGCGCCATGTCCATCGGGTTGATATACCGGCCATAGTAGAGGCTGGGTTGCTCCACCTTGGCGTAGTCGGGTTCTACTCCTTTGACGCTGGCCGTACTCTTCTTGTCACCGAAGACGACCACGCTGCCCCAGCGTGCCACCATCGGCGTGACCACGTCGAGTTCGGGTACCTGTGCTTTCAGTCGGTCCACATCTTTGTAGACCATGTTCCACTGCCGTCCCTTGCGGAAACCGTCGTAGGGCTTGGTCGTCGGTTGGGCAAAGACGAGTGCAGAGTTCGTGGCAAAGCCCTCGAAGTTTTTGCTCAGTAAGTCCTTCAGCCCGTCGCCCCCGCCGATGAGGGCTACAAGCATGAACACGCCCCAGAACACGCCGAAGCCTGTCAGAAACGACCGGCTCTTGTTGCGTGTCAGCGTGTCGAGTATTTCGCGGTAGGTGTCTATGTCAATTCTCATAATTCATCACTCAACATTCATCACTCAACATTCATCATTCAACATTCAACATTCAACATTGAATTCATTCATCACTTATCACTCATCATTCAACATTGTTTAATGCCTCTATGGGGCGTATGCGGGCGGCTTTGCGGGCAGGGATGAGACCGGCAATCGTACCAGCGACCACCATGACCACCAAGGCCTCTATGCATACATCAAATCCTACAGTGGGGTTGAGGAACATCGTCGCTTTGAACAATCCCGCGTCCACCTGCTCGTGACCGATGGTGGCATCCATATACTCATTGGCGGCAATGCCGCAGAGCATGCCGATATAGCCGAAGAACGTGGTGATAATAACACTCTCGGTGATAATCAGACGGAGGATGGAGGTCGGTGTGGCACCGATGGCCTTACGGATACCAAACTCGCGTGTGCGCTCCTTGACGGTGATGAGCATGATGTTGCTCACGCCTACGATACCCGACATCAGGGTGAACAGGCCGATGATCCACAGCGCCTTGCGGATGATGCCCATACCCATGTTCATCTGCATGGCTTGCGTGAAGCGGTTCCATATCCACACGGCGTCCTCGTCGTCGGGGGCGGCGTCGTGGTTGGCGTTGAGTGTGGCCTTGTAGCGTTTCTCAAAAGCTTCGTTGTCGGCTTGAGTCTGTAAGCCATGGAACGAGAAGTTGATGTTGTCGACTTTGTCACCCATCTGATAGATGATGCGCAGCGTGGAGAACGGAAGGTAAGCGCTGGCGTTCATACCGTTCTGATTACTTTGTGTGATGCCCACCACACGGAAGGCGAGGCTGTCCATCTTCACGTACTGTCCCACGAGAGCTGCCGGGTCGTGCTCGTTGAGCTCTTTGGCCTGGTCCTCATTGAGCACGATGACCTTGCGTTGTTGGCTGTTGTCCACGTCGTTGATGAAGCGTCCGTGGAGCATCTCTATCTTGTTGATACGCGCGTGCAGTGGCGCTACGCCGTCGATCTCGGTACTGAGGTAGTTCTCACCGTAGGTGATGGTGGTCCCGGCGTGGCGTATCTGTGCGTCCGTGCTGTCGACGTTGGCAGAGAACTTCTGCCGGGTGCTGGTGATGTCCTTGTCCTGCAACTGTATCTGTCGGCCCTCTTTCAGTCCCTTGTATTCCTTGGAGGTCGTACCGCCACCCACCGACATGGAGTTGTCGAGGAAGCGTCCCGAGTTGCTCTCCGTGGCGTTGATGAGTCCATTGCCGGCACCGAGCAGGAAAATGAGCATGAAGATACCCCAGGCCACGGCAAAGCCTGTTAAGGCCGTGCGCAGCTTGTTGCGTCTGACGGTTGCCCATATTTCTTCTAAGAGGTCAATCATAAGCGTTCATGTCTAATATCAAGTACATCTACTATTCTTCTGGTATTGCTTTCCTCCCCCTTGGGAGGATAAGAGGGGGCTATTTCATCACTCCATTGATCCCGAACGGCGAGGCGTGGTGGTCAAAGTTCTCCTCAATTTTTCCGATGAGTCCGTCTTTGATGTGGATGATCTTATTGGTCTCGTTGGCCACACCGCTCTCGTGGGTGACGACGACAATGGTCTTGTGCTCTTCCTCGTTGAGAGCTTTGAGCAATTCCATCACTTCCACACTCGTCTTTGAGTCGAGAGCACCGGTGGGCTCGTCGGCGAGGATCACCTTGGGGTTCGCGATGAGAGCGCGGGCGATGGCTACGCGCTGTTTCTGTCCACCCGACATCTCGTTGGGATAGTGGTCGGCCCAGGGCAACAAGTCGAGGCGCTCGAGATATTCCAATGCCATCTTATGGCGTTTGCGTCGCGACACACCTTGGTAGAAGAGTGGGAGCTCTACGTTCTCCACGGCCGTCTTGAAGCCGATGAGGTTAAAACTTTGGAAGATGAAGCCGATGAAGTGATTGCGGTATTCAGCGGCGCGGCGCTCACTGAGGTCTTTGATGAGCGTGCCATCGAGGATGTACTCACCACTGTCGTAGTTGTCGAGGATACCCAGGATGTTGAGCAGCGTAGACTTGCCGGAGCCCGACGCTCCCATGATGGAGACGAACTCGCCCTCCTCGATGTCGAGGCAGATGCCTTTGAGCACGTGCAGGGGCTGAGCACCGAAATAGGTCTTGTTAATATCGTGAAGATGAATCATATTCTTGTATTGTAATGTGGTGTAGGTGTTGTAGGTCTACTTCAAACTCCTCGCTATTTTCAGCGTCTGATCGCAGTAGTCGATGACGGCCATGCGGTGCGTGACAAAGATCACCGTGGTGTTGCGGCCAGCGAGGATGTTGTTGAGCAGTTGGCGTTCCGTCTCCGGGTCGAGGGCCGAGGTAGCCTCGTCGAGAACGAGGATGTTGCTTCGGCGAAGCAGTGCGCGTGCGATGGCGATGCGCTGTGCCTGACCTTCAGAGAGTCCGCCACCGGCCTCACTGCAGAGCGTGTTGAGGCCGTCGGGCAAGTCGAAGACAAAGTCCGCGCAGCTTGTGTGCAGGGCTTCTTTCATTTCCTCTTCCGTTGCCGTCAGTCTTCCCAGACGCAGGTTGTCTCGGATAGTACCGCTGAGAAGCGTGTTGCCCTGCGGCACATAGGCAAAGTTGCAGCGCGTCAGTGGGGTGAGTACAGCCTCTTGATGGTGGTTGTTGTAGATGACCGCCTTTCCCTGCTGTGGAGAGACCAGAGCCAAAATCAGGCGAATCAGCGTCGTCTTGCCGGCTCCCGTCTCGCCGAGGATAGCTGTACATGAGGCGGGTGGAAAGTCATAGCTCAAATCATGAAGGATCTCGCGCTCCTTGTCTTCGTATTGATAGTATACATGTTCAAGACGGATGCCACAAGGCGTATCCAGTCTTACGGGCTCTCCCGTCTCATCGAGCGGGTCTTCCTCCAGTTCCATCAGTCGCTCGGCGGCAGTGAACACAGATACTGCTTGCGGTACGAGCTTGGTGAGGTTACGTGCCGGTCCTTGTATACGGCCGACGAGTTGTAAAAATGCAGTCATACCGCCAAAGGTCAGCGAGCCGCGTGACATGCGCAAGGCGGCCCAGAGGAAGGCGATGAGATATCCGAGGCGGAAGCCCAGCCACAGAATGATGTTGCTGAAGACAGAGAACACCGTGCGGCGCACGACCTTATGTCGCAGTACGCTCTGTGTCTGCTCCAACCGTTCGGTCATGGGGGCCTCGCTTTCGAGTGTCTTAATGAGCATACGGTGCTGGATGGTCTCTTGCATCAGACTTTGTACTTTAGAGTCTGATGTGCGCACCTCACGGGTGAGGCGTCTCATTTGTCTGACATAAATTTTACTGGCAGCGATGAACACAGGAATGATAGCAATTGTGATGAGAGCCAGTACGGCATCCATGGCGAAAAGATACCAGAAGGCGCCAATGAACATGGCAAGTACCGAGAGTGAATCTGGAATTGTTTCGGTGAGGAAGGTGACCACGTTGTTCACGTCAAACTCCAATCGGTTAAGGACATCTCCGGAGTGAAACTTCTCTCTGCCGTGCCATTGAGTGCGCAGGATGCGGTCGAGCATTCGCTGCTGCATGCGGTTCTGTGCTCTGATGCCGAGGATGTTACTTACCCACGTACTTGCTATGGTGAGGAGCAGCCCGGCCAGCATGAGTAGCGCCATGACCACGACAGCGATGACGATGCTGTGAGGGTTGCAGGCATGTCCCTGCAATGCAGGTGTGGACACATCGATGGCATGTTGCACAGCTCCCACTTGAGCCAGTGATACCACAACGCCAAGCAGGCCGATAACAGCGTTGAGCGTAGCTTGGAGTCTGTTGCCGCGCCATGCCTGCCACAGCCACCATACGATGGTACGAGTGTCATACTTGGACTTGGGAAGATTAAAGAGATTTCGTATTTTCATCTATGAATAATCAGAGAGAAACGGTCGTATTTTTACGGAAGAACCATCGTGGAGAGATGATCAGATTCTCATGGTTGTCGTTGGTCAGCGCCCCACATGAGCTTGTCGCGCAGAGTGGAGAAATAGTGGGCATTGTGTTGCTTGACGATCTTCACCTGATAGGGAGCCTTGCGGATGATGACCTTGGTCTTGTCAGTGAGCTTCTCCGAACGTCCGTCTATGGCAATGAGGAAGTTGTGGCTACGGCTCTCCACGTCGAGCTCAATCTCGCAGTTGTCGTTGATGACGATCGGTCGGATGTTGAGACTGTGTGGCGCCACTGGTGTGATACAGAGATTTTGAGCTGACGGCACGATGATGGGGCCACCGTTGCTCAGACTGTATGCCGTACTGCCTGTCGGCGTGGAGATGATGAGGCCATCGGCCTGGTAGGTGACCAGATACTCCCCGTCGATGCTGCATCTGACTGAGATCATGGCGGCCATGTCACGCTTGAGCAGCGCGATGTCGTTGAGCGCGAAGGGACTGCCGCTGAGTTGCTCACCGACAGCCTCGGCTTGGATGACGGAGTGTTTTTCAATCTTGTAGGTGCCATTGTATATCTCCTCGAAGGCCATGCTCACCTCGTTGGGCAGCACGTCGGCGAGAAAGCCCAGTCGCCCCATGTTCACGCCAAGCATAGGAATGCCTATAGCTCCCACACGGCTGGCCGCATTGAGGAAGGTGCCGTCGCCGCCGAGCGATATGGCGAAGTCGGCAGTGAAATCCTCGCCGTCGAATACATCTGTGTGCCAGATGTCGAGATGCTGGTCGCGGACGAGAAACTCATAGTAGGGTCGGTCAATGAGTACCTCTGCGCCATGGGCTTTGAGGATGTCGGTGATATGCTGAATGGCTACCGACTTCCGCGCTTGGAATGCATTGCCGAAGAGGGCAAAGCGTAGATGCTTCTGTGGCATATCTGTTTGTTTTTTGCTTTCTTTATTATGCTTTGTTCGTCTATATGACAAACTTTTCGTATATTTGCATTTGATTCAGTTACAAAAATACGATAATTTATCGAAAAAGGACAATAATCATGGCAAAAGTTTATGAATTTCTTGCCAATGGCTTTGAAGAGATAGAAGCCTTGGCTCCCGTTGACATCCTTCGTCGCGGTGGCGTAGAGGTGCATACGGTGAGTGTGACGGGTTCAGAATTTGTCGAGTCTTCGCATGGTGTCACTATCAAGGCAGACATGCAGTTTACGCGTCCGGAGGACTATCGCGACGCTGACCTGCTGATGATCCCGGGCGGTATGCCCGGTTCCATCAACCTCAACGCTCACGAAGGCGTACGCCAGGCGATGCTGTGGCAATACAACAGCGGCAAGCGTGTGGCTGCTATCTGTGCGGCTCCGATGGTGCTCGGCAGCATTGGCATCCTTAACGGAAAGAAGGCTACCTGTTCACCGGGCTTCCAGAAATATCTCATCGGGGCCACCTATACGGCAGAACTCTATCAGGAGGATGGCAACATCATCACGGGAGAGGGACCAGCCGCTACGTTGCCCTATGCCTATCGCATCCTCAGCTATTTCGTTGGTGAGGAGAAGACCCACGAGTTGCAAAAGAAGATGCAGTATGCTCATCTGATGGAGTCGAAGTGATGGCAGAGCAGAACTATGTGATCATTGTCGCCGGTGGTAAAGGCACGCGTATGGGTGGTGACGTGCCCAAGCAGTTCCTACCGATTGGCGGCCGTCCCGTGCTCATGCGCACGATGGAGCGTTTCCATGACTACGCCCCGTCGCTTCACCTCATCCTCGTGCTGCCAAAGGAGCAGCAGGACTATTGGCAGTCGCTGTGTGAGCGATATGCGTTTGACATTCCTTACCAACTGGCCGACGGTGGTGCGACTCGCTTCGAGAGCTCGCGCAACGGACTGGCTTTGGTGCCTGACGACGTGTGTGGCGTGGTGGCCATCCACGATGGTGTGCGCCCGTTTGTTGCCAAGGAGGTCATCGACCGTTGTTTCGAGGCTGCGCGTGAGGATTATGCTGCCATCCCCGTCTACGCTGTCACCGACACGCTGCGCTATGTCGACGAGCAGGGTGGCGGGCGCAACGTGCGGCGGTCGGACTATCGCGTGGTGCAGACCCCGCAGGTCTTTGACATCACGCTGGCCAAGCAGGCGTTTAAACAGCCTTACCAGGAGAACTTCACCGACGACGCTTCGGTCATAGAGGCCATGGGCTGTCAGGTGGCAATGGTGGAGGGCAATCGTGAGAACATCAAGCTCACCACGCCCTTTGACCTTGCCGTCGCTGAGGCACTCATCAAAGAGCAGCTCGTGTAGCGTTATATATATAATAAGGTGGTATGACAGACATACTGAGTCAGGACATCATGTATTTGCCAGGGGTGGGTCCTCATCGCAAGGACCTGCTCGACAGTCAGCTCCATATCAAGACGTGGGGCGACCTGCTGGGCTATTACCCTTACAAATACGTAGACCGCACGAAGTTCTATCGCATCGCGGAGTTCCAGTCGCCATTGCTCTTCGACAACGTGGCGAGCGCAGGCTCATTGCCTTTCGTACAGATCAAGGGGCGGATACTCAGCTATGACACCTATACCGATCCGGGACAGAAGCGTCGTGTGGTGGCCCACTTCTCCGATGACAGTGGCGTCGTCGACTTGGTGTGGTTCCACGGCTTGCGCTATGTCACCCAGACCTATAAGATCGGTCAGGAATATATCGTCTTCGGGCGCCCCACCATCTTCCAACAGCGATGGCAGTTTGCCCATCCCGACATGGAGAAAGTCGGCGAGACTAATGTCACGGAGATGGGCATGCAACCTTATTATATGACCACGGAGAAGATGAAGGACCGGGGCATGACATCACGCTCGTTGGAAAAGATGACCAAGGCGCTTGTCACCCGTATCCCTCAAGGTGCGATCCCAGAGACTCTGCTGCCCGAGCAAATCAGCCGTCTTCATCTCATCGGACGCGAGGAGGCGCTGCGCAAGATCCACTATCCGCAGTCGATGGACGACGTGCGGCGGGCGCAGATGCGGTTGAAGTTCGAGGAACTCTTCTATGTTCAGCTCAACATCCTGCGCTATACCTCAGAGCGCCGCAAAAAATATCAAGGCTATGTGTTTAAGCGCATCGGCCCGCTGTTCAACGATTTCTATCGCGATAACCTGCCGTTTGAGCTCACGGGAGCACAGAAGCGGGTGATGCACGAGATACGTGCCGACCTCTGCTCGGGCCGTCAGATGAACCGCCTGTTACAAGGCGACGTAGGCTCTGGCAAGACTTTAGTGGCGCTCATGGCCATGCTCATCGCGCTGGACAATGGCTTTCAGGCTTGTATCATGGCACCTACGGAGATCTTGGCCGAGCAGCATTTAGCCACGATCCGCGAGTTCTTGAAAGACATGCCCGTGTGCGTGGAGCTGCTCACCGGCATCGTCAAGGGCAAGAAACGGAAAGAAGTACTTGGCGGACTGCTCGACGGCAGCGTCAACATCCTCGTGGGTACTCATGCGATCATCGAGGACACTGTGCAGTTCCATCGTCTTGGATTGGCCGTCGTCGATGAGCAGCACCGCTTCGGCGTAGCTCAGCGTGCCAAGCTTTGGGGCAAGAGTGACAACCCGCCGCATGTCCTCGTGATGACCGCCACGCCGATACCACGCACGCTGGCCATGACACTCTACGGCGATCTTGACGTGAGCGTGATCAACGAGTTGCCGCCGGGTCGCAAGCCGATCGTCACTATTCATAAATATGACAACCAAATGACGAGCCTCTATCAGGGCATCCGTCAGCAGATACACCAAGGCCGACAGGTGTATATCGTCTTCCCATTGATAGAAGAGAGCGAGAAGATGGACCTGAAAAACTTGGAGGATGGCTTCAAGGCGCTGTGCGATGTGTTTCCGGAGTTCCGTCTCAGCAAGGTGCACGGACGAATGAAACCGGCGGAGAAAGAGGCGGAGATGCAGAAATTCCTTAAGGGCGAGACGCAAATCTTAGTAGCTACAACGGTCATAGAGGTGGGAGTCAACGTGCCCAACGCTTCTGTGATGGTTATTCTTGATGCCCAGCGCTTCGGTCTCTCACAGCTCCATCAGTTGCGTGGGCGTGTGGGACGTGGTGCCAAACAGAGCTATTGCATCCTTGTGACCAACTATAAATTGTCGGAAGAGACGCGCAAGCGCATCGACATTATGTGCGACACCAACGACGGCTTCCGCATTGCTGAGGCTGACTTGAAGTTGCGTGGCCCCGGCGATCTGGAGGGCACACAGCAAAGTGGCATCGCCTTTGACCTGAAGATAGCGGACATCGCGCGCGATGGACAACTTGTACAGCTGTCGCGTGATGAGGCTCAGAAGATCATCGATGCCGACCCGGAATGCAATCTCCCCGCCAATGCACTTTTGTGGAATCACCTGCGGGAACTGCGGAAGACAAATATCAACTGGGCGGAGATATCGTGAGAAAAGTAGCCTCACCCCTAACCCCTCTCCGAAGGAGAGAGGAGTAAAATGATGGATAAACAATTCCAACGCGGGGCCGGATGGGTGTGAATAGACGACTTAGTGTTATTCATGGTGTGTCCCTTCCAGGGACATAAGCACTACCCCTTGTTACTTCTTAGCTACCAGCGCCACGGCATAGGCGCTGATGCCTTCCTCACGTCCGGTGAAACCGAGCTTCTCGGTCGTGGTGGCCTTGATGCTGATCTGGTCCTCATCACAGCCGATGACGTGGGCCAGACAAGTCTTCATAGCCGGTATGTGCGGGTTGAGTTTTGGATGCTCAGCACATATCGTGGCATCGATGTTGCCAAGGACATACCCCTTGTCAGCCAACAGTTCCATCGTCTTTTTCAGAATGATCTTGCTGTCCATGTTCAGCGTCTTGTCGCTGGTGTCGGGAAAGTGATAGCCGATGTCGCGCAGGTTGGCGGCACCGAGTAGCGCGTCGCAGATGGCATGGATGAGCACGTCGGCGTCGCTGTGCCCCAAGAGTCCCTTGCTATGTTCAATCTTGATACCGCCGAGCCAGAGGTCGCGGCCTTCGACGAGTTGGTGGACATCGTAGCCCATGCCCACACGAGGTATATTGTAGCTTTGCATTTCGTTGAGATGTTATTGTGATATAGAATAGGAGTTAGCGACGGTGCAGCAGATCCTTGATGCCGTCCATGTCGAAGCTCAGCGACAGGCGGAGCGTCTGGTCGAGCGGGTTGGTCTTGGCTGTGGCGATGACATAGCCAGCGTCGAGCGAGAAGACACTCATCTTGAAGCCCGCACCGACGGTGAAGTATTTCATGTTGCCCTGACTCGGATCCTGATGATGGTAACCGGCGCGAAGCGAGAACTTATCGTTGTAGGTATATTCGGCACCTATGCTCCACTGTATTTCTTTCATCTCACCTTTGAAGCCTTCCGGTGAGTCACTGAAACTCTTGAAGATACCGCTGATGCTCGACGTGTTGTTGTAGTGCTCATGCACCCACTGGTCATAGCCCTGATTGTCGCTAAGGCCAGTCTCCTTGGTGTACTGTTCTATTGTCGGAGGTGTCGGAACCAAGAACTTGTTAGCGTCCAAAGCAATGGAGAACTTGTTGTATTCATCAATAGGCACCATCAGCGAAGTACCCAGTCTGAGGTTGGTAGGCAGGAACTCTGCGGCATCCGAACCGCTGAACGTGATCTTACTACCGATATTCGAGATGTTGAGACCGAAGGCCAACTGACATTCGCGTGATCCGATAGTGGGATAGGTCTGATAGTAAGCCGAGAGATCCGCGGCGAATGCCGATGCCGGTGAGTTGTCCTCACTGGTGTAGTCATAACGCAGGTCGGAGTAGATCCAGCGCAGTGTGGCGGCGATGGAGAACTTCTCACTGAGCATGAGCGAGTAAGAAGCGTCGATGGCCATCTCGTAAGGGTTGACGGTCATCGCGTTGTCCTCGTTACTGGTCTGCACCTCACCGAGGGAGAAATAGCGCAGAGACCCCGACACGGCACTGTGCTCGCCGATGCGATAGTATCCGGCGAGATAAGCTTGGTCGATGTCGTTGACAAGTTGTCGGAGCCAAGGCGTATAGTTCAGTGCGACACCGGCACGGCTGATGGTAAACGGATACTTAGCCGGGTTCCAGTGTTGCGAGTTGACATCCGGATCCGTTGCCGCACCTGCGTCACCCAAAGAGGCGCCACGGGCGTCGGGCGAGATGGTCTGTGAGATGATGGCATATTGCACAGGGTTGAACTCGTCGAGCTTTTCCTGCGCAAAGGTCCATAGTGGAAGGGCCGCAAAGAGAGATGCCAGCGTGATACGTGCTATTCTTGTCATTCTGATGGATGTGCTATATATATAATAAGGTGTAGGCTCCCTGAGTAGGAGAGCCTACACCTTCATAAACGTAGAGGGTATGTCGATTATTGTCTGATGACGATGAGTTTCTGTGTCTTTGAGGCATAGCTGCTGCCGTCGGCGCACATGCGCACACGGTAGAGATACACGCCGGTCTGCAGGCGGCAGCCCTGACCGTCGCACAGATCCCAGTCCTTGGTATACGTGCCGAGGTTGGTGACGCCGGTGTCGGTATGTTTCCACAGCGTACGGCCGCTCATGTCGAAGACCTCGATACACACATCGACCTTACTGCCCGCCATGTCGTGGTTGACGATGAATGTCGTGGTGTTGTAAGCAGGATTCTTCGACACGCCAACCGAACTGATCGTCGGCTGCAGGCTCTTTGCCACCACAAAGTCGAGCGTAGCTGTCGACGAATTGTTGAGGATGTCCCAGGCCCGGAATGTCAGCGTGTGCTTGCCCGGCTCGAGCGACGGGATGCTGCAGGCCGTCCTACCGCTGGTATAAGAGCCGAAGTCATAGGTAAACTCGTCGTTGAGCGAATAGACCTTGTTGGCATCGCCGTCGATGATGAGCTGCAGGTCGTGACCCACGCCGTTGCCCGTGGCGTTGATGCCACTTGTGTCGCTGATCTCAGCCACAAAATAAGGCGTACAGTTCACCGTACCACCGTTTTGGAATTCCGGCGTGTTGAGATAGCAGAACAGCTTCGGGCCTATCGTGTCGGCGGAAGCCGTCGTGGAACCACCCACGATGAAGTGGTCGCTCACGCCGTTGGCGATGCTGGTGTGTTTGTTGTCGACGGCGTAGACATTCACCAGTCCGCTGTCGTCGCTGTAGTTGATGTCCATCGGCACCGAGAAGGTGAAGGCGAAGCGTCCTTGGCGGATGCTGTCGGAACCTGTGTAGAGAATCTTGTTGCGGCTATAGAAGACGAAGGCAGAATCAGCCTCTGCACTGTAGTTCTCCTTGCAGACGATCTTCTCCTTCGAGTCTCTGACCACTGCTGTGGCTACTCCGCTGAAGCTCTCGGCGTTGGTCTTGTTGACGTGTCCGGTGACGCGCGCAATGCTTCCGGCCTTGAACTTCGGCCGTGTTGCCGAGGTGGTGGGAATGCCGTTGATCGAGTCGATGACGACACATGGCTCGGGCAGGTTGAGTCTTAGCGCGGGATCGCCGAGCAGCGAGTACTGCAGTTTGTTGACGGTGCGGTCCCGTCCGGTGATGATCATCTGGTTCTTGGCCTGTCGCTGTGCCTCGCCGAGGGTCAGCGCTTTTCCGTCTTTCCGGCTGAGCACGGCAGTGAGAAAGGCGCGGTTGATGAGCTTGTTGTAGGAGGCGAGCACCGTACGCGTGGTACCGAAGAAAGCCACAGCCCCGCCGTTGGGATTCACGACGGCTGCCGTGCCGATGTTGTCCTCTATGTCGTCAAAGGCCATGATGTCGCACGAGGCAGTGATCCATAGTGGCAGGTTGGTGTTGGAGAAAGTCTGGAAGTCGGAGAGCTTGAGCACACCCTCGTGGGCGATGAGCCCCGCGCTGCCGTGCCCGGCATAGTCCATGACGAGGGCGCCGTTTTGCTGTTGCCGCTTGATGATGGCGGAAATCTCGGGATAGGTATGCCCCGTGGCTGAGGCCTGTTCGGTATAGGCATCCCACATCACCTTCTTCAGAACGAACTCAGGGTGCAGCGCCTCGATATAGTCGGCGTTCTCGTTCTCGTCGTTCATGTGTAGGTTGTTGTTGCCGTCGTCGCCCATGAACATCAGTTCGTTTTGCCAGGCGCCGGCGTTGCTGTTCTCGGCATAGGCGATGGTCTTGTCGACCATGGCCTTTGCCTCTTCGACGCTTGTCACGGGGAAGCGTCCCACGGCGATGTCGTCCATGTCTTTGGTCATGGGATCGCCGCCCTCGCCGTCGTCGAGTCGTGTAAAGAATCCGTCGTCGACATAGCAGAGCACCGCGTTGAACGAGTTCTCGCTCTCGTGGCAGAGCAGATAGTCGTCGGGGTTGAGGTCACGGCAGTCGCTGGTGAGCATGCGGTTGTCCCATACGCCACGGCCGAAGAGCAGCAGATAGCGGGGCAGGTCGGCATCAGTGGCAGCGCGGTCGTAGAGCATCTTCAGGTAGCGGCGGTAGGCGTTGGCATCGGGCGTGCCACTGCTGAACTCGTTGTAGAGCTCACTGGCCTTGACGATGCGCACGCGCAGGCTGTCGTGCTGCTCATGGAAGTCGGCGAGCCGCTGTGCCTGTTCGAGGTATTTACCGGACGACGGGATGATGATCACCATGTCCACGGCGGTGTCGGCATGGTGGTCCTGGTTGGCGATGGTGCCCACCAGAGAAGGTGCGGGGAAGGTGGAGGCAAGGTCGGGCTTAGGCACAGGGCTGCTCCACGCCATCGACACATAGTCCAGACGGAGCGGTCCGCCATCCGTACACATGATTTTCACGGTATCGTTGGCGTGCAGCGTATTGATGGCATAGGTGGCGTAGCTCTCCCCACCTTTGTTATAGTCGTTGTATTCTCCATCGCTGAGCTTGATGCTCATCGTGCCGAGCACCGAGTCGTTGAGCATGATCTGCGCCGTACTGGCCTGTCCGGCGGTCACTGCTACAGAGAGCTTCCCGGTCTTGGACTTTGACAGGTTGGAGAGCACGAGTCGTTTGGTGTTACCTTTGCTGATGGTCTCGCTGTCGAAGAGGTTGCGTCCGCCGTGGTACCATGAGAAGCCGTCGACCTCATAGAGACTGTGATAGTCGTCGGCAGTGGGGTAGTATTTCTTGAGGAAAGTCGCAGAGTCGAGAAACGCCACGGAGTTGTTGCTCTCCGTGAGGAAGTAATAGCCGTAGTCGGAGTAGAAGTTGCGTGTGCGCCGCGCAGCCGTATTGTTGCTCCAACTCACGGGTCCTTTGGCGTAGAAGAGATGTTTTCCGCCGACGATGCACTGCTCCACCTCGGGCAGGTCGTCGAGGGCCTTGAGCGTGTTGCCGTCGAGGACCTCGTCTTGCAGGTTACCGCCGTAGCCGTAGATCTTCACCTTGTTGATGTCGGAGAAGCCTGCCTGGCGGATGAGGCTGCTGCTGAGCTGATAGATGCCCGACGCCGGCACGCGTATCTTTACCCATCGGCCGGAAGCCAAGACAGAATGCGCACTGTAGCGTGTTGAATGTTGCGTGTTGACTTTAACCATCCGCCGTGCCGAGGCTGTTGCGGCCTTCGTGTCTACACGCAGCATGAAGCTGGCAAGGATCTGGTATCTGCCATTGCGGTAGACGAGTGGACAGAACGACAGCTGCAGGTTGGGTTGACGGCGGTTCATCACCACCTGCTGCTCGATGGCGGGCAGCTTGGGCAGCGGATCACTGCTCAGCCGGTGATAGGCCTCTATGTCGCTCTCTGCCATATCCACGAACTCGGGGTAGAGGATAGACGGCGTATAGACCGAGTCGCCATAGTTTGCCGGCAGCGCGATGGTATAGGTAAACCGTGGCAGCGTGCTGTCGATACGCACCTGCTCATTGGTCAGGTTGACGAAACGCTGGGCGGAGAGAGGAAGGGTGAGGAAAAGGAGGAAAAGAAGAGACCAAGCCCTCTCCCTAGCCTTCCCCCCGGGGGGAGGGAAAGAGCGGTCGGGTAAAGGGTGATATATGGGGTCTTTCTTTTTTCCTTGTCGTTTAGTCATAGAGAGCATAGAGATTATAGAACTCATAGAGGAATAGAACTCATCGGGATTATTGGGTGGGCTCATTCCCTCCCCCCTCGGGGAAGGTTTAGGGAGAGGGCCCGAGAGCTTCTTTTATTTGCAATTAAACTCCATCACCTTCCTCTCTTCGAGATATCCTTCCAGGTGGTCGTCGATGTGCACGGGACCTACGCCGGCGGGAGTACCCGTGAAGAGGATGTCGCCTGTCTTCAGCGTGAAGTACTGGCTGATGTAGGCGATGATCTCGTCGATCTTATAGAGCATGTCGGCCGTGCAACCCTCCTGCACCGTCTGTCCGTTGATGTCGAGATGGAAGCGCAGGGCGTTGAGGTCGCGGAACTTCTCCTTCGGCATCCACTCACCGAGACAGGCAGCACCGTCGAAGCCCTTGGCCAGATCCCAGGGCTGTCCCGCTGCCGACAGCTTATGTTGCAACTCGCGTGCCGTGAAGTCGATGCCCACTGTCAATGCGTCGTAGTAGCGGGGCGCAAAGCGCACGGGCACCGTCTTGCCGAGTTTGCAGATGCGCACCACCACCTCGGTCTCATATTCTATACGTCCCAGGTGGTCGGGGATGAAAAACGGCCTATGGTCCTTCAGCAGACTGGAATCAGCCTTGAGGAAGACCACGGGTTCATCCGGTTTCTTTAACGTACCGTGCAACTCTTTATTGTGCGCGGCATAATTCATTCCAATGCAGAATATCTTCATAATATGTGACTTATCTCACGATGATCTTTTTCTTGTGATGGATATACACGCCGCTATCCTTGGGCTGGCTGGCGCTGCGGCCACTGAGATCGTAGTAGCTATCGTCGGTCGTCTTCGACATGTTGGCGTTCAGCTGACTGATGCCCGTGGAGGTAGTGGCGTACTTGGCCAGTGCAGTGAAGGCTGAGGTAGCGCGTCCGGTGTTGCTGTCGAAGAGCGGGGCGTTGTACCATCCGCTGAGACTTGTGCTGTTTGTCTTTGCGTTGTACTCCGGCCACCACCAGAAGAGACCGTCCACATGGCTATGTTTGTTGAGTATCGCGATCAGATCGTTGGTGAACTGCTTCTGGCCTTCGTCGCTATAGGGCCATACCTTCGTGGCGTCGTAGGTGGTTCCGCCGACGGCCCAAGCGTAGGGATATCCGGTCTCCACCACCATGATCTCTTTCTTCGGCCAGCCAGCTTCCAGCTTAGTGATAGCATCGTCGAGTTCGCTCAGTGCGCCATGGAAGTAGGGATAGTAGCTCAGTCCGATGACGTCATAGTCGATACCGTATGTATTCATCTTGTTGAAGAAGTTGGTCAGCGCCTTATATTCTTTGTTGTCGTTTTGCTGCGAGATGGACACGCGCTCTACGTGCAGGATGATCTTTGCCGATGGACACGTCTTGCGCACAGCCTGCGTAGCCTGCTTGAGCAGGTTGGCGAAGCGGCCCCAGTTGGCTGTTGACGAGGGCCAACACTGCTTCAAGGAACCGTTGGGCTGTCCCCACAGCATGCCGTAGGAGATCTCGTTGCCTGTCTGTACGAGATCGGGCTCGGCACCGGCGACTTTCAGTTGGGCCAGAACGTCGGCGGTGTAGCTATATACTTTCTGTGCGAGTGCCGCGTCGCCGAGGCTCTTCCATTCCTCAGGTGTCCACTGCTTGGCGGGGTCGGCCCAGGTGTCGGAATAGTGGATGTCGAGCATGAACTTCATGCCGGCGTCCTTGATGCGCTTGCCCAAGGTTTTCACCCATGTGATGTCCTGGCAGACGTTGTCGTCAGTACTCCACGTATAGGGCGCACTGCCATTGGTGGTTTGCCTCTTCGGGTTGACGAAGAGGCGCACGCGCATGGCGTTCATGCCCACCTGTCTGCTGTAGGTGATGAGGTCACTGATTGACTGCCCGTCGTGGGTGTAATAGGTGACTCCGGCCTGCTCATAGCGGGGGAGCATAGAGATGTCGCCGCCAGCGAGTTTCTGCGCACGGGCTGTGCACAGCGACAGTGCGAGGGCGGGCATGAGAAGATAGGTACGAATATTCATTTCATGCATGTGATGATGATGTTGCAAATTTAATTAAAAAAAAGGAGAACACAAAATCATGCCCTGCCTTTTTCTGCGCTGCATGGTTTCTCACAGATGAGCGGCCTCACCCCCCATCCCCTCTCCAAAAGGAGAGGGGGGATATGCTTCAAGAAACGAAAAACTCTCGCAAAGCTGATCAGCGATGATGGTTACGCATCTGTGTAGATCAGTGTAAATCTGTGAGAAATAAAAAGTCTCAGTGAGAATATCTCAGAATAATCCACGAAACTATGACTTGATACTTATAAAGATCTGTGGAAGAACAACAAAAAAGCTACCGCGCTTTTGTCTGTCAGTCTCGTTTGTCTTATAAAGTGACAATTTTCCGCTCACGAGAATCGATTCTTTTTCACGAACACCTGTCTTGCTCTGATTTTCGCGAAAATTCGACCGTTTTTGTAATTGTCAGATAATCAGAAGATTACGATTATTACCTTCCTGCCTTGTTATAAAATCACTGATTTCTCACAAAATTCTCTAGAGAATTTTCTGTCATCACGCCTATTTGATCCGATGAAACTACCGAGATGAGAGTGTAAAACAACCGAGATGACGAAGTAAAAAGGCTGAGATGAGCACTTCATTCCACCTTTTTCGTCATCACACGAAGCAAAAATGGGCATGAGATATGGTAAATCTGTTTTTCTCTTCTCTATATTACATGTTCGTGCGGACGTACTTTTGTCAAGGAAAATACCGGTTCGGATGAAATAAAGTCCTTATATGACTCATGAAACAATCTCGTTTCAAGGCATTATCCATTTGTCTATTTTAGTGTTCTATTTGGTTATTTAGGGCTGATGAGAGACCCTCGTGTCGATGACCCGATGGGACTGGAAAGACGAGAAAATATCCCAATGAATCACTATTTTAACAAAATGTAAACGATTGCATTTTTATTATCCTCTATCATTCTGCGGATTTGCGCAACTTTGCATTTCTTTTTAATAACTTTGCAGCACTCATTACGTGGAAACATAAGCCTATTTTCCTCGTATATAATGCATAAACTTGAACGCCCCACGTAACCTAAGTTGGGAAAAAACTTATAAGAAACATCAATTAGTACTATAAATGAAGTTTAAACATTTACATTTTCATGCACATATTCGTGCAATTTGCATGGC
>CAVKHS010000004.1:0-151575 GCA_963656095.1 Paratractidigestivibacter sp.
CTTCTCATAATAGGAATTGTCCTCACCACGGTAGATGATAGACGCGTTCTTGTCTCGCTTGATTTTCTTCTCCTTGATCAAGCGTTCTTTCTCCTGACGAATCTTTTCAAGCAGTACGCTTGCTGGTTCGTCATTGGGGTCTTGGGGTACAAGTTTTCCTTGTATAGCCCATTGCAGTATGCTGTTTTTTAATTGTTTCCCGTTCATTCTGTTCTAATTGATTTAGAAGTTTTCATCTTTTTGTTTCTCCTGCTGGTAGAACTGATAGAGTTTCTTCCCAATCTTGTCTTTCTTGAATGTTCGCTCATGATTCATCGGCGTCATAGACAAACGTATCTTTGCCACACCCTCATTCAAGATTTCAAACTGTTGTGGAGTAATCCAAAACTGGGCGGTAGAACTTACCTCCGTTACGGGTATTACAACATTGCCACTGACAATGCCCGCTGATTGACTCCCATTGCCAATCACAGTACCCTTTAGTTCAAGGTATTTTCCAGAGAACGTTCTTATCTTCATTGTAGGCTCACTGAGAAACTTCATCCTGTCAGAGCGTACTGTGGCAACGATGGAGTACATCGTATCCTGTTTCGCAACGCTGTACTTCATATTGCAACCTTCTGCAGCAAGTGCCTTATATGTATATCCAACAGTCTGTGCATTGGACAAAAGTCCCCAACACAAACAGAGTATGAGAAGAATAATCTTAATATATTTCATTGTCAGTTTTCTTTGTTGTAATCTTCACCATTTATACCTAACTCGCCATTACTCATAGCATTGGCGATGTCAATTTTCAGTTCTTCGTCATAATCTTTTCCAGACATAAATGTTCTCATTATTCGCAAGAGAAGGTCCTGGTCAATATGCGAAGCGGCTACATGATAAACTATAGCCTCTAACTGACGCATGAATATGCAAGCCTCCCAAGGATAACCATTCTTATGAAGGAAATACGCTCCTAAGGTTAAGGCTATACGCTTGTTCCCGTCATTGAAATAATGCCCCGAGCAGAACTTGAAGACCAGATAAGAGAGCTTTTCCACAAAGGTCGGATAGTATATGTCATTCTGCACGAAGTCCAATGTGGCAAGTATGCCACCTTCATCTCGAACTCCAGCAAAACCTCCATCACTGGCATCTATCATCTTACGATAGACCATCAATGTTTCTTCGTAAGTGATATATTGTATCTCGTTATTCATCCTCTGCCTGTTTTAAGCGTTTGAGCACATCTTTATTGCTCTCTAAAATATGGTCAAAGTCAACCGATTTGTCTCCGATGAACCGTTCAAATTCCTCAGGGGTGACAGCTTTAAGATACTCAGCGATATTTCCATGATAGGCATCACGAAAACTGAAATCGCGCGAAGCCATTTTGGTTCTGGCATCATTGAGATAAGGCTTCTGCATCGGATTCTCTGCCAGTTCACCAACAATCTGCTCAACTTCCTCGATAGTCAGCTTTTTTTTACCATTCTGCTTGTATTGCTCCTGTATAGCAGCTCCGACTCCATTCTCAAAAGATGAAATTACCAACAGGACTTCTGCATACAGAGTGTGGCGCACATTGTCTTTGCTGTCAAGGCATAGTATCTCACGGTACTCTTTCGCATTCTCCTTGAATACCGCTTTATATATAAGGTCAGTCACTTGCGCATATTTGTAAGTATGGTGTCCTTGTACATATTGACTGATTGCCGAAGTGAGATTTCTGCGGTAGTTTTCCTCTGTTATTGCAGCAGGAATATAGTTGGCATCCCTCCTGTTGATAAACTTTGTGCCTCCACCTGTTTTTTCATGTATCGTTGCAATGACTAAATCAAGAATCATGCTACGCAAAGTTTTTGCCTTTTCACTCTCCGTAAGCAACATACCAATATTGAGGAAAGCCCTAAAATTAAAGAGACCCAATTGAGTGGTTTTGCTCGCCTCATTAATAAGGTGAGCAAATTGCAACTTAAACTCTTTCAGCGACTTACCCTTACATAAAACATATCCGTTATGCTTTAATTCTTCGCTGTTGGATCCAAGGTATCTATCAATAGTAGATATATCAACAGCATAAAAATCAGCAACCATTTTTTTTGTCAACCAATATTCACCTTCGAAAAACATACCTGAAATGTCAAGTCGCTTTTGGATTTCGTCAACAGCAAAACGGTTGTTGAGTACATTTTGGCGTTCTATATTTGAAACTGTCAAGTCTTTCATTGTCCGTCATTTTTAGGGGGGTACTAATCCTTGCTGATTTCTATTCCTAATATCCGCTGTATTTCTGCCAACGTCTTGTCTATCTCGTGGTCGAGAGCCTTGCGCTTCTTGAAGTAGTCGGCGAGGAGTTCTGCTGGAGGAAGAATTTCTTCTTCGTCCTTTGGGAACTTGCATTGGTCGAAGTTACAATCCATGTCAAGAAGCTGCTGCGCAGTAAAACAGCGTGATTTCTCATCGTTGTTCTCTGCATCCACAATCTCTTGTCGATTAGTCCACCAGTCGATGATTGGCTGACAATGTTCAGCTCGCATGGGCTTTGTCTTAGAGAAATGTTTATAGCCTTCTGGCATGTCAAGACGATAGAACCATGTTTCTTTCGTGCTAAATCCCTCTTCTGCGCCTTCTGTCTTTTCTTTATTGAAGAAAAGGATGTTGGTGGCAATTGATGTGTAAGGTGCAAAAATGCTACCAGGCAATCGGATAATAGTGTGAAGGTTGAATTCACGAAGCAGTTTTTCCTTGATTGCCAGTTTCGCATTGTCGGCGCCAAACAGGAAACCGTCTGGAAGGATAACCGCAGCACGGCCTTTTTCGGCAAGACGATACATGATAAGAACCATAAATAGGTCGGCTGTCTCGCTGGAATTCAAATCAGATGGGAAGTGCTGCTTTATGTCATTTTTCTCGCTACCTCCGTATGGTGGATTCATAAGTATGACATCGAACTTGTCTTCATCCGTGTAATTAAGCACATCCTTTGTCAGAGAATTGTCGTGCATCACTCTTGGAGAATCAATGTCATGCAGGAGCATATTTGTGACGCACAGCATATAAGGGAATTGCTTTTTCTCAATGCCATAGATTGAATTTTCATATTCCTCTTTATCTTCTGCCGTCCTCACCTTCTTGTCAAGAGCTTTTAGCCAGCTCGTTAAAAAACCACCGGTACCACAGGCAAAGTCTGCCATCTTTTCACCAACTTTAGGGTCTATGATTTCTGCCATGAAGTCTGTCAAGGCACGTGGTGTATAGAACTCACCTGCAGAGCCTGCCGACTGCATCTCTCTCAGGATGGACTCATAAATCTCACCGAAAGCATGGCTTTCTTCATAGTTGCCTAGGTCAAGTTGGTCAATGACATTGATAACCTGACGAAGCAAAACGCCATCCTTCATATACTGGTTGGCATCCTCAAAAGTAGTACGAACGATGGCACTACGCATCGGCGTTGAAGGATTAACCTCTAACCCTTTCAACGTTGGAAATAGTGTATTATTAACGAAATCCAATAAGGCATCGCCAGTTATCGCTTCACCTTCACCATTATCTTTCGCCCAGTTGCGCCATCGGCAATTCTCAGGTATGAACGACTTATAATTATCTTCATCAAACTCCCAATCGTTTTCCTTCTCATCATAAACTTTCAAAAACAACATCCATGCAATTTGCTCGATACGCTGGGCATCGCCATTGATACCTGCATCGTTGCGCATGATGTTTCTGATGCTCTTTACAAAATTGTTAAGTGCCATATCTGGTTATGCTATACTGCTATAAATTAAACTTTCAAGTTCCTTCACTGCTGAAAAATACTGCTGGTTGCCACCAAAATATTTTGCTATGTTGGCTGGTGAACCCATTTGCCGAAACGGATCAAGGCGTAGAACCGTTCTATTCTCCAACTGGGTAATACCATCATTGGCATATTTATCGAGCAATGCTTCAAGTACCTTCCGGGCTTCCGCACCATACTTGTTGAAGATGTCGCGCTTCTTCACGTTCTCAGCACGTTCACGTCGAGTCAACGGCTTCTTTCCATAAGCGATATGACAGATGAAATCGAAATCATCAATATCATCCATGCCTCTATCATGTTTCAATGCCTGTAAGTCAATACCGCTCTCACGGAGTAGGTCTGTAATCTCAGCTTTTTTGTCTGCTTCATTCCATCTGCGAATAAAGTCATCAAGATTGACGTAGGTGTCGTTGATGTTCTTTCGGGTATAATCTGTGATGCTCTCTGTGCGAAGAAGTTTGCCATTGGCATCATATACAGACACTACTTTATTGATAACCTCAACCGTGCATCCATCCTCATCAACAATAGGTTTAGGCGGACGTTCCGGCTCGGGTTCGCTCACACCCATTGGCTCTTCCTCAATCTCTGGATAAGGCTTTGGTGTGCCCTTTACATAATTGTCGTTAACTTCAATCGGACCATCCCAGTCGGGGTCGGCAAACAAACGTGTCACATTACGAAAATCCATGATTGTGAAATGGGTCTTACCTTCTTTTTCACGGATTCTGGTGCCACGACCAACTATCTGCTTAAACTCTGTCATGGAGTTTATACGTTGGTCAAGTACGATAAGTTTCACCATCTTGCAGTCCACACCTGTTGAGAGTAATTTACTGGTTGTTGCAATCACAGGGTACTTTGAAGCGACGGAAATAAAGTAGTCAAGTTTTGACTGCCCATAAGGGTCGCTGCCTGTGATACGCACTACATAATCTGGGTTTTTCTTGCACATGTCGGAATTTTCATTGACAAGTGCTGTGCGCATACGGTCGGCATGGTCTTCGTCAGCACAGAATACAATGGTCTTTGCCATCCTATCTGTGCTCTTCAAATATTGGGTTATCTCATGTGCAACCTCTCTGATTCTATCTTCTATGATGATATTGTAATCATAGTCAGAGTTATTATAGATGCGGTCTTCTATGAGGTTGCCGTTTATGTCTCTTTGTCCTTTAACAGGTCGCCATTCATCACCGATGTTGGTTGTAATGTTTACAACCTTGAAAGGCGCAAGGAAACCATCTTCAATACCTTCCTTTAGGCTATATGTATAGATAGGCTCCCCAAAATAACTGATACTGGACTGGTATTTAGTTTCCTTTGGGGTTGCAGTCATACCCAGTTGAATTGCTCCTTCAAAGTATTCCAGTATTTCACGCCAGTTGCTATCATCTTTGGCACTTCCGCGATGGCACTCGTCAACGATGACCATATCAAAGAAATCTGGTTTAAACAACTCCTTGTAGTTCTGTTTCCCTTCTTTCCCAATTAGCTGCTGGTAAAGAGAGAAATATACTTCGTATGCTAAGTGTCCACCATGTGTTTCAATGTCGCCCTGATAATCTACTTTATGGATTGTACTTGACAGGGGCTTAAAGTCTTGCTGAATAGACTGGTCAACCAAAACATTTCGGTCAGCCAGATACAAGACTTTCTTTACTAAACCAGCTTTGAGAAGACGGTAAACTATTTGGAAAGCAGTATATGTCTTACCCGTTCCTGTCGCCATGACAAGCAACAAGCGGTTTCTACCTTGTGCAACCGCATTGACGGTACGGTTCACGGCGTTACGCTGGTAGTATCGAGGTGGGAAAATGTCTTGTCCTGTGCAGTACGGCTGATTGATGATTTTCTTTTCTTCATCCGAGAAGCCTTTACCACCATTACTCTCAGTAAGGAATCGAGCATATAATTCTTCTTTCGTTGGAAAGGCATCCATCGAGAAAGAGCGTTCCTTTCCTGTTAGGAAATCATATTCTTGATAACCTTGGCCATTGGAACTGAAAGCAAAAGGAATATCCATCATTTGGGCATATTCCTTTGCCTGTTGCATTCCAAATGAGACTGTATGATTTGCGTCCTTGGCTTCAACAATGGCAATGGGGGTGGCACGATTGTAATAAAGCATATAGTCTGCAAACTTAGCTTTACCACGAGCCACTAAATTTCCTCTAAGGTTAATCTTGCCATCTGTAAGTTTAACCTTAGTCTCCATAGTTATGTCTTCTACCGACCATCCCTTTTGTAGTATGGATGGAGTGATGTACCGTAGTTTTATGTCTTCTTCAGACAGTGCCAGTATATTATCCATATGCAACTTCCGATAAGTGTATATTATGGAAATATATTACAAAGATACTTATTTTTTGCAAAGAAGAGTCCTTTGCATTCCTTTTTTATAGATATTTAATGCTGATTATTCAGAGAAATGACATTTTGCTTGAAACCAGACACCGTGTTCTTAAACTCACTGGTCACTCTTGGATAGAGTTCGGTCAGAGCATCTGCAAAAATGATAGTCACATCAACTTTTTCTTTCGAAAATCAATTCCAACAAATAATTCTCAATATTCTCAATATTCGTTTATATTCTTTATACGTCCGAAGGGCGTGCGTTAAAAGACCGAGGAGCATGATTATATGTGCTCCCGTTTCTTTCTTCTTTAACGCTCCACTTTGTGGAATTCCGGCACAGCGGATATTTTCAGTGGATGGTGGTGTGAGGATACATAGATCGAACGTTTGCGTTAAGCCACATGAGCAGAGCTAAGCAGCTTGATCTCTGTCATGGCAAGAAGACGAAGGATGAAATCCAAGGTCAGTTCCCTCAAGAGGAATGAGAACAGGCATAGACGTTTACCACCTGAAGATAGTAGGAAAATCATGGTCAGTCTTTTGCTCCTAATAGAGCAATGGGACAGAAGCAATGGGTATCAAGCCTGTCCGTGACTATTTTCCTTGTCTTATGGGATGGAAGGGTGACTCTAAATTTTTTTTTGAGTGATTTATAGTGACACGTAGGCGATATCACATACAAGCCATCTTGGATTCCTCCAACCACCATCCCACGGAAAATATCCGCTGCGCCGGTATAAGTGAATGACTCCTTGGTGTGCGACTGCTCTGCGGCTATTATGTCGCTTGGCGAAAAGAATGTGTTGATATAAAAGAGTAGCTAACCCTTCTTTTCGTTACGTTTTTGAAGTACCTTTCAGCGTCATTGTGCTGTCGCTCTTGATGTGTACATCTCTCTGCGGATACGGTATCTCGATCTGATGATCGTTGAGCGTGTTGTACAGAGCCTCGTAGATCTCACCCGTGGCGTAGATCTGCTTGCGAGAATCTACCCATGCGAGCACCTTGAAGTCGATGGAGTTGTCGCCAAAGTTGACGAAGACCGTATTGATATATTTGATGTAGTTCTTTCGCTCGATGCGCTTTACTGCCGCAGCGATGAGCTCTTTCACCTCAGCAGCATTGGTACCGTAAGCTACGTCGACGGGGATGACAGCGAGCTCGTAGCCGTGGTTCTTTGTCAGGTTCTTATAGTTCTTCGTGAAGAGTTGCGAGTTTTGGAACGAGATAATACTGCCGTCGAGGGCTTCAATCATCGTTGAGGTGTAGGAGATGTTGCGTACCGTGCCGCGCGTGCCGTCGATGCTGACATAGTCGCCCACGCGGATGCGGCCTGCCATCAGCGAGATGCCGTAGTAGATATTCTCCAGGATGTCCTTCATAGCGAAACCGATACCTGTGGACAGACCGGCGGAGATTGCCACGATCCACGAATTGTCGATGTTGAAGATCTTCATCGAGATCAACAGCCAGATGCCCCAGACAAATACCTGAATGACGTTGCGCCACATGGCCGTACGGCTGATCACAGCCTGCGGATCCTCGCGGCGGTTCTCCTCGGCGGCGCGGTCGTGCTCGCTCTGCGCAAAGTGGTGGTGGAGCAGGTTGAGCGACGTGTGGCTGATATAGGAGAAGAGATAGAAGAGGATCACCACCTGCACGGCTTTGAAGATGGAGAAGGTGAAGTTTTTCGTGTCGATCAGTCGCATGCTGAAGATTTGTAGCGTGGTGTCGCTGAGGTTGAACACGTCAGCCGCCCAATAGATCGACAGAATGATGGACAGTGCACCGGAAATCGGAAGCAGGGCATAGTAGAAGAAACGGAAGAGCCACGCGCGCATGATCGACGTGTCCTTGTCGAAGAAGCGATGGCGGGGATTGTTGCCGTAGCCCTTGAGCAGCGATGACACGCAGGTGATCGTCAGGATACAGGTCAGCTGCATCGTCCACCATATTAGGGCCTCGACAGAGAGCAGTGTGTAGCCGACGAGGGAGGCCAACACGCTGAAGACAAACACGATGAGCGACATCGTGGTGTAGAACACGTCGCTCTTGGGCAACCGCTTCTGATAGTGCTTCACCACGCGCCATTGCCACACAGCGCAGATGAGCAGCATCGGGGGAAAGATCAGGTTGACGAGAGTGTTCGGTATGAGGATGATGCGGAAACCAATGACCAGGAAGCACACCGTCAGCACGGGGGCGTAGATGCGCAGTCCGTTTTTGATCTGTACGCCATCAAGTCGGATGAGCAGCGAGAGAAGGATGGCGGCCATCAGCCACGCAAACTCCATGAGTAGACCGGTAGCCATGACAAAGAAGTTCTGAGCCACGGCCTGACGCAGCAAGCCCAGCATGAGTGCAAAGGTGATTACCGTCGATGTGGCGATGATCGTGTGGCGTTTGGCGGTGAACGAGGCTTTGGTGTGGATCATCTCCAAATTGTCAGTATCCTCTCCAGATGGTTGCTTGGAACAGTCAGATGCCGATGAAGCTTGGATGCTCGCCTTGCGCTTGTCGAACCAGTGGAAGAGGAAGTCGATTTTTCCGTGCTTGACGAGATAGGTGAAGATGAAGCCGATGATGAGGTAGTTCAGGCCTACGGCGATCAGCACACCGATGAACAGTGCGATGAAGAAGCCTAAGATGACTCTTCCGTCCCATTCTGAGAGCGCATGATGTATCGGCCGGTATTTCATCAGCACAGAGGTGAGCGTGAGATTGTATTCCTTGCTGAGATTGTGAAGGATGGCGATATAGTTCTCGCCACCATTGTTGAAGATGCTCCGCTGTATCTCGCCGTAGCGCATGTTGGCATAGTCATTGAGGCTCTTGAGACCTTGCTCGGTTTGGTTATACAGCGTGATGTATTGCTTCATTTGGTTGTTGTTGTCGGTCAGGGTGCGTCGGATGTTGATGGCGAGGGTCAGACAGACGTTGCGGTCGATCTTGGCCTTGGGCGTGAGTGCGGCAATGTACATGTTACTCAGGTCGTTGATCAGACTGTCATAACGGCTGACCTCGGTATTGGTGTTGGTAATATAGTCACGGAAGGGTGCCGCGTTGTTGCGGAACTGCTTATATTGTTCCGTGGCTGCGTGGCAGGCGTAGGTAAGATCAAAGATATTGCCCTCCTTTTGAGAATAGAGCATCAGTGCGTTTTGCTGGCTTTGATTGCCCACTGTGATCAGTTCCTTGACAACCATCTGCTGCTGGAGCCGCAGGTCATTCTGCTGTTTGTCGAGGTCGTGGCGGTAGGTGTTGAGCTCTTGACGCAAGATGGACAGCGAACTGCTGATGTCGCGCTCCTTGAGCACGGCATGGCTGGGTAATGCCATGAGCAGTAACACTGTGAGGATGAGGCAATGGATATATTTCTGCATATTCGATCGTGTGTATTGTCGCACAAAGGTATAAAAAGTAACTGTATGGAGACATTTTGGTGTGGTTAAAGAAAGTTAACAAGGTGACAACTTTGGAGTTTTTTTAGTATTTTTGTGCTCGAAGATTTGAATACAATATTGAGTTTACAGGATTACGTTTGTTACTTTGATGTACAGCCCTATTTGGAATTCCTATATGCCGGCGTAATTCTTCAATAGGATCCCAGATAACTCAATAGCCGGCAGGGGGTGGCATTTGTAGTCCACCCCCTTTATTTACCCTTGATTTTTATGGACGAAGAGTGGCGTGCAAGGATGGGGAGCTGCATGAAGGGGCGTGGAACGTGGGACGGCGGTGATACAGCCACTGGTAATAGCCCCCGGTATTCTAATGCAAGGAACAATAAAGGATGAGCGGCAAAGTTGCTTGTGATAGGCGTTAGAAGTACATGCGTCTCACGCGCGTATTATAATAAGGAGTAGGACAAGGAGTTTGTAAGGTGCAGAACTCAGTTGTATATAAGGTGTGTAGTCAAGGATGGAGCGAAAAAGAAAGGAAGAAGAGAGGGATTGAGGGCCGTAGGACAGAGGCGCAGACGGTGGGAACAATGCAAGAGGCGGCTTTGAAGACAGGAACAAGAAGGGAGAATGTTATGGTTAACTTTTGTTTGCAGTTTATAAAGTATTGACTATCAGTTGATTTCAAAAAAGTTACAAGTTAGACTTAAAAAAGTTGCTAAAAAAGGAACAACGTATTGAAAAAATGCGTACCTTTGCAGCGTTGTTAATAAACAAATGATTGTTTTACAGATTTAAAAAGCAAAGAAAATGAAGAAATTAGTTTTTATGTTCGTAGCTATCGCAGCTATGTCTTTCGCATCTTGTGGTAATAAGAACCAGAGCGCTGCTCCTGCAACTGACTCTGACACAACAGCAGTTGTTGACACTGACAGCGCTGCTGCTCCTGCAGACTCAGCTGCTGCTCCTGCAGACTCAGCTGCTGCTCAGAAGTAATCGTTAGCTCGAACTGAAAAATGAGAGAATGCGCCCGAGGCTATAGCCCCGGGCGTTTTTTTGCTTTATCCCATTGCTGCCCTCGGCCTGCAGCCTTCGTGACGGGTATGCGGCCCTCGGACATGATCTCGTCAAAGTGCAGTGATATTGTGGAAGCACACGTCGCACATGTATGTGCTCTTTTGACATGTACGACGTTCATGGTTGCCAGTTTGCTCCCAAAAGCTTGATGCGTATCAACTTTTAAGGGTAAAAGCAAACAATCGGCTGATACATTGTCTCTCTTTCCTTCTTTGGCAATACCTTTGCAATATAAATAGAGAACAGAAAACATGAGGAAGGAGTACTAAGACATGGTAACGATTATGATTGTCGTGACAGCTTTCATCGCTATGATTGCACAGGCTGTCACCTTCATCAATGACTTGAGAAAAGACTAAAGCGAGAAGTCAGAACCTTCGTGTTCGGTGCGCCTGAAAGGCAATAGGTTGTTGAAGACCTCCTTCAAAGGCCGTCGTGAGAAAGCTTAGAAACAAAGTTAGGCCTCTCATTGACCATTTCCCATTCTTTGGGATCGGTTGGTGAGAGGCCTAATGTGTGCTGATGCTATGGCATTGTCATGGTGTTTTACGTTGTGTCGTCATAGGAACTAGCCTTGCTGATTTAATAAATTCAAGGTAGAATATCCTCGTAGTATTTGCTGTTAAACAACTTTTATCCATCAGATTTGTATTCGTCACTTTGTCTTCTTCAAAGGATGATATTGCCCTAAAGTAGTGATATTTGCTTTATAAATCTGTGTCATGACATAAAAATATAAAGCGAATGATGGTGCTTGAAAGAAAAATTTAAGATAAACGAATCTTTACAAAATGGCATCACCGCGGAGTCGTGATCTAGAGAGCGAGAAAACTTGAAAATGAGAAAAAACAAAGATGAGTCATCGATTTTTTCCGGCTTATGTTGCCAAAGTGCCTTTCTGATACTATCAGAAAGGCTTTCTGAACTGGTCAAAGAGCCTTTCTGACCATGTCATCTTACCGAGATGATAGCATCAGAAAGGCTTTCTGATAGGCAACATCGACAAAATTTCATGGTAAAATTACTGTTTTCTTGGAGGGAAAAATCTCTGTGTGCTTGTATTACTCTGTATATCAATTATTTATGAAACATCTCTCGAAAATTGCAAAATTGGGAGCGACATAGTGGTTGGTTCAGAAAATTGCAAGGAGAAGGGCGGAAAAATGTCAGTTTACTCAACAAAGAAGATGGAAGACGATATACGTCAAGAGATCGTCTTGTTAGCTCATGCAACAGTATCTGTTTGGAGAATCGCCTTTCCCAAGCAAACAATAACTGACTCACACTAATTTTCTGTCAAGGTGCTCTTGAATATTGATACTTTTCTTTTATCAATAATTTGAGAACTAAGGAAATCCCTGCGCTTCACGGGGAATTCTTACTTTGTTTACGCCAAGGCGCAATATGGTGAACAGTTCTTTTCTCTTTCCTGTTCGTTTGTTCGTTTGCAGCTTGCTCATATTATCCATATAACTCTGTGTACTTTATAAGGCGATCCCCTTTTTCATGTCCTCTGCGTGAGAGATATTCGCTGGACAGTTATTAGGTGAGATAAATGAGTTAAATATGCTAAAAAGCGATTTGCGAATGATTCAACATATTCGTAAATCGCTTATTTTTGTAAATGGAATGACGAAAGTCATGAAGTGAGTTCTCAACAATATATTTTCCTTAATGTCTAATGTCCTATGATGAGAATTGGTATTCCAAAGGAGATTAAGCAAGGTGAGAGTCGTGTAGGCATGACTCCCGCTGGTGTCGCCGAGTTGATCAAACACGGTCATAAAGTCTTCGTACAGCATACAGCTGGAGAGGGTAGCGGTTTCCCCGATGCAGCATATGTGCACGTGGGTGCAGAGATACTGCCCACCATCGAGGATGTCTATGCCCAGTCGGAGATGATCATCAAGGTTAAGGAACCTATCGAACTGGAGTATCCGCTGATCCGTAAAGACCAGTTGGTTTACACCTACTTCCATTTTGCCAGCGACCGGCCGTTGACCGAGGCAATGATCAAGAGTGGTGCCGTGTGTCTGGCTTACGAGACGGTGGAGGAAGCAGACCACAGTCTGCCGTTGCTACGCCCGATGAGTGAGGTAGCCGGACGCATGGCTGTTCTCAATGGAGCCTATTATCTTCAGAAGACGAAGGGCGGAAAAGGCAAGCTCATCAGTGGCGTGCCCGGCGTGAAACCGACGAAAGTGCTTGTCCTCGGCGGTGGTACTGTCGGTGAGGCCGCCGCACGTATGGCGGCAGGTATGGGCGCTGATGTCATGATCACGGACATCTCTCTGCCCCGTCTGCGTCAGTTGAGCATCGAGTTGCCGGCTAATGTGACGACACTCTACTCTTCTGAGCAAAACATTCGGCAGGAGTTAAGAGATGCAGATATCATTATCGGCTCGGTGCTTGTCCCCGGTGATAAGACACCGCATTTGATCACACACGACATGCTCAGCCTGATGGAGCCAGGAACGGTGTTGGTGGATGTAGCCATCGACCAGGGAGGCTGCTTCGAGACATCTCATCCGACGACACACGCCGAACCGGTTTATACCGTAGACGGCATCGTGCATTACTGCGTTGCGAATATCCCTGGTGCCGTACCAAACACATCGACATTGGCACTGACCAATGCTACATTGAAATACGCTTTGCAGTTAGCTGATAAGGGCTGGCGCAAAGCTTGCGAAGATAATCCTGCCCTGCGCAAAGGTCTGAACATTGTTGAAGGCAAGGTGGTGTTTAAATCGGTCGCTGATGTGTGGGGGTTGAAATATGAGCAACTCGCCTAATTGGAACTAATTATATATCCTATTTTTCGAAAGGAATCTATACTGTTGCTCCTATGGGAGCTTCGGTTGAGCTTAGACATAAAGAGTTATGTCGGCAAGGAATTCCTAATAAACAATTAAAAAAATTATCTAAAGGAGTGACGACGCGATGTTGTTGCTCCTTTTCTTGGTTTTTATGGGCCTCCTTCGTGTCCTCCGTGTCTCTGTGTGAGAGATAATCGCTGAACAGTTATTCCATAAAAAAACAGTGATCATTGTGGGATGATCACTATTTTATGGCATTTTTCCTATAATGACTTTATAGTCTTGCTAAGAAAAACGTTATTATCTTGCTAAAAGGCAATCAGCTTCGGGTTGATCTTCTTATCAGGGATGGCTCCGTTGATAGTCAGCGGAGCACGTACTCTCCTTGTTTAGAAGTTCTCAGCCTTGAGCTCGAAGAAGCTCTGCGGATGCTTGCAGACAGGACATACCTCGGGAGCCTTAGGACCAACGACAACGTGTCCGCAGTTGCGGCAAACCCAGATGGCATCACCGTCGCGACTGAAGACGAGAGCATCCTCGATGTTTTTCAACAGCTTGCGATAGCGCTCCTCGTGTGTCTTCTCGATGGCAGCGACAGCACGGAACTTGTAGGCGATCTCTGTGAAGCCTTCCTCCTCAGCTTCCTTAGCCATGTGGGCGTACATGTCAGTCCACTCGTAGTTCTCACCCTCGGCAGCAGCCTTAAGGTTCTCGCGTGTGCTCTTGATGTCGCCACCCTCGAGATACTTGAACCACAGCTTAGCGTGCTCCTTCTCGTTCTGAGCAGTCTCCTCGAAGATAGCAGCGATCTGCTCGTAGCCATCCTTACGTGCCTTGGAAGCGAAGTAAGTGTATTTGTTACGTGCCTGGCTCTCACCAGCGAAAGCCTCTTGGAGGTTCTTCTCCGTCTTTGTTCCTTTCAGTTCTTTCATAATGTTTTTGATGTTAATGGTTGTGTGGCATTGCCACGTGTTGTGTTTATATTGTTATGATGCAAAGATAAGCGTCTTTTTCGGAATATCCAAAATAATCATGACTAAGCTTTCATAACTATTGTTAATAACAATAACGGCTTACTGCTCATGAAACATCCGCAGTACATCGCAGTGCGAGACGTAACGGTTTGACTGATAGGCGGGATTGAGCGCGAGGAAGTTGTTGAGTTGTGCCAGTGCCTTGTACTGTCTCGTCTGCTTTTGGAAGTTGACTTTTTCACCCGGATAGATGAAGGGATAGCCTTCGGCGGCGTTGTCGCGACGGATGAAAGCCAGGGCGTAGAGACTGTTGAACTGCAGATCTTGGTCGCCTTTGAGTGAACTCTCACCTAAATAGTTGATGGCGTCGAGGATCAGATCATGGTCGCCGGTGCGCACGGTGTCCATGCAACTCCAGTCGTAATGAGTGAGATACCAGCAGTCGCCTTCGTAGCTGGCCTGATAGAGCAGTGTGGCGAGATCGTAAGCAAGGTGGGCGCGCAGTGTGTCGCTGCCTGCGTTTTGGTAGCGGTGTTGCAAGTTGGTGATGTCCTGACAGAATGTGAGCTTCTGGTTGCCGGTGATGGCAACGGAGCGAGGACCGGTTTGCAACGTGTCGGCGATGACCTGATGCACGAACCAGCGCGGCTGCTGATAGTTGCGGCGACCGGTGTATCCACAGATATTCGAGTTGTAGATGAAGTCGGTGCTTACCTTTTTAAGATATGGTATCGCTTCTTCAAAGCGGCCAGAAGCCATGAGACGTGTACCAATGAGATCGTTGTAGTAATCGTCGTTCTGGTAACTGCTCTTGCAGGCTGCCTCAGCGAGCGGACTGTCGGTATGCGTTGCGTGGAGGTAAGCGACGTATTGTTTGAGTGAGTCAACAGAGAGTTGCTGCAAAGCATCGTAGTAATCTCCTCTCCAGTCGGGCAGGTTGATGTAGCTATTAGCCGGTTGATAGTAAGTGGGCACATGCTTTCTTATGCTCGGCAGCGTGCCGTCATTGTCGTGGTTGTCCATATTGGCGAGCATGGCGAGGGCGAGGAAACCATTGCCCTGCTTTTGCAGTTCGGGCACGAGATGGTTGTAGACCATGCGTTGCAGCATGTTGGCGAAATAGGGATCCGCCACATAGGTGATGCCCTGTTCGTCCTTTGTTTCTGCCTGCTTGCTCATATTTCTCATCCATGCGATCTCTTTGATGAGCCGGTTCTGCTGATCGTTGTCCATCTTCTCAGCGTAGACGCTGTTGATGTCCGCGATGGCGCGGGCGTTGTCGTGCATGCGTTGTGTGCCTTCGGCGGTGATGGCCTGTGCAAGCGCAGTCTTTGCGGCACTGTAGTTGCCGAGTAGCAGTTGCAGAGCACCGGTGGCCTCGTGCCAGAGAGCCGGCGTTGTGGTTTTGCCCTCTTTCAGTACTTGTGTGGCGAAGGCGATGAAGGCTTGTGCCTCATCTTGATAGATCGCGCGGGCACCGACTTCCTCGATGGCCTCGGTATATTCCTTTTTGGTCCACTGGGCCTTGTCGGCATCCGGGATGAAAGCCGACGGGCGGGTATATACATCCTGCGTTTCCTGCACGTTGTTGACAAAGTCCTGTACGAGATAGGGCAGAACACGGCTGTTGGCATCGCGGGCATAGATGGCCTTGATACCACTGAGATTGCGGTAGTGGCGCACGCACCAGCGCATGCTCTGCTGGTCGTTTTGACGGGCATAGATCTCCAGCGCGTCACGCTGTTTGCCGGTCTTGAGCAGTGCGCGTGCATAGATGTTCTCCATCATGTCGCGGTAGACGCTCTGCGGTGTACGGGAGGCCGTGGTCTTCCAGTAGCTGATGTTCTGGGTGTTGTAGCCCAAGAGCATGTTGGCGCGCATGGCGAGCAGGCGGTATTGAGCCAGCAGACGGCGTCCACGATAAGCCTTTGCGGCAGCGAGCATCTGCGTGAGTCCCTGCCTGCGTTGCAGCAGTTGCTTCCGTGTAGGATAGTTCCATGTGTCAGTGAGATCACTGCTGATCTTGAGATATTTATTGAGCCAGCCGAGATAGCGCACCATCTCATAGTCCTTCTTCTGCCGTGCCATCTTCATGATAAAGGTGGGCGCGTCGGTATCGGTCTTGCTGTCCCAACCGTCTTTGTAGCCGGAGACGCGACCGTTGGTATACTGTTTCCAGAAGTCGTTGATGGCTTTGAGCTGTTTGCTCTCGGTCTGTTGCTGTGTCGGCTCCACGCACATGAGGTAATAGTTGTACGTAGGTTTCTCGGACACGCAAGCCAATGATCTGCCGACAGACATCAGCAGGAGGCTAACGATGATAAATCTTTTCATAATCAGAAGCTTGGAATCTTTTTATGTTATTGGTTTGCAAATCATAGAGTATAATCTCGTCGTGCGCGTCAGGACGCAGTTCGCTGATGGTCTGATGCGTTTCGAGGATATGCCGGAGGTCAGCGCTGCGACAGAGAATCTTGTCACCCGGTAGAATCGGATAGTCGTCGTCGCTGTGGAGAATGCCGACGAAGTGACCGCCACGGAAGAGCACACGCCATGAGAAGATGGGGTAGGCGGTGGACAGTGACAGCTTGTAGGTGGCAAGATAACGCAGATAAGGCTTCACGTCGGCAATGTTGAGGATGGGGTAGCGGTTGTTGATGTCGCGCACGTCTCCGGTGTTATACGCCATCAGCACGCCACGGTCGGCAGGCGGTACGGGCTGTGTGAGCTGATGAAAGCGGATGGTGGTCGACAACTGTAGCCGTTGCTTATGTGCCAAATCGCGCAGGGCTGAGAGAAAATCAAAGTAGGTGCGTCGTGTGGTGACTGTCCAGTCGCAGTCGATCTGCAGCTCGTTGATTGGTCCGAGCTGTAGTGTGCTTGTCATCTGTCCGACGCGTTGCAGGATCTTTCCAGCTAAATCCTTTGCCCCAGTGTGACTTTGTCCGATTGCCTTCATGCAGTCGTTGGTGATGTAGACCACTGGTGTCACCGTTACGCCTTTGGGCACGCGGCCCACGACGTTGACGCTGGCGTTGGGCATGGGCGTACCATTGGTCATCACCACGTCGAAGTATCGCAGATAGATATGGGTGACGTGCTTGTGACGGATGAATGCCGCCACGGCCGAGTCGTTGGGAGAGAAGGTCGTCTGCCAACAATAGACGGAGCGTCGGGGCTGGGACTTGCTCTCTTTTTCCCGGCAACCTGTCAGCATCACGATTAGCAGTGATGCGAGCAGAAGCGCACTGATGGCAAATGTTTTTTTCTCGTTCATACCTTTGAGCTTTATGGGCGCAAAGATATAACAAAGAAATGAGTCCGCAAAGAAAGCCAAGGTTTATTTTGCCGTATTGCTTACGTTGCGGTAGATCTTAAAGCCGAGAGCGGCAATCGTCATGCTCATCAGCGGACAGAGATAGCAGAAGACGGTGTAGGGCAGATAGGTCAACGTCGGCACATTGAGCACCGATGACTGTGTCATGCCGCAAGTACTCCACGGTACGAGCACCGAGGTCACCGTACTGGAGTCCTCGATGCTGCGGCTGAGCAGACGCGGCTCGAAGCCTTCTTTCTCATAGATACTTTTGTACATACTGGCGCTGAGCATGATAGAGAGATATTGGTCGGCGACGGTGGTGTTGAAGAAGAAACCTGAGAAAATGGTGGAGGCAACCAGTCCGAAACGGGTGCGCGTCAGTGGCAGGAGCAGGTGCATGATGTTGGCAAGCATGCCACTGGCCTTCAAAACACCGCCGAAGCAGATGGCACAAAGGATCAGCCATACCGTGCCCATCATGCCCTGCATGCCGCGTGTGGACAGCAGCGCATCGCAAGCCGTGTTGCCTGTGTGTACGGCAGTAGCGCCAAAGCCACTGAGCATGACGCCTTTGAAGAGGGTGAGCACGGAAGTGTCGTGGGCGCCGATGACCTCCGCGAGGATATGTGGTTGGAAGAAGATGGCAAAGAGTCCGGCCAGTACCGAAGAGGCGAAGAGCACGATGATCGCCGGAAGTTTGCGTGCGATCATCAGTCCGGTGACTACGGGTACGATGAGCAGCCACGGCGAGAGGTTGTATTTACTTTGCAGGGCCATGGTAAAAGCAGAGGTATCGATAGCTGAATGACCGGCGACGAAGAGTCCGGCGACGGCATATACGATCAGCGCGATGACAACGGCAGGCACTGTCGTGATGGTCATGTAGCGGATATGCGTGAACAATGGCGTACCCACCACACTGGATGCCAGCACTGTAGTGTCGGAGAGTGGAGACATCTTATCACCAAAATAGGCACCGGAGAGAATGGCTCCGGCCGTCCAACCGTCGCTGAATCCGAGTGCCTTGCCAATGCCCATGAGTGCAATGCCGATGGTCGCCACAGTGGTCCAAGAGCTGCCCGTCATCACAGAGACAAAGCCGCTGATGACACAACAGCAGAGGAGGAAGACGTAGGGATTGATGATCTTCATGCCCCAGTAGATCAGCGTGGGCACCACACCGCTGACGGTCCATGTGCCGGAGAGCAGGCCGATGAGCAGCAGGATGACGATGGCTGTTCCTACGCTGCCGATGGAGTTGTTGATCTCTGTCTCTAAAGTCTTCCATGAAACGTGGAAGCTTACCACGGCGATCAGACCACAGACGCCCGTAGAGAGGATCAGTGCCAGCTGACTGCCGCCGGAAAGTGCATCTGTTCCGTAGACGTGGATGACAATGCCAAGAAACGCCATCAGGAAGATGACAGGAGTGAGAGAAAGGACGTATCGCATGGAATGTTGAATGTTGAGAGTTGAATGATGAGTTATCTCAATGTTGAATGTTGGGTGTTGAGTGTTGAATCATTCAACATTTCTCCATGTGGTAGCCCAATGATTTCAGTTCCATGGCAACCCCCATCAAGTACATCTCGTGGAGCGCGGCGATGAAGACACGGAAAGCGTCTTGTGTTCCCGGCTCCACATGAAGGTGGCTGATCGTGTTGTAAGTCCGTGCGGCACACTCGCCGACGGTTTGCTGGAGCTTCTCGCCTTGCTCGGGGGTGAGACGAAGAACCTGCTGGCGGATGTAGTCGTCGAGATGATCAAAGTCAGTGTTGAGGATCATCATCTTGTAGAGGTCGGGAACATGGCTGTAGCGCTCCCAGTCCTCATCCCAATAGTAGGCGATTGCCATACCAATATACATCATCCAGCCGAGCGCCACAGTGGGGTAGTGGTTCCACTCGCGCAGTGCGTCGGGCAGATAACTCTCGCCGATGGTTGCCCACAGCGCCTCGATGTCCGGTGCTTCGGGAAAGTGCTTGTCGATGAGATCGTGGGCTTTGAGATAAGCCGCGAGGTCGTTGTGAAAGGTCTCCTCAAATTCTTTTGTTCTGTTCTCTTCCATGGTCTTGCTACCTTTCTTTGTTGTATAGAAACAAATATCGGGAGGGTCATTACCCTCCCGTTGCTTCGTTTAGGCTTCAGCGCCTAAGATCTGTTGTGCATGTTCCTTCACCTTGATCTGCTTCGGACGATAGATCTCGGTGATCACACCGTTCTCGTCGGTCACGAAAGTCGTGCGGAAGGTACCCATCGTGGTCTTTCCATACATTTTCTTTTCGCCATAGGCACCGAGAGCCTCTACGAGTTTCTTTTCCGTATCAGCGATTAGGGGGAAGGGCAAGTTATATTTTGCGATGAACTTCTTGTGGCTCTCTGCACTCTGAATGCTGACGCCGACGACGGCATAGCCTTTGTCGAGCATCGACTGATAGTTGTCCCGCAGGTTGCAAGCCTCGTTGGTGCATCCCGGAGTAGCGTCGCGCGGATAGATATAGAGTACGAGCTTTTTGCCTTGGAAGTCGCTCAACTTCACTTCGTTGCCGTCCTGGTCAAGTCCCAGGAACTCCGGCAGTTTGTCTCCTATTTCCATAATAATAATGTGTTATTGTGTTATTGTAAACTTCATAACCGAAGTCTGTTATTTCATAAACACGAAGTACACCGCCGCTATCAGGCAGGCAAAAGCCACGAGATGGTTCCAGTGAAGGCTCTGTCCCTGAAAGAGCATGTTCGCAATGACGGCGAAGACGATCAGCGAGACACACTCCTGGATCACTTTCAGCTGAATGAGAGAGAAAGGACCGCCGTCGCCTTGGAAGCCAATGCGGTTGGCGGGTACCTGACAACAATACTCAAAGAAGGCAATGCACCACGAAAAGACGATGACGCCGATCAGTGGCCAGTGGTTACTGATGTGTGCCTGTTGCAGTTTCAGATGGCCATACCAGGCCAACGTCATAAAGACATTGCTGCACAACAGCAATGCGATAGTAGATAATCCGCGATACACTTTCTTTGCCTGTTACTTGTTGCTTGTAGCACTCTTTTCGTTGCTGATGACAGAAAGAACTACGTACCATGCGATGATAATCGCGAAAGCATATTCACGGAAGATGATCAGCAGCGGCACACAAGTGATGAGGAAGGAGTAGCGGAGCTCGTTGCCTTTCCACCCCCAGTGCTTGAATTTCAATGCGAACATCGGTATCTCAGCGATGAGCAGCCATGAGCTGAGGAGCATGAGGGCGATGAGTGCTACGGACATATAGGGCGACAGCGTCTCCCAATGCTTAGCACTGAGGATCAGCGAACCCCAGAAGAGTGCGTTGGCAGGTGTCGGCAGTCCGATGAATCCCATGGTCTGACGCTCGTCAAGATTGAACTTGGCGAGACGAAGTGCCGAAAAGGCTGCCATGATATAGGCTACGAAAGCCACATAGTCGCTCACTGGCTGAAGCCAAGAGGGATAGTCCATCACGAGCAACTGGGAGAACAGCATCGTAGAGGGAGCCACGCCGAAGGTGACATCGTCGGCCAATGAGTCCAACTCCTTACCTATTGGTGAGGGCACGTGCAGCAGACGCGCGCTCATACCATCGAAGAAATCAAAAATGGCCCCGATGATAATCCACAGCAATGCCAGTTCCGGGTCGTGGAAAAAAGCAAAGCACGTAGCGATGCAGCCCGAGATGAGGTTGCAGCAGGTCAGCGTGTTGGGGATATGTTTCTTGATATTCATAGTGAATACTAATTCTGTTTGTCAGTGCACAATATACATTCTTATTTATACACTATACATTACTCATTATTTATTTAGGGCAGCTTGGCGAGGATTGTCTGGTCGCCTGTTGTCTTCTGTCCCATCTTCACCATCACCTTACTGCCGATGGGTAGGAAGACATCCACACGCGATCCAAGTTTGATGAATCCCAGGTGCTCGTCGATATAACAGTCTTCGCCTTCCTTAGCGTAAGTGACGATACGGCGTGCCACTGCGCCTGCGATCTGTCGGCAAAGCACGTCGACACCATGCTCAGTGGTGATCATCGTGTCGGCACGCTCGTTCTCTTCACTGGCCTTGGGCAGCCAGGCCTTGTGGTAGTTGCCGTTCTGATGTTTGACAAACTTCACTTTTCCGTCGACGGGGAACCAGTTGGCGTGAACGTTGAAAAGACTCATAAAGATGCTGATCATCAATCGCTTGTCGTGGAAATACTCATTCTCTTCCACCTCTTCGATTACCACGATCTTACCGTCAGCGGGCGCCACGACGATCTTATCGGTGTCTTCCATGTTGAGGAATCTGATCGGACACTGGTAGAAATTGAAGACGATGCCATAGATGACGCCAAAGACGACGAAGAACAGCCAAAACGGCCACTTCGTGTCAAAGCCGTACCACAGTGCGGCGCCGGCGGCGATGATAAAGATGAGTCCGTAAAGCAATGTGTCATTGCCCTCACGGTGTATGCGTATTTTCTTTAGTTTCTGTATCTTTTTTCCCATGGTTGCTCTAAGAGAGTTTCGGTTTTTCCTTGTCACTTGCATGCAAAGTTAATTCTTTTTTATCACTCCTACAAATTTTTATACGCTACTTTTGGTTGTCTCGCTTTTTAGACGTAACTTTACACTCGGTTTTATGCTCATTATACGCTTTTAAAGTTCAAAAGAAGAATTGATGGAAGATTTCGTTCATTTGCACGTACATACACATTATTCTATTCTTGACGGTCAGTCTAAGGTGCCTCACCTGGTCGACAAGGCCATCAAGGACGGCATGAGGGGCATGGCCATCACCGACCACGGCGTGATGTATGGCATCAAGGAGTTCTCGGACTATTGTGCCGGTGTCAACAAGCAACGCAAGGCCGACGGACTGGAGCCTTTCAAGCCCATTTTTGGTTGTGAGATGTATGTGGCGCACCATCACAAGGAGGACAAAAACAAGGATGCCGGTGACAAGTCGGGCTATCACCTCATTGTGTTGGCAAAGAACTACCACGGATATAAGAATCTTATCAAGCTCGTCAGTCGCGCCTGGACCGACGGATACTATTATCGGCCGCGTACCGACCGCTATGACTTGGAGAAATATCACGAGGATCTGATTGTCTGTTCGGCGTGTATTGCCGGCGAGGTGCCTGCCAAGATTCTCAAAGGCGACATCGAGGGTGCCAAGGAAGCTGCCCGCTGGTATCACCGTGTCTTCGGTGACGACTACTATCTCGAGCTGCAGCGCCATGAGGTCAAAGACCCAAATATCCGTGCCAACCGCGATACCTTCCCCTTGCAGCAGCGCGCCAATGCCGTGCTGATGAAGATTGCTAAGGAAGAAGGCATCAAGCTCGTGTGCACCAACGACTGCCACTTCGAGGACAAAGACACTGCCGAGGCCCACGACCACCTACTCTGTCTGGCTACAGGCAAGGATCTTGATGATCCCACGCGTATGCTCTATACCAAACAGGAGTGGTTCAAGACCCAGCAGGAGATGAACGACATCTTCAGCGATGTACCCGAGGCTTTGCGCAACACGCAGGAAGTTCTTGATAAGGTAGAGATCTACAGCATCGATCACGGACCTATCATGCCATTCTTCCCCATTCCTGAGAGTTTTGGTACGGAGGAGGAATGGCACAAGAAATTTACGGAAGAACAGCTCTTCAAGGAATTTACCACCGATGAGTACGGTGAGAACCCGTTGCCTCCCGACAAGGCGCAGGCTGTCATCGACCGCCTCGGTGGCTATGACAAGATCTACCGCATCAAGTTCGAGGCCGACTATTTGGCCAAGCTCGCCTACGATGGAGCGAAGAGGCGCTACGGCGATCCGCTGCCTGACAACGTCAAGGAGCATATCAATTTCGAGTTGCACGTGATGAAGACGATGGGTTTCCCCGGTTACTTCCTCATTGTGCAGGACTTCATCAATTCCGCCCGCAACGAGCTCGGCGTGTGGGTGGGACCGGGTCGTGGCTCCGCCGCTGGTTCTGTGGTAGCCTATTGTTTGGGTATCACGAAGATAGATCCATTGAAATACGACCTGCTGTTTGAGCGTTTCCTCAACCCTGACCGTGTCAATCTCCCGGATATTGATACTGACTTCGACGACGACGGACGTGGTAAAGTGCTCCGATGGGTCATGGATAAATACGGTCATGAGAACTGTGCCCACATCATCACCTATGGCAGCATGGCCACGAAGAACTCCCTTGCTGACGTGGCGCGTGTGGAGAAACTGCCGTTGGAGAAGGCCAACGCATTGAAGAAAGCCATCCCCGACCGTCTGCCCGACGGCATGAAGATGAACTTGGGAAATGCCATCAAATGCACGCCGGAGTTACGCGAGGCGATGGCCTCACCCGATCCCCGTGAGCGCAATACCATCAAATATGCCCGTCAGCTCGAGGGCACCATCCGAGGCACAGGCCTTCACGCCTGCGGTTTCATCATCTGCCGGGACCCGATCAGCGACTGGGTTCCTGTGTCCACGGCCGACGACCCCGACTTCCCGGGACTGAAATGTGCCGTCACGCAATACGACGGACACGTCATCGAGTCCACCGGACTGATCAAGATGGACTTCCTCGGACTGAAGACGCTCTCAGAGTTGAAGGAGGCCTGCAAGGTCATCAAGCAGACAACAGGCGACGTCATCGACCTCGACAACATCCCCATTGACGATGATCTCACCTATAAACTCTATCAGCAGGGCCGTACCATCGGTACTTTCCAGTTTGAGTCGCCTGGCATGCAGAAATACCTGCGTGAGCTGAAGCCGACCGTCTTTGAGGACTTGATCGCTATGAATGCCCTCTACCGACCGGGACCTATGGACTACATTCCCTCGTTCATTGCCCGTAAGAACGGTCAGGAGCCGATCACCTACGACATTCCTTGCATGGAGAAATACCTCAAGGACACCTATGGTATCACCGTCTATCAGGAGCAGGTGATGCTTCTCTCGCGTCAGCTGGCCAACTTCACGCGTGGACAGAGCGATGCCCTACGTAAGGCCATGGGTAAGAAAAAGAAGAAGATCGTCGACCAGATGAAGCCGCTCTTCCTCGAAGGGGGGCAGAAGAATGGCCACGACCCGAAAGTACTTGAAAAGATATGGTCCGACTGGAAGAAGTTTGCTTCCTACGCCTTCAACAAATCTCACGCTACCTGCTACTCGTGGGTGGCCTACCAGACCGCTTATCTTAAGGCCCACTACCCGGCAGAGTACATGGCTGCTTTGATGACACGCCGCCATAGCGACATCGGTGAGATCACCAAGCTCATGGAGGAATGCAAGTCGATGAACATCCCGACGCTGGGCCCTGATGTCAATGAGAGCTATGTGCAGTTTGGTGTGAACAAAAATGGTGAGATCCGCTTCGGTCTTTCTGCCATCAAGGGCATGGGTGCCACCGCGGCAGCTGCCATCGTCAAGGAACGGGAAGCCAACGGACCTTATAAGGATATCTACGACTTTGCCGAGCGTGTCAGCCTGAAGGATGTTAACCGCAAGGCTTTTGAGAGTCTGGCACTGAGCGGTGGTTTCGACTGCTTTGGCAATCAGCGTGAGCAGTATTTGGCGCCGAACAGCAAAGGCGAGGTCTTCCTCGATCTCATCGTGCGCTTCGGTCAGCAATATCAAGAGGACAAGAGTCAGGCTGCCAACTCGCTCTTCGGTGCGATGGCCAGCGACATTGCCGTGGCTACACCGCCGTTGCCCAAGGCTGAGCCGTGGAGTTCCATCGAGCGCTTGGGCAAGGAGAAGGAGCTCGTCGGCATCTATCTCAGCGCCCATCCGTTAGATGAGTATGCCATCGTGCTGCGCCATCTGTGCAACACCAGCTGTGCCGAGGTCGGTGACCGCGACAACCGGGAGGAACTCTCACAGCGTGGTGAGTTGACCTTCGGCGGTATGGTCACCAAGGTCACCACGCGCTACAACAAGCGGGGCGAGCCTTTCGGCATTGTCACCATTGAGGATTTTGAAGGTCCGGGCGAGTTGGCACTCTTCGGCGACGACTGGGCACGCTGGCAAGGATGGTTCAAGGAAGGTTCGCCGGTGTATGTCATTGCCAAGTGCTTCAAGCGTTTCCCGACGAGCCAGTACTATAGTTTCAACGTGATGAGCGTGGAGTTCCTCGCCAAAGTCAAGGACACGCGTATCAACCGGCTGACGATCTCGGTCAAGAGCAAGTCGCTCGACGAGTCAACGGTCAGTGACCTGCTCTCACTAATCGATGAAAAACCGGGCAAGACCGAGCTCTGCTTCAATGTCGACGATGAGGAAACGGGTACCAAACTGCTCCTCCGTGCCACAACCAAACGCGTGGAGGTGGGCAAGCAACTCGTGGAGTACGTCGACGGGAGACAGGACATGACGCTGTTCCTCAACTGAGGAATGTATAATGTAGAGTGTATAGATAATAATGTATAAATGTTACCGCATACCTTTATATATACATACCGTGTAACTTATCAATACATGCGGCATACCTTATACATATATACGATATAAAGAAGAAAAAGACATAGATTTATCATTATGGAGATAAAGATTCAATCACTGGACACGATCCGCGAGGCGGCTCGTGAGTTTATCAAAGCCATGGGCGAGCACACCGTGTTTGCCTTCTACGGTAAGATGGGAGCCGGCAAGACCACTTTCATCAAAGCCATCTGCGAAGAGTTGGGTGTAGAGGACGTCATCACCTCTCCGACATTTGCCATTGTCAACGAGTATCGTTCTTCTACGACCGACGAGCTCATCTACCATTTCGACTTCTACCGCATCAAGAAATTGGAGGAAGTCTACGACATGGGTTATGAAGATTACTTCTATAGTGGTGCACTCTGCTTCCTGGAGTGGCCGGAGCTCATCGAGGACATCTTGCCCGGAGATGCCGTAAAGGTCACGATCACTGAGCAGCCCGACGGGTCACGTCTCATCAGCTTCTAAAGAGTCGCTATCATCGTTTCAAGTCCCATTTCCGCTTTGGAAATCTGAAGATAAGGATGAAGATGCCTGGTCTCAGTCCATGGTCAGGACGGGGCCGAGACCTTGCTGTTTTTCAGTATCGGCTATCTTTCATTCGAAAAGTTTGGGATTCTCAACTTTATTATTTAATTTTGCAAACAAAAATTAATCACGTTACAAAATAGAAAGGTAAAGCAATGGAAGTAGAAATTACAACCAAGAATTTCGAGACTTATAAGAATGGCGAACTGCCATTGGTAGTTGATCTCTGGGCAACATGGTGCGGTCCCTGTCGCATGGTGGCTCCTATCATCTCTGAGCTGGCGCAGGAGTACGACGGCAAGATCGTTGTCGGCAAGTGCGACGTTGAGGAGAACGACGACATCGCCATGGAGTTTGGCGTGCGCAATATCCCTACCGTGCTGTTCTTCAAGGATGGTCAGCTCGTTGACAAGTTTGTCGGTGCTGCCTCTAAGGATAAGTTCGAGGAGAAATTCAAGGCACTGTTGGAGAAGTAAGTGACTGCCAATAAGCCAAGAAAAGATATAGAGGAGAGTAGCCTACCGGTTGCTTTCCTCTTTTTTTGTTTATCCGTGTATAGAGTTCGTGAGCATCTTTTGGGCTGTTAACGTTCTATCATCGATGGAATTAAGAATATACTCGAATATAAAGAATATTATTGATATCGTGTCGATCGTATAGAGAGTTACATATTCATATTCTTTATATTCGTTGATCTTCTTTATTCCGCATAGCGGAGCGTCAAACTCCAAGACAATGTATATTCGTGAAAGGGCTTACTCCGCATTCTTTTTGTACTTCGATGGCAGGTAGCCATAGAGATCCTTGAAGCAGCGGGAGAAGTAGCGCGTGGAAGAGAAGCCCACCATGTAGCCGATCTCCGAGATGCTCAACTGGCTTTGCACCAGGAGCTGAATAGTTAGAGGTTCCACTATTTATGCCATTCCCGGTTCCAATGGGGCTGAAGTATGGGTAGCCCCGGCCTGGCGAGAAACGGGCGCAGACCGGGGATGGGGGGAGTCTCTGTCTACTGCCAAGGTGAACTTGAAAGGTTACACGAGCATCTTATACGCTATGATCATGCTGGGAGCCAACGTGGAATTTTGTGGCAGAGTCTACTTTTCTCAGCGCGGCATATACATGTTTGTTTGTTGGATAAACTGACATTTTTCCGCCCTCGTGGCTGCGATTTTCTGCACGAAGAAGTACTTTGCTCTGATTTTCGCGATTTTTAGGCGGTTTTTGGTAAGTTGTTGATATATAGATGATTATGGAGATTATGGTTTGCTGGTTGACAAAAAACGTACTTTGGCGATGTTTCTCATGCGTCGTAGTCCGGTCAAAGTACCTTTTTGTATGTGTCATCTCGCCTTTCTGACCTCATCAGAAAGGCGAGATGACCAGGTCAGAAAGGCCTTTTGATAGTATCAGGAAGCCTTTCTGATGACATGGTCTCAGAATTTTGAGACCTTTTCCACGATTTTTTCGTTTTTCTCCACTTCCGCGCTCTCCAGATTGAAAGCTGTCGGTGATGTGTTTTTGTTAATAACTTTTATTTGATGATTCTTACTCGCAGAAGATTTATTCAGCAATATTGCTCAGCTCCTCCTAAGTCCTTTACTGCGGATAAGCCATGTTTGCGTCTGTCATCTTCATGAGCACCTCGTCGAGGAACTTGCGGGCTTCCCAACGGGCCATCGGCAGGTCGTGGAGCAAGTAGTTGCCGCAGTCGCGCGGAGCGGCGCCGGGGACATCCCCTTCGAAATCGGCGATGAAGCGGAACGTGCGCTGCATGAGCGGCACGATGTCTTTCGGTTCGAGGTCACCACGGAGCAAGAGATAGTTGCCCGTCAGACAGCCCATCGGACCCCAGTAGATCACGCGGTCTTTCCACTCCTCGTCGTTTCTGAGGAACGTGGCGGCGAGATGCTCGATGGTGTGCAGGGCACCGGTGTGAACAACCGGCTCGCGGTTAGGTTCTTTCATGCGTATGTCGAAGGTGGTGACCATCTCGTTGCCCACCTCATCCTTGCGCGAGACATAGATGCCGCGCAGGAGTTTCTCGTGGTTGATGGTAAAGGATGGAATCTTATTCATGTGTTCTGTATGTGTTTATGCTTTTGTGTTATCGTCGCTTTTTGCGAGTTTTTTGAGGAAGTCGCTCGTCATCTCGAAGCTGCCCTCGGCCATGCGGTTCCAGAAATCGAAGTACTGCGATGCATTGGTGTCCTTGAGTGGCACGTCGCTGATGATGCGGAACGAGATGAACGGTGTCTTATAGATGAAGCACGTCTGGGCGATGGCACAGCTCTCCATGTCGACTGCAGTGGCATTGGGGAAGTGCTCCATGATGGCCTGCATCTTCTCGCGCTTGTCGACAAACCAATCGCCGCTGACGGTGAGACCCTTGACGACCTTCGAGCCTTCAGCCATCTTGATGCTTAAGGCCGTCTCGACGAGGTCCTTAGGTGCCTTGAAACGGGTGGGCATGCCCATGACCTGACCATAGGCGACGTCGTTGCCGCAGTAGACATCGTGGTAGACACACTCTGAGGCCACAACCACGTCGAGCGGGTTGAGAGCGACATCGGCACCGCCGGCGCAGCCCGTGGAGATGACCAAGTCAGGCGCGTAGTTGTCGATCATCTCCACGGCGCCAATGGCTGCATTGACTTTGCCAATGCCACACTGTTGCATGATGATCTCGGTCTGACCAATATATCCTCGGATGAAATCCTTGTGATGATGACGCTCGGTTTGCGTCTCGTCGAGCAATGTCTTGAGTTGCGTGAACTCCTTGTCCATTGCGACAATGATGCCAATCTTTTTCACTTATCGATGATTTTTGTTAGTCTCTGTGCTCGCAAGTTCGTGGGCGAGTGCAGAAATGTGATGCAAAGTTACAAAAAAAAGGTATTATGGCGACTTTTAACGTCTGCTTTTTAACTATCAGCGAAAAAATATGTAACTTTGCCCATAGAATATAAACGTTTATAGAATATTATGTTATGGAAACATTGAAGAAATGGTTGCCGGACATCTTGGCCATCATCCTCTTTGCCGTCATCGGCTTTGTCTACTTCATGCCTGCTGACATCGACGGCAGAGTCCTCTACCGCGAAGACTCCTCGGCAGGTCGCGGACTCGGTCAGGAGAGCAAGCTCTATCTCGACAAGACCGGCGAGCGCACCCGCTGGACCAATTCCGCTTTCAGCGGTATGCCCACCTATCAGGTCTCGCCGTCCTACACCTCGACCAACGTCTTGGGCAAGATGGAGAATGCCTACCACCTGTGGCTGCCCGAAAACGTGTGGTATGTCTTTGCCTATCTCTTGGGCTTCTACATCCTGCTGCGTGCCTTCGACTTCAAACAGTATCTCGCTGTGCTGGGCTCCATCCTTTGGGCTTTCTCCAGCTATTTCTTCATCATCATTGCCGCAGGCCATATCTGGAAGGTCATGGCGCTGGCCTATCTGCCGCCGATGATCGCCGGACTGGTGCTCAGCTACCGCGGTAAATATCTGTGGGGCTTGATCGTCACGGCCATTTTCACTGCCTTTGAGATCAATGCCAACCACGTGCAGATGACCTACTACTATCTCTTCATCATCCTCTTCATGGTCATCGCCTGGCTCGTCATGGCCATCCGTGACAAGAAGTTGCCGCAGTTTGTCAAGGGCTCGGTGGTTTGTGCCGTCGGTGCCCTGCTCGGCGTGCTGATCAATATCTCCAACCTCTATCACACGTGGGAATATACCAAGGAGAGCATGCGTGGCAAGAGTGAACTGGTGAAGAAGAACTCCAGCAACCAGACCAGCAGCGGTCTCGACCGCGACTACATCACGCAGTGGAGCTACGGCATCGGTGAGACGTGGACGCTGCTCGTGCCCAACACCAAGGGCGGCGCCTCCGCGCCATTGGCTCAGAACGCCAAGGCCATGGAGAAAGCCGATCCCAACTTCATGCAGATCTATCAGCAGATGGGGCAGTACTGGGGTGACCAGCCCGGAACGAGTGGGCCGGTGTATGTCGGTGCTTTCGTGCTGATGCTCTTCATCCTGGGTCTGTTCATCGTGAAGGGCCCGATGGAGTGGGCCTTGTTAGGTGCCACCGTCCTGAGCATCCTGCTCTCATGGGGGCGTAACTTCATGGGCTTCACCAATTTCTTCCTCGACTACATCCCGATGTATGCCAAGTTCCGTACGGTGGCTTCCATCCTTGTCATCGCCGAGTTCACGATTCCGTTGCTCGCCATGATGGCTTTGAAGAAGATCGTCGACGAGCCGGAGATCCTCAAGACCAAGATTCGCTGGGTGTGGGTGAGCTTCGCGCTGACCGGCGGCATCGCCCTGCTCTTCTGGCTGATGCCTTCAGTGTTCTTCCCCGAATATATCTCAGTTCAGGAAAACCAGGCCTTGGCACAGATCCCGGCTGAATATCTCGGCCCGCTGAAATCCAATCTGACCGCTATCCGCGAGTATATCTTCAGCTCCGATGCCCTGCGCTCATTTATCGTCGTGGCTCTCGGCACGGCACTTCTCCTGCTCTATAAGTATAAGAAGCTCAACGCCAAGCTGCTCGTGTGCTGCGTGACGGTGCTCTGCCTCGTGGATATGTGGCAGGTCAACAAGCGCTATCTCAACGACGGCATGTTTGTAGAGGCCAGCGTGCGCAACAGCGACCAGCCGATGACAGCGACCGACCGACAGATCCTCAAAGACAAGGGACTCGACTATCGTGTGCTGAACCTTGCGACAAGTACGTTCAACGAAAACGAGACCTCTTATTATCACAAGAGTATCGGCGGTTATCATCCTGCCAAGCTGCGCCGCTATCAGGAGATGATCGACGCCTATATCGCTCCTGAGATGCAGAAGATGATGCCTGCCATCTCGAAGGCCGGCGGCGACATGACCAAGGTCGACGGATCGAAAGAGTGGCCTGTGCTGAACATGCTCAACGCCAAATATTTCATCCTGCCCTTGCAGAGCGGACAGACCGTGCCCTTGCAGAATCCCTATGTGCAGGGCAACGCGTGGTTTGTGGATAAGGTTGACTATGTCGACAACGCCAACCAGGAGATCGACCGCGTAGGAAAGATCGACCTGCACCATGAGGCTGTCGCCGACAAGAAGTTCAGTGAGCAACTCGGTAATGCCGTCAAGCAGGACGGTACCTCCATGGCGGTCATCAAGAGCTACGAGCCCAACCACCTGACCTATGAAGTCAACTCCGACAAGGGCGGCGTGCTCGTGTTCTCTGAGATCTATTATCCCGAGTGGACAGCAACCGTCGACGGACAGAAGGCTGAGCTGGGACGCGTGAACTATATCCTGCGCGCCTTGAACGTGAAGCCGGGCAAGCATGAGGTCGCCCTTGACTTCCATCCTGCTTCCATCCGCACGACTGAGACGCTGGCCTACTGCTCTTATGGCATCCTCGCCCTGCTGATTGCAGCCGGAGCCTTTATGGAGCGCCGCAAGAACAAGGAAAAGGAATAATACGTTTTACACCTTATTATATATAGCATATTGATCAGATCATTGTTTTTCGACATCGACGGTACGCTGGTGAGCTTTCGCACGCATCGCATCCCGCAAGCAACCGTCGACGCACTCACTGAGGCGAAGGCCCGTGGCGTGAAGATTTTCATCTCCACGGGCCGGCCTATACAGTTTATCACCAATCTCTCGCAGATCGAACATCTCATCGATGGCTACATCACGACCAATGGCGCCTACTGCTTTGTGGGCGAGGACACGGTCAGTCGTCATGCTATTGATCCTGCCGACGTGCAAAAGATCTTGCAGGCCTGCGACCGTTTCGGTCGGGCTGCCGTCGTCGTTGGGCAGAAGACCATTGCCGTCTATAACTGTCAGCCCATCGTGGCGAAGTCGTTCGGCGAGGGGCTTGGACTGACAGACATCGACTTTGATGAGCTCAGTAACGTGCTCCGGCAGGACATCCTGCAGGTGACGCCGTTCATCACGGACGAGGAAGAGGCTCAACTCATGCCCATGATTCCCCATTGCGTCGGTGGCCGTTGGACTAAGGAGTTCGTCGACATCACGCAGGAAAATGCCGACAAGGGCAAAGGACTCGTGGCGATGGCGGCCTATGAGCACTTTGGCATTGACGAGACGATAGCCTTTGGTGATGGTGGCAACGACATCCCCATCATCCGGCAGGCCGGTATCGGCGTGGCAATGGGCAATGCCACCGACAACGTCAAGGCTGTGGCTGACTACATCACCACGGCTGTCGACGACAAGGGCGTGAAGAATGCGCTCATACATTTTGGTGTCATCAAAGGCTGAAAACAATACTTTTGGGATGCATACATATTGAAAATAACGTGAAAACGACGCTTCTTTAAGAAAAAAGCAGTAATTTTGCGAGTAATATCATTAGATTAGGACATACATGGAAAAGCTTGTTATCAATTCCTTGGAGGAGTTTGCTTCTCACGAGGGACAACAATTAGGTATATCAGAATGGCTACAGGTGGACCAAGACCGCATCAACCAGTTCGCCGATGCTACACTCGATCATCAGTGGATCCACGTTGATGTGGAGCGCGCCAAGAAGGAAAGCCCCTATAAGAGCACGATCGCCCATGGCTATCTGACCCTCTCGCTGCTGCCCTATCTGTGGGGGCAGATCATCGAGGTGAACAATCTGAAGATGATGGTCAACTATGGTATGGACAAGATGCGCTTTGGCATACCCGTCATCACCGGCAGCCGCATCAGACTGAATGCCAAGCTCGACAAGATCGAAAACCTGCGTGGCATCTGCAAGGCTTATATCGGCTTTAAGATAGAAGTGGAAGGTCAACGTAAGCCCGCACTGCAGGGCGAGGCTCAGTTCCTCTATTATTTTGAATAGATCATGGATCATTTACCTAAAGACCCGGCAATGCTCGTCTCGGCAGTGAATATGCTATTGCGCGACGAAGAGTTTGAATCGCTGTCTGAGCTTTGCTATTGTTTCAATTGTGAACCGGCCCACCTCAAACGCTATCTTGCTGAGCATGGCTTCTCATGGAATGAACATCAGAAGCAGTTCAAGGAGTGCTGACCGATGTGTCGGCAGGAGATGGGCTGAAGATTTCAACGTTTTCTTAATTCGGAATTATTTATGTGTGGAATAGTAGGATACATTGGTCAGCGTAAGGCCTATGACATATTGATTGGCGGACTCCACCGTCTGGAATACCGTGGCTACGATTCTGCCGGTGTGGCACTGATCAATGCCGAGGACCAACTCAATGTCTACAAGGCTAAGGGTAAGGTCGCTGACTTGGAGACGGCTGCCGCCGGCAAGGACTGCTCGGGCACGGTGGGTATCGCACATACCCGTTGGGCTACTCACGGAGAGCCCTCGGTGCGCAACGCTCACCCGCATGTGTCGGACTCCGGCAACATTGTCATTGTGCACAATGGCATCATCGAGAACTATGGCATCCTGCGCAAGCAGCTCGCCGAGAAGGGTTTCGCCTTCAAAAGTGAGACAGATACCGAGGTGCTCGTGCAACTCATTCAGTATGCTCAGGACAAGCATAAGTGCTCACTGGCCGAAGCTGTGCGCCACGCACTGAACAAATGCATCGGTGCCTATGCCATCGCCGTGCTCGACCGCCGCGATCCCAATACGCTGGTGGCTGCCCGCAAAGGCTCACCGCTCGTCGTGGGCATCGGTAAGGACAACAGCGAGTTCTTTGTTGCCTCAGACGCTACGCCGATCGCTGGCTATACCCAGAAGGTCGTCTACCTCGATGATGAGCAGATCGTCGTGTGCCGGCCTGGCAAGAAACTGCAGATCATCGACTTGAAAAACCAGAAGGTGGATGTCAGCGTCAAGCAGATCGATATGGATCTCGATATGCTCGACCGTGGTGGCTTCCCCCATTTCATGCTCAAGGAGATCTTTGACCAGCCACGTTGTCTGCGTGACTGCATGAGCGGCCGTCTCTTCAACGACAAGGTCATCCTTTCGGCTGTGCGCAACAACCGCGCCCGTCTGCTCTCAGCCACACGCTTCATCATCGTGGCCTGCGGCACGAGCTGGCACGCCGGACTCATCGGCAAGCAGCTCATCGAGCACTATTGCAAGATTCCCGTGGAGGTGGACTACGCCTCGGAGTTTCGTTATCGCGACCCCGTGATCCTGCCTTCCGATGTGGTCATCGCCATCTCGCAGAGTGGTGAGACTGCCGACACACTGGCTGCCATCAAGTTGGCCAAGGAGCGTGGCGCGTTTATCTTTGGCATCGTCAACGCCGTCGGCTCCAGTATCGCACGTGAGACCGACACCGGTATCTATATCCATGTAGGCCCGGAGATCGGCGTAGCCTCGACAAAAGCATTCACCGGTCAGCTCACCTGTCTGACATTGCTCGCCCTGGCACTCGCCAACGCCAAAGGTACCGTCGGTCACGATGAGTTCATCAGCCTCACGAAAGAGCTGGGTCAGATTCCTAACAAGATCGACAAGATGCTTAAGGAGAACGACTGCGTCAGGCAGTTGGCCCGCACCTATACCTACGCTACCAACTTCCTTTACCTCGGTCGTGGATGGAACTATCCCGTGGCATTGGAGGGAGCACTGAAGTTGAAGGAGATCAGCTATATCCACGCTGAGGGCTATCCGGCCGCAGAGATGAAGCATGGTCCTATTGCGCTGGTGGACAACATGATGCCTGTGCTCTTTGTGGCTACGCATCACGAAGGCTATGAAAAGGTTGTCTCCAACATGCAGGAGGTGAAGGCTCGTGGCGGCCGCATCATTGCCGTAGTCACTGAAGGCGACACAGAGGTGCAGAAGATCGCCGATGAGGTGATCAGCGTACCGCCGACATTGGCACCGCTGGCACCGCTGCTCACCGTGATCCCCTTGCAGTTGCTCGCTTACCACATTGCCGTGGAGAAGGGACTGAACGTCGACCAGCCGCGCAACCTCGCCAAGAGTGTGACCGTGGAGTAGGGCAGGGGCAGCGCTCTCTTGCGTCTCTTCGTGTTCTTAAATAAGCAATTTAGTATATGCAATATTTCATTGTTATCAACGACGTACAGCAAGGTCCGTTCAGCATCGACGAACTGCGTCAGCGTAATATCACTTCCGACACGCTGGTATGGGCCGAGGGAATGTCGCAATGGACACCGGCCTGGCAGGTCGAAGAACTCCGTCCGCTCTTCTATGACGATGCTCAGGCGGCCTGGACCGCTGCTGCTCAGCAGGGTCCGACGTCACCGCCGTACGGAACTCAAAATGGTGCGCAACCCGGCAACACACCGGACGGCAGCTACCATGAACCCGGTACGGGAGGTACTACGCCGCCACCTTATCAGCCGGGAAAGAGCAACCGCAAGAAGGTGCTCACCTATGTGGGCATCGCAGTGGCTTTACTCCTCCTGATCATGGCTATAACCAATCCGTCTAAGGATGAGCACCGTCAGGTCATCAAAGACCATATCACGGCTGGCTTCCACCGAGGACTGAGCGGCAACGACAACAGCGGTCTTGCCTCATTGGCGTCTTCGATGATCTCGGCGTTGGCCGGTCCGGTCATCAACAGCGCTATCGACAACCTGCTGCAATACCACAACTACGTCTTCTGGTCGACGACAACGATTGACATTCCGGGTACCGGCGAACAGCGTACGTCCTTGGGCATCTTCGGTAAGGTGTTTACCTCTGACGAGGCTACCATCGCCGAGGCTGTGGCTAAAGCCACGGGTGATAAGGACGACGAGAAAGACACGACGACCACAACGATCTTCACCGGTGTCAACAACGACGATGGTGACAATGGTGACGACGTCGCTACGCAGGTCACCGATACCATTGTGTCAATGGGCAACAAGGTCGGTCGCACCGTTGTGCACCGTGTCAGCAGGGATGTCAGCAAGGAGATCAAAAAGGAAATCAACCAAAACGCTGACAGCGCAACGGCATCGGGACTCAACAAGATCGTTGATGCTGTGGAGAGTTTCCTCAAAGGTCTTTGATGCCTTTACGTTTCAAATAGAGACACAAAGAACGCAGAGACGGCCTCACCCCCTAACCCCTCTCCCTTTGGAGAGGGGTTAGGGGGTGAGGCTTCTAAATCTTCTTGATTCCTTTGCGTGAGTCTTGCAAAATCGTTAACTTTGCAATATCGGTTATTACTTTGTTACAAAAAGGAGATTCTACTATGAAGAAAAGACCATTCCGATTTTTTCCATTGGCTTTTGCTGCTTTCTTCGCGATGTCAGCGCAGGCTGAGGATCATCCGCTGTGGCTGCGGCATTGCGCCATCTCGCCCGACGGTGCGCAGATTGCCTTCTGTTATAAAGGCGACATCTTCACGGTGCCTGCCGCTGGTGGACAGGCGCGACAACTGACCTCAAACGCTGCCTACGACGGCAATCCCGTCTGGAGTCCCAACGGACAGCGGATCGCGTTCATGTCTAATCGTGAAGGAAGCATGGACATCTATGTCATGAGTAAAGATGGAGGTACACCCAAACGGTTGACAACGGACAGCGGCGACGAAACGCCAGTCACTTGGCGCGATAACAGTCATGTGCTCTTCTCAGCTGCGCTGTGGACAGAGCCGAAGTCGATCATCTTCCCGTCGAGACAATTCCCGCAGGTCTATGAAGTCGACGTCAACGGCTTGCGTCCGGTGAAGTTTTCCGACATCACGATGGAAGACATGAATTTCAACGCTAAGGGACAGATCCTCTATCACGACAAGAAAGGCTATGAGGACACGTGGCGTAAGCATCATACTTCCCCCATCACACGTGACATCTGGCTTAATGACAATGGTAAATTCACGAAACTGACGTCGTTCAAAGGTGAGGACCGTAATCCGGTGTGGAACAGCAAGGGTGACGGCTTTTGGTATTTGTCCGAGCGGGACGGTACGTTCAACGTCTATCAACGGCCGTTGCATGGTAACAATGCGAAGCAGCTGACCTACTTCAGTGGCAATCCGGTGCGTTTTCTCTCAGCATCGAATGACGGCAAGCTCTGCTTCTCACAGAACGGGGAACTTTATACGCTCGTGCCCGGACAGCAGCCACAGAAGGTTGAGGTCTCTATTGTCACTGACTCAAACGACAAGGAAGTGGTACGCCGCACGCTGACAAGTGGCGCCACGGAGTTCTGTCTCTCACCCTCTGGCAAGGAGATCGCGTTTATCGATCATGGCGATGTCTTCGTCACGTCGACCGACTATAAGACGACGAAACAGATTACCGATACGCCCGAGCAGGAGAGGAACCTCAGCTTCTCGCCCGATGGCCGCTCACTTGTCTATGCCTCTGAACGCAACGGTCTTTGGCAGATCTATCTGGCAAAGATCAAAGATGCCAGGGAGAAACAGTTTGCCTATGCTGGTGACTTGGCGGAGGAACAACTCGTGAAGAGCGACCGGACATCGTTCATGCCGAAGTTCAGTCCTGACGGTAAGACGGTGGCCTTTGTCGAAGACCGCGGTACGCTGAAGTCTGTCGACGTGAAGAGCCATACGGTCAAGGCGCTCATGGACGGCAAAAACATCTTCTCTTATTCTGATGGCGACATTGACTATCAGTGGAGTCCCGACTCCCGTTGGATCATCACTAACTATATCGGTAATGGCGGATGGAACAATGCCGACGTTGCCTTGGTGCCTGCAGATGGTTCGCAAAAGGTCGTGGATCTCACGGGAAGCGGATACAATGACGGCGCGGCGCGCTGGGCTTTGGGAGGAAAGGCCATCGCCTTCGCCTCAGACCGTGCCGGTTATCGCAGTCATGGCAGTTGGGGTGCTGAGCAGGATGTCTATCTGATGTTCCTGGATCTCGATGCTTATGAGCGGTTCCAGATGAATAAGGAGGAGAAGGAGCGCTTCGACGAGGCACAGAAAGAGAAGAAAAAGGAGGAGGATAAGGCTAAGGATAAGAAGAAAAACAAAAAAGGCAAGAAGCTACGGAAGAAAGATGATAAGGATACCAAAGCGAAGCCTTTACGCTTTGACACGGAAAACTGCCGTGACCGTATCGTCCGTCTGACTGTCAACTCATCGGATCTTGGAGACTTTATCCTCTCGCCCGGTGGTGACACGCTCTATTATGAAGCTCGCTTTGAGGACGGTTATGACCTTTGGCGACACGAGATGCGCGAGGGAAAGACTACGTTGGTGATGAAGAAAGTCAATGGCGGCGATTTGCAGGCCGACAGTACTTTCAAGAGTCTCTTTGCCATCAGTGAAGGCAAGATCAAGAAGATTGATCTGGCAAAAAGCGAGATTAAGGATGTGGATTTTGAGGCGCGCTTCAACGACAAGCCTTATCAGGCGCGCCGCTATCTTTTTGATCATATCTGGCAACAGGTAAAGGATAAGTTCTATGATCCGAAACTGCATGGCGTCGACTGGCAAGGCTATCGCGACAACTATGCCCGCTTCCTGCCGTATATCAATAACAACTTCGACTTCAGTGAGATGGTCTCGGAGATGCTCGGCGAGCTCAACGCCTCGCATACGGGCTGCCGTTACTATCCCAACGGTGCGTCGTTGCAGACAGCTGAGCTGGGTCTGCTCTATGACAGCCACTATCAGGGCGATGGGCTGAAGGTGGCTGAGGTGATCAAGCGCGGGCCTTTTGCCGTGAGAAATACGGGTGTCACGTCCGGCTGCATCATCGAGAAGATCGACGGACAACGTATTCTCAGAGACTCAGACTATACGTCGCTGATGGACGGTCGTGCCGGAAAGAATCTGCGTGTGAGCGTTTATAATCTTAAGACGGGCAAACGCTTCGACGTACAGGTGCGCCCGATCTCTCGTGAAGCGCAGCGTGAACTGCTTTATAAACGCTGGGTGGACCACAACCGTGAGCTCGTGGACTCGTTGTCGCGTGGGCAACTGGCTTACGTGCATGTCAAGGCAATGGACAGCGAGAGCTTCCGTACGGTGTTCAGTGAATTGCTCAATGACAAGAACCGCAACCGCAAAGCAGCGATCATCGACGAGCGTCACAATGGCGGAGGATGGCTTCATGACGATCTCTGCACGCTGCTTAGCGGGAAGGAATACCAGGAGTTTATCGCTCACGGCAAATATATAGGGCGTGACCCTTGGAATAAGTGGGTGAAGCCTTCCTGTGTGATGATCTGCGAGGATGACTATAGCAATGGCCACGGATTCCCCTTTGTATATAAGACCTTAGGCATAGGTAAACTCATCGGCACGCCGGTAGCAGGCACGATGACGGCTGTCTGGTGGGAGACGCTGATGGACCGTAGCCTTGTCTTCGGCATTCCACAGGTCGGCTGCCGTGATATGAACGGACAGTATGGCGAGAATCATCAGCTCGATCCTGACGTGGAAGTCTACAATACCCCTGAGGACTATCTCTGTGGAGAAGACGAACAGCTCAAGAAGGCTGTAGAGACAATGATGAAATAACGGCTTTGCATCTTTCAGAGCTTACTGATTATCACGAATATAGCGGAGCTTAGCTTTGCTATATTCATGGTTTCTTTTGTTCTCATCATCAATTTGGCTTCTATTTTCTACTCATGATTCTTGTTGAACATAGGTTTGATTACAGTTGAATATATCTGTGTTTCTTATTCTGCAATATGTGTGTTTCTTGTTAAACATACGCCTGTTACTCATTATGTATATAAAAAAGGTGCTCTTGCCTCACGGCAAAAGCACCAAGCAAACTTAAACAACCAATAAAAGAAATAGATTGTCCTTGCTTATCGGATGAACAGAAGCTCGCGATACTTCGGCAGGGTCCAAAGCTCGTCGGCAACTACAAGCTCCAGCTTGTCGATCTGATAACGGATCGGCTGGAACTTCGACTCCACTGTATCGTGGTAGGCGACAGCCTTCTCGCGGGCATCTTCTATCTTATTTGCGACCTTCCGGGCATTGACAAGGTCTTCTACGCCCTTCTCAATGATGGAGGTACGCTCAGCAATTTCCTTAATGATCTTCAGGTTGCGCTCACTGAGTTTCTTGCCTTCCTCGGCGCCGAAGATGGCCATCATGTTCTCCACATTCTTGGCCAACTGGCTCTGATAGTGAGTAGCTACCGGGATGATGTGGTTCATACTCAGGTCTCCGAGTACACGAGCCTCGATCTGAAGCTTCTTGGTGTAGGTTTCCCATTTCACCTCATTACGTGCTTCGAGCTCGTTCTTCTTCATCACACCCATCGACTCAAACATCCTGATACTGGTATCGTCGAGGTAGCGGTCGAAGATTACCGGACAGCTTTTCTCTGTATCCAGTCCGCGTTTCTCAGCCTCAGCAACCCACTCGTCGCTGTAACCGTTGCCGTCGAAGTGGATAGGAGCGCAAGTTTTGATGTCAGAGCGCAGCACATCGATGATGGCAGAGAACTTGTCCTCGCCCTTGGCAATGATGGCGTCGACACGCTTCTTGAAGTCTGTCAGAGCCTCAGCGACAGCTGTGTTCAGTACGATCATGGCGCTGGCGCAGTTAGCCTCGGAACCTACAGCACGGAACTCAAAGCGGTTGCCGGTGAAGGCAAAAGGAGAGGTACGGTTGCGGTCGGTGTTGTCGCGCATAATATCGGGAATCTCAGGGATGTCAATCGTCACACCTTCTTTGCCCTTGATGTTGAACAGATCCTTCTTGTCAGCCTTCTCGATATGGTCAAGAATGTCGGATACCTGCTTACCAAGGAAAGAGGAGATGATTGCTGGAGGTGCTTCGTTGGCGCCCAGACGGTGGGCGTTGGTAGCGCTCATGATAGAGGCCTTCAGCAGACCATTGTGCTTGTATACGCCCATCAGTGTCTCGACGATGAATACCATGAAGCGCAGGTTTTCCTCAGGGGTCTTGCCTGGACCGTGGAGCAACACGCCCGTGTCGGTAGAAAGGCTCCAGTTGTTATGCTTACCAGAACCGTTGATGCCGTCGAAAGGCTTTTCGTGAAGCAGTACCTGGAAGCCGTGCTTGCGGGCAACCTTCTTCATCAAGCTCATCAGCAACATGTTGTGGTCGACAGCCAAGTTTGTCTCCTCGAAGATAGGAGCGCACTCAAACTGGTTAGGTGCAACCTCGTTGTGGCGTGTCTTGCAAGGAATGCCAAGCTCCAGAGCCTGGATTTCGAGATCCTTCATGAAAGCCTGCACACGCTCAGGAATCGTTCCGAAGTAGTGGTCGTCCATCTGCTGATCCTTAGCAGAGCTGTGACCCATCAGTGTGCGGCCGGTCAGCACGAGGTCAGGACGTGCGGCGTAGAGATCCTCGTCGACGAGGAAGTACTCCTGCTCCCATCCCAGGTTGCTGATACACTTCTTCACGTCGGGATAGAAATAATGACAAACATCGGTTGCAGCAACGTTCACAGCATGGAGAGCGCGCAGCAGAGGGGCCTTGTAGTCAAGGGCCTCACCGGTGTACGAAATGAAGATCGTCGGGATACACAGTGTGTCGTCAATGATAAACACAGGTGATGTAGGATCCCATGCTGAGTAGCCGCGTGCCTCGAAAGTAGAGCGAATACCACCGGAGGGGAAGCTGGATGCGTCAGGCTCCTGCTGAACGAGCAGCTTACCGGAGAACTCCTCAATCATTCCGCCTTTACCGTCATGCTCGATAAAGGCATCGTGCTTTTCAGCGGTACCCTCTGTCAGAGGCTGGAACCAGTGAGTATAGTGTGTGACACCATTCTCGTCTGCCCACTGCTTCATGCCTGCTGCAACAGCGTCGGCGATGCTGCGGTCGAGCTGTGCACCGTTGTCGATGACATCGATGAGCTTGTCATACACTTTTGACGGAAGATATTTGTACATCTTCTGACGGTTGAACACTTTCTTGCCGAAGAACTCTGAAGGACGTTCTACCGGAGAGATGACCTCAACAGGCTTTCTGCGCGATGCCTCAGCGACGGCATCAAATCGTAAATTAGTCATATTTCTTAATGTTGATGTTAAAGTTCTTGTATAGTGGTGGTGCCTCGTTGAGGAGATCACCACATTGAATTTTTGCTTTTACTATACAGGTTGTTCCTGTAAATGGTTGAGAGTTATGGATGCAGTGTGAAGCCGCAAACGAAGTAAGCCTTCTGTGTGCTGGGGTTGGCATATATGCCTGCGAAGACCGGGACAGAGAAGGAGTTGGTGATCTCGATGTCCTTGCTGGCTTTCAATCCCAGGTTGGTGACTGCAAAACCGTCGGCTTTGGCGTAGAACGAAGTACGGTAAGGTACGGCACCTACTGTCGCTGTCCACTCGAGAGAAGCCAATTTGAAGGGTGCGGCCAACTCTACATAGGACGAATAGGCTCTGTCGTCGTCTTTGTTCACTCCGTCGTTTCCTGCGAAGTTGGTATACCAGTTGACAGCCAACGGGCCAAAGTCATAACCGATGTTTCCTTCAAACACATGGCTCGTCTCGTGAGCCTTGTATGCGAAGTACTTGTCGTTGGGTGAGTTGAACCAGTAGTCTGTCACACCGATGTGGAAACCTCCTACCGTGTATGCAGCCGTGAGGTCGAACTCCTTGGTGTCGTCCTTGTCAGACAACCCCACGTTGCCCCATGCGGATAGAGAAAAACCTTTGTAAGCTACGCCCAGTGTCGGCTGGATACTCACGTCGCCTAAGTCTTGTCCACGCCAGATGTACTGGTTGACAACATCGGTACTGATCGTACCTTCTACTTTGTCCTGAGCCTTTGCTGTGAGCGCTGTCATGGCAATGGCAGCCAAATACATCATTCTTCTTACCTTTTTCATAACGACTTATTCTTAATTGTTCATATTTTGGCAGTACGATCCTGAAAGACAGTCTGCCGTTTTCTCTCACTTGCGTTTCTCTCTGTTTTCTCTTTAAGACCGATGTCTTTCGACATGTGGGTCTCTCTGCATTTGTAGTTTCTCGCTGCTTCTCGCGGCTACTGCTGCATTCCGGATATATCTTACTTCTTCAGTGACCACTCAGCAATGCGACGCATAGCCTCGCGTACGTCTTCGCGGTTGCCGAAGGAAGTCAAGCGGAAATAGCCTTCACCACTTGGACCGAAGCCCACACCCGGTGTACAGACAACGCCGCATCCGTAGAGGAGCTGCTCGAAGAACTTCCAGCTGTCCATGCCATCGGGTGTCTTGACCCACAGGTAAGGAGCGTTGACACCGCCATAGACTTTATAGCTGAGCTTGCTAAGCGTCTCGCGCATGATCTTCGCGTTCTCCATGTAGTAGTCTATGGTCTCTTGGATCTGTTTCTTGCCCTCTGGTGTGTAGATGGCCTCGGCGGCGCGCTGGCTGATATAGCTTGTTCCGTTGAACTTTGTGCTCTGTCGGCGATCCCATAACTGGTTGAGATTGACGCGCTGTTTGCCATCAACGGTCACGGCTGTCAACTCTTTCGGGATGATGGTGTAACCGCAACGCACGCCCGTGAAGCCTGCTGTCTTACTGTAGCTGTGGAATTCTATCGCACATTTGCGTGCGCCCTTGATCTCATAGATGGAGTGTGGAATCTCCGGATCAGTGATATATGCTTCATAAGCGGCATCGTAGAAGAGGATGGAATCGTTGCGTAGTGCAAAGTTCACCCATTTGCGAAGTTTCTCTTTCGGAAGCACCGTACCTGTCGGGTTGTTGGGGTAGCACAGGTAGATCATATCTACGTGGCGGTCAGGAATCTGTGGCACGAAGTCGTTTTCTGCCGTACATGGGAAATAGGTGACGTCAGTCCATTTGCCATTTTCAAAGACACCTGCGCGTCCGATCATCGCATTGGAGTCGACATATACGGGATAGATAGGATCCGTCACGCCGATGTTGTTGTCCCAGCGCAGGATTTCCTGGATGTTTCCGGTGTCGCTTTTTGCGCCGTCGTTGACGAAGATCTCGTTGAGATCGATGTGGATACCTCTTGGCAGGAAATCGTTTTTCTGAATAGCCTCGCGCAGGAAGTCGTAACCTCTCTCCGGTCCGTAGCCACGGAAAGTAGCCTTGTTGGCCATTTCCTCCACCGCTTTGTGCATGGCTTCGATGACCACCGGAGCCAAAGGACGCGTCACGTCGCCAATACCCAGACTGATCACCTTGACCTTAGGATGCGACACCTTGAAGGCGTTGACCCTTTTAGCTATGTCGGCAAACAAGTAGTTGCCGGGTAACTTCAGGAAGTGTTCGTTTACTAATGCCATATACTTAAATTCCTTTTATGTTGTGTGTTAAGTTTGTTACTATCGTTTTCTATGCCTCTTTGGGGAGTTTTCAGTGCCTCTCTCAGTGTCAGTCTATTTCTCTTCCGGCAAATCTATCTCTCCCTCAAAGGCGAAGGCTGCCGGGCCGGTCATATATACATGGTTGTCGTTGGGATTCCATGTGATGTCGAGATCGCCGCCGTCCATGGCGATGATAGAGTGTCTGCCGCTGACACCGAGCTTTGCGGCGGCTACGGCTGTGGCACATGCTCCTGTGCCACAAGCCATCGTGATGCCGCTGCCCCGCTCCCAAACACGGGTGCGAAGCTTGCCTTGACCCACCAACTGCGCAAACTCTATGTTACATCGCTGTGGGAAGGCCTTCTCTCTCTCCAATATCTTTCCTAACATTGTGATATCCATGTTCTCTACATCGTCCACGAAGATGACGTAATGTGGGTTGCCCATGCTTACGAAGAGGCTTTTGAACTCTCCTTCTTCCGTACGTAGGATGTGGTCAGCCAAGGCCTTGATGCTGTTCAGCTCCTCAGGTGTGTGCCCTGTATATTGCTCTTTGACATCAAAGGCAGGCTCTAACATATCTACTGTGACGCTCTCCACTTTACCTGCTTCCAGGTGCAGGCTGAGGACCTTCACGCCGGAGAGGGTCTCCAATCTGATCTTGGTCTTACCGGTGATACCTTTCTCATATAGATACTTGGCGATGCACCGGCTGGCATTGCCGCACATCATTGCTTCAGAACCATCGGCATTGAAGATACGCATCGAATAGTCGGCTTTCTCCTCATCCTTCGATTTGCCAATAAGCACCAGTCCGTCGCTGCCAATGCCTGTGTGCGGCTTGCTCCAAGCAATGGATGCTGCGCTCGGATCGGGGATATTATATAATAAGGTGTTGACGTAAATATAGTCATTACCAGCCCCGTGCATCTTGGTGAAGTGAATGGTCTTTGACATAATGAAGCAATTTATTTCTTATTGATTGACTTAATGTTTTGAATACGCTGCAAAGTTAATACAAAAAGATAGAACTGCAAAGAGTTGCACGACATTTTTTAGAAACTTTTTCTATAAAAGTATTGAATTGTAATGTCTGAAGCTGAAAATCATTGCAATTTATCAATGAAACCACTATTTTATAGAGCATTTTGCAAGCAATTAAAAAACAATGATAACAAAAAGTGAATTATCGATTGTCTATATAAACAAAATGTATTAACTTTGCAGTCGAAAGATTACAATACGTAAGCAACCGTAAGTTTAACCATAAAGAAAGGTAAGTTATGAAGAAGATTGAAGCGATCATCCGTAAGACTAAATTTGAGGATGTAAAGGAAGCATTGCTTGCTGCTGACATCGAATGGTTCTCCTATTACGATGTCCGTGGTGAGGGCAAGATGCGCCAGGCTCGAATCTATCGTGGCGTGATGTACGATACGAGCAGCATCGAGCGTGTGTTAATGAATATTGTCGTGCGTGACAAAAACGTCGACAAGACGGTGAAGGCCATCACGAACGCCGCGCGCACAGGTGAGATCGGTGATGGACGTATCTTCATCATTCCGGTTGAGGACACTATCCGCATCCGCACCGGCGAGCGTGGAGACATTGCCCTGTACAACGCAGAGCAGGAGAAGTAACGCTTCTGCACGCTTTCTTTCCTAAATATAAAGAAGGTGGATGAAATAGAGAGAACATAGAAACACAATGAGGGTAACAAAAAATCAATCGTATTATGACAGTTCAAGATTTAAGTATTTCTATAGATACCGTATGGATGCTGCTTGCAGCCATGCTCGTATTCTTCATGCAACCAGGTTTCGCCTATTGTGAGGCGGGTTTCACCCGGCGTAAAAACACCACAAACATCCTGTTTAAGAACTTCGTCGACTTCATGCTGGGCTCTGTGCTCTTCTGGTTTGTCGGTTTCGGCTTCATGTTCGGTTCTGATGGCCAGGGCTTCATCGGCATGCCCAACTTCGGCGATCTCTCTTTCTACCACAATGCCAACGGTCTGCCTACAGAGGGCTTCCTGATGTTTGAGACCGTCTTCTGTGCCACATCAGCCACGATCGTTTCCGGTGCTATGGCTGAGCGGACAAAGTTCAATATGTATGTTGTCTATTCGCTCTTCATTTCTTTGATCATCTATCCTGTTGAGGGGCACTGGACCTGGGGCGGCGGCTGGCTTTGCAACGCTGCTGACGGCAGTTTCATGATGAACACCTTCGGTCATGCATTCCATGACTTTGCCGGTTCCACTGTTGTGCACTCTGTCGGTGGTGTGCTGGCTCTGGTAGGTGCCATCTTCCTTGGTCCCCGTTTGGGTAAGTATCGCAAGGATGGCAAGAGCAACGCTATTCCGGGTCACAGCCTGACGTTGGCTTCTCTCGGTGTGTTCATCCTCTGGTTTGGATGGTTCGGTTTCAACCCAGGTTCTCAGCTTGCAGCAAGTGGTCAGGTCAACCGTGAGGCTATCAGCCATGTATTCCTGACAACCAACATGGCAGCCGCTTGTGGCGGTCTGGCTACCATGTTCCTCACTTGGGTCAAGTATGGCAAGCCTTCCTTCTCATTGACACTGAACGGTATTCTTGCCGGTTTGGTAGGTATCACAGCTGGTTGCGACTGTGTGTCAGTGGTTGGCTCTATCATTATCGGTATCTGTTGCGGTATCGCACTGCCGTTTGCTGTTGAGTTCATTGATCAGAAACTTCATATCGACGACCCAGTCGGTGCCAGCTCAGTGCACTGGGTGAACGGTGTCCTCGGTACTTTGTTGACCGGTCTGTTCTCCACCAGTGAAGGCGCTTTCTATGGCCACGGCTTCGGCTTCTTAGGTGCAGAGGCCTTCGGCGTACTCTGTGTAGATGCTTGGGCTGCCGCCTGCGGTATCGTACTCTTCTGGACCATCAAGCACACTGTCGGACTCCGTGTTGACAAGCGCGTGGAGGAAGAAGGACTTGACATCTACGAGCACGGAGAATCAGCATTTAATCTCTAATTGGAAAACACACCTCCCAGGGGCATCAGCACTTCGGTGACTCTTGCTCTTGGGAGTTTCAACGTATACATTCACAAACTTAACAGCTTTTACAACCATGTGTGGAATAGTAGGAATTTTCAACATTCAGGAGCAGACTCCTGATTTACGCCAGAAGGCGTTGCGTATGAGTCAGAAGATCCGCCATCGTGGACCCGACTGGAGTGGTATCTACACCGGCGCCTCAGCCATCCTCTGTCATGAGCGACTGAGCATTGTAGACCCGGAGAGCGGCAAGCAGCCGCTGTTCTCGCCCGACAAGAAGGAGGTTCTCGCCGTGAACGGAGAGATCTACAACCATCTCGACATCCGTGCATCCTTCCCTGACTATGCTTTTCAGACGGGTAGCGACTGCGAGGTGATCCTGGCCCTGTACCGTCAGTGGAAGGAGAAAGCACGCTCGCTGACATCTGGCGAGGCTTTGCATGCTTCCATCGTCAGCATGATAGAGAAGCTCAGTGGCATCTTTGCCTTTGCCCTCTATGATGCCGAGGATGGCTCGTTCCTCGTAGCCCGTGATCCGATCGGCGTGATACCTCTTTATATAGGTTATGATTCCGACGGCAAAGTGTATGTTGCCAGTGAGCTGAAGGCCTTGGAGGGACAGTGCGATCATTACGAGCCCTTTCTGCCCGGTCACTACTATTGGAGCAAAGACCCGGGCATGAAACGCTATTATCACCGCTATTGGATGGATGGGAAGACACGCCAGCAGAGCGCTCTGTCCTATGGTCAGGCCGTTGAGGAGATCCGTCAGGGACTGATGTCTGCCGTGAAGCGTCAGTTGATGAGCGACGTGCCTTACGGTGTGCTGCTCTCCGGCGGACTGGACTCTTCTGTGATCTCTGCCATTTCCGAGCGTTTCTCTTCCACACGTGTTGAGGAGGGCGGTGAGACCCGTGCCTATTGGCCCCGCCTCCACAGCTTTGCTGTCGGCTTGAAAGGTGCGCCGGACTTGGCCAAAGCAAAACTTGTCGCTGACTATATCGGCACCGTTCACCACGAGATCAACTACACCATTCAGGAAGGTCTTGACGCCATCCGTGACGTGATCTACTTTATCGAAACCTATGATGTGACCACCGTGCGTGCTTCTACGCCGATGTATCTCCTGGCCCGTGTCATCAAGTCGATGGGTATCAAGATGGTGCTTTCGGGTGAGGGTGCCGACGAGATCTTCGGCGGTTATCTCTATTTCCACAAGTGTCCGTCACCGGAGGAGTTCCACAAGGAGACCGTGCGCAAACTTTCCAAGCTCTATCAGTACGACTGTCTGCGTGCCAACAAGAGCCTGGCTGCGTGGGGTGTCGAGGGTCGTGTGCCTTTCCTCGACAGGGAGTTCCTGGATGTCGCCATGACGATTGATCCGAGCTACAAGATGTGTCCGGGCAAGACGATCGAGAAGAAGGTAGTGCGCGACGCGTTCACCGACATGCTCCCCGAGGAAGTGGCTTGGCGCCAGAAAGAGCAGTTCTCCGATGGTGTAGGCTACAGTTGGATCGACACATTGAAGCAGATCACCGCTTCTGCCGTCAGCGACGAGCAGATGGCGCACGCTGCCGAGCGCTTCCCGATCAATCCGCCGCGCAACAAAGAGGAGTATTACTATCGCTCCATCTTTGCCGAGCACTTCCCCAGCGACTCTGCCGCTCGCTCAGTGCCCAGCGTGCCGAGTGTCGCCTGTTCCACTGCTGAAGCCCTCGCTTGGGACGAGTCATTCAAAAACATGAATGAGCCCAGCGGTCGGGCCGTCAAAGATGTACATGAGGACGTTGAGTAATCGTTGTTGTATAGTTGCAGGTATATTTCCTTCAATAGTAAGATTCGTTTTCAAGGATACATACGTAAAAGAGGCTGCATCCGTTAGGCTGCAGCCTCTTTCTTATGGTCTATAGCCATGAGCAAGCTTTACCCAGCTTTGCTTAGTCTTCTTATACTTGTTTTGTTTTCAGTCCCAGAGCCTTTGCTTTTTCCTGCAACAGTGTCATGAGAGGCTCACGCTCGTTGGGCACGGTGTTGTCGAGGACAGCCTGCTTCAAGGCTTGCTTGAGCTGGCCGACCTCTCTTGAAGGCTTCAAGTCGAACATCTCCATGATCTCATTGCCGTCGATGCAGGGCTGCAGCAGACGCTTGTAGTCCTTCTCTTTCAGGTCCGTGATCTTCTCACGCACCATGCGGAAGTTCTCTAAGAAGCGCTGCTTGCGCTGATTGTTCTTGCTGGTGATGTCGGCTTCGCAGAGCATCATCAGGTCGTCGATGTCGTCGCCGGCGTCATTGACCAGTCGTCTGACGGCACTGTCGGTGACCTCTTCGTCAGCGATGACAATGGGACGCATGTGCAAGTCCACCAGCTTCTGCACATATTTCATCTTTATGTCCATAGGCAGTTTCATGCGACGGAAGATCGCCGGCACCATCTTGGCACCGACATAGTTGTGATTGTGGAAGGTCCAGCCCTGCGCGTCGTCCCACCGTTTGCATTTTGCCTTGCCGACATCGTGCATCAGTGCTGCCCAGCGCAGCCAGAGACGGTGGTCGTCGAGATGCTGCAAGTCGGCTTTCCACTCCTCTTTTTGCTTCTCGTCGGCCTCCTTGCCCTGAAGCTTCTCCACGAGATAGCTTCGGCGCTCGTTCTGTCGACGGCATACGTTATCGAGGACTTCGAGGGTATGGAAGAAATTGTTTTTATGTGCACGCCCCTTGCGCGTCTCCACGTTGTCGAGCGCGGTGAGCTCAGGGAGAATCAGTGTGAGCAGACCCGCACGGTGCAGGTCCACGAAGCCACGGCTGGGTTGGTCGGCGAGGATGATCTTGTTGAGTTCCTCCTCGATGCGCTCCCCGCTGATGATCTTCAGCCGTTCGGCGTTGCGTGTCAGTGCGTCGAAGGTCTCGTCTTCGATATAGAACTTCAATTGTGTGGCGAATCTTACGCAGCGCATCATGCGCAGCGGGTCATCGGAAAAGGTGACGTCAGGGTCAAGGGGCGTGCGGATGATGCCGTCCTCCAGGTCAGCGAGTCCGTCGAAAGGATCGACAAGCTCGCCAAAACGGTCGGCATTAAGACAGACGGCCAGCGCGTTGATGGTGAAGTCGCGTCGGTTTTGGTCGTCCTCCAACGTACCGTCCTCGACATGCGGCTTACGGCTGTCGTGGCTGTAGCTTTCCTTGCGGGCACCAACGAACTCCACCTCTGTGTCGCGGTATTTGACTTGTGCGGTGCCGAAGTTGCGGAAGACGCTCAGACGGGCGGCGCGACCGAGTCTGTTTTTCAGTGTTTGCGCCACGTCGATGCCACTTCCGACGACGACCACGTCGATGTCGTTGGACGGTCTTTCAAGGAAGAGGTCGCGCACATAGCCTCCTACGACGTAGCACTCTACGCCGAGGCCGTCGGCCACCTCCGATATGGTGTGAAAGATCTTTTTGTCGAGCAGCATAGCCAGCTCGTCGTCACTCAGCATTCTCATATTTTTCCTTTTAAGGTGCAAAGGTACTGTAAACCGAATACAATACAAAGAAAAAGAATAAGAAAATTCTTTTTTTATATCTCACACGGAGACATAGAGACACAGAGAAGGCTTCGCCTTGTAAAGTATAAGTCTGTTACTCTGTCTTTTCTTGTTAACGCTCCGCTCCGCGGAATAAAGAATATAACCGAATATTTAGAAAATATATTTTCGATATTCGTTCATCTTCGTCATTCCATCGAAGATGGAGTGTTCAACTTCAAGACATTGCATCTTCGGCCAAGAATGCGAAGATTCACACCTTCCCGTTCTTTTCGCGTGTACTTTCTTCTAATCGCACACAGAGTCATTCCCGTTTTTTCTCTCACACAATCGGAAATCCTCGCAAAGAATAGGGATTTCCCTTTGCGACTTTGAAGTCTATCTCTTAATTTTGCAACCATCAGATAGGAATCTAAATCAACCATTAAAAGTATAAGACCATGAAAGAACGTATTCTCTCTTCTGCCATCGTTGCCCTGGGCATCGTATTGCTCGGCATCTTCCTGAAAGCAGGTATGGACAACTTTACGGAGAAAGACCGCAAGGTCACCGTGAAAGGATTGGCCGAGAAGGAGGTCAAGGCCGACAAGGTAACGTGGCCGATCATCACCAAGGAAATCGGCAACGACCTGCCTGAACTCTATGACCGCATCGCTGCCAAACAGAAGACCATCCGGCAGTTCTTGCTCTCCAATGGCATTCAGCCCAGCGAGATCAGCACAGGAGCGCCGAAGGTGATCGACATGAACGCGGAACAGTATTCAGGCAACGACAAGCCTTACCGCTACAATGTCACGGTGGTGGTGACCGTCACCTCAACGCATGTCGACCATGTGCGCCAGATCATCGCGCGCCAGGGCGAGTTGCTCAAGCAGGGGGTCGCCGTGGTGGCTGGTGACTACGACGCGGCCAACAACGTCAGCTATCAGTTGACTTCATTCAAGAAGATGAAACCGCAGATGATGACGGAGGCCATCGAGAATGCCGAGCAGACGGCTCAGCAATTCGCCAAGAACAGCCATTCCAAGCTCAACAAGATCGTCAGCGCTGATCAGGGGCAGTTCTCCATCGACGACCGCGACGCCAACACTCCTTACATCAAGCGCGTGCGCGTCGTCACCACCGTCACTTACTCGCTGAAAGACTAAAGGGCTGTTGAAAGACTACTTGTTGAAGAAACTGACAAAAAAACGGCTCTGAGAATTCAATTCTCAAAAACAAGTCGTCCTTTGCTCGGATTTTCGCGATTTTTTAGCGGTTTTTCTTAACTGTCTGATTGATAAGAAGATAACTGCGTTTTGCCGAATTTGGTATAGCAGGAAAGGCACTTTGACGAGAAATTCTCTAAAGAATTTCTCGTCAAAGTGCCTTTCTGATGCAGTCATCTCGGTAGTTTGATGTGATCATCTCGGTAGTTTGACCTTGTCATCTCGGTAGTTTGATAGGGTCAGCAAGCCTTTTTGATAGTGAGCGCATCGTTTTTTCATCTTTCGAATCCACAAATTTGGCATTTTCTTCATTGCGGCTTCTCTAGATTGTATTTTCAGGATGAGGTCCTTTTGTCAATACGTTTCAGCGTTGATCCGTCTTTCCGGTTTATAAGACATCCACTACGATAGGTGGTCATGAATATTGGGGATCGTGAAGATAATGGCCATGTTGAGAGGCAATATTCAGGCGAGAAGCCCGTTGTATTGAAGTTGGCTTCGGCAGTCGCGACACACTCATCAAGTAATCATTGATGCAGCTTGTCGCTTAACTGCCCAATGCATTTACACGTTTTATACATTATTGTTATATGATGCGGCAGATTATCAACCATTTTACCGACGACGACCTGTACAAGTTCACGATGTGCTGCGCTGTCATCGACAACTATCCACGCGCATGGGTGAAGTATGAATTCAACGACCGTGACAATACCGTCTATCCCAAAGGGTTTGCCGACCTTGTCATGGAGCAGGTGGGCTATCTGGAAAAGCTCACCATCACCGACGAGGAGATTGCTTTCATGCGTCGCAAATGCTATTATCTGCCCGACTGGTTCTATATCTATCTGCGCGGCTTTCGCTTCAGCCGTAAGTGGGTTCACGCCCGGCAAGACGAGGACGGGCATTTGCACATAGAGTTTGAGGGCGTTTGGGCAGAGACTATATTGCTGGAGGTGAAAATGCTTGCCATCGTTTCAGAGTTGTACTACATCGTGTGCGGCGAAGAAGATAGGTTTGATTATGACGCATATTACCCAAAAAGCTACCACAAGGCGGAGCGGCTGCTCGCTGCCGGATGTACTTACTCCGACTTTGGTACACGCCGCCGTGCGTCATTCCAAGCTGAGGACACTGTGGTCAGAGCCATGAAAGACTGCCAGGAGGCACGCGACTGGAAAGGCCGATTCGTCGGTACGAGCAACGTCTATCTCGCCATGAAGTACGATTTGACACCTGTCGGCACGATGGCGCACGAGTTCATAGCAGCCATAGGAGGTATGTATGGTCCGCAGATGGCCAACCACATCGCTATGAACGCCTGGCGACACACCTTCAACGGAGCGCTCGGCACCTTTCTCTACGACACCTTCGGCTGGAACATCTTCTCTCTGAACTTCTCCGAAGACTTTGCCAATCTCTTCAAGGGCTTGCGCGTCGATTCCGGCGATAACATGGAGCAACTGCAAAAGATTTGTACCAAATACCGGAGTTTAGGCATTGACTCCCAGTCGAAGCAGGTCATTTTCTCCAACGCTCTGGACACCGACCGGGCCATAGCTTTGCAGCAAGAAGCGGAGAAGTATGTGCAGCCGTCGTTTGGCATTGGCACACACTTTACCAATGACTTCGACGGCATCCGCCCGATGAACATCGTCATCAAGCTCGTAGCAGCTAAGATTACCGAATCGTGGCCGTTCTACAACGATACCTGCAAGATCAGTGAGGACGCAGGCAAGCACACTGGCAATCCGAAGGTGATCCGTCGCTTCATGGAGGCACTGCACCTTTGAAAGGTAAAAAAGTAAAAAGTTACTTCATTCATCCATGGGAGTCCTCTACGACATATCCCTACCATTGTACAACCCCATGTCTCTCCGTCCTTGTGAGGCTAAGGCCTCACAAGGACGGAGAGACATGGGGGCATTCATAGTGTGTCCCCTCCGGGGGCATGCAACTAAGTAAACACCTGTTGATGTTTTAAATACCAGTTGCTGTTTTCGTCAAAATTTTATTATTTCACAATTATCTTTTTACCGTTGACGACGACAATGCCTTTGTAGTGCTCATCGACTCGCTGACCTTTGAGGTTGTAGCGGATGTCGCTGGACTGACGCTGATGGAGCGTCACAGCTTGGATAGTCGTTGGTGTTTCAGTTTCGACGAAGAGCAGCGGCATCGTGCCTTGTTGTTTAGCATAGCAGCCAAACGAGGTGTGTACGCTCGAATACTGTATCCAGTGGTTGGTTGCCGATACAATTTTCCATGTGTTGTCGCTGTTGGGCGTGAGTGTCCACAGAGCTGTAGCGGAGGGAGAGCGTGTGACGTTGAAGTTCTGGTATCGATTATCGTTATAGTAATATTGGTTGTTGCTATCTACAATATAGTACTTGTCGTCGCTTTGCAGTGTGATGATGAAAGCGTTGGCTTTGCTGCTTACCGTGATCTGCTTCTGGTCGTTGACGGTCACGTCCGCTGTAGACAGATAGCCATACTTACTACTGATAGGCTTGGCGGCAATATCATTGCTCCCGCTCTGTGCCACGATCAGATAGCTCTTGCCAGATTCTACCTTATCGGCCAGCACGAAAGTATACTTGTCCTCGCTTGGCGGAGTCACTGGCAGCGAAGGTTCTTTGAGATAACGGTCGTCGTCGTCGGCCGTAGTGATGGAAACTTCTGGGTTGAATGCTATGTCAGTACTGTCGCCCCAAACATACTCAGCCAAGTGCGGAAAGTCGATGAGCAGATTGCGGTTGCCCTCGATATTGGCCACTGCATTGTTGCGTACGCGCTCCAGGCTGTCGACCTTGTCAGTCTTGCTCCACTGGATGTAGAGCGTGGTTGCCCAGGGCTTCATACCGGGATAGTCGTTGTTAGCCATGGTCTCCTCTCCGGTGCCTGAGAACGTTAGGTTGCTGTAGGCAATTGCCATGTACATGTAGCTGCGTGCAAAGTCGCCTTTATAGATGTCGCCCGGTTCCCAGCATTGCACTCCAGTCTGTCCGTCGATCGTGCCTGTGCCAACTTTGTCATAGCCTTCGTCTTCAGTTTTGACGTTAGTCACCACACCCATAGGATAGTTGCTTTTGGATGAGTTGGCTTTGGAGTCAGAGGGGTAGAGGTTATAAAGATCCTTGTAAGCTTTGTTCTTGTCACCTCCCCACCAACTCTTTGGAAAGGAGTGCTCTATGTTCATGCCGTTAATGGCTATCCCATTATGGTCTTTGAAATAGAATTTACTGGAACTGTAACGGTTGTAGCATTCGTTGGTTTTCGGATCCCGGTCGGTGTACCAGAAACCCCACCAAGTGTTCTCTGTTCCGCTACCATATTCGAGTACCGTTTTAGGGGCCAAGAGAGGGTGCAGTGCCGCTTTGAGTTCAGCGCCTTTCTTGCCTTTCAGCGTCTGTACGTACTTGATGAGCTCAGCGCGGTTGATGGCGTGGGTGGAAGACGAGCCGCAAAGAAGTAGTGCAGCCGCGAGAAGGTAATGTTTTAATGTCATGTTGTTATGGATATTACTTTTTTACCTTTTTTACTTTTTTCCTCATTCGTCGAGTATCGGCAGCAAAGTGGCATCGTCGCCCTCTTTCACGAGCGGATTGACATAGCCCAAACTCTTGAGCTTGCCTTCACCACTGATCGTGAACGCGGGTGCGCCGGTAGGTTCACCGCCAACCATGTTGTAGAAATAGAGGTGATAAGTTCCTGATTTCTGCGTGCCGATGATGAGATAGTCAAATGACGAGCTGCCCGCGAAGTAGCGGTTGCTCACAAAGGTAATCTTCTCGTCGGCAGGAATCCCCTGCAGCGAGAGTTGCTTCTCAGCCTCTTCCTGTACGAGATTATAACTGTAGAGCTTGTTGTCGTCGACAGCGTAGCCGATAGTTGCCGTACGGCTGTTGAAGGCACGCAGGGAAGCCTTGGCAAAATGACTGTCAGGACTGATGGCGCGCACACTGCTGATGGTGGCTTTCGTCATGGCGCAGTCGATGGCATAGAGCAGTTTCTTTGACGCGTCGTTGTTGTCCTGCAAGAGAAAATAAGTCTTGCCGCCGGCAGCCTCGCAGAAGCCACAGTCGAGACAAGTCGCCTGCAGGTTGGTAGCCTCATAGCCAGGTACGGCAGAGATGACAGGCATCGACGTGCCGTTGTAGTCGAGTGCCTCGATGCTGTGTGCGGTAGAACTCCAATAGCAGATGGCGTAGAAGCTGGCGTTGCCGCCACTGGCCACATGCACGCTGGCAGGATCACCGTTGGCAAAAGCAAAGATGCCGGTGGAACCCGTGTAGCAACTATACACGCCGTTGCTGGTCAGATAATAGATACTGTACCATCCTCTCACGGTACGATAAGGGATCTCATCCTTCACCGGATCGTAGTGGGCGTTGGCCGGACTGACGACTGTTCGTCCGTCCTGCAGGTTCATGAAGCGCATGCTGTCGGCTTCTGTCGTGAGGCAGAGCATGTTCGCACCGGCGGGATTGCCTTGTGCGTCGACATAGCTCATGTTGTAGATGACATCCATGCAGCGTGGCGCTCCCGGCATGGCTTTGCCTTGATAGGTCTGGAGCACGTTGCTGACCAGCGATTTCTTTGAGGGATTGTAGAGGTCGAGATCGGTGTTGCCCTCGCTGTTCTCCTTGAGCACATAGAAGCCCTCGGCCAATGCCGATGCCGTGTTGAGTGCCGTGACGAAGTGCTGGCTGTAGCCGGTAGACTTCGAAGTGACCGTGTAGATGAGTTTATAGTTGCCGTCGGGCAGACCCACTGGCATGTCAAGGTCGCGGTTGTGGCTGAGCGTGTCGGCCTTGGGATAGGTCGTCGTGTTGGTGTTGGGATCGTAAGTACTCTCCGTGCCTTTGGAAGCGAGATAGTAAGTCCACAGATATTCCAAGTCGTTGTCGTCGAAAGAAGAACTGATCTGTGGCTTGATGACAAGCTTCTCGCTGCTGTAGGAAGCAATGCTATAGCCCTCAGCGATGCCCGAGAGACGGATGAAGGTCTTTCCCGATGTGCCGTAGGTAGAGTCGTCGGAAGCGCAGGAGGCGAGTAGCGTCAGCACCATGGCTACGGGGAGAAAGATATGTTTGAAGTTCATAAACGTCGATGTTTTTATGTATGAAACAGTTGGGAAGACAAGCCTTTAGAAGCCACCGGCGAAGTCGACCAGTGTGCCGTCGGCTTCTTTCAGCGGATCTAAGCCTTGCGCGGCGCGCTGCTGGTTGAGGGCGTCGAGCTCTTTCTGTAACTTGTTTTGATAATAGCGCATCAAGTCTTGGTTGTTGCTGATGCTGTTGATGTAGGCGTCATCCCAGTTCTTGCCGGTATGATCGATCATGAACTGGTGTTTCACCTTGCCCCAATTGCCGAACCAATACCACATCAGGCTGCCGAAGTCGCGCCATACCGATGGGCGGCTGAGCTCGTTGGTGATGGTGATCTGCATGGAAGCCTGAGTGAAGTAGCCCACTTGGAAGTTGACATTGGGCTTCAGCGCCACGTTGAGGATGAAGGTGGCGGTGTCAAGTGTCTCGTCTTTGAGCAGGATGATGGGCACTCGGGCATAGTTCTTTCCTGCGGGCACGGTGAGGTAAGACTTCATCGCCTCGTCGTCGAAGCCTACGTAGTGCTTGCCAGGTATGGCGTCGTGGTTGCCCGAGGTGATTTGTTGCAACTCAAACGGACGGTTCTCATTGGAGAGCTTGCCCATGGTGTTGAGCTGTATCCACACGGTATCCTTCGTTTTTCCTTTGCTGAAGACAAAGGAGTAGTTGACCACACCGCTGGCGTATTGAGTGTAGTCGAAGTTGAGTCTTGCCTGCGGGTCGCTGTACGTGGGCAGATCCTGCTCACAGGCAGAGAAGGCAGCGAGCAGTATCACCGCAGAGAGAAAAACAAATATTTTTTTCATGTCTTAGCCTATTTAGTAGTGGAAGAGGTGCCGCTGGAGGCGGCATTAGGGTCGAACTCGGTGTTGGGCAACGGCAGCACATACTGAGCTTCCTTCATCGGTGCAGTGCCGAAGAGCATCCATGTCACGCCCCAACGCTTATAGGCATAGAAAGTTTGACCCTCGCCATAGAACTCGCGGGTGTATTCATATTCGAGTTCCTCTTTGATGGCATTGAGACTCTTGAAGTCGTCGGTGATGTTGACATTGTGCGACTGCATGTAGGTCTTGTACAGACTGTTGGCCTGTGCGAGATCGTCGGTGCTCTCGATGGCGATGAGATAGAGCTCGGAAAGACGCAGCATCGGCATGAGCTGAACCTTGGTCAACAGCGTGTTGTAGCGCGCGGATGTGTTGTAGTATGCCGTGTTGTAGAAGTATTTCGTCAGAGTCGGCACCTTCTTGCCCGAAGCGTTGTGGGCGTCGTGGTTCCAAACATAGAGATAACGGTTGTCGCTGGTGGTGTTGCGGCCGTTGTAGAGCTGCTTGTCGAGCATGTTGGTTGTGATATGCAGCGAGGAGCCCTCGTCGACGGCCAAGCCTCCGTTGCCCAACAGCGAGAATGCGTAATTAGAGAGCTTGCGGTTGCTCAGGGCGAAGACGCACTCGTCGGGCAGGGTCGCATAGGAGGTCAGCGAGCCATCGACAGTGATGCCGAGATCCTTGTTGCCGGCAAGCGTCATGAACGGCTGACCGTTGACCTGGGCGTTGATCACTGCCATGGCATCGTTGTAGGCCTGCTGGCGGTTGCCGACGTAGAGGTCGAGGCGGGCGAGGACACCTTTCACCGCATAGTAGTTGAGCCGGAACTGACGGTAGGTCATGAAGTCGTCGTCGAGTTTGGCAGCGTCGGTGCCTTGTTGGTTGAGGGCATCGATGCTGTATTTGGTGATAGGATCAGAGAGCTTCAGCAGGCTGTCGGCCTTGTCAAGATCGCGGTAGAGCATCTTAACATAGCTATTGAAGTCGTACCAGGCTGCCAACTCATGGATGTCGGACTTGGTGGCGTAGGGCAACTTGACGGCCGTGCCCTGCTGCTGTGGCATCTGTCCGAAGAGACGCAGCACGTCGAACTGGCAGTAAGCGCGCAGGGCGAGTGCCTCTCCCTCCATGACGTTGCGGGCATCGGGATCGGTGATGGCACCGTTGTCGATATGTTGCAGAATCTTGTTGGCCTGAGCCGTGACATTGAAGAGCCCGCCATAGATCGCTTTGATTGCACTCTCTGCGTCGGGCGTAGTATAGAAGTGGCTGTGGAAAGCATACGCTTCGGGCATCTGAGTCTGGTTGGGTGCGTCCCACAAACAAGCCAGACACTCCACGTCGGTCATGGTCAGCCGTTCGCCATAGAGGTCTGTTCCCGCCATCGTGCTGTAACATCCGGCAAGTGCGTCCTTGAAACCCTGATAGGAAGTGAAGAGGTCTTTCTCCCGATCCTCAGTCTCCGGCTTCACATCGAGCCAGTCAGAGCAAGAACCCAAGAGTGTTGCCAAGGCGAGAAACAACAGGGACCAATGAAAATATCTTGTGTTCATATTTATATAATATGGTGTATGGTTCTAAATGGAAAAACGATTAGAAGGTGAGCGTGACTGTACCCTGCACGTTGCGGGCATAGGGATAGCTGGTGCCTCGCTCATACTTGACCGACGACCAGTAGAACAGATCAGAGGCGTTGATGCCAAAGACGAGAGACTCCAGTCCCGTGTGGTGTTGCAGCCAACTGTTGTTCCAACGATATTGCAGGCTGACGCTCTGCAGCTCCAGCACACGGTCGTCGAAGACATAGCGTGACGTAGCGTGTGGTGTGGTCGTCTCATCGTCGAAGTTGCGGAAGAAAGTCTCGTCGCCGGGATGCATCCAGCGCGAGGAGAGCACACGCTCATCGACGTTTTTCGAGCCGATGACGTTCTTGGTCACTTCCACGCGGTCGCGCAGCGTAGAGTTGTAGAGCTTGCCGCCCCAGTGATAGCCGAAGGAGACGTTGAACGTGAAGTCGTGCCACATCACCATCGTGCGGAAGTTGCCTCGCCACAATGGTTGCGAGGGGCCGAGATAGACTTTGTCGCTTGCGCTCCATGTGCTGGTGAGGTTGCCACTACGATCGTAGAACACTTCCTGGCCGGTACTTGGGTCTATGCCAGCTGAGCGTACAGCATAGATGGCATTGAGCGGGCGCCCCTCGTAGAAGAGATTGCTCACGTCGACATTCTGCGCGAGATACTGCTCGTTTTGGTTTTTGATGGCATCAGAGAGCCTGATGATCTTATTCTTGTTGTAGACCATCTGTCCGCCCACCATCCAGTTGAGGCGCCGCTTGCTGTCACGGATGATGTAAGCGTTGAGCGATGCCTCGAAACCGTTGTTGCGCATCTTGCCCACGTTGGCCGTGTACTGCGAGAATCCGCTGCTCAGGGGCAGGTCCATGGCAGAGAGCAGGTTGCTCGTGGTCTTGATATAGTAGTTGAATTCAGCGGTGACGCGGTTGTCAAGAACACCAATCTCTGTGCCGATGTTGACTTCCTTGGTTTTCTGCCAGGTCAGAGAGCTGTTGCCCAGTCCCATCATTCGTGCGGCAGCCCAACTGAGATAGCGGTTGTCGTTGGAGTAGTCGTAGGTGGTGTACACGCTCTCAGTGGTGAAGTTCTGCGTTCCCGTGATACCATAGGAAGCCTTCAGGCGCAGATTGCTGAAGATATTCTGGTCTTTCATCCACTTCTCACGGTGGATATTCCAGCCGATGCCGGTGCTCCAGAAGGGTGCGAAGCGTTTGTCGCTGCCGAACTTCGAACTGCCGTCGACACGGTAGCTGAGGTCGATATAGTAGCGGTTGTCGTAGGTGTAGTTGGCGTTGCCCGTGAAGCCTACCAGTCGTGTCTTGGTGCGGTCGCCCTTGGGATGACTGTCGAGCTGATACTGTGCAGCGTTGGAGATGAGGTTGAGATTGGAGTTGGAGAAACCTTCTGCCGTAAAGCTGTAGTTGTAGAGCTTCTCGTCACTCATCGAGTAGTCCACGCCGACATAGATCTGATGCTTGTCAGCAAACGTGCGTGAGTAGCTGGCCGTCACGTTGGCACTGAAGAGGTTGTCGGTTCCGTTGCCGTAAGTGTACAGGCCTTTGCGCAGCTGTCCGCTGGCGGTCTGGTAATCGTCGGAAGTGAAGTAGGAGCTTTCGGCCGGCAGGAAATAGTCGGAGCTGCTGCGGTTGGTGGTCACACCGAGCTTGGCACGCAGTCGCAGTCCTTCCAGGATCTGCCATTCCACAGAGAAGTTGTTGATCAACTGCAAGTACTCGCTCTTGTTGATGGTGTTGAGCGAAGCGTCGTAGAGCGGATTGCCGGTGAGATTCTTGCTGTGGTTGTAATCATAGAAAGTCTTGACGAGATTACCCTTTTCGTCGTACGGACTGTTGTAGGGCTCCATGTCGACATAGTCCTGGAACGAGCCGTACTTGCTTTCCTTAGCGTGGTTGCTCGTCACGCTGGTGTAGTTGCGGAAGATCAGGTTCTTGACGCTGTACATCAGGGTGATGTCGCCATTGAGGTTCTTACGGCTGCTGCCCTTCATGGCTCCTTGTATGTCGTTGTAGCCTAAGGAGGCGGCCCAGCGGAAAGCGCCGGCGCCACCGTCGAACCGGATATTGTAGCTCTGACCCACGCCGGTGTGGACGGGCTTGTGGATCCAGTCGATGTCTATACCGTTGAGCACCTGTTGCAGACGCTCGTCGTAGTACTCGGCATATCTGAGCTTGTCGTCGAGCTTGTCGGGATCATACAGTCCGACCGCCTTTTCCAACCGCAGTTTGTCGGCTGCATGAAGAAGGTGATAACTGGAAAGATCTGGTATCTGCAGGCTGATGCCGGCTTTTGCCGTCACACGGAGACGTCCCTCCTTGGGTTGTTTGGTGACAACGACAATGACACCGTTGGCACCACGTGAACCGTAAATGGCTGTGGCGGCAGCATCTTTCAGGATGTTGATGCTCTCGATCTGGTCGTCGTTGTAGTCCATGAGTTTGGTCAGACTGATCTCGAAACCGTCGAGGATGATGAGTGGTGTGTTGACTGTCTGTCCAGCATTGGTGTTGAACTCCTCTACGTTCATTGGTAGGGTAGAGGTGCCACGGATGTCAAGGTTAGGCAAGACATTCGGGTTGCTACCCGCAACATTGTTGATGGGGAAGTTGAGCGAGGCGTCCACGTTCTTCAGTGTTTGCAGCAGGTTGCTGCCACGGAACATTTCCAGCTTTTCCTTGCCTATGGTAGAGACAGCACCGGTGTAGCTCTCCTTGGCTTTGCGGAAGATGCCGGTGACGACAACCTCGCCGACTTGCTTGACATCAGATTCCAGTCCGATGTTCATCATCTTGGTCATCTTCACGACACGGGTCTTCATGCCTACGTAGCTGATCTGGGCAGACTCACCGCCACGCAACAGGTAGTCGAAGCTGAACGCACCGTTGACATCTGTCACTGTGGCGATATTCGTACCGAGAATCCTCACTTGTGCACCGATCACCGGCTCTTTCGTGGCCACGTCATAGACATATCCGCCGACAGACTCCAGCTTACCGGACTTGGGTTTTTCTGTTTGGTTCTCCGTGTTGTTGACCTTAGAGATGTTGATAAACTTCCCGTCGATCGTATATTTCAGCGGCTTTCCTTTCAACAGAAAGTCCACGATAGCCAGGAAGGGCGCGTTGTGTACCGCCCCTCGGACATGGTAAGGCTCCAAGTCTTCGTAGGTGAAGAGGAAACGGTAACTGGAATTCTTCTCCAACCGCGCCAGTGCGCTGGGCAGGTCTTCGTTGTTGAACTCCATGGAGAGCCTCACGTCATTCTGCGCGTTTGCTGTCAGCGCTGTCAGCATCAGCAACAGCGTCAGCAGTAGAGGCAGGACTGTTCTTTTCATAAGCGATGGTGTTTGGTTACTCTCAGAGTATGATAATGAATGATTATAGCGTGAAATATATTTAATGCTTGTGTGAATACTATGTCTACTGTGTTTGTAAATGGTGCAAAAATACTAAAAAGAATTCAAAAATACGAATGGTGAGCGATAAAAACAAAAAAGAAGAGATTCTTTTTGTTCTTTCGCTTATTTACCGTAACTTTGCATAGCTTTATATAGTACATTTTCTAACTGATTTAAAAATACACAGTATGAAACCTACATTATTACTGCTTGCTGCCGGAATGGGCAGCCGTTACGGTGGTTTGAAACAATTAGACGGTCTGGGTCCAAACGGCGAGACAATCATGGACTACAGTATCTATGATGCTATTCAGGCTGGTTTCGGCAAGATCGTCTGGGTGATCCGTAAGGATTTTGAGCAGGACTTCCGCGAGAAGATCCTTTCTAAATATGAGGGACATATCCCCTGTGAGCTTGTGTTCCAGAGCCTCGACAAGCTTCCTGATGGCTATTCTGTTCCAGAGGGTCGCACGAAACCTTGGGGTACCAACCACGCTGTGATGATGGCCAAAGATGTGATCCACGAGCCTTTCTGCGTCATCAACTGCGATGACTTCTACAACCGCGACTGCTTCAAGGTGATTGGTAAGTTTCTCTCAGAACTGCCGGAAGGTAGCAAAGGCAAGTATGCTATGGTAGGTTTCCGCGTTGGCAACACGTTGAGTGACAACGGCTCTGTCTCTCGTGGCGTCTGCTCGAAGAATGCAGAGAACCTGCTCACCGGTTGCGTGGAGCGCACAGAGATCGAGCGACAGGCCGATGGCAATGTGGCTTACAAGGACGAGAACGGCAAGTGGGTAGAGATTGCTGACACCACACCAGTAAGCATGAACGTGTGGGGCTTCACTCCGGAATACTTTGAGTATAGTGATAAATTTTTCAAGGAGTTCCTCAATGCTCCCGCGACAAAGGCTAATCCTAAGGCTGAGTATTTAATTCCTTGGGTGGTGAATAAGCTGATCAATGAGGGTAGGGCTACCTGCGAGGTGCTCGACACCACGAGCAAGTGGTTTGGTGTTACCTATTCTGCAGACCGTCCGGGTACTGTTGCCCGCATCCAGCAGCTGGTTGACGAGGGCGTATATCCCAACAAGCTCTTCTAATCGGCCAACAAGTTTTACTGATAGAAATTCTTGGAACTGTACGACTGGATTTTGCCACATTCGGACTTCGGGAAGTTGTCCCGTGCGTTCGGTAGAATGATTAGGTTCGCCAAAAAACATTGACTAAAGATAGTCAAACGTTCGTTTGACTAATTGGCTGACGAACATTTGACCAATTGTTCGACGGTCGTTATACAAATGGCTGACGACTGTTTGACCATCTTGTGAATGACGTTTTTTAACGAAATGATGCCGTCTTAGTCGATGGGAAACACGCTATCATAGCAGTTTCCATTCGTATAGGTCGAAATCTTTCTTTGCTGAAGAGCTGAATCTTCTCGGTCCTTTAGCAATCAAACAATAAAGCCCCGGATGACATCTGATCATCCGGGGCTTTGCATTATAGCCATACACCTTATTACTATATAGGGCTGAGCGTTTTCTGTTCTACCGGCCATTTATAAAATAATAGGGGGAGGCATCTTTTCTTTTTTTCCTTTTTACTTTGATATAATGCCAACCTGCGTAGAGTTCAGGAATTCGATGATACTGCGAACTTGCTCTCCGTCGGGCACCTGGTCGCGTATCTGCAGCGCAGCATCGAAGACGCTCACTTTGCCATTGAAGACAAGACGGTAGGCATTGGCCACATGTTTGCGGATGCGCTCGTCGATATGCCAAGTCTCCATCATGGTATTGTTGGGTCCCGCATATTCTATTGGGTTACCGCCTGCGATGACGTATGGCGGTACGTCTTTGGAGAAGCGGGTACCGGCTTGCAGCATGGCCAGATTGCCGACACGCGTGCCGGCATTCTCGATGACCGATGATGAGAAGATGACACCGTCACCAATCTGGCAGTCACCGGCGATCTTTGAGCCATAGCCAAAGACATTGAAGTCTCCAATCTTAGTGTCGTGGCTGATGTGCACGCCCTCCATGAGCATGTTGTTGTTGCCGATTACCGTCTTGCAGCCTTCGTGCGTGCCACGGTTGATAATCACGTTCTCACGAATCACGTTGTTGTCACCGATAACCACCTCGCTGCGCTCACCCTTGAAGGCAAAGTCCTGAGGCAGTGCACCGATGACGGAGCCCTGATGCACCTTGTTGTCCTTGCCCAGCTTTGTGCCGTTGAGGATACTCACAAAGGGGGAGATGACACAGTTGTCGCCGATCTCCACATAGTCCTCAATATACACGAAGGGGAATATCTTGATATTGTCACCGAGCTTCGCCTTGGGCGATACTACGGCTTTGTCACTGATGTTGTTCATAATTCAAAATTGGTTATTCGTCATTGAATCAATTCATCACTCAACACTCAACACTTATTTCGCTCCTCCCCCCAAAGCATAGTAGAGGTTGACGACAGCTTGCATTTTGCTGAAGTCGTCCTGGACCTTGCTGAGCTGTGAGTTGAGCAGGTTGCTCTCAGCGGTGATGACTTCAATATAGGTAGATCCTGCGCTGGCCATCAAGTTCTTCGTGTCTTCCACGTTGCGTTTGAGTACGTCGATGCGTTTCTCTTCCAGTTTGCTCTTAGCGTCAGAGGCATTGTAGAGCACGAGCGCATTGCTGACCTCACTACCGGCAGAGAGTACACTGTTCTGCCAGGTATTGTAGGCCTGCTTGTACTGATCCTCGGCGACACGCAGCCCGGCTTTGAGTTGTCCTTTGGCGAAGATGGGCTGTGTGAGCGAAGCCACGGCAGACCACAGCATCTTACCCGGATTGGTGATGCCCATACCACCGCTGTTGGTAAAAGCGCCGGCGGCACTGATGGTCAGCGACGGATAGAAGCGCGCACGGGCTGCCTCTATATTATAGAAGCAATTGGCGAGTGCCATCTCGTTGGCGTGGACATCGGCACGGTTGCTGAGCAGCTGAATGCCTACTCCTGTGGAGAACTTGGTGGGAAGATTCTGGTTGTCGAGATCGCCGCGAGGGATCGCATGAGCCTGCTGACCAAGCAGCAGAGAGAGACTGTTCTCTGTCTCTCTGATCTGTCTTTTGAGATCTTCCTTCTGTGTCAGTACGCTCAAATAGTTGGCTTCAGAGCTTTGCACAGCTGTTGAGCGCACGCCGGCAACAGACTGATGCTGGATCTTCATGATCTCCCACGTGTCCCTGGTGAGCTTCTCCATGTCGGTGACAATCTGCAATTGCTTGTCGAGCATCAGCAGTGTGTAGTACATGTTGGCCACATTAGCGATGAGCTTGGTCTGCACAGCCACCTGATAGTCCTTGGTCTGGAGCATAGAGACCTGAGCGGCACGCTTGGCAGCAGTGAGGTTGCCAAAGAGGTTGGCATCCCAACTGGCGTTGATCGGCAGCTGATAGGTCTTGGTGGCTTTGTTGTAATCCCATGACGAGATGGTCCCCTGTGGCGTGAACGTGATACCCGGCAAGAAAGCGAGCTTGGCAGCCTTGAGCTGCGCCTCTGCCATGTCTACGTTGAGAGCCGCGTTGAGCAGGTCAGGATTGTTGGTCAGGCATGTGCTGATGAGCGACTGCAATTGTGGATCTGTGAACACCGAGCGCCACGGGATATTGGCGAAACTGGTGGTGTCGGTCACGGCAAGTGTGTCGGTGTTGCTCACCGCGTCGCGAACCAGTCCGGCCGTGTTGACCTGTGGCCGCTCATATTTGCCGTAAAGGCTCTTGCAGCCCGTCATGGCGACGGCTGCAAGACCTGTAAGTATGAAATGATATATCTTCATGATATAGAAACTCTACATTGTGTTACTTTGTATACGCGTCGATGTAAGGCTCTTGCTTGTCGGCGTGGGCATACTGCTCAAGCTCAGCTTTGACCTCCTCGTTCTCTTCGTCTTCAAACTTCATCGGCTTGATCTTCTCCTGCAACCATTGGAAGATGCAGAACAGAGCCGGCACGACAAAGATCTGAATGAGCGTACCGATGAGCATACCACCGACAGCGGCAGCACCCAACGTCTGGTTGCCGTTCTTGCCCACACCGGAGGCGAACATCAGCGGCAACAGACCGATGACCATGGCCAACGATGTCATCAGAATAGGACGCAGACGGGCGGCAGCACCAAGGATGGCAGAGTATTTGATGGCCATACCAGTCTCACGACGCTCCAAAGCGAACTGCACAATCAAGATGGCGTTCTTTGACAACAGACCGATCAGCATGATCAGTGAGATCTGCATGTAGATGTCGTTGCTGTGGCCAAAGAGGTTGGTGAAGGCAAAGGCACCCGCCAAACCGAATGGTACGGACAGCAATACTGACAGCGGAAGGATGTAGCTCTCGTACTGGGCGCTCAGAATCAGATAGACGAATACAAGACAGAGCACAAAGATCAGACTCGTGGAGTTGCTCGACTCTGCCTCGGAACGGCTCAAACCTGAATACTCGTAACCATAACCGGCAGGAAGGTTGTCATTGGCCACTTCCTCAATGGCTTTCATCACCTGACCGGATGAATAGCCGTCGTTGGCGTTGACACTGACGTTGATGGCGGTGAAGAGGTTGAAGCGGTTGATGTTGGACGGGCCATAGACCTTTTGCAGTTTGACAAACTCGCTTACCGGTGCCATATCGCCTGTGGCGGTGCGCACATAGATGCGGGTCAGGCCTTCCGGTGTCATACGGCTGGCTACATCGCCTTGGATCATCACACGGAAGAGCTTGCCGAAGGCGTTGAAGTTAGAAGCATAGAGACCGCCATAATAACCTTGCAGCACAGAGAGCACTACCTTGGGCGAGATGCCGGCCTGCTTGGTCTTGGCAACATCCACGTCGACCATGTACTGTGGATAGTTGGGGTTGTAGGAGGTCATGGCCTGTTGGATCTCAGGGCGCTTGTTGAGTTCGGCGAGGAAGCTCTTTGTGACATTGTAGAACTTGTTCAGGTCGCCGCCTGTCTTGTCCTGCATGGTCATGGTCACACCGTTCTGTACGGAGAAACCTGGAATCATAGGAGGACCGAAGGCCAGGATCTGTGCGTCCTTGATGCTTGCCGTTTGCTTGTAGATCATACCCAGCACGGAGTTCTGCTCATAAGGATTGACCACGAGAGCCATGGGATCCTTGTCGTGGATAGCGCGTTTGATGCGGTCAGTGATGCCACCGGCACGGTCTTCAAAGGGCTTCAGCTTGATGATGAACGTTGCCTGGTCTGAACCCTGACCGGCAATGAAGTTATAACCGATGATGGCATTGCGGTGAAGGATAGCCGGGTTGTTGGCCAGCATCTTGTCTACCTCGTCCACAATCTGCTTGGTACGCTCCTGGGAAGTTCCCGGATTGGCAGAGATGGTCACGAAGATAGTACCGGTGTCCTCATCTGGCACAAGACCTGTCTTGGTGGTATTCATCAGTACGGCAAGAGCTGCAATTCCCACAGCCACGATACCGGCTGTGATGATGCGGTGATTGATCACGTGCTCAACACCTCGCTTATATTTATTGGTGGTCTTCTCAAACACGCGGTTGAAGCCAGCGTGGAAGCGTGCCACAAAGCTCTTGTTACTCTCGTTCTCCTCTGCTTTGTGGGGCTTCAGGAACATGGCGCAAAGTGCCGGTGACAAAGTCAGGGCGTTGACAGCCGAGATGACGATACTTACAGCCATTGTCACACCGAACTCACGGTAGAAAGTGCCGCTCGTACCACCCATAAACGACACCGGGACGAACACGGCAGCCATGACGAGCGTGATGGAGATGATGGCACTGGAGATCTCATTCATGGCGTCGATAGCAGCCGTGAGCGAGTTGTCGTAACCTTGGTCGAGCTTGGCGTGAACGGCCTCGACGACCACGATGGCATCATCCACCACGATGGCGATAGCTAACAGCAAGGCCGATAGTGTCAAGAGGTTGATGGAGAAACCAAAGATCCACAGGAAGAAGAAGGTACCTATCAAGGCCACCGGGACGGCAATCATAGGGATGAGCGTCGAACGGAGGTCCTGAAGGAAGACATACACCACAATGAACACGAGTACCAAGGTGATGAACAGCGTCATCAACACCTCTTGAATGGATGCGAAGAGGAAGTCAGTCACATCGTACATGATCACCGTCTTCATCCCCGGCGGCATGCTCTTCTGCTGCTCGGCAAGTGCTGCTTTCACGTCCGTGGCAATCTGTGTGGCGTTGGAGCCGGCAATCTGTTGCACCATACCCATACAGGCTGGGATGCCGTCGTTGATCAGACTCACGTTGTACATCAGAGAGCCAAGCTCGATCTTGGCCACATCTTTCAGCTTCAAGGTCTGGCCTGTGGTCTTGCTCGTCAGGATGATGTTCTCATATTGTATAGGCTCTGACAAGCGGCCCTTGTAACGCAGGGTGTACTCGTAAGCCACATTGGAGTTCTCACCGAATTTACCTGGGGCGGCCTCGATGTTCTGCTCTGCCAGCACGGCAGTGATGTCAGAGGGCATCAGACCATATTCCTTCATCTTGTCGGGCTGAAGCCAGATACGCATGGAGTAGTTGGCGGTAGAAGGACTATTTACGTCGCCCACACCATTGATACGCTTGATGACCGGAACGATGTTGATGTTGTTGTAGTTCGTCACAAACTGGCCGTCGTAGCGGCCGTCAGAGGTGACGGCGTACATGATGACGTTGGAGGTCTGGCGCTTGGTGACAGTCACACCGACCTGCGTTACCTCAGAAGGCAAGAGCGCCGTTGCCTGCGACACACGGTTCTGCACGTTCACCGCAGCCATATCCGGGTCGGAGCCCTGCTTGAAGTATACGGTGATCATACACATACCGTCGTTGGTGGTCTGTGAGGTCATGTAGGTCATGTTCTCCACACCGTTGATGCTTTCCTCCAAAGGCACGGCGACAGATTTCATTACCGTCTGGGCATCAGCACCCGTGTAAGTAGCCTGCACCATAATAGTTGGAGGTGCTATGTCCGGATATTGCTCAATAGGCAGCGACACCAATCCGATAGTACCCAGCAAGACAAGCAGAATGGACACCACGGTGGAGAGCACCGGACGCTTGATAAAATTGGTAAATGTCATGTTTGAATGTATGTTGAATGATGAATGATTGATGTTGAGTGATATTCATGTTGAATGATGAAGGTCCAAAGATGATTCTGGCAGAAAAGGTTGCCGGTCACCGTAGGAGCCTTTCAGCATTCAACATTCAACATTCAACCTTATTTTCCCGTCATCGCTTTGACAAAGCCTTTTGCTGATCCTTGCTCTTTGGACAGGTTGGCGGCATCGTCGATTTTCTTTTGATATTGCTCTTCTGTGAGCGGTTTGATCTTCTCACCATCCGTGAGTTTGTTGATGCCTTTTGATACATAGCGGTCGCCGACATTCAGTCCGGAGGTGACGACATAATTCTGTCCATCGTTTTGCGGGTTGACAGTGATCTCGCTATATTTCACCTTGTTGTTCTTGTCTACCTTATATACGAAGTACTTGTCCTGTACCTGTGAGGTAGCTTCCTGCGGAATGCTGATGATGTTGTTGCTCACATGCGGCACAATGATCTGACCGGCACCGCCACTCTTCAGCAGTCCTTGTGGGTTGGGGAAGTGAGCGATCAGTGTATAAGCACCAGTAGTAGCGTCAATGACGCCGCTCATCTTCACGACACGTCCCGGTCGGTTATAGACTGTACCGTCAGCCATTTGCAGTTTCACGGTCGGCATCTCATGAGCGACACTGGCTACACTACCGGCAGTCTTGGACATGCCGAGAATGTCGGCCTCACTCATAGAGAAGAAGACCTCCACGGTGGAGACGTCACTGACAGTTGTCAGTGTGCTTTGGGCAGAGACGAGTGCACCTTTTTTAAATGGCAATGAGCCGACGGCACCAGATGCCGGAGCGGTCACTGTGCACCATGCCAATGTCTCACGGGCGGAAGCAAGGCTTGCACGGGCCTGGGCTACCTGAGCCTCTGCTGTCTTGTAGCTGTTCAGTGCTGTTTCCAGCTCATACTGTCCGATAATGTGCTGTGCGAAGAGCTTCTTGTTGTTCAAGTAAGTCAATTTGGTCGTGTTGGCCTGTGCGATGGCGGTGTTCAAAGCCGCCTGTGCCTGACTGACAGCGGCGCGATAAGTCTCGCTGTCAATGGTGAACATCACCTGGCCTGCGCGCACATGTTGTCCTTCATGAACATACACATTGGTGATATATCCCGAAAGCTTGGGATGTACCTCCACATCCTGAATACCCTTGATGGTTGCCGGATAAGTAGTTTGCATATCGGCACTTGACTCGCCAACAGTACGCACGGCAAACTCATTGTCTTGAAGGTCAGCCAGGCCGCCACCACTCTTCTTTCCACAAGAAACGAGTGAAAGGGCAGCCAAAGCTACGAACATACAATTCTTAATTTTCATACCTATTATATATAATGTTTATTTTCTAATTGGAGTATCAAATGTCTTTGGGGTTGGATAGAACATCTCCTTTCAGGGTGCAAAAGTAGGCATTCTTATTGAAAACTCAAAGAGCATCGAGAGTTTTTTAACAATCGTTCGTGTTTTTGAATTCACACTAACAATTAGGCTTTTACACGTATATGGTAGTTATCTGGCGGTGCCAGAATGTTTAAACCGTAAAAGTGTCTTAATGGGTAGTGTTTTGTTTTTTTATAGTCTGCAAATGCCGCATCTCATGTCCACCCCATGTCGTGTCGTTGACAAACTCGAAGCCAAGGCTTCGATAGAGGCGCTCTGCTCCGGGATTGCCTTTGTCCACCAACAGTCCTACGGGCTGTTCGTGGCCTTTCAACTCAATGACTATGTTCAGCAGCGACTTGGCCAATCCTTGGTGACGATAGCGCTGGTCTACAGCAAGCGAGTCGATATAGTACTCGCCTGCCTTCGTCTCGTCGTCCATGCCACGGAAATCCTGCTCCAGGAATTCATTGGCTGCTTGGAGGAAAGCTTTGCGCAATCGATGCAGGTCAGCACCGTCGTAACCTACGATGACACCAGCCACCACCGGCTTCCTATCGGCTGTGGTGTCATCAAGAGCAACCATCGCGTTGCGATAACTGTATTGGCTGTCTTCTCTTCTGACCAGTGCTGTCATCATGCGATGGAAGTCCTCTAACGTATGATGCGAGCCGGCGAAGTTCTGACAACACTCATGGTTCATCGCCATCATGATGAGAGAGGCGATTGAGTCAGCCTGTTCGATGGATGCTGGAACGATTTTCATAAACTGGCAATCTTAATTGATGACTCGACAAAAGTCAAGCGTTGAATCGGGACAATTCTTTTTTGATTGGATATGAAGCAGTCTTCTGCTTTAATACGATGCCGTGCAGGGAATGCCCAATGCAATGACGCGGTCGCAGATAGCGTCCAGTTCCTCGTGCGGGGCCTTGCGCAGTTTCTGGTCGGGTGTCTCACGGTCGATGGTGTAGACCATCACTTCCTGCGGCTGAATGTATTTCACGGCTTCCAGCCAAGGCGCTACATATTCCTCACCCGTGTTGTCAGTGCCGTCGCCTTTCATAAACATAGTCTGGATGATCACATGTCCCTTGAACCACCGCATGTTCTCGATGATGTCCTTCACTTCGTAAGATGGCTGCACCGGTCGGTCCACTTTGCGGATATAATCCATGTTGACCGTGTCGAGCTTCAGAATGTTGTTGTCCACTTTCAGCAGAGCCTGACGGATGTCGTCGTGCCCAGAGAAGGTGGCATTGCTCAGCACGCTGATCTTTGCGTTTGGGCACCATCTGTCACGTAGCCTGATCGTGTCGTCAATGATTCCGGGGAAATCGGGATGGCTGGTGGGTTCGCCATTCCCCGCAAAGGTAAGTACGTCGGGATGCTCTTGGTCGTTATGCATCTTGATGAGCTGTTTTTCCAATGCTTCCGCCACCTGTTGTCGTGTAGGGTGGGGCGAATGTGTGCGGCGGTCCTTGTTGAAGCCACATTCACAATACAGACAATCGAAGGTGCATATCTTTCCATCTGCCGGCATCAGGTTCACTCCTAAGCTCAGTCCTAAACGGCGGCTGTGAACAGGTCCGTAGATGGGACTTGGATAAATGACAGTACTCATAACTCTATTTTTACGTTTGTCTTGAGCAAAGTTAATAAAAATATATCATTACTGACGCTTTTCTTGTTGATTATTTGGTTAATGCACGTTAATCATCTCTTTCTCTCTAATATTTTGATTAACTTTGTATCCAAATGCAAGATTTTGACCACTGCAATGGGAAAGAAAAAAAATAAGGTAGGCAGGCACACAGGGCGTCTGCAAGCTGTTACATTGTGTATCAGCACGGCCATGGTGCTCGTGCTGTTAGGGCTTGTCGTGTTTTCTACACTGACCGGCCGCAATCTGTCGTCGTATGTAAAAGAGAACCTTGTCGTCACCATGATGTTGGAGCAAGATATGAGTGACAACGAGGCCATGACAATGTGCTCTCATCTGAAGCAACAACCTTATATCAAGCAGGTGCACTTCATCAGCAAGCACGCGGCGTTGGCCGATGCTACCCGTCAGATGGGTGCTGATCCCTCTGAGTTCACCGATGGCATCAATCCTTTTCCCTCATCTGTGGAGCTGACCTTGAAGAGCGACTATGCCAACAACGATTCGCTGAAATGGATCTCCGCGCAGTTGAAGCGTTATCCTAAAGTGTCGGAGATTAACTATCAGAAGGATTTGGTGGATGCCGTCAACCGTAACCTGACGAAGATAGGTATCATCCTGCTCGTCATCGCAGCCTTGCTCACCTTTGTGTCGTTCTCATTGATCAACAACACAGTGAAGCTCGGTATCTATGCCCGTCGCTTTTCCATCCACACGATGAAGCTTGTCGGTGCCTCATGGGGCTTTATCCGAGGCCCATTCATCCGTCGTGCCGTATTGACCGGATTGCTTGCCGCGTTGCTGGCCATTGCTGTCTTGGGCGGATGTATGTATGCACTGTATCGCTACGAGCCGGAGATTCTGAACATTGTGACTTGGCGTGAGATGACCATCACGGCTGTGTCGGTAGTTGCTTTTGGCATCATCATCACGGCCATCTGCGCTTCCATCTCGGTGAACCGCTTCCTGAAGATGAAAGCTGGAGAACTTTACAAGATTTAATTTCAGATAAGTTTTCTGTCATTCCATAAAGTTCTCTTCCTGCCCTTGGCAGTCATTGAATCAAAGCGAAGCGATACGGAATGAGGAGATTGAACTTAGAATTATGAATAAACAAAATATGGATAAAAGAAATTATGCATTCGACCGTACCAACTTCACGCTGTTGGCTATCGGTTTTGCCATCGTGGTCATCGGCTTCATTCTGATGAGTGGCAGCAGTTCTACGGAACAGGCTTTTAATCCCGACATCTTCAGTTTCCGCCGTATCAAGGTAGCTCCTGTGGTGTGCTTTGTTGGCTTCATCTCCATGATTTATGCCATCATCCACAAACCTAAGGACAATGGAGACGAGAACACTCCTGCCGAAGCACCATCTAACAACGAGGAGGCCTGATGACACTGATACAGACTATTATCATCGCTATCGTAGAGGGACTTACAGAGTTCCTTCCAGTGTCGTCGACAGGCCACATGATCATCACCCAGAATCTTTTGGGTGTACAGCAGGGTGATCCTTTTGTCCACGCCTTCACGTTTATCATTCAGTTCGGTGCCATTCTCTCTGTTGTGTGTCTATATTGGAAGCATTTCTTTCAGATGCGCAACTATGAGGAGTTTGTCGACAAGATGAAATTCTACGGACTGCTTATCGTGGGTGTGTTGCCTGCCGTAGTCATTGGCATGGCAGCCAAGAAGAGCGGTCTGCTCGACTGGTTGCTGGACAGTGTGGTCGTCGTGGCTGCTATGCTTGTCATAGGTGGCGTATTCATGCTCTTCTGTGATCGTATCTTCAACAAAGGGTCAGAGAACAATCAAGTCGATTGGAAGCGTGCGTTTCTCATTGGCTGTTGGCAGTGCTTGTCGGTCATTCCAGGAACAAGTCGCAGTATGGCTACTATCGTAGGAGGAATGCAGCAGAAGCTGACACGCAAGCGCGCGGCAGAATTCTCTTTCTTTCTGGCTGTGCCGACGATGGCTGGTGCTACGCTTCTCGACCTGATCGATATGTTCAAGGAAGGCACTACGTGGGCTACCAGCAACAATATCATGCTGCTCATCGTTGGCTGCGTCATCGCTTTTGTGGTGGCTATGCTTGCTATGAAATGGTTTGTCGGTTTCTTGACCAAATACGGTTTTCGTGCATTCGGCTGGTATCGCATCATCATTGGAGCCATCATTCTGCTGATGTTGGCGACCGGTCACTCACTTGTTATGGTTGATTGATGAGAGATTTTATCAAAGGAGAGATCTTAGCTATCGACAAGCCCTATGGCATGACGAGCTTCGGCGCATTGGCTCACATCCGTTTCCTGCTCTCACAAAAATTAGGGCAGAAGGTGAAAGTGGGACATGCCGGTACGCTCGACCCGCTGGCAACGGGTGTCCTGATTCTCTGCACAGGCAGGTGCACCAAGCAGATCGAGACGCTGCAAAGCCATACCAAGGAATACACGGCGACATTGCAGTTGGGCGCAACCACAGCCAGCTATGATCGTGAGCACGAGGTCGACACTACCTATCCTGTGGAGCATATCACACGTGAACTCATCCTTGACGTGCTGAAACAGTTCGAGGGTGACATCCAGCAGGTGCCTCCTACCTACAGTGCATGTAAAGTAGAGGGCACGAGGTCCTACCAGTTGCGCCGCAACGGTGAGTCGGTGGAGCTGAAACTAAAGGCTATACATATAGATAAGGTGGAACTCACGGACTATGACGATGCCAAGAAGACCATGGCCATCCGTGTTGTCTGTGGCAAGGGTACCTATATCCGTGCGCTGGCCCGAGACATTGGCCGGGCACTGAATAGCGGTGCTTATCTCACGAGCTTGCGTCGGACACGTGTGGGCGACATCAGCGAGAGCGACTGCATCGAGTTCAATCATTTCGGCGAATGGCTGGACAGTGAGATACACAATGAGGTGAGCGCAGCAGCACTCCAGCGTCCTGCCGAGGCAAAGCCTCAGATCACTCCCAAGGTAGTCGGCGGTTTTATGGAATAAACAAGCATATCCCAACCAGGATTATTGTCAGACAGAATAGAAAGGAAATATACATTATGAAGTTATCGCAGTTCAGGTTTAAGTTGCCACCCGAGTCGGTGGCTCTTTATCCTCATAGTATTGTGAGGGAGTATACGAACGACGATGGTACAAAGGGCTCTTTTCGGATTACCCGTCGTGATGAGTCCCGTTTGATGGTGCTGCATCGTACGACGGGCGAGATAGAACTATACAAGAAGGATGCCAAGGGACAGCCGATCAAAGGCGAGTACCTTGACTTTCGCAATGTTATCGACTATTTCGATGATGGTGACGTGTTCATCCTCAATGATACCAAGGTTTTCCCAGCTCGTCTGTATGGTACGAAGGAAAAGACCGATGCCAAGATTGAGGTCTTTGTTCTGCGTGAGCTCAACGAGGAGACTCATCTGTGGGATGTGCTCGTGGAGCCTGCCCGCAAGATCCGTATCGGCAACAAGCTCTTCTTCGACGAGGTGGGCACCATGGTGGCTGAGGTCTATGACAATACGACCAGCCGTGGACGTTCCTTGCGATTCCTCTATGACTGTCCTCACGATCAATTCAAACACGACCTCTTCGCTCTTGGTGAGGCTCCGCTGCCGGAGTATGTGCTCAACGGCCGTCCTGATGATCCTGATATGAGGGGTATGCACGTGCACTCTCATGCGACAAAGGAGGATCTCGAAGACTTCCAGACTCTGTTTGCCCGCAACGAGGGTGCTGTCACTGTGCCGGCTACTGGACTTCACTTCAGCCGTGAGCTGTTGAAGCGCATGGAGATCAAGGGCATCAACACGGCGTTTATCACGTTGCACTGTGGCTTGGGCAATTTCTCGCCTATCGAGGTGGAGGATCTTACCAAGCATAAGATGGACTCAGAGCAGATGTTTGTCAACAAAGAAGCTTGTGACATGGTCAACACAGCTAAGAAAGAGGGACATCATATCTGTGCCGTCGGAACGAGTGTAGCCAAGGCTACCGAGACGGCGGTAGGTACTGATGGCTTCCTCAAGGAATTTGACGGATGGACGTCGAAGTTCATCTTCCCACCCTATGAGTTCGGACTTGCGGACACGATGATCGCCAACTTCTATCATCCCGAGTCTACGTTGTTGATGTCTACGGCAGCCTTCGGCGGTTACGAGAATGTGATGGCCTGCTATGCATTGGCTGTGAAGCACGGCTATAAGTTTGGTTGCTATGGCGACAGCCTGCTGATCGTAGATTGATCAGCATACCTGCGTCATTGTTGTAGAAACGACTTATGACAGATATACACAATCCAGCTTTGCATCATGTCTATCTCGGCTTAGGTTCCAATATCGGCAACCGGCGGGGACTGATACGGCAAGCTGTGGAGTTATTGGAGAGCAGGGTAGGGCATGTCTCTTCCCTCTCTTCTCTTCATGAGACGGAACCGTGGGGCTTCGAGTCACCCAATCAGTTCCTCAACGCATGCTGTTGCTGCTTGACGACACTGCTTCCGAGGCAGGTGCTCTTAGCCACACAGCGCATAGAACGTGACCTTGGCCGTACGGGAAAATCGGTGAATAGTATCTATCACGATCGTGTCATTGACATCGACATCCTGCTTTATGACGACTGGAAGGTAGATGAGCCGGATCTGAAGATCCCCCATCCGTTGATGCATGAGCGCGACTTCGTCATGGTGCCACTCAAGGAAATTTATAAATAATGTATAGTGTATAAAGAATAATATATAATGTATAGCGCGTAAATCTTAAATTGTTATTTATAATTTCTACACTATACATTACATTAAAGAAAGCCCGCGCTACCACCGTAGCGCGGGCTTTCTTCTTGCCTAATTTTCTTCTTGTATGAAGGAAGCGCTGTCTGCGATTACTTACGGAGGCCAAGAGCCTTCACAATAGCACGGTAACGCTCAATGTCACGATCCTTCAGATAGTCCAGCAAAGCGCGACGCTTACCAACCAGACGAGTCAGAGAACGAGTTGTCACAAAGTCCTTGTGATGAGTCTTGACGTGCTCTGTCAGGTGTGCGATACGATAAGTGAACAGTGCAATCTGGCTCTCAGCAGAACCGGTGTCTGCATTGCTCTTGCCATACTGGCCGAAGATTTCCTCCTTCTTCTCTTTGTTTAAATACATTTGTTTGTTGATGATTAATTGTTGTTGCATCATTACATCCTTCGACCGCCGGAGTCTTCATCATTGCTCAAGCGGCCTTAAATGCATCGGTATCTCCGAAAATGCGCTGCAAAGTTACAAAAAAGTTCTCAGAGTCAGCCACTTTTACCAGTTTTTTTTGTAATTTTGCAAGCAAATTATTAGCTCTATTAAGGTAAAGTAATGCAAGACATTCGTAACATCGCAGTTATTGCGCATGTCGACCATGGCAAGACTACGCTGGTTGACAAGATGATGCTCGCTGGTAAACTGTTCCGTGACGGCCAGGACAACAGCGGCGAAGTGTTGGACTCCAATGATTTGGAGCGCGAACGAGGGATAACCATCCTTTCCAAAAACGTGTCTATCACTTGGAAAGGAGTCAAGATCAATATTCTCGATACCCCGGGTCACTCCGACTTCGGCGGTGAGGTAGAGCGTGTGCTCAACATGGCCGACGGCTGTCTGCTGCTCGTTGATGCCTTCGAGGGTCCTATGCCACAGACTCGTTTCGTGCTGCAGAAAGCACTGAAACTCGGACTGAAGCCCATCGTAGTGGTCAATAAGGTCGATAAACCTAACTGCCGTCCTGAGCAGGTCTATGAGATGGTATTCGACCTGATGTGCGACCTCAACGCTACAGAAGACCAGCTCGACTTCCCTGTCGTATACGGCTCTGCCAAGAACGGTTGGATGGGACCGGACTTCAACAAGCCCACTGACAATATCGATTATCTGCTCGATAAGATCCTTGAGGTCATCCCGGCACCGAAGCGCCTGGAGGGTACGCCTCAGATGCTCATCACATCTCTCGACTATAGTTCCTACACAGGACGTATCGCTGTTGGCCGCGTGCACAGAGGAACGCTTAAGGACGGTATGAACATTACCGTCTGTCACCGCGACGGTACCTTTGAGAAGGATAAGATCAAGGAGCTGCATACTTTCGAGGGTATCGCCCACAAGCGTTGCGACCATGTCGACAGTGGCGACATCTGTGCCGTCGTCGGTCTGCAGCACTTCGAGATCGGTGACACCATCGCTGACTTTGAGAACCCCGAGGCTCTGCCGCCGATCGCTGTAGACGAGCCTACGATGAGTATGCTCTTCACCATCAACGACTCTCCTTTCTTCGGTAAGGAGGGTAAGTTCTGCACTTCCCGTCAGATCGGCGACCGTCTGCAGAAAGAGCTTGAGAAGAATTTGGCACTGCGCGTGCGCAATGTCGAGGGCTCTACCGACCGATGGATTGTCAGTGGCCGTGGTGTGCTCCACCTCTCTGTACTCATTGAGACCATGCGTCGTGAGGGTTTTGAGTTGCAGGTGGGCCAGCCGCAGGTAATCTATAAGGAGATCGACGGTCAGAAGTGCGAGCCTGTTGAGGAACTCGACATCAATGTGCCGCAGGACTACGCCAGCAAGATGGTGGATATGGTCACACGTCGTAAGGGTGATCTGACAAGTATGGACACCGAGGGTGACCGTGTCAACATCACGTTCGACATCCCTTCACGTGGTATCATCGGTCTGCGTACCAATGTGCTGACCGCTTCTCAAGGCGAGGCCATCATGGCTCACCGCTTCAAGGAGTATCAGCCTTACAAGGGAGAGATCGTCCGCCGTATCAACGGTTCCATGATTGCTATGGAGACAGGTACTGCCTACGCTTATTCTATCGACAAGCTGCAGGATCGTGGTAAGTTCTTCATCGATCCGGGTGAGGAAGTCTATGCCGGTGAGGTCATCGGTGAGCATGTCCATGACAACGATCTTGTGGTCAACGTCACCAAGGCCAAGCAGCTGACCAACGTGCGTGCTTCCGGTTCTGATGAGAAGGCCCGCGTCATCCCGAAGACAGTCATGAGTCTTGAGGAGTGTCTGGAGTACATCAAGAGCGACGAATATGTGGAGGTTACTCCTAAGTCGATGCGTATGCGCAAGATCATCCTCGATCACCTTGAGCGTAAGCGCGCCAACAAGGAATAATCCTTCTCCCCCCCTACACATTAATATTATATATATAGAAACTCCATACGCTGTGGGCTTGTCCTGCAACGTATGGAGTTTTTTTATGCACTCTTTTCTGCTTTTCTCAGAAATCAGATAGAGGTGTTATGCTTCTTCGCGCTTCTCGATGTCTTGCATCAGCTTCACGGCGTCGACATACTGCTCGATGCCCTGTGCCACCTCCTGCGCGGCTTTCATAGCGAGCACGACGGTTTGTGGGCGGTGCACCACGTCGCCGCCGGCAAAAACGCCACGGCGTGTGGTCATGCCGAAGGGACGTTCCAAGATCTTGACATATCCTTTCTCGTCGACCTCTATACCTTCCGTGGTTGACACGATACGGTTGGCAGGACGTGAGCCGATGGCCAGGAAGATGCGGTCGAAAGGCTCCTCGCGGTCACCGTCCTCGGTATGCACGGTCACGCTGCCGAGTCGCCCGGGCTCACCGGCAATAAACTCTGTGACACTGGACTTCCACCAGAACTTCACGCCCTCGTTGACGGCTTCGTCAAATTCGCTCTTGATGGCGGGCATCTCTTCCTGAGTGCGTCGGTAGATCACCGTCACGTCAGCACCTAAGCGAATGGCGGTGCGGGCAGCATCCATAGCTACGTTGCCGCCGCCGATGACGCCGACACGCTCTCCGGCACGCAGCGGCACCATGTTGCGGGCGATGGCACCTTCCTGGTAAGCGTTGAACTGATGGAGCAGGTAGGTCGACTGGCTCACGCCGTGGAGTTTGGCGCCCGGCACGTCGTCCATGTTCTGTGGTACTGCCGTACCCGTTCCCATGAAGATAGCGTCGAAGCCATGTTGGAAGAGATAGTCGACAGTGATACCGTTCTCGCCCACCATGGTGTTGGTGATGAAGTTGACACCGAGCTCTGCAATCTTTTCGATCTCGGCTCTGACCACCGTCTTTGGCAGGCGGTATTCGGGAATGCCGAACATCAGCACGCCGCCGGGTTCCTCAAGACCTTCGTAGATCGTCACGGCAAAGCCCTTGCGAGCTAAGTTGCCGGCTACGGTCAGTCCGGCAGGTCCTGATCCGATGACAGCGATGTTGCCGCGTGTCTTCTGCGGCAGCATCTCACGTTGTAGGCGCATCTGTGTGTCGAAGTCAGCGATGAAAGCCTCCAGGCTGCCGATTTTCACGGGGTTGCCTTTCTTGTTGAGCACGCAGTGACCCTGGCATTGCTTCTCATGTGGACAGACGCGTCCACAGATTGCTGGTAGGTTCGACGTCTCGTTGATAATGGCCATAGCATCTCCGAGGTTGCCTTTGGAGAGTTGATGGATAAATGAGGGAATATCATTGCCGATGGGGCAGCCCTTACGGCAGAGTGGCACCTTACAGTGCAGGCAGCGCTTGGCCTCCGTGATAGCCTCCTGCATTGATAGGGGCTGCGGTGTGCTATAATCGATTTGCTCTTTCTTCATGTTGCTACGGCGTTTGTAGTGATCGGTTGTTGGTGATTAAAAGTTTATTTTGTTATATAGACTTTACAAAAGTACGTATTATATCCTTACGCTTCGTTATATTCAGCAAAAAATTAAATAAGATTAACCTCAAGGCGAGATGGAATTTCTATTCAGCGAATGTATTTCTCACATAGAGGCATAGATGAAATACCAGACTTAAAAAGGGACTTGACAATTGACAAGCCCCTTATGATAATAAAAACGTTTTGTCCACGGGTGTTTACTCGACTTTGAAGTGGAACCAATCGATGTCTACTTTTCCACCAAGCTGCTTGGTGGCGAAGTTGTAGATGCCGAAGCGGGTACCCATGAAGAAGCGGCGGTAGTCGAAGATGAGTTTGAAGTCCGTCAAAACTGTTGTCCAGTGCTTGCCGTCAAGGCTGTAGGCCAACGAGGCCACGTCTTTGTGAAGACGGAAAACGGCACTTACCCTTAAGTAGACGATATTCTGTGACAAAGCCTTGCGGTAGACTTCGTGACGATGATCGGCAAGGACGTGGTGGTCCTTCGGCTCCATCTCCATAGAGTCTGTTGTGGCTACGATATATTTCTTTCCCTTTTCTTTCACCACGGAGAGCAGGGCGGCATCGTTCTGAAAGGCACAGAGTCCGGCCACGTCGCCATCCTGCATCTTGCTGACGTCCATGCGGATGATGCCCTCATTCTGTGGTCCCATCATGCGCGTGGTCAGCGTATTGCGAGCCATGAAGATGTTGGGGGCCACAGCAGCCGTGTGCAAGCGCAACCAGCCACGGCGCTCGGTGAGCGACCAGGCGTTGTCGATGGGATTATGGTTCCATTCCCAGTCGAGGCTCAGTGTAGGCTTGTTGAACTCGTCGCTGTTGACGATGCTCGTCTTCTTGCCACTCTTAAAGGGCACCTCCATCGTAGCGGGCACATCGTCCACCTTTGGCCAACCGTCGACCCAACGGACGGGAGAGAGCGTCGGCACACGGCCCACGCCGCCACGGTCCTGGAAGATCAGCGCGAACCAACGGCCGTCGGGCGTGTCGACAATCGTGCCCTGACCGACACCGCCGAAGCCGCCGAACTCCGTCTCAAGCATCACTCGCTTGGTATATGGGCCTTGGATGTTGTCCGCACGGTAGACGACTTCGCGGCGCGGATGGCCATTGGTCCACGAAATCATCTGAAGATAGTAACGACCGTCGTGTTTGATGACACGTGAACCTTCGAGAAGTCCCTTCTCCTCACTGTCGCGCTGGAAGAGCTGGCGGTGAGATCCGTCCACGACCGACTTGAGATCGCTGCTGAGTTCCACCATCTCACCTGTACCATAAAAGACATACGCGCGGTCGTCATCGTCGAAGAACAGCGTGGCATCATGGAAATGGGGCAAGCGGCTGACGAGTATCCACGGACCTTCAGCCTTTTGGGCTGTCATGATATAGGTCTCGCCGCCGGGATGATCATTCGGAGCGAAGAGCGCATAGAACCGTCCTTTGTGATACTTCAGCGAGGTTGCCCACTGTCCACGGCCGTAGACGGTGCCCTGCTCCATATTATATTTAGGCGAGTCGGTGAGCTTGTCGAAGAGATAGCCCACTGTCTGCCAGTTGACAAGATCTCGCGAGTGCATGATGGGACCACCCGGCATGAGGTGCATTGTCGTTGAAACCATGTAGTAGTGGTTACCCACACGGATCACATCCATGTCTGGTACATCCGACCAGATGACAGGGTTGGTAAACATAGTAGTCTGCGCTGCTTGTTGCTTTACTGCTTTACCCATGGGCTTCTTCACCGTTCCGGTCGCCATCATGGGCAGTGCCAGACCGGCAAGAAGCAGGAGGGCTGGGATTGTTCTTACTTTCATTTGATTTGTCTTTCGTAGTGTTATTTAGTTTTTATCGTGATTTTCTCCAGCACAACTCCCGGGTCGAGCGGCTCGAAGACGAGTTTGTGGATGCCGTCGGCCAACTGTTGCAGCGGTAGTGTGATCTGCTTTTCTACGACGCGGCGGGCCACCGTGGGGTAGTAGATGCTGTAGATATTCTCTGGCTTCTCATTGAGTTTGGCGTTGAAGTTTATCGTTTGCGCTTTGCCGTCGAGGCTCACACGATAGCGCAGTCCACCTTGGTTGAGGAAGTCGAGCGTGCATTTTGTTGTCACGGTGATGGTCACGCTGTCGGTGGAATTCATGCCACGGAAGCGATACTCCAGTTGTGCGCCTTTGACCGAGGCCGTTGTCGGCCGCAATGTCATGGCACCGAGTGACGGCCCCATGAAGGGGATGTCGATCCAGTGTGCGCCTTCACCGTCGCGTTTGCTAAAGTAGTGCTCAGCCTCCAACACTAATTTTCCACCCTCGGCATCAATGATCCAGCCGTCGGTACGCGGCTTGACGGTGTAGAGCTTCGGCAGCATGTCGTGTGGGAAGTTGTCGTTCCATGTCGTATATCCGATATGTTTCTGGATCATCATGCCGTTCCATTTTCCTCCCGCGATGTCGTGGTTGTAGGCAGCGCAGAGCAGAGAGTCGCGACGGAAGTCCTTTCGACAGCGCTCCGCCCACATGTTGGCATCGGGATTGCCCTGCTCGTAGAGCTGGTGGTTCATGGCCTGGGCATAGTACATGTCGTAGAGGTTTGCCATCGCCTGCACAGGGAAGAGGACGAGCTCCTGGTAGGTGTCGCGGCAGTTCTCGGGCAAAGAGGTGTATTGGCGCAGGGCGTCACGCTCCAGTGCAGCGTAGTCGTTGACCACCTTCTGCCATTCGCCGTCCTTCAGACTGTAGGTCTTGGCGTCGAGCATCTCGGCCGTGCAGCGTCCGGCGTACTTGCATTGCAGGTTGAGAATACGCGTTGCCTCCGTAGCCTGATCCTCGCCGAAGGCAGCAGCGCAGAAGCGGCGGGTGTGGTCGAGCAGGTTCTCTGTGGTGTAGGCTGTCGGATTCCATGCCATGTCGATGAAGAGTTGGATGGGATATTCCATCGGTTTGAGGTCGCCGACATTGAGGATCCACAGTCGGTCGATGCCGTTTTCGGCAGCCAGCGTCAGCTGTTCCCACATGTTCTGAATGGGCGTGACGTTGATCCACTTCGAGTTTCTCGGTGCACCTACATAGTCGACATGATAGTAGAGACCCCATCCGCCTTTGCGGTTGCGCTCCTTTGGCGTGGGCACACGACGTACGTCGCCCCAGTTGTCATCGCAGAGCAGCAGTGTCACATCGTCGGGCACTCGCAGTCCGGCGTCGTAGTAGTCCATCACCTCTTTGTAGAGCGCCCATACCTGCGGCACTTCGCTGGCCTTCTTGCCACGCTCTTTTTCGATGATGCGTCGCTGGTTACTGATGATCTTCTCCATGAGCTGGATGTTCGTATCTTCGCTCATGGCCATGTCGCCGTCGCCACGCATGCCGATGGTAACGATGTCCTCTGTGCCTTTGTTGCGTCGCACGCCCCCGGCCCAAAAGTTGTCCAAGGCCTTCTGGTTCGTGGCATAGTTCCACTGTCCGCCTGCTGCCTCACGTGAAGTGCGGTCCTGCGGCTCTACATTCGGGTCGTCGGTATGGCCGTGCCATTCCTTTTGTGAACGGCACATCGGTTCGTGATGTGAAGTGCCGATGATGATGCCACGGTCGTCAGCCGTCTTGCTGTTCAGTGGGTCGTCGGCGTAGAAAGCCCAGCCCCACATGGCCGGCCACATGAAATTCGCCTTTAGTCTCAGCAACAGTTCGAAGACGCGGTCGTAGAAACGGTGCCCGCCGTAGTTCGTGCCATAGGTGTTTTTCACCCATGTGGTCAGGCAGGGCGCCTCGTCGTTGAGGAAGATGCCACGATATTTTACCCGTGGAGAAGGTTGATACTGGCGGCCGTTGCTATATATAATATGGTCTTGGTGCTTCACGGGAACGTCTGCCCACCAGTACCACGGCGACACGCCCATCTCACGGCAGAGCTCATAGATGCCGTAGATGGTGCCGCGCTTGTCTGAGCCGACGATGACGAGGTTGCCGTCGACAACGTCGATGAGATAGCTCTCCCATTGGCCGCGCAGTTTCCTGACGTCGATCTTATGGGCTTTGACGATGTTGCTGATCATTTTACTCTTGCCGAGCGTGCCGGCGATGATGCGTCCGTGTCCCGGCAAATTGACTGATGTAGCGACAAGTACGGGTGCTGCTTTGCCACAGACACGCCCAATGTCAGCACTGAGATCGCGTGCTGCCAGTCTGACACCCGTCCAGTCTGTGGTGTCCACCACGATGGTAGCAGGTTGCTGTCCGGGCTTGGCGATGTAAAAGTCATTGGCACTGGCCAGCAGAGGAAACAGAGATAATAAGAATAAGAGGATCTTGTTCATATTGCTTATAAAAGATTATCTAATGCCAAAAACGGCATACGACTTCCCCGGTTGGGTGTCGAGGTCATATTCATATACTTTCGGAATTGTTACTTCTTCGGGGTTCTCTGTGTGGACGAGCGGTTGCCTGACTACAGCCGAAGCCAACAATGTATTGGGACAAGCGCCTTTGGCGGTCCGCAGTCCTTGCCCTTTCAGAGGGTGATAGGAGCGCAGACGCAGCATACCACCGATGGTTGAGGTGATGGTGGCTTGTTTAAGCTTGCCGTCGCTCCACTGTTCACTGACGACGAAACCGCCACGGGCCCGCAGACCTTTAACGCTTCCCTCATGCCAGGCAGCGGGCAAGGCTGGCAGCAGATGCACGGCACCGTCGTGACTCTGAATGAGCATCTCTGCGATGCCGGCCGTGAAGCCAAAGTTACCGTCAATCTGGAAGGGCGGATGCGCGTCGAAGAGGTTGGGATAGATACGTCCGTTGGGATACTGCCGTTGCAGAGGGTCGCAAGGCAACAGATGCAGCATGTTGTTGATGATATGCAGCGCATGATTGCCGTCGAGCATGCGAGCCCAGAAGTTGATCTTCCATCCTAAGCTCCATCCCGTGGCCATGTCGCCACGCTGGAGTAGGGTGGTGTGGGCGGCACTGAAGAGCTCGGGGTGGCTGAAAGGCGAGATCTGGTTGCTCGGATACAGCCCGTAGAGATGCGAGATATGGCGGTGCTCATCCTTCGGATTGTCGCCGTCTTGCAGCCATTCTTGCAGTTGGCCGTAGCGACCGACCTGCATGGGTGGCAACAAAGCGAGCTTTTGCTGGGCCTCGTGACGGAAGGCCGTGTCAACATCAAGGATTTCTGATGCACGGATGGCAGAGGACAGTGCGTCGAAAGTAATCTGGTTGTCCATCGTGCAACCCGCTGTCACGGATGTGCGCTTGCCCATCGGACCATGCTCAGGACTGACAGAGGGAGAAAGGAGGAACGATTTGCGAATGTTGAATGTTGAATGATGAGTGTTGAATGATGTGCTACAAGAGTCGAAAGAAGCACTACCAGGGTTGAAGGTTGAAAGTTGAGTGTTGAATTGATAGAGCGAATCGGTGGGCACGATCTGACCATAGTCCATCAGGAAGCGGGCGGCGGAGCGGAGAACAGGATACCACTGACGCAGAAAGGTCTTGTCGCCCGTGAAGAGATAGTGCTGCCACAGATGTGTGGTCAGCCACGCGCCTCCACAGGGAAACATGCCCCAGTAAGCACCGTCGATCGGTCCGGCTACACGCCAGATGTCAGTGTTGTGATGAGCTACGAAGCCGCGACAGCCATACATCGTCTGTGCGGTGCGGGCACCCGTCTGGCTGAGATCGCTGATCAAAGAGAAGAGTGGGGGTAGGGTAGAAGTGAGGTTGGTCACCTCTGCCGGCCAGTAGTTCATCTCAGTATTGATGTTGATCGTGTACTTGCTGTCCCACGGCGCATTGCGCTCCTTGTTCCAGATGCCTTGTAAGTTGGCAGCCTGACCGCCCGGACGTGATGAGGAAAGCAGGAGATAGCGGCCGTATTGAAACATCATTGTCACAAGACGGACATCCTGCTGCTGCGGATATTGCTTGAGCAAAACGCCTGTCGGAAGTGACTTGCCTTGTGATTTTGCGGGATTGATACTTAAGCTTACCGTGTCGAAAAGCGACTGATAGGCAGCTATGTGTGCCTGTAGTTGCCGGGCATAGTCGTCCGCGAGTGCCTGCTCCAACGCCTTCTGAGCCATGCCTTCCGCGTCGCCACTGATGTCTTGATAGTTGACGAAATTCGTGGCAGCGGTCAGATAGATCGTTGCGGAGGTGGCACCAGAGATGTACAAGCGGTTGTCTTGGCAGACGGTCTTGCCGTCGCTCTTCACAGCTACCTTGGTCACGGCATGCAGTCCGGCCTTCACGCCTTCCTGATCCTCGCCTTGGCAGACCATTGTGAGTTGCCGATTTTGCGCTTTCACCTGATGGTTGAGAATCGAGGAAAGCGAAACACGGAACTGCAAGGCTCCTTTTCGGGAAGCCTGAAGATGCACCGCCATAAAGCGTCTGGAGAAGGAAGTGAAGGCAGTACGCTCGATCTTCACACCGTCCTGATAGAAAGTGGTGGTGTTGACAGCCTCGTTCAGAGACAGTGAGCGATGGTAGTTGTTGCTCCCCGTTTGCTTTGCAGTCTCAGCGTGCTGGCGCTTTGCTGCCTGCGCGTCCGTCGGCATGTCGATGAGCAAAGAGCCCAACGGCAGGAAGCGCATGCCGTTCTTGCCGGTGAAGAAGTTGCGGTTGATGACACCTTCGGCCTGATCTTCCTTGCCGTGACGAATGAGTTCACGCACCCATTGCAGGGAGTCTTTGGCGCGTGGCGCGTCGTTGTTGTAAGGCGATCCCGACCAGAACGTCGTCTCATTGAGGTCGATACGCTCGTGTGTGGTACCGCCATAGACCATCGCTCCGATGAAGCCGTTGCCCAAAGGCAGCGCTTCCCACCAGTTGTTGGCGGGTTGCTGATATTCCAGGCACAGCCTGTCGCGGGGCGCAGCGTTCCTACCCCAACTCTGTAGACTGATGAGCAGGAGTGAGCAAAGTATCAGCATCAACCCTCCGTTTATGCTTGGTCGATCATGGAGAGAATGAGATTGTTTTTGCGTCATGATTGTTTTCAGTTATTTGTTTTTTTGTGAATCAGTGTGCAGTTTTGCGTTTCTACTTGTTGTTTTTTGCAAAGTTACGCATTTTATCTCAATGTTGTTTTGCCAAACGTCTCATTTTCCATGCTATTTGTTACAACTGGCATATATTTGCCCTTTTGTTAGTTTCCTTTGTCAATATCCGAACATCTTTTTGCTTATTCATTATTTTTGTGTTACTTTGCAGCAGGAAATTCAATCAAAGAGTTAAAGCATAGATGAAAGCGGTACTCACCATCACGGGTTCGGACAGCTGTGGCGGAGCAGGCATACAAGCCGATATCAAGACGATCAGTCAATTAGGCGGCCATGCCCTCACGGCCATTACGTCCATCACGGTTCAGAATACGTTGGGTATTCAGAACTACTACGACCTGCCCCCGGAGACAGTCCGGGGACAGGTGGAGGCTGTCATCAACGATGTGGAACCCAATGTGGTGAAGGTGGGACTGATTCGCACGCTTGCCACGCTCAATGTCATCGTCGACTTGTTGCAGAAGTATCGCCCTGCCTGCATCATCTATGATGCCGTCGTGCGCACGACGCAGGGCGAACAGTTGATCCCCGATGATGTTCACAACATGATCGTCCGGCGCCTGCTGCCCCTGTGCACGGTGGTGATCATCGGTAAGGATCAGCCTACCGGCAAGCTGCCCGATTCGGTACATACCATCGCGATCGACGACAATCCTCAGCACGGTTATGCCAATGGCTTCTCCTCGGCTTTGGCCTGTTTCGTCAGTCTGGGACTCCCACTGCAGGACGCTGAGAGCAAGGCACGGGCCTATGTCAATGCGCAGTCGGCCACGGCTTCAGATGCTACGGGGCGCTGTGGCGAGCTCTATCGGCTCTTTCTCGATGCCATCGAGGAGCGGGGTGACGAGTATCACGACATCAACTACTATGCCGATCATCTCAACGTCAGCGCACGCTATCTGGCGCAGGTCACCCATCGGGCTGTGGGACTCACCCCCAAGCAGATCGTTGACAAGGAGATGACACATATCCTCCAGTCAGCACTGCTCTCGTCGACACAACCACTCCAGCAGTTGGCCTACGATCACGGCTTCACTTCCCAGCAGCATTTCACCAAGTTCTTTAAGAAACAAACGGGACTGACGCCCAGCCAATACCGCGCGGAGGTCAAGCGGAAAGGAAGAGAGAGATAAAAAGCGAGTTAATATTGAACAGTTAGAAAATCAGGATAAGAAAAACAACTAAAAGACAGAAACAATGGAAAACGAAAGGCAGACATTGAACCGCAACTTGGCACAGATGCTCAAGGGCGGTGTGATCATGGACGTGACAACACCCGAACAGGCAGAGATCGCGGAAGAAGCAGGAGCCTGTGCCGTTATGGCTTTGGAGCGCATTCCGGCAGACATCCGTGCTGCCGGCGGTGTAGCACGCATGAGTGACCCGAAAATGATCAAGGGCATACAAGCTGCGGTGAGCATCCCCGTGATGGCTAAGTGCCGTATTGGGCACATCGCAGAAGCGCAGATCCTGCAGGCTATTGACATCGACTACATCGACGAGAGTGAAGTGCTCTCTCCCGCCGATGATGTCTATCACATCGACAAGACGCAGTTCCGAGTGCCCTTTGTCTGTGGTGCCCGCAACCTCAGTGAAGCCTTGCGACGCATCGCCGAAGGAGCCACGATGATCCGCACCAAAGGTGAGCCCGGTACCGGCGATGTGGTCCAGGCCGTCCATCACATGCGGCTGATGCAGCGTCAGATCCGCGACCTTGTCGCCAAGCGTCCCGACGAGCTCTTCGAGGCAGCCAAAGAGCTGCAGGCACCTTACGACTTAGTGAAGTATGTCCATGACCATGGCAAGCTGCCGGTGGTGAACTTCGCTGCCGGCGGTGTCGCTACGCCGGCAGACGCCGCTCTGATGATGGAGCTGGGCGCAGAAGGTGTCTTTGTGGGCAGTGGCATCTTCAAGAGTGGCAATCCCCGCAAACGTGCGGCAGCCATTGTCAAGGCCGTCACCAACTACAACGATCCTAAGGTGCTGGCAGAGATCAGTGAGGATCTTGGCGAGGCCATGGTGGGCATCAACGCCGACGAGATACAGCTGTTGATGGCCGAGAGAGGCAAATAAGCGAGAGGAGACAGCGTCTATGAAAAAACGTATTGCTGTGTTGGCGCTGCAAGGCGCCTTCATTGAGCATGAGAAGATGCTGCAGTGGCTCGGTGCTGATGTCTTTGAGGTCAGAGAGAAAACCGACTGGCAACAGCCTAAGGACGGACTCGTCATCCCCGGCGGTGAGAGTACGGTAATGGCCAAGCTGCTTGTGGAGTCAGGTCTTCACGATGAGATTCGTAACGACATCGTCGCCGGTCTTCCTGTCTTCGGCACCTGTGCCGGACTGATTCTCCTGTCAGGACGCGTGCGCCAGCATGCCGGCGGCGAGGCTGTATCTATGCCCGGAGCCATTGCGACGATGGACATCACCACGTGTCGCAATGCCTACGGGCGGCAGTTGGGCAGCTTTGCCACGGAAGCAGATTTCAAAGATGCCGGTAAGGTGCCGATGACTTTTATTCGTGCGCCCTTCATCGAGACAGTAGGACCAGAGGTGGAAGTCCTCGCACGTGTAGGCGGACGTATTGTCGCGGCACGGCAAGGCAATCAGCTCGTCACTGCTTTCCATCCCGAACTCAGCGACGACATGCGGGTAGCCAAGTACTTCCTGACCTTTCTTCCTTCCAGAAAATAACCGCGCGAGCCAGTCGCCATGGCGGGCACGCGCGGTAAACCAATTAAGCCGAAAAGAGGCAGATGCTGTTGGACTCCAGCATCTGCCTCTTTTTCTATTTGCTAACGGCTATTCCCCGTCCTTAGTCTTCCCAATCCCATTGGTTGTTTTTCTTGGCTCCGGACGCACCGGGACCGTCACCATAGTCGTCGGTAATCTCACCCAACTTAGGCCATTGGGTATTTTTGCTACCAATATCATATTGGTCTTTGGCCGAATTGGCCATCAAATGACAGATGTCGAATCTGAAACTCTCTGTCTCCGGACGTTGATATATACGTTTCATGTCTTCTCTCCTTTATTTTACAATCAGTTTCTTCCCGTTTACGATATAGATGCCGGAGGGAAGACCGACGGTGTCTGTCGTTCCACGGCGAACCACCTGACCATATATATTATACACATCTTTTCCAGCCAAAGATGCTTTCCGGAAGCCGGAGCCGTTGGCAGAAATGTTGTCGATACCGGTCGTAGTCTCATAGAATCTGTTTGAGAAGTAAGCAGTCTTTGCGCCGCTGATTCCATTGTCCTTGTCAAGCTGGACGATTGCCGTACCGGGAGTGAACACCGCATCGGTGCGCATGGCCTTGTAGAAGCCATTGGCCCACTTGGACTCGTCGCCGGAATAATAGTAGTAGCTGTACTTGGGAATCTTTGCCCCCTCAGTGTAATTGCCGATGAAGGTATAGGTCACGCCGTCCACGGTATAAGATACCGACTGAGCCTTCAACTTCTTGGCGAATTTGTCGCCATCGGTGTCTGTGTCATCCGTGACGTCCACGATTGTGTTGAATGCAGCTCCGTGAAGACCCGGGTGAATCATATAAGGATGGTGAGCCTTCATCTCGGTCACAGGAGTCTTGAAGTTCAAGACGATGTACTTGCGGTTGGGCACATTTGGGTCATCGAGCGACTCCACACCGCTGAACTCGCATACTTCCGTAGCGGAACCGAACGCGTTGCCGATCTGCTTGGCGCTTAAGTCAAACGGGAAGCAGACCGAATACCATTTGCCCTCAACGAGCCGAGTGTTCTCATGGGTGTTCTTCAGCTTGCCCACTAACATGAATTCATTCCATCCGGCATAGTCGCCAGACGAAGTGCTGAAATAGTCAGCGCCTGTCACGGGCAATTTGTTGCCGTCTTCGTCAAACACCCAATGGTTATTCCAGCTGGCATAAGTAGTCTGCTTGCTGTAATCATCCGTACCAATCAGCTGTATGAACTTATTCACATAGTTGGAATAAGCTGCCTCTGGATAATGCAGAATGGTGTAAACGCCCGTCTTGGTCGTGTAATCCGTGATCTTGACCGTGCCGCCGTTTGTATAAGATGAGAGACTGTAGCCATAGGTGTATTCAGTTGGCTGGAAAGACTGCAACGCACACTTGGTGTTTGTTCCCAATACGTACACGTCGGTCAGTTTGTCGATATTTCCGAATGCCAAATTTTCTACGGTCTCCACGCTTGCCGGGATGACGACTGTCGTGATGCCTGTATGGTCGAAAGCCTGACTCTTGATAGTTTTCAGCGAATTGGGCAGACGAATGGTCGTGATGTTCTTGCATCCTTGAAAAGCTCCAGCACCAATCGTCTCCAGGCTTCCCGGAAGAATGAGCGTGGTCAGCCCCGTGCAGTTTGCAAAGGCATGGCTGCTGACCTTTTTCAATCCGTAGAGGTATTCTACTTCTGTCAGGTTGGAACAGTCGACAAAAGCCTGTGACTCAATGGAGTTCACGCTTGTGCCGATAACGAGGCTCTTCAAGTACTTGTCACCGGAAAAAGTACCTTTGCTGATGACAGTCGTCGCCAAGTTTTTAGATTTTGTGGCGTTGGGGAAAATCACTCTTGTCCACTTGCTTTTGTTGTCATTAAAAGAGAATGCCGTGCTGGTAAGGCATTCCGGCAGGACAAGCGTGCCCAACTCCTTGCCTCCGTTCAGATTAGGGGAATTCTCTCCCAACGGTTTAATCACGTTGTCGCTTGCGAGTTCTGCCCCCCCCCATATCCAAATCTGTAAGTTTGGAGAATGGCGGCGTACTCCAGTCTCTACCGAAGAAATCGGTAAAATCATTGACTGACAGCTTCACGCCGTCGGCCGTCACGATCTTGACATTCGTTGATGCCAACAGGTCGGGTGTGAAATTGGACGCATTCAGATCACCGGCGGCGTTCACCGTGATGACAAGGGTGTCTCCCGAATGGGTAATCGTTGGCGTGGCATTCATCGTTGCCACTGCCAAGAGGGCAAGAAATAAAACTTTAACTCTCTTCATTGTTATTCTTTTAAAGATACTGAGCATCATCATATCACACAACCGCAATCATCTGCGGTAAGGTGATACAGACCCCATCGAATACATAGTTTTACCTTAAAATAATTTGGGCAAAGATAAGCATATTTTTCTAAACTTGCAAGGAATTAAGCTTTTTTATTATTGGTTATGAAAGCAATCTTATGGGTTTTTGTATATTACAAAATAATATAACAATCGATAAATCTTAGACGCAATAAAGGGTGTAAATCACATAACACATTGATTTACACCCTTGTATACTGAGCCTCCCTTGGGAGGGGGGAAGTTAGAGGGAGGCCTTATTCCTCGCTCCAGTCTTCCTGGCTCTTGCGCACATAGGACTTGTAGCGGAGCTTAGCCATCTTCTCGCACTCGGAGAAGAGCTCGTCAGCCTCAGCAGGATAAGCCTTGGCAACAGAAGAGTAGCGGACCTCACCGAGCAGGAACTCACGGAAGTCAGCCCAGTTAGGCTCCTTGCTGTCGAGCGAGAACGGGTTCTTGCCCTGGTCAGCGAGCTCTGGGTTGTAGCGCCACAGATGCCAATAACCGCAGTCAACGGCGAGCTTCTCCTCCATCTGGCTCTTACCCATGCTTCTCTTCAGGTTCTTGGTACCCTTAATGCCGTGGTTGATACACGGAGCATAGGCGATGACGAGTGATGGGCCTGGATAAGCCTCAGCCTCGCGGATAGCCTTCAGGCACTGAGCATTGTCGGCACCCATAGCCACCTGAGCGACATAGACGTAACCGTAGGTAGTCTGCATCAGACCCAGATCCTTCTTGCGGACGCGCTTGCCCTGAGCGGCGAACTGGGCGATGGCGCCCAGAGGAGTAGCCTTAGAGGACTGTCCACCAGTGTTAGAGTAAACCTCAGTATCGAGAACGAGGATGTTGACATCCTCACCGGTAGAGAGCACGTGGTCGAGACCACCGTAGCCGATATCATAGGAAGCACCGTCACCACCGATGATCCACTGAGAGCGCTTCACCAAGTAGTGCTCCAGCGGCTGCAGCTCCTTGCAGCATGGGCAACCAGCCTCAGCGCCCTTCTCGATCAGCGGTTTGAGCTCAGCGGCAGCAGCCTTAGAGCCGTCGGCGTCGTTTTGCTGCTCGATCCACTTCTGAGCGGCAGCCTTGAAGTCATCAGGTGTACCCTCGCCTTCCATTGCCTGGTTGAGCAGCACGGTGATACGCTCTTTCATCTTCTTGTTGCCCAGTGCCATGCCGAGACCGAACTCGCAGAAGTCCTCAAAGAGAGAGTTGTCGAAGGCAGGACCTTGACCCTTGTCGTTGGTGCAGTAGGGTGTAGAAGGAATAGAAGCAGAGTAGATAGAAGAGCAACCCGTAGCGTTGGCGATCATCTCACGGTCACCGAAGAGCTGGGAGATCAGCTTGACGTAAGGAGTTTCACCGCAGCCGGAGCATGCGCCGGAGAACTCAAACAGCGGCTGAGCGAACTGAGAGTTCTTCGGGCTCTGCTTGATGTCGACGAGGTCCTGCTTGGACTTCACGTTGTTGACGAGGTAAGTCCAGCGCTTAGCTTCCTTCTTCATGTCAGGAGCATCGACGTTGAACGGTACCATCTTCAGGGCCTTCTCCAGCTCACCGGTTTCCTTGTTCTTCTTACCCGGGCAGACATCGGCACAGTTGCCGCAGCCCAAGCAGTCGAGAACGGAAACCTCGATGCGGAACTTCATGCCCTTGAGCGTCTTCGGAGCCAGCATGTCGATGGTCTGGCCGTCGAAGCCGGCAGCCTCTTTGTCGTCGAGGACGAACGGACGGATACAAGCGTGAGGACAGCAGAACGAGCACTTGTTGCACTGGATACAGTTCTCTGGGTTCCATACCGGTACGAAAGCCTCGACACCACGCTTCTCCCAAGCTGCGGTGCCGTTCTGCCATGTGCCGTCGACAGTGTCGTTGTTGGCAAAGTCAGAGACCTTGAGCAGGTCGCCGGCCTGAGCGTTGATCGGGCGGACGAGGTTCTTGACGAATGCGGGAGCGTTGTCCTCCACGGTATTATCGTCAGCGAGCTGAGCCCAGGCAGGATCCACGGCGAGCTCTTTGTACTCACCGCCACGGTCTACGGCAGCGTAGTTCATGTTCACGATGTCCTGTCCCTTCTTGCCATAGGACTTCACGATGAAGGCTTTCATCTGCTCCACGGCGAGCTCTGTCGGGATGACCTTGGTGATACGGAAGAAAGCGGACTGCAGGATCGTGTTGGTACGGTTGCCCAATCCAATCTCCTGACCGATCTTCGTAGCGTTGATGTAGTACACCTTGATGTGATGCTTAGCGAAGTAGCGCTTCACCTTGTTAGGAATGAAGTTGACGAGTTCCTCGCCGTCGAAGATAGTGTTGAGCAGGAAGGTGCCGTTGTCGCGCAGACCACGTGTCACATCGTACATGTGGAGATAAGCCTGCACATGGCATGCCACGAAGTTTGGCGTGTTGACCTGATAGGCGCTGTGGATCGGCTCATCACCGAAACGCAGGTGAGAGCAGGTGAAGCCACCAGACTTCTTAGAGTCATAGGAGAAGTAAGCCTGGCAATATTTCTTGGTGTTGTTACCGATGATCTGCACCGAATTCTTATTGGCGCCGACCGTACCGTCAGAGCCCAAGCCATAGAACTTAGCCTCGAAGAGCGAGTCGCCACCCATCGGGATCTCCTCAACCTCAGGCAGAGAGGTGAAGGTGACATCGTCGACGATACCCACGGTGAAGTGGTTCTTCGGCACGTTGAGCTCGAGGTTGTTGAACACGGAGATGATCTTGGCAGGAGTGGTGTCGGAAGATCCGAGGCCATAGCGGCCACCGACGATCAGCGGTTTACGAGGATCGTCATAGAGCGCGCTCTTGACGTCGAGATACAGCGGCTCGCCCTCAGCTCCCGGCTCCTTGGTGCGGTCGAGGACTGCGATGCGCTTCACGGTGTCAGGGATGGCCTTGCGGATGGCCTCGACAGAGAAGGGACGATAGAGGTGGACGGCCACCATACCTACCTTCTTGCCCTGCTTGGTCAGGTAGTCGATAGCCTCGCGGGCAGGCTCCGTGGCAGAACCCATCAGCACGATGATGTTCTCAGCGTCGGGTGCGCCGTAGTAATTGAAGAGATGATACTCACGGCCTGTGATCTTAGACACCTCGCCGAGGTACTTCTCAACGACCTCAGGCACTACGTCGTAGTACTTGTTGCTGGCCTCGCGGTGTGTGAAGAAGGTCTCCGGGTTCTCTGCGGTACCACGTGTGACAGGACGCTCAGGAGAGAGCGCACGGTCGCGGAAGCGCTTGATGTACTCTGGATTGACGAGCGGACGGATGTCCTCCATGTCCATGGCCTCGATCTTGTGATACTCGTGAGAGGTGCGGAAGCCATCGAAGAAATTGATGAACGGCACAGACGTCTCGAGTGTAGCGAGGTAAGGCACGGCAGTGAGGTCCATCACCTCCTGTACGGAACCGGAGCAGAACATGGCGAAGCCGGTCTGGCGGCAAGCCATCACATCCTGGTGGTCACCGAAGATACACAGAGAGTGGCTGGCCAGCGTGCGGGCAGAGACGTTGAAGACGCAGGGCAGCAGCTCACCGGCAATCTTGTACATGTTGGGGATCATCAGCAGCAGACCCTGCGACGCGGTGTAGGTAGATGTCAGCGCACCAGCCTGCAAAGAGCCATGGAGCGCGCCGGCGGCACCACCCTCAGACTCCATCTCCTGCACGGTGACGGTCTGACCAAACAGATTCTTACGACCTTTGGCAGCCCATTCGTCGATGTGCTCAGCCATAGGAGACGACGGTGTGATGGGGTAGATGGCAGCCACCTCAGTAAACATGTAGCTTACATGAGCGGCAGCGGTGTTACCATCACAAGTCATGAATTTCTTTTCTTTTGCCATTTTGTGAAAAAATAGATGATAAAAAGTTGATAATGTTTTTGCGTTATATATAATAGGTGTCAGTAGAGCATACCGAGTAACCATAAAGGTATCTGGTCGCCGTGACCTATTTTCTGATGGTATCGTGCGTAGATCGTGCCGCTGGCGTTGCGACTTTTGTCAGCCACGAGCGCGTCGCAGACGCGAAAGCGCAGTTTGTTGTCCACGAGATAGCAGTGGTCCTTGTCGCCCTGGTTGACGAGATGATCCTTCCACAGCGTGTTGACGAAGAAGGTCTCCATGACTTCCTGCGTGCTGCTGGTGATGGGGTAGATGACATACATCAGGTTGGGATTGTGCATCATCACCTTCGAGGGTTTCTTGGGAAACTGCTGTCCGGGATTGTAGATGAGGTTGATCAGCCGGGCGTCGGCAAGGTATTTGATATAGTTCATCACCGTGGCGCGGCTGGTGTCTATCTCGTCGGCGAGTTTGCTGATGTTCGGTGCCTGCGGACCGTTGAGGGCCAGGAGATAGAAGAGTTTCTTGATCTTGGTGAGGTATTTCAGTTCTATCTGTTTGATGAGCAGGATGTCCACCTCAGTCATCATGTTCATGGTCTTGAGCAAATTCTCCATGAAGTTGCGATTCTCAAGGAAGAAGGGGTAGAAGCCATGATGGAGATAGTCTACAAAGAAAGTCGTGGGATCCACGGCCTTAACGATATCCTTGGCGATCGCCTCATGGTTGCTCACGATCTCATTCAAGGTCAGTGGCGTAAAGTGGGTATGCGCCTTAAGGTTGAGATATTCCCGGAAGGAGAAGCCGCGGAGGTTGTAGCTCATCACCAAACCATTGAGTTCGGGGTTCTCCTCCTTGAGCCGCATGACGCTCGAACCGGTGAAAATGATCTTCAGTTGGGGATATTTGTCGTAGCATTCACGCAACTCCCGGCTCCAGTTGGGCTGCTTAAACACCTGGTCGATGAGCAGCACCTGCCCCCCCTGCCCAACAAACTCACCGGCAAAGTCGGCGATGCCGCGTCCCTGGAAATAGAAGTTGTTCATGTTGACATACAGACATCTGTGGTCGTTGCTGCCGAAATGTTCCTTGGCGTATTGCAACAGGAAAGTCGTCTTTCCCACGCCTCGTGTACCCTTAATGCCAATGAGCCGGTCGGTCCAGTCTATCTCGTCCATGAGGACGCGGCGAACTGGGGCGTTGGTGTGCTCCACCAAGTAGGCATGGGTACGAAAGAATGATTCCATAGATGTCTTTGATGTCTGTATTGGTTATACAGTGCAAAGATAGTGATTAATTTTATTTTTGCAAACCATAGATAGCAAAAACTTTTGTTTTTAGCAAATTTTGTATTATCACCTGACTTCGTCATTGCGTCACGCAATCATTATAAAGTATCGATGATGCGATTGATATTCACAAGTAAGTAGTGAAGGCAAGATAGCGTATTCTGTCGGTTGCCGGACATGCTTTGTCTACTGGCATGTGGCAATATTCAGAAATGTTGGCTTTTCTGACAAAAAAGTGGCCCTGAGAAGGCGTTCTTTTCGAGCGGGCACCCACTTGGCTCTGATTTTTGAAATTTCAGACGGTTTTCTATAATTTGTTGGTAGATAGAAAGATACACTGATAATGGTTCGCCCCGTTTTCAAAAGAGCTATAATAGCGTCTCACTTTATCGGTTGTTTGGTGGTCAGAAAGCCTTTCTGTACCTATCAGAAAGGCTTTCTGACCCGGTCATCATGCCTATTTCATCAGGTCAGAAAGGCACTTTGACCCGGTCAGAAAGGCTTCCTGATGTGCAGAGATCGGTTTTCTGGTTCTGAAATCACCGGTTTTTGGTTGTGAGCGTGTTGCCTTTTCTCTGGAACGAGTGATTTTGCTGACATACTTTTGTAAATAATATTAGTATCATGACTTGCAAGGATCTTTTTTCAAGACTCTTTTACTTGCTTGGTAAAAGAGCAGTTTCTTTGTTGAAAATATCACAAATATAAAGAAAGGAAAACGCATAATTGCACTAATATTTGTAACTTTGCATTTAATAATACAAAGCGTATACGACATGATTCATATTTTCAATCCCGAACACGACATTGCTTTAGGTGCCCGCGTAGAGCAGTTTACCGCTCCTCATGCGGCCCGACAATTGCGCTACGACTTGGGTTTCTTGCCGATGATATGGGCCGAGGAAGGCGACAAGGTCATCGTGGAAGACGTAGAGGCAGCCAAGGAGGCTTTCCGACATTTGGGGTTGAAGACAAAGGGATCATGGCATAGCTGGAAAGAACTCGCGGACGCGCTGGATGTGCGTCAGCCCGAGGAGATTGCTCCGTGGGGCTGGGATCAGGCGCTCTTTCACCGTATGGTGAAGGCGGGCGTATCTCCTGCGCTGCTGCCGATGCCTAACCGCTTGGAGACCATCAGGCAGATGAGCCATCGCCAATGGGCCGCGGAACATGTGCTGCCGGCAATGCGCCTTCTGCCCAATACCGCGGGCGAGGCCACTGCCGTGTTCAATGTCAGTAGTTTCATGTCTTTGCTGCATGATCATGGCCGTGTCGTGGTGAAGGCGCCCTGGAGCAGCAGTGGCAGGGGAATAAGGTATCTCGACGGACAGAATCCGGCATCGTACAGCGCGCAGATACGCAACTGGGCTCGTAATGTCGTAGCCCGGCAGGGCTGTATCATGCTGGAGCCCTATTATAATAAGGTGTCGGATTTCGCCATGGAGTTTGTTTCTGATGGCCGCGGCACGGTGCGCTATTGCGGATTGTCGGTCTTCGACACACGCGGCGGTGCTTACTCGGGCAGCATCCTCGACACGGAAGAAGACAAGACCCGGCGGTTGGGGGCTTGGATCAGCACTAACCAACTCACTATGATCAAGGAACAGTTGACACTGGTGCTCAGCAAAGAACTTGGCAACAGCTATCGTGGACCCTTAGGTGTGGACATGATGGTGGTCAGCATTGACAACAAGCTGATGGTGCATCCCTGTGTGGAGCTGAACCTCAGACGTACGATGGGACATGTGGCCTTGGCACTGACACGCCGCATCAAAGTGACACCAAAGATCATGAGCATCGTGTATACGGATAAATATAGGTTGAAGGTGGGAGCCCCTCTCTAACTCCCCCCAAGGGGGGAGAAAAGCAATACCCCAAAGCTACCGTAGTGGTGGCTTTGGGGTATTTACTTATTATTTATTGCTGAATGTTGAATGATCATTCATCATTCATCATTCAACATTCGTTTACGCACCGTGGAACAGATATTCCTTTTGCGTGTCGATGGCGATGCGGGTGAAGAGCTCGTTGACAAGTTGATCAGCGACCTCAAGTGCATGGTTGAAGAGCTGGTCGCTGAAAGCCTGTAACATGTCGCGGGCTTCTATCGGACGCTCCTTATAGATGGCGAGATAGCGCTCCTCAAACTCTTTCTGACGCTGATCGTTCTCGGCTTCGAGCTTGGCGTAGGTCTCCTTGATCAGTGGAGCATAGGCGTTGTAGTTGACCATGCCCAGTGTCATCACCTTGCGGAAGCGCCAGTAAGCAGAGGCTGAGTCGCAGTGGTTGTTGCCGATGCTGTAAGCTCTCGGAAAGGAAGAGATGCCCTGATAGATCGGCAGGAATACACCGAGGTCGGCCATGCCGTTGGCTACATAGGTGATGCAGCCGATCTCCTTGGGCAACCACGGGCGTACCTGCATGAGGTGGGTCTGCGTGGTGCGGAAGATCGACACGGGGCGGAAAGGCTCCTTGCCGTTGTTGTGGAGATAAGGATCGTGGTCCGTACCGTCGTAGTGGAAGCGGAACGCATTGCGCAGACGGGCAATGGTGATCGGCTTCTCAGGCTCTGCAAAGACGGGGAACGTGTTCTTCGTCACATCCTGCTTCATGCCCGGCGTGAAGATGCCCTGCAATCCCCATACACGGGGATAGTTATAGGTGGTGTCGTCCTTGTCGTCCTTGGAGTAAGCCTCATGGAAGTCAAACTCACCCTTGGAAGGATCGTACAGACCATGCTCCTGCGCGAACTCGATGAGATCCTTCGATGCGATATAGTTTTCCTTGTCGTTGGGATCGTATTTGCGGAAACGGCTCTGATTACCCGTCACGAAGTACTTGTCGTTAGGCATACGGCAAGCCAGGAATCGGTGCCCGCAGCAGTTCTCGAGATACCAAGTCTCCTTATTGTCAATGAATCCGATGCCGAAGCCCTCGGCGGAACCGTATTTCTCGATCAGCGCGCCAAGACGCTCCACACCCTCACGTGCGGAATGGATATAAGGCAGTACGATGTTGTAGGTGCAGTTCTCGGCGAGTCCATCCTTGACGTATGGGTCAAACTCCAGCGCCTTGGGACTGCTGAAGATTGTCTCTGTGCTGCTCTCGCCGATGCCCAGTGAGTTGAAACCAGCGCTTCCCCACTCGTGATGGTATTGGTAGTCGGGCAGGGCAGTGTAGCCCAAGCGCTTCTTAGGCAACGGGCAGCGGAAGCCACTGTCGTCAGCGACAAACTCCTCGGGACCGTTGTCGGTGTCGGGGAAGACCAGCCAATTCTTGCAGCGCATGGCGTCGAAATCCTCGGAACGGGCATAGATGTGTGATCCATCACCTGTAGCCTTGCAGCCGACGACGATCGTCGTGCACTCTGAGGTCAGATGCCCCATGATTTCCTTTCCTTTCTTTTCCATAGTCTTTGATGATTATTAAGATCGTATGATGTTTGTTGTCTCTTATTTCTTGCGGCCCAGCGAGCGTAGCCATCTCAGCGGATGGCGCAGCACACTGCCGATGCCCTTGTCCTGCGTGGCGGCGGGCTGAGCAGCAGGTTGCTGCTGCGGGCGGTTCCTCGGCTTGGGCTTGTTGCCCTGAGCGCCTTTCTTTCTGTAGTCCTGCTTGTTGCCGCTTTGAGGATTACGGCTCTCGCCCTTCGACCCACGCTGCCGGCGGTTGTTGCGGTTGCGTTCCTGGCCCTGACGCTCCTGTCCTCCACGGTTCTCGGCGTTGCGTGCCTCGCCACCACGGTTTTCGCCGTTGCGGTTGTCGCTGTCGCGTCTGTCCTTGTTGCGTTTGTTGCTGCGGTCGTCGTGCTGCCCGCCCTGTGTGCCCTGCTGGTTTTGCGCGTTGCGGTTAGCGCGCTTGGTGTCTTTGTGCGCCGTGTTGTCACGGTCTTTGCGGCGACGGCTCTTCGCCGAAGTCTTGCCATTGCGCTTAGAGACCGTATACTCCGGACCCTCGCCACAACCCTCAGGCAGTGGATTTTTCTTGATATCCTTGTCGAGGAACTTCTCGATCTGGTGGAAGGCATACATGTCGTCTTCGTTGACGAGCGTGATGGCAGCGCCGTCTCGGTCGGCGCGCGCCGTACGGCCGATGCGGTGGACATAGTCTTCGGCATCGTGGGGAACGTCGTAGTTGATGACCATCGCGATGTCGTCGATGTCGATACCACGGGCCAGGATGTCCGTAGCCACCAAGACGTCGATCTGCCCGCTCTTGAACTTGAACATCATATTGTCGCGCTCGGCCTGGTCGAGGTCGGAGTGCATCTCACCACTGTTGATGTGCAGACGGATGAGCGCCTGGTTGATGTGCTTCACCTTTTGCTTGCTGCCCGAGAAGATGATGACGCGTTTCAGGTCTCCGGCCTTGAAGATGTCCTCAATGATCTTCAGTTTCTGCGTCTCATAGCAGATATATGCGCTTTGCTGAATCTTTTCTGCGGGCTTGCTCACAGCCAGTTTCACCTCCACAGGATCCTTCTGCAGACTATGCGCCAGCTTTTCGATGTCCTTAGGCATGGTGGCTGAGAACATGATCGTCTGGCAGGTATTGGGGAGCTGCGAGGCAATCTTCATGATGTCGTCAGAGAATCCCATGTCAAGCATACGGTCGGCCTCATCGAGTACGAAGAAGCTCACCTTGCTCAGATCGACGTTGCCCAGGCTGATGTGAGAGATGAGCCGTCCCGGTGTGGCGATGACTACGTCGACACCCGACTTCATGCTCTTGAGTTCCTGATCGTAGCGGCTGCCGTCATTGCCGCCGTAGACGGCCACGCTGCTTACGCCCGGTGTGTAGTAGGCAAAGCCCTGCATGGCCTGGTCGATCTGCTGGGCGAGCTCACGTGTCGGTGACATAATGACGCAGTTGACAGCATTTTTGGGGTATCCGCCATCGTCGAGCCTGGAAAGGATAGGCAGCAGGTAGGCTGCCGTCTTGCCGGTTCCGGTCTGTGCCACGCCGAGCACATCGCGCCCGTTGAGGATTTCGGGAATACACTTTTCCTGCACTGGCGTGCACTCCTCGAAGCGCATGTCGTAGAGTGCGTCAAGGACGTTATCGCTTAAGTCTAATTCTTCAAATCTCATTATATATGTTTCTTTTTATCGTTTAATATAAATAAGGTGTATCACCTTACGTGTTATTCTGAACAGTCTGTTATTTATTATTTATGATTTATACACTATACATTACTCATCAATTCGGTGCATGACGGTAACAGATCAGTGCGATGACGATGAAGATCAGGTTGGGCATCCATGCTGCCAGCATGGGCGGGAAGCCCGCGTTGATGGCGAAGGAGGCCGAAACGGTCTGCAACATGATATAGGTGAAGCTCAGTGCCAGTCCGATACCTAAGTACATGCCCATGCCGCCCTTGCGTTTTCTGGCAGAGAGTGAGGCACCGATGATCGTCAGGATGAACGAGGCGAAGGACGAAGCAATGCGTTTGTGATACTCCACCTCGTACTGCACGACGTTGCCCGAACCGCGGTTGATCTGTTTGGAGATATAGTCTCGCAGTGCAGGAGAGGTAAACGTCTCCTGCTGTCCTTTGGAGTAGACAAGGTCCATCGGTTCCATCTGTATGATCGTGTCCTTGACATCGCCGGTGGTGATATGCTCACGCAAGCCCTTGAGGCGCCGTATCTTCCAGTTGCTGAGCTTCCAATGGAACTTGTTGTCAGAGATGGTGTCGTACTGAATCGTCATGGCGGTGAGGTGAGAGATGAGCTTCTTGTCCTTGAAACGGTCGAGACAGAAGCCATAGCCCTGCTTTTGCGTGTCGTCGTAGTGCTGGATGTAGGCGATCACGCCAGGTCCCACTTGCAACTGCACGTTGTCGGCCGACGTCTGTTTCTTCTTGTTCTTGTACATCGTCTCAAAGTTCTGTCGGATCACCGTGCCGTGGGGAATGACATAGGCCGAGAGGAAATATGACAGTCCGGCCAACAGCACACACGTGAACATGTATGGTCTGAGCAGTCGTTTGAACGAGATGCCCGTGGCCATCATGGCGATGATCTCGGAGTTGCCGGCCATCTTCGACGTGAAGAAGATCACGGCAATGAAGACAAACAACGCACTGAAGAGGTTGGCGAAATAGGGAACGAAGTTGGCATAATAGTCGAAGACAATGGCTCGCAAAGGAGCATGGTACTGCGTAAACTTCGCCAGGTTTTCATTGACATCGAAGACAATGGAGATGGAAATGATCAGGGCGATGGAGAAGAAATAGGTGCCGATGAACTTGCGGATGATATACCAGTCGATCTTCTTGATATATCTGGAGGGATTGAGGTACTTCAATACCCTGAGGAAACGGAAAAGATGTCCGATCCACTTCAATATACGTTGCAGCGGACGGGTGTGGCGCGCTATCCAGCCAAAGCCTCTGTGCAGCCACGCCGGATGACGGCTCATCCAGCGGGCTACCTTGTAGCGTCGGCGGTGTTTACGTATCTTGCTAAAACTTTTCATGATCGTAACGATAATCAAATTCTTCTGCCCAACTGGACAATCACAGACCGCTTCCACTGCACAAAGTCGCCCTGCTCGATGTGCTGACGGGCATCGGTGACAAGACGGAGGTAGAAGGCCAGGTTGTGGATGCTGGCAATCTGCATGGCCAATAGCTCGCCGGCCTTGAACAGATGATGGAGATAAGCCTTGGTATAGACTTTGTCGGTCTCACAGCCGTCCGGGTCGATGGGCGAGAAGTCCATCTCCCATTTCTTGTTGCGCATGTTCATGGTGCCCTGATAAGTGAAGAGCATGGCATTGCGGCCGTTGCGTGTCGGCATGACACAGTCGAACATGTCCACGCCGCGCTCGATGGCCTCAAGGATATTCTGCGGTGTGCCTACGCCCATGAGGTAGCGGGGCTTGTCCTTGGGCAGGATTTCGTTGACCACCTCGATCATCTCATACATCACCTCGGTGGGCTCGCCGACGGCCAATCCGCCGATGGCGTTACCGTCAGCGCCCTTATCAGCGACAAACTTCGCGGCTTCCTGGCGCAGATCCTTAAACGTACAGCCCTGCACGATGGGGAAGAGGCTCTGGTGATAGCCATAGAGCGGTTCGGTCTCGTTGAACCGCTTAATGCAGCGGTCGAGCCAGCGCTGCGTCATGGCGAGGCTCTTCTTGGCATAAGCATAATCGCTCTGTCCGGGAGGGCACTCGTCGAGTGCCATCATGATGTCGGCACCGATGACGCGCTCGGTGTCCATGACGTTCTCGGGCGTGAAGATGTGTTTTGAGCCGTCGATATGTGAGCGGAACTCACAGCCTTCCTCTCTCAGCTTGCGGATGCCCGTCAGCGAGAACACCTGGAAGCCGCCGCTGTCGGTCAGGATAGGGCGCTCCCATCCATTGAAGCCATGCAGTCCGCCTGCCGCGCGCAGCACTTCGAGGCCCGGGCGAAGATAGAGATGATAGGTGTTGCCCAAGATGATCTGCGCCTTGACCTGTTCGCGAAGCTCACGGAAGTGCACGCCCTTGACCGAGCCACACGTACCTACGGGCATGAAGATCGGGGTCTTGATCTGTCCGTGATCTGTGGTGATCAGTCCGGTACGTGCGTCGCTGGCGTTGTCGGTATGTTGAAGTTCAAATGTCATGCTGATGCTTATTCGTCTTTCTTCTTGTCTTTGTCGTCGCTGTCTTCCTTGGGGATGGACAGATCGATGGGGTGGTCCACAATCTCGTCGGTGAGAGCAAATTCCCAGACGTCCTGTACGTTCTCGACATAGTGGAACTCTACGCCCTTGCGATACTTCTCAGGAATCTCTTCAATGTCTTTCTTGTTGTCGCGGCACATGACGATGTCGGTGATGCCGGCACGCTTGGCAGCAAGGATCTTCTCCTTGATGCCACCTACGGGCAGCACCTTTCCACGCAGCGTGATCTCGCCTGTCATGGCCGTGTTCTTGCGTACCTTGCGCTGGGTGATAGCCGATGCGATCGATGTGGCAATGGTGATACCGGCAGAGGGGCCGTCTTTCGGAGTAGCGCCTTCGGGCACATGAATGTGGATATTCCAGTTGTCGAAGATGCGGTAGTCGATGTTCAGCGTGTCGCAGTGAGCTTTGACATATTGCAGGGCGATGATGGCACTCTCCTTCATCACGTCGCCGAGGTTGCCCGTCAGCGTGAGCTTGCCGCCCTTGCCTTTGGACAGCGAGGTCTCAATGAAGAGGATCTCGCCGCCAACGCTTGTCCAGGCCAGTCCCGTGACGACGCCTGCATAGTCGTTGCCTTGGTAGATGTCGCGATAGAAAGGCGGATTGCCCAGGAGATCCTGCAAGGCGACCGGAGTGATCGTGGAGTATTCCAGCTCGCCATCCATCGCTTTCTTGAAGGCAAGTTTGCGCAGTGCCTTGTTGATCTGCTTCTCCAGCTGTCTCACACCACTCTCGCGCGTATACGACTCGATGATCTTTTCCAGAGCCTGCTTGGTGAACTTCACCGGTGGGTCGATGGTGTCAAGGCCCGTGTTTTTCAGTTCGCGCGGTACCAGATGGCGTTTGGCGATCTCGATCTTTTCCTCGGTGATGTAGCCCGACACCTCGATGATCTCCATACGGTCGAGCAATGGACGCGGAATCGTGTTGAGATCATTGGCAGTGGCAATGAACAGCACCTTGGAGAGATCATAGTCTACATCGAGGAAGTTGTCGTGGAAGGCATTGTTCTGTTCCGGATCGAGCACCTCCAAAAGGGCTGACGACGGGTCGCCGTTGATGGTGTTCTGTGTGACCTTGTCGATCTCATCGAGGATAAACACAGGATTTGAAGAGCCTGCCTTCTGAATGCTCTTGATGATCCGCCCCGGCATGGCACCGACATAAGTGCGGCGATGGCCGCGGATCTCGCTCTCGTCGTGGAGGCCGCCCAGTGACACACGCACATACTTACGCTTCATGGCTGCCGCAATGCTCTTGCCCAGTGAGGTCTTGCCGACTCCCGGCGGACCATAGAGGCAGATGATCGGGGACTTCAGGTCACCGCGCAGCTGCAGTACAGCGAGGTATTCCAGGATGCGCTCCTTGACCTTTTCCATGCCATAGTGGTCACGGTCGAGGATACGACGGGCGCGTTTCAGATCGAGGTTGTCCTCGGTGTATTCTCCCCAGGGCAGGCTTACGAGTTGTTCGAGATAGTTGACTTGTACGCTGTACTCCGGACTTTGAGCATTGAACATATCGAGTTTGTCAAGCTCTTTTTTGAAGAGTTTGGCAACCTCATCGGGCCATTTCTTGTTCTTGGCTTTCTCTTCCAGCTCACGCTTCTCGGTAGAGCCATTGTCAGAGCCGAGCTCTTCACGGATGTTCTTCATCTGCTGTTGCAGGAAGTACTCCTTTTGCTGTTCGTCAAGATCCTCATGTGTCTTCTGCCGAATCTGGTTTTTCAGTTCATTGAGCTGAATGTCGCGGTTCTCCAGTTTCAGCAGTTCCATGAGTCGCTGTGAGATGTCACCGATCTGCAGCAATTTGATTTTGTCGCGTACGGAGAACGGCAGATTCGTGCATACAAAGTTGATGAGCAGTGTGTCGTCGCCCATATTCTTCAGCGGCATCATTGTCTCACTGGGGATCTCGTCATTGACGTTGATGAGTCGCTCTGTGGTCGTATGCAGATCGGCCATAAAGGTCTTGTACTCATCAGTATTCTTCTCCTTGTCGTCAGGAATGTGCTCAGGCACAGGCTTTACAATACCGGTATAGTAAGGCTTGTAGCCTGTGATGGTCTCAAGTTCGCAGCGGCCGAGTGCCTGGAAGATAGCTGTGATGTTGCCGATATTAGGCATCTCGATCATCTTCACCAACCGAGCATAAACACCGATCTTGTAGAGATCCGCAACTTTTGGAGAGTCGATATCAGCATTGCGCTGGCAGAAGATGGCACAAATCATGCCGTTGCCCGACTTATCGAGCTTCTTTGCCAGATTGATACTGGCTTTTCTGCCTAACAGAATTGGTACCAATATGCCAGGGAAGAGCACCATGTTGCGCGTTGTCAGCACGGGAACTTCATCTGGAGCCTGGGTATTGAAAAGGGTAGAGACGTCGCCTTCAAAGTCGGCGAACATCTGAATGGATGTATTGGGTTTCTTATTCATGAATATTTTATTCCTTGTTTCAAACCGTGTGAAGGATCTTTGTACTACTTTTAATGTGCAAAGTTACAAAAAATATGGCATAATGTTTTAGTCAATTCAATAAAAAACGCTAAACCGAGACTGACAATCGGCTTAGTAGCAAAATAATCCGTTTGCAACAGCGTTTAAGAGGCCATGGATCATATACAAAAAGAGAGATTCCAGTTCCGACAGTTCTTTGTCGGGCAACAGCACTGTGCCATGAAGGTGGGAACAGACGGCGTACTGTTAGGCGCATGGGCTGAGGGCGGACAACATATCCTTGACATCGGCACGGGTACGGGTGTCGTTGCACTGATGATGGCGCAGCGCTTTCCGTCTGCCAACATCGATGCCATAGAAGTGGATTACGATGCTGCCGAGCAGGCGGCGGACAATGTGGGGCGGTCTCCTTTCGCTTCGAGAATCGCCGTTACGCACACGGCGTTTCAAGACTTTCTTCCGTCAGCGCCATACGACAGCATCGTCTGCAATCCTCCTTATTTCCTCAACAGTATGAAAGCACCCGAGGCTTCGCGCTCGCTGGCCCGTCATGCAGGTGAGAAAAGCCTGACGTTTCGTGATATTTTTGTCTTTGCCAAAGCTAACACTTCCGACTCTGGTGTTGTCAATGTCGTTGTGCCGACACTCAGTCAGGAGGCTTTGGAGACCGAAGCCTATCTTTTGGGGTTTAGAAAGACACGTGAGTTGCTCTTGCGCACGACACCGCGAAAGCCTCTCTCGCGTGTGCTGGTCACCTTCAGCCGCTCATCCCACAGTCCGTCAGAGCGCTCCGAGCAGTGCCTGATGAATGCCGACGGCAGCAGAAGTGCCTGGTATCAGCAACTTACCGCCGATTTCTATGTCAAATAGACTGCCCCTTTTGAGGACAGAGAAGTCTCTCTAAATATATTTGGAAGTCTCATCCATACACAAGGAGATCTTCGCCTATATATAATTGCCAACTATATTTAATAAGGTGTAAAGACATGGGCTCAGTCTTTATGAGAAACGGCTCTTGCTGCATTCTACTCCCCTCTCCTTGGGAGAGGGGGAAGGGGTGAGGCTTGATTTATTTAATGTTGTTGATCGTCTTCCCGAATTTCTTTTGCAGCAGCTTAGTCAGAGCGATACCTCTACGTGTTTGCTTGGCAATATCGTCGTGAAGTCCAGAAAGGTCATTGAAGAGATCAGCTGCACTCGATTGCAAGAGGTTAGGACGGCGCAACCGTTTGTCGCCATTGGGATTGACGATGATGCGGATACCTTTCGCCTCGACATGCACATCAATATCCTTACCTGTCATGGCCGGGTCGCCATCATAGTGGATCACTCCCGGCTCCTTGCGGTGGATCGTCAGATGCTTGGTGCGGAACGTCTTGATGCGTGAGCTCTTGTCGAGCGTCTTGCTGAACATATCGATGGCGATCTGAGGAGCCTCAATGACGTTGAATGGTTCCATGATCACCACGTCCATGAGTCCGTCGCTCATCGATGCCTGCGGAGCTATGTAGGCGTTGTTGCCATATTGTGAGGCGTTGGCGCAGGTGATCAGGAAAGCTTTGTAGCTCTGTGTACCTGTGTCGTCCTTTAATATATAGGTCTCCGGCTTGTACTTCAAGCCTTCTTCCAATACTTTCTGCACGTAGGTGACCGGCCCACGCTTGCCGGCTTCGGCGAACTTCTGGCTGACGAAAGCGTCAAAGCCCATGCCGCAGGTACAGAAAAACGGCATGTCGTTGATGACACAGTAATCGAGATCGTGAACCACAAAGTTATTGATGATACCAAGGCTTTTCTTGATGTCGCGTGGTATGAGCAGGTGCCTGGCCAGTCCATTGCCCGATCCGCAGGGAATAATACCCAGTGCCGTGTGAGTGTGGACCAAGCCGCGTGCCACCTCATTCACCGTGCCGTCACCACCAACAGCCACAATAGCATCCAAGCCACGCTCGCTGGCTGCTTGAGCCATCGTCGTGGCGTCTCCGGGACCTTTTGTCATTTGGATATCGAAGTCAAACAAGTCGTGATTGATATTTTGAGTAATGAACTCTGGAATAACCCGTTTGCTCGTCGTCCCGGAACAGGGGTTGATGATGAACAGTATTTTCTTTTTCATAGGGCAAATTTATGTAATATAAATGAAATGAGAGAAGAAAAGATCAATAAAAATTGCAAAATCAGACGATTTCTGCTCAAAAAGCACTGATTGTGCCATAAATTTTGTAACTTTGCAGCCTAAGTATAAAACAACGTAGTGTTATCTACACCTATTTTAGAAATGGGACAGTTACAAGAAAGATACAAAGACTACCGTGTACCTCAGAAGTACATGGAGGAAGGTGTATATCCTTATTTCCGTGAAATTACAAGTAAGCAGGGCCCTGAGGTGACCATGGAAGGTCATCAGGTGCTGATGTTTGGAAGTAACGCCTACACTGGTTTGACAGGTGACGATCGTGTGATCGCTGCCGCCGAAAAGGCACTTCTCAAGTATGGTTCCGGTTGTGCAGGCAGCCGTTTCCTCAATGGTACTCTCGACATCCACGTGCAGTTGGAGAAAGAGTTGGCTGAGTTTGAGCACAAGGACGCTGCGCTCTGCTTCTCTACCGGCTTCTCTGTCAATGCGGGTGTCATTCCGCAGTTGGTCGGTCGTGGTGACTATGTCATCTGTGATGACCGTGACCATGCTTCCATCGTTGACGGCCGTCGTCTGAGTTTCGCCACTCAGCTCCACTACAAGCACAACGATATGGAGGACTTGGAGCGTGTTTTGAAGAAGTTGCCCCATAAGGCTGTGAAGCTAATTGTCGTCGATGGCGTGTTCTCCATGGAGGGCGATTTGGCTAAGCTGCCTGAGATCGTGGAACTGAAACATAAGTATAACTGCTCGATCATGGTTGACGAGGCTCATGGTCTCGGCGTCTTCGGTGAGCAGGGAAGAGGTGTCTGTCATCACTTCGGCCTGCAGGACGAGGTAGATGTCATCATGGGCACGTTCTCTAAGAGTCTTGCTTCCATCGGTGGCTTTGTGGCTGCTGATTGGGACACGATCAACTATCTGCGTCATACATCCCGCACCTATATCTTCTCCGCCAGTGACACGCCGGCTGCAACAGCCGCTGCCATTGAGGCACTGCACATCATCCAGGAAGAGCCGGAGCGTATCCAGCACCTGTGGGATGTGACTAACTATGCGCTGAAACGTTTCCGTGAAGAGGGCTTTGAGATTGGTGAGACCGAGAGTCCTATTATTCCGCTGTATGTCCGCGACAGCTACAAGACATTCCTCGTCACCAAGCTGGCTTTCGACCGTGGCGTATTCATCAACCCTGTCATCCCACCCGCATGTGCTCCGCAGGACACGCTCGTTCGCTTCGCACTGATGGCTACTCACAGCAAAGAGCAGGTTGAGCGCGGCGTAGAGATCCTTAAGCAGATCTTTGTTGAGCAAGGTATTATCAAGGGTTAAGGTTCTTATCGCTTTCCCCAAATAGGGGAGAGCGGAGGTCCGAAACCGTTTTGGCATAAAGTGCATCGCTATTGGTGAGCACTCTAAGCATGACTTAGCCCCGTCAGGGAAACCTGACGGGGCTAAGGCGTTTAAAATAGAATGTCCCTATTGCTACTTGTCTTTGGGTAAACTGTGCTTTATGGATGCACGAGCGTACCGATCTCCTCACCGTCCATGACCTTCTTGAGGTTGCCTTTCTCGTCCATGTTGAAGACATAGATCGGCAGGTTGTTGTCCTGGCACATGCAGATAGCGGTCAGGTCCATGACGCGCAGGCCACGGTCGAGGACATCTTTGTAGCTGATCTCTTTGAACTTCTTTGCAGTCGGATCCTTTTCGGGGTCAGCAGTGTAGACGCCGTCGACCCGCGTACCCTTGAGCATCACGTCAGCCTCAATCTCAATGCCACGGAGCGAAGAGCCCGTGTCGGTGGTGAAATAAGGATTACCGGTACCGGCAGAAAAGATACAGATATAGCCAGCCTCCAGTGCCTCGATGGCTTTCCACTTGTTGTAGAACTCACCGATTGGCTCCATGCGGATAGCTGTCATCACCTTGTTTTTCACACCGATCGCTCCTAAGGCGGAACTCAAAGCCAGTGAGTTGATGACCGTGGCGCACATGCCCATCTGGTCTCCCTTGACGCGGTCGAAGCCTTTCTGTGAGCCGCTGAGACCGCGGAAGATGTTACCTCCGCCGATGACGATACCGATCTGTACACCCATGTCGTGGATTTCCTTGATCTGTGCGGCATAGTCGCTCAGTCTTTCGGGATCTATGCCATAACCTTGCTTGCCCATCAGACTCTCACCGGAGAGCTTGAGCAGAATACGTTTGAATCTCATATATTGAATGTTGAGTGTTGATTGTTGAATGTCGAATGATTAGAATGTTGAATGATGAGTGATGAATGTCGAATGGCTTTGATGTGGAGTGTGGAATTCAGAATGGTGTGCGGCTCATGCGTTGATGATGAACTCCACCTCCTTAAAAGCATAGCGGCGGATGCGGTCCTCACGGTCTCGGAGCACAAGGTGCCCGTCGTCCTCCACCTCAACGAGGGCAGCCTCGAAGTCGCCGTCGGCGTCATGATAGGGATAGAAACCGTGGAGACGGTAGAGCCACGACGTGTAGTTGCCGACGATCGTAGCGTAATCACCGTTGATGGTCGCTTGGATGTTGGCGTCGAAGCGCTTGAGGATGTCCTGCAACAGAGCTTCGCGGTCTACTTCGTGACCTAAGATCTGGTAGAGCGAGACAGGATTCGGCGCATCACTATGGAAGACTTGCTGGTTGACATCGATGCCCGGACCGATGATGCTGTTCTTGATATGTCCGCCGCTCAACGTGTTCTCAATGAGTATGCCGCATATTTTCTGGTCCTTCCAATAGATGTCGTTGGGCCACTTGATAGTGAAATGGTCGTCGTAGACAGCCAAGGCATCACGAATAGCCAAGGCGATGGCTTCCGAAAGAAGGAACTGGCTGGTGACCGGAATCCATACCGGATGACAGAGAATCGAGAAGAGCAGGTTCTTGCCTCTCTCGCTCTCCCACGTATTGGTTCCCTGCCCACGTCCGGAAGACTGGAATTCTGTGGTGACGACCCAATAGCGGGCTTGTTCCGCACCCGGTTTTGCCTCGCCCTGCTGCAGGGCAGAGAGCATGCGGTGGATATAGGCATTTGTGCTGTCGGTCTCTTCCAGACGTGTGATCTGGAAGTTTGGGCCACTGTTGTTTTTCTTTTTAAATAAGGAGCGGATTGAAAGCATCTTGTATATGTTCTAATTGCGGATGAGGATCATTTTCCTTTCCGATGATGGTTATGATGTCGAAACGCAACTCTTCCACGATGTTTCTGATCTTGGCATACGTGTCGGCAGCGCGCCCGAGATGTCTCATTTTACGTATATCGACCGCCTCTTCCGGGGCGGTGATCTCCTCCTTGCTTCGCGTCTTCACCTCCACGAAGGCCACGATCCGGCGGTCGGGAGTGAGGCATACGATGTCGAGATCAACCAACCCTTTTCCCGGTCTCCAATTGCGGTCAAGGATGAGATAGTCCTTGCCTTTCAGATATTGGGCCGCATATTCTTCGCCCCATTTGCCGACATCGTTGTGAGTAGCCATAGTCGCTGTTTATCTTCTGAGTCGAAAGAATTCCTGCATCAGCGTGGTACACTCCTTTTCGAGTATGCCGGAAGTGGTTGACGCTTTGGGGTGCAGGGCGTGCGGTGCATAGCAGGTATAGCCCCGCTTGGGGTCCGAAGCCCCGTAGACGACGCGTGCCACCTGTGCCCAGCCAAGCGCACCGGCGCACATCGTGCAGGGTTCCACGGTGACATAAAGCGTACAGTCGGTCAGATACTTACCGCCTAAGAGGTTGGCAGCCGACGTGATGGCCAGCATCTCGGCATGAGCGGTGACGTCGTGGAGTGTCTCGGTCTGGTTGTGTGCCCGTGCAATGACACGGCCCTTGTTCACCACGACAGCGCCTACGGGGATCTCTCCCTCGTCGAAAGCTGCCTGAGCCTCGCTGAGCGCCAGTCGCATATAGTCTTCGTCGGTCATCATTCCTTATTTGATATCATGTCTATTTCACCAGTATCACTAAATACTTGCTCGTACTCCAGAACAATTGCGGGTTGGTGATGTGCAGGACGTATTGGTTGAAGTTGTCACGCTGGAGCGTATAGCTGCCTGCCGGGTGCGTGGTGAGGATCTTGGCATATTTGGAGTAGAGCTTGATATCCTTCTCTACTCTGATGTCGATCTTCATGAAGTAGTTGCGGTTGAAAGATGCCTGTAGCACCTTTCCGCCGACAAGTATGTTCTGCTCTTTCAGCTCGCTCTTCGTGCCAAAGACATACCATGCCGTGTTGAGCTGCATGTCCTGGTTGTTAATGGTTTGCGTCTTTTGCTCGCTCTCGTTCTGCAGATCGGTAATGTTGTTATTGAGGTTGTCGATCGTCTCGTCAAGTTCTGAGATGTGTATATCCTTGGCATCGAGCTCAGCTCTCAGCTCCTGCAACTGCTGATCTTTCTCGCTCATGCGTCTCATCAGCCCCTCAATGGTGCGCTTGAATTCCTGGCTCTTGAAGCTGCTTTGCCTTAATTGTTTTTGCAGCTTGCTGATGAGGGCGCGGTTCTCCTGCATTTTGTCCGTGATGATCTTGATGTTGTTGGCGATCTCTTTGGCTTTGTCTGTCGCATCGCCTTCGCCGGTCTGCGCCACGTTGACACGGTCCTCAGCAATGTTGATGACCTCGAAGCCATCCTCAATCTGGTTGAGGGTCGCCATCATGTCATTGATCTCGTTGTCGCGCTGGGCAATGATTTTATGCAGTGAGTCGGATGTCTGAATGTTTTGGAGCATAACGGGTGCTTGCTTCTTTTCCTTGCAACCAGTTACAAGAAGCGCGATGCATGCGAGAAACATGCACAAGAAAGAAGTATGGAGCAAGCGTAGTTTCATACCTGATGTTTTTTCGTATCTTTGCCGGCCAGCACGATGACGATCTCGCCTCGCGGTTCTGTTGTCTCGAAATGGGCGACGACCTCTTCGAGTGTGCCTCTGATGTGTTCTTCATGTATCTTGGAGATCTCCCTGGCCACGCTGACCTGCCGGTCCGCGCCAAACACTTCGGCAAACTGCTTGAGCGTCTTGAGCAGTCGGTAGGGCGACTCATAGAAAACCATGGTGCGTGTCTCGTCCTTCAGACTCTCCAGTCTCGTCTGCCGTCCCTTCTTCTGTGGCAGGAAGCCCTCAAAGCAGAAACGGTCACAGGGCAGTCCCGACGACACGATGGCTGGGATGCAGGCTGTAGCACCGGGCAGCGTAATGACCTCGATGTCGTTGTGCGCAGCCTCACGGGCAAGGAAGAATCCCGGGTCGCTGATGCCCGGCGTGCCGGCGTCACTGACCAGCGCGATGTTCTGTCCGGCCTTGAGACGCTCAATAATGCCCGACGTTGTCCCGTGCTCATTGAACTTGTGATGGGCCATGAGATGATTGCTGATCTCATAGTGGCGAAGGAGGTTGCCTGAGGTACGAGTGTCCTCAGCCAACACGAGATCAGCCTCTTTGAGTATCCTCAAGGCACGCAGTGTGATGTCTTCCATGTTTCCCACTGGGGTGGGGATGATATACAATGTACCCATAATTATCTGCAAATATAAGCAAAATAATCGCTACACCCAAATTTTATTTGTTTTTTTCTTTGCAAAGCAGAAATGTAGATACACAAACGATGACTATTCGTCTTTTCTTATTATCTTTGCAAATAAGAAAGAAACCAGAAGAGATGACAGAGAATCTGATAGGGGAGAACCGCCGCCCCGGCCGCATTGAGGTGGTCTGTGGCAGCATGTTCTCCGGCAAGACGGAAGAGTTGATACGCCGTCTGCGCCGTGCCCGCTTTGCCAAGCAGCACGTTGCGATTTTCAAGCCGACGATGGACGTACGCTACTCGCCCAGCGATGTGGTGAGCCACGACCATACCGCTCTGAGATCAATACCCGTGCACCAGTCCGACGAGATCCTGAAGTTGTCGGGAGGCTGTGACGTAGTGGGTGTCGACGAGGCACAGTTTTTCGACGACCACCTTGTCGCTGTTTGCAACAAACTTGCCTATCAGGGTGTACGCGTCATCATTGCCGGACTGGACATGGACTTCCTTGGCAATCCTTTCGGACCGATGCCTGCGCTGATGGCTGTGGCCGATGAGGTGACCAAGGTGCATGCCATCTGTGTGAAGTGCGGCTCGCTGGCCTATGCCAGCCACAGGCTTGTCAATGACAAGGAACAGGTGATGCTCGGTGAGAAACTGGAGTATGAGCCTCTGTGCCGCGATTGTTTCCAAAGAGCTATGTTGGACGACAAGCGTAACGCGCAAAGCCGCAATCTCTTCGAAAAATAGCGCATGGGCGGCCGTGCACAGTAAATGCAAAAGTCAATTATCGTATTATGCCAAAAGAAATCACATTCGATCGTTTCATACGTTGGGTAGGAATCGGCGCCGTTGTCTTGGCCGTGTTCCTGCTGGTGGACTATCTGAGCAGTGTGCTGTTGCCTTTCTTCGTGGCGTGGCTCTTTGCCTATCTGCTCTATCCGATGGTGAAGTTTGTGGAGAACAAACTTCACGTGCGGGTACGTGCCCTGTCGATCATCATCACGATGATCGTGGTCTTTGCTGTCATTGGTGGGATGCTCTATTTCATCATTCCGCCTATGATCGAGCAGTTCCAGCGGTTGTATGTCATCCTCACCCATTGGGTGCATGGAGCAGCACACACCAACAATATCAGCGGATGGATTTCTAACTGGCTCATCCACAACCAACACACGGTAGAGCACTTCTTCAAGAGCCCCGACTTCACCAATATCCTGAAGAATGTGGCGCCGAAGGTGTTCTCAGTAGTGAGTCAGACGGCCAGCGTGGTGATGAGTATTGTGGCCTCCCTGATCACCTTATTATATATGTTCTTCATCCTGATGGACTACGAGTTCCTGACTACGAATTGGATTCGTATCTTTCCCGTGAAGAACCGTCCTTTCTGGCATGAGCTTGCAGGAGACGTAGAACGGGAGTTGAACAACTACATCCGCGGACAGGGCTTGGTGGCTCTATGCATGGGCATCATGTTCTGCATAGGCTTCACCATCATGGATTTCCCGATGGCCATCGGCTTGGGTATACTTATCGGAGTGCTTGACCTCGTACCTTATCTCCATACCTTCGCCCTTATCCCTACGGCTTTCCTTGCCATGCTTAAGGCTGCTGACACCGGTCAGAACTTCTGGGTGGTCTTCGGACTGGCCTTAGGACTCTTCGCTTTGGTACAGGTTATCAGCGACATGGTTGTCACTCCGCATATCATGGGAAAGGCCATGGGACTCAACCCTGCCATCCTCTTGCTCTCCCTCTCAGTGTGGGGCGCTATCCTGGGATTCATCGGACTGATCGTTGCCCTGCCGCTGACGACGCTGCTCATCACCTATTGGAAGAAGTATGTCACCAAGGAGGAGAGCGTCGGTAGGTTGAAAGCTAAGGCTGTCACCCAACAGCCGGCGGAGCCCGGCGACCCAACCGCGGAGGCGTGAGGTCTTGCTTATGATGATAAGATGCGTACGTGAAGGTGTGTATCTCTACGTCTTGAACCAATGATAGAAAGTTATCCACATGAAAAAGACTATATTGTTTTGTTTCGGGCTTTGTCTCGCGATGTTGTTGCCCTGCATCTCTTTGCAGGCACAGGTCGTCGACTCGCCCCGCAGCTACGCCTATATTGTCAGATATGACAAGAGCCACACCCTTATGCGTCAAGGCTCGGATTTCAATGTTGTGGACTTAGATATGGAGTGGCCGGTAGTTATTGACTCTACGCAGGTCAGTACCTTGCAGCAGCAGATTGCCTCTACGATATTGATGTCCGATGCTGTTGACTATGATATAGCCATGCGCGACTTCCTTGTACGCTATGGCACACCGGTCTCTGGTAAGCTCGACAGTCTGCCCGATGACCGTCACTTCTGCTATGTCACAGCCTCGGCCACTATCAAAAGCTATAGTCCGGGGAAATATATTGTCTATCAGCTTGACCGCAAGGTAGCGCCTCAGTCACTGAGCTCACAGCAGGCTGCCGACGACCATCTTGTCTGTGTCTATGATCTCCACACCCAGAAGATCCTGCAACTCGCAGATTTGATGAAAACCTATCAACCGCAATCATCGGGCGGCAGCCCCTTGATCACACTGCTGACAAGTGTGCTCAATGACGACGAGTACAACAGTCTTCAATCCGTGGAGGTGCTGGCTGTGTGGCCGGAGGACTCTCTTGTGGGTATGCACGTCAGATATGGTTTTAACAATGGCGGCTATACTTCTGAGTTGAAATTGCGCTATGACTATGCCAAATCTGTCTTGACTAAGCACTACCGCAACCTTCTGAAACCGGCACTCGCCCATCAGCCTGTCTATGCCTCATTGCCACAGAGCTCAGGCAAAGACACGCTCTGCTATGATCCTGAGGAACTTCCGACAGAGATAGACAAAGATTTGGCTAAACGCTATCTGGCCGCTCAGACCATCTCCAGCTACCAAGGATCCGGCACGGTGCTCGTCTCCTATGTCGTCGACCGTGACGGGCGACCGGCAGATTTGGCCGTTGTCAACTCTGTCTCGCCATCCGCTGACCGTTGGGCAGTATCGGTTGTGAGAGGAATGCCAGCTTTGAAACCCGCGATGAAAGGTGGCAAACCCGTCTCCACACGATTGATCCGAGGATTCAGATTCCAATAAGGCGGCAACGAATAACGGCCTATACACATATTATACATATTACTATAACTAAACTAACAACCATATGACAACAACAGTAAATCCTTATCATGATCAGCATGGAGGCGGAGGCTTCCATGATACCCATGCGCATCACCATCATCACCATCATCACAGTTATCAGTACTATCACATTCGTCATCAGATCAGCCGATTTCTCCACAAATCATGGCTCGTGTTGATAACGATTATCGCCTTGCTCTTTATTGGCTTCGTCTTGGCAGCCATCTATGTACCCAACTTTCGCGACAGCCTTCCAAACATTGATGGGTTCTTCAGCAACGGTGTGAAGTTAACTTCAGCCCTCGGCCGACATGGCCGGATGGACTACGATGGAATCGACATCTCGCATCATCAGGGTGTCATCGACTGGAATCGTGTCAGTCGTGACACCTGCGTGAAGTTCGTCTACATCAAAGCCACGGAGGGAGGCGACCATATCGATTCTTTTTATCTCAAGAATATTGCCCGCGCCCGTACCGCGGGCATTCCTGTCGGTACCTATCACTATTTGACTTCCGGCAGCAGCATTCGACAGCAGTTCCGTCTCTATTATTCCATCGTCAACCGGCACCATCAGGATCTCGTACCAATGATTGATGTCGAGGAGGAAGGCGTAAAGGGATGGAGTAGGGAAGTGCTGACGGTGAAGCTCGACTCTATGATCCAGTTGCTTGCTACTCATTATCATGGTACACCTATTATATATTGCTACACCCGATTCTTTAATGAACATCTCTATCCCCACTTTGCTTCTGTTCCTCTCTTTGTTTCTCATTATAGTTCATCCGAACCGCCCTTGTTTGGCAATACCAAGCCACTCTTATGGCAGCATAGTGATGCCGGATTGATCGACGGAATATCCACTCCGGTCGACTTAGATGTTTTCTCAGAGGGTACGCGCCTTGACAAATTGAAATTGAAACATTGATTTTGAACTTTAATTCTATCAAATACTAATGCTTTTTTATCTCTTTGCTTTCGATTCGTAAGTCTATATTCTTGATATATGTCAATCTGATTATATGGTAAACGTTACTTACAATTCAATCCTCTCATGTGATACACAATATTCAAATACGCGTTATTTGTATACTGATGTTTGTGTGCGAACACTTACATAATGTCATACTCTTACCAATATTGTGTACGCAGATAATTTCTTATGCTTACACTTTGTCTATTTAGGCTCCAAATTCTTTCAGAATAGAATTAAACGCTACTTATAAATTATAATTAAAATTTAGGCTAAAAATAATGATAAAATAGTGTTAAAGGAATTTGGAGATTCGATATAAAATGCATACCTTTGCAATGTCTAAAAGAAAAAATAAAACTAAGAAAGGAAACCGATATGAAGAAGTTGATGATTTTATCAATGATGTTTCTCGCAGTTCTGAGTGCTTCAGCTCGTAAGCATGTGAGCGAGAGTGCAACTGTCGTTGCAGACACTATCTACTACGCTGCTAATCAGCAGAACGTACAGGATCGTGGTCAGGCTGCTTACTATCGTCTGCTCAAGCAGGATGGTAAAGGACTCAACAAGGAAGATGTCTTCCAAGATTTCTATATGAACGGTAACCTCAAGGCCGAGGGTGGATACAGCTTCATCGATCTTGGCAATGACAAGAATACCGTTCTCAATGGCGAGGTCACCACATACTATATCAACGGCAAGGAGAAGCTCCATGGCAACTACGTCAACGGCAAGCGCCAGGGCTACTTTACATTGCAGCTCCGTAATGGCGGTGTCGCTGTGGTGGAATACAACAATGGTAAGTCGAAGTACGGCTACTTCATGGTCACCATGCCTGACGGCACACAGGAGAAGCGTCCTTTGAGTGAAATTCAGGAACTCCTTCAGTAACCGGAGGTCCTCATTCAATTGATACGAAAGTCAGTCTAAATACATCTTATTTTCATAAATAGAATCTCTCTTACAATAATAATACGATTTATTTTTTAATTTCTTTTATTAAGCCCTTTGTTCGTGAGAATGGAGGGCTTTTTCGTTTTTGTATGTAGGAAACAGTTGTTGTCTTTTATTTATCATAACGTCCATTATAGCATAAAAGCTGCTTTGACACTACAGTATTTGCAGCGGCTTATAAGCAGCCGAACAGAACGTTAAGCTGAAAGGAAGGTTTTCGGCGGCTGATGATAGCTACCGGCGCAGCCGCTTTGAGATTAATTTTCTCTCATCTTTAGATAAAAATATTAAATAAAGACCTTAAACAACGTCTATTCTCCTTGCTTTTTGCTATCTTTGCAAAGTTTTTATTGCAATAACACAATTATAGGTTAATAAAATAATGAAGCAGTACAGATTAGTGGACAATGTGCTGGGATGGCTCGTGTTTGCCATAGCAGCCTTTACCTATTGCTCCACCATCGAGCCGACAGCCTCGTTTTGGGACTGTCCAGAGTTTATTACCACAGGCTACAAACTTGAAATCGGTCATCCACCTGGGGCACCGTTCTTCATGCTCACGGCCAATCTTTTCAGTCACTTTGCCAGTGATCCCAGTCAGGTAGCACGCATGGTGAACACGATGAGTGCCCTGCTCTCGGCCACCACGATCCTCTTCCTTTTCTGGACGATCACCCACCTGACACGCAAGTTAATCGTTAAGGACTGGTCGTCACTGACGTTGGGCAAGACCATCGCCATTGAGGCCAGTGGTGTTGTGGGCGCTCTGATTTACACATGGAGTGACACATTCTGGTTCTCTGCCGTGGAGGGTGAGGTTTATGCCTACTCATCGGCGTTCACTGCCATTGTGTTCTGGTTGATTTTGAAATGGGAGGATCATGCCGACGAGCCACATTCCGACCGTTGGCTGGTACTCATTTTCTATATGACAGGCCTGAGCATTGGTGTGCACCTGCTCAACTTGCTGTGTCTGCCTGCCATCGTGCTGGTCTACTGCTATCGTCGCTTCCCCAACATCGAGCTGAAGGGTTCTCTGATCGCCCTCTTGGTATCTTTTGTGCTGGTGGCCGCCGTGCTCTACGGCGTCATCCCGGGCATTGTCACTGTGGGCGGCTGGTTTGAGCTGCTTTTCGTCAATGTTTTGGGCCTGCCTTTCAACACGGGACTGGTCATCTACATTGCTTTGCTGGTGGCTTCCACGCTTTGGGCCATCTATGAAAGCTATGTCGGACGCAACAAGAAACTGGAGAACATCTCTACCCTCTTGGCTTTCGCGCTGATCGGTATTCCGTTTGTCGGCTACGGCTGGCATGCGGTTGTTTGCGGCATTGTCATCCTTGCCATCCTCTGGTGGCTGTTCAATCGCAAGAAGATGGTTGAGAAGAAGCCAGTATATCTGGTCAGTTCTCATCTGAAAAATACCGTGCTGCTGTGTATGCTGATGCTGATGATCGGCTATTCCAGCTATGCGCTCATCGTCATCCGCTCGGTTGCCAACCCGCCGATGGACCAGAACTCTCCGGAGGATATCTTCACGTTGGGCTCTTATCTCAGCCGTGATCAGTATGGCAGCTATCCCCTACTCTATGGCCAGGCTTACACTTCGCAGGTCGCTTTGGAGCAGGATGGCGATATGTGCAGACCCAAGATGAAAGAGGGTGCTCCTATCTACAGCCGTAAGGAAAAGGCTTCCAAGGATGAGAAGGACTCTTACTTCATCGTCTCTCACCGCAACAACTATATCTATGCGCAGAACATGCTCTTCCCCCGTATGTGGGACAGCAACCATGCACAGGACTACGAGAGCTGGATGGGTGGCGTAGATGGTACTGAAGTTCCCTATGACCGTTGCGGTGAGCAGATGACCGTGAAGATGCCATCACAGATCGACAATATCAAGTTCTTCCTGTCCTACCAGTGCAACTTCATGTACTGGCGCTACTTCATGTGGAACTTTGCAGGTCGCCAAAACGACATTCAGGGCAATGGCGAGCCTGAGCATGGCAACTGGATCACGGGTATCTCTTTCCTCGACAACGCCCGCCTGGGTGATCAGAGCAAACTGCCTGACGATCTGAAGATGAACAAAGGTCACAACGTCTTCTATTGTCTGCCCTTGCTGTTGGGTCTCATTGGACTTTTCTGGCAGGCATTCCGTGGTCGTCGCGGCATCCGTCAGTTCTGGGTAGTCTGCTTCCTTTTCTTCATGACAGGTCTTGCCATCGTTGTCTACCTCAATCAGACGCCGGTACAGCCACGTGAGCGTGACTATGCTTACGCCGGTTCGTTCTATGCCTTCGCCATTTGGTGTGGTATGGGTGTGGTCGCCTTGGTCGACCTGATGAAGAAATATCTCAAGGTCGAAAGCCCGATCGCTATCGGAGCCCTCAGCCTCGTGTGCTTGCTCGTACCTATTCAAATGGTCAGCCAGACGTGGGATGACCACGACCGTTCAGGCCGTTACACCTGCCGTGACTTCGGCCGCAACTATCTGATGACGCTCCAGGACAAGGGCAATCCGATCATCTTCACCAACGGTGACAACGACACCTTCCCACTCTGGTACAACCAGGAGACAGAGGGCGTACGTACTGATGCACGTGTCTGCAACCTCAGCTATCTGCAAACCGACTGGTATATCGACCAGATGAAGCGTCCGGCTTATGGTTCGCCTTCCGTGCCTATCACCTGGCCGCGTCTCGACTACTGTTCGGGAACCAACGAATATGTCGAAGTTAATCCAAGTCTGAAGTCACAGGTCCTCGACTTCTACAAGAGGAACCCGATGGCCGCTAAGGCTCAGTTCGGAGACAATCCATTCGAGTTGGCCAACGTGATGAAGTATTGGGTACGTTCCAAAGATGCAGACATGCACGTCGTCCCGACCGATACGCTCTATGTCACCATCGACAAGAACGCTGTCAAACACAGTAGCATGATGATGGCCAGCGACACGATCCCCGACCGTATGGTCATCTCGCTCAAAGGCAAGAACGCTCTTTACAAGAACGACTTGATGATGCTGGAGATGATTGCACACTGCAACTGGACACGTCCTGTCTATGTCGCTCTGACTGTGGGGCAGGAGAACTACATGAATCTCGGTGATAACTTCATTCAGGAAGGTCTTGCCAACCGCATCTCGCCGTTCACAACCAACGCTCCGGGCGCTAAGAACTACGATACGGAAAAGGTCTATAACAACCTGATGTTCCGCTACCGCTATGGTGGTCTGAGCAAGCCTGGCCTGTATATTGACGAGACCGTCATGCGCATGTGTTACACTCATCGCCGTCTCTTCGGTCAGCTTGCCCTTCACCTTATCGCCGAGGGACAAAAGGCCAAGGCACTGAAAGTGTTGCAGAAGGCTGAGAAAGAGCTCCCGACATACAACATTCCGATGAACTACATGAGCGGTGGCAACGACTTTGCCCGTGCCTACGCCCTGTTGGGACAGAAGAAGAAGGCGTTGGAAGTTATCAACCAAGTATGGAAGAATGCCAGCCAATACGAGCAGTACTATCTGAGTGAGGAAGGTATTCAGTTCCAAGGCTCTCAGCGTGACTGCCTGATGCAGCTGTCGATTATGACTGAAATGTCAAAGATCACAGAACTGGTTGACCCGTCTTTGGCCAAGAAACAAGGCAGTCAGATCGACGCTTACTATCGCATGTATGTAGGAAAAGGCGGTCAGCAGTTAGGTCAGTAACCCTATGTTTATAGAGCAACCCGCTAAATGGCTCCGCTGGCTCTATCCAAATGCTCTGTGGCGAATGGATAAGAGCGAGCGGGCTGTGTATCTCACGTTCGACGACGGTCCGATTCCGGAATCGACACCGTTTATCCTTGACACCTTACGAAAGTTTGGTGCCAAGGCTACTTTCTTTATGGTCGGTGAGAACGTTTTGCGAAATCACGACCTCTACAACCGCATTGTCGAAGAAGGGCATCAGGTTGGCAATCACACGTTCAACCATATCGGAGCTTTTAAACATTGGACGATCACCTACGCGATCAACACGGCGCATGCCAACGAGCTCATCAAATCCCATCTCTTCCGACCGCCGCACGGATGGATGCGTCACTCAGAATACTGGTGGCTGCAAAGGAAATACAAGATCGTGATGTGGGACTTGGTGACCCGTGACTATTCCAAATGGCTGACTGCGCAGGATGTTTTCAACAATGTCAAACGCTACGCCCGTAATGGCTCCATCATCACTTTCCACGACTCGCTCAAGAGTATCGACAAGCTGAAAATCGCTTTGCCCCTGGCACTGCAATGGCTCAAGGACCAAGGCTACGAGTTCAAGATCATTGAGTGAGAATGATTCGGATAGACGTTTGCATCTGTATATTAAGCACTTACGAATAGTTTTCTAATATTCGACTGGCTTAAGATAGCCTGTCCAAAGCTTTAAGTTTAACGTCAAAACGCTTCAAGCGACATGGTCAAACGGTCGTTAGACAATTGGTCAAACAATTGTCGGGTAATTGGCTGATGGCCGTTTGACCAAACGTCTGACGGTCGTTTGACCAATATGTAATTTGGCTTTTTTCGTGTAGATCAAGCGCAAAACAGCAAAGTTCAAAGCCATTATATTCACACCATAACACCAACTTAGAGATGCAACTGATACTTGCCAGTGCCAAAATCATGAGATCAGCAGATAGTGGATGTGTTCCCATAATGACGACACCTGCCTTTGATGACGAGGCGCGCCACTTGGCGTTGGAACTCTCTCAATGGACCGTCGTTGATCTCTCCAAAGCTTTGCATTGTAGTGCGGCTATTGCCATGGAGAATCAGCAGCGTTTTCAGCAGTTCGTGGTAGACGAGAACCGTATACCCGCTATCCTCGCCTACTATGGTCAAGCCTACAAGCATCTCCGTGCGGACGAGTTCTCGGCCGATGATTTCTGCTTTGCGCAAGATCACCTGCAGATTCTTTCCTTTCTCTATGGTGCCTTGTGTCCCTTAGACGGCATCCATCTCTATCGGTTGGAAGGCAAGGTGAAGTTGCGATCTACTGACGGACAGACTCTCTTCGCGTGGTGGAGAGAGCGATTGACAGACCGGCTCATTGCGCGTGTCAAAGCCGACGACGATGTGCTCCTCCATCTGGCTACCGAGGAGTTTGAGCATCTCTTTGACTGGAAACGTGTGGAGAAGGAGGTGAGAGTCGTGAAACCTTATTTCTATGTCGACCAAGGCACGCAGTTCAAGATCGTGTCGATGTATGCCAAAGGCTGCCGTGGTGGTATGGCACGCTTTGTCATTCAGAACAGACTCAACGATCCAAAGGCTTTGAGCGCATTCGCTGAGGATGGCTTCATCTTCAATCCCCGTTTGGGTGATGAGAACCATCCCCATTTTATCAAAGCCTGACCTTGCGTCGGCAGCAGCCAAGGGTCAGGAAAAAAAGACAGGGACTGATCATCGACAATTAACCTTTTTTTCTTGGTTCTTGTGGTTTTATTTTTTACCTTTGCAGCATGAAAGATAGTATAAGTGCGGAGGTGACGGCGTTTTTCCGTACCTTTGCTTTACAAGTATTGCAACAAGCTCATGTCGACCCCAATGACCCACGGGCGATGAAACTTGCGTTGCTCGATCATTACGAAGAGATCTACCCTCGGTTCTCTCTCACCCCTGTGTTTCACGAATGCTACCGAAAGGCAGGACACGACAAGATGGTGAATGAGTATCGCCGGTGCTTCTCTATGTTGCTTGTCGGCCGTTTGCCGGAGGATTAGCATGTGTAATTTCTACCTTTCAGTCGTATATATAAGAGAAATATTAACTAAAAACATAAATTAGAAAAATGCAAGAGAATAATCAGAAAGGGCGTTCTATCGCCATTGTGGCCATGATCTTCCTCTTCGGAATGATCGCTTTCGTCACGAATCTCGCCGCTCCTATCGGTGTCATCTGGAAGAACCAGCCTGCACTCGAAGGATCCAACACGCTGGGAATGCTTGGAAACATGATGAACTTCCTGGCTTATCTGTTTATGGGCATTCCTTCCGGAAAGATGCTGCAACGCATCGGCTATAAGAAGACGGCACTGGTGGCTGTCGCCTTTGGCTTCTTCGGTGTCTTCATCCAGTTCCTTTCCGGTCAGCTGTTCACCCAAAGTTTGTTGATGGGTCTGCCCACCAACTTCTATGTGTACTTGCTCGGTGCGTTTGTGGCAGGTATCTCAGTGTGCATGCTCAACACTGTCGTCAACCCGATGCTTAACCTTCTTGGTGGTGGCGGAAAGAAAGGCAACCAGTTGCTTCAGATTGGTGGTACGCTCAACTCGTTCATGGGTACGCTCACCCCGATGCTCGTTGGTGCGCTCATCGGCACGGTGACGAAGGACACAGCGATCAGCGATGTCAACATCGTACTCTATCTGGCCATGGGCATCTTCGCCGCTACGTTCATCATCCTCAGCTTCATCCCTATCGCTGATCCAGAGAGCAACAACACCGAAGGAGTGACTTTTGAGCACTCACCTTTCTATTTCCGTCATTTCACCTTGGGCGTGATCGCCATCTTCCTCTATGTTGGTACAGAGGTCGGCATCCCCGGTACACTTAACTTCTTCCTTAGTGATACGTCGGCAGCAGGCGCAGGCCTCAATGTGGCTATCGCTGCAACTATCGGTGGCTTCGCTGCCGGTACCTACTGGCTGCTGATGCTCGTTGGCCGTTTCGTGGCTGGCTTGATCGGCTCAAAGGTTTCCAGTCGTGTGATGATGAGCACTACCAACGCTATCGGGGTCTGCTTGATCATCACGGCTATGGTACTTCCCAAGACGGTCACCGGCGCCATGCCGGTGTTCACCGGTTCAGGCTTCGAGATGACAGAGCTGCCGTTGAGTGCTATTCTTCTTGTCTGCTGTGGTCTCTGCACTTCCGTGATGTGGAGCTGCACGTTCAACCTTGCTACTGAAGGCTTAGGCAAATACACTGCCGCAGCCAGTGGCATCTTCATGACGATGGTCGTTGGTGGTGGCATTCTGCCGATGGTGCAGAACGCAATTGCCGACAAAGCCGGATACATGGTGTCGTATGTAGTGCCTCTTGTGGCTATGTGCTACATGTTCTTCTATGCGCTTTGGGGGTCACGCATCGTCAATAAGGAGGCCAGTGAAGAGCAGGCATAAATGAGAAAAATTCTCTTCAGATATATCTGAAAAACCATTTATACACAAAGAGGCCGGGGCAATCACTGCTCCGGCTTTTTCTTCTTGTTACCTGAATAGAATTCGATCTAAATGGTAAAATCTAATTTACTCCCTTATCATACAATTGTCTTAACCATAATAATTATAGAAACCTAAAAATCTCTTTGTTGTTTTACTGATGCAAAGATACGCAATCCTGTTGGATGTGTTGCATTTTGTTCAATGAATCACCGTATCCGTTCAGCGAACGGAGGTAGAGATGTGTAAAAGGTGACTGATGGACTGATTCACGTAGACCCAACCATCCGACAAATACGTTGGTATGATCACTGCTCCATGCGAGGACGATGATAAAGCATTGGAAAATTATCTTTCTGACAAATACAATTTGAAATGATGAAAGTGTTTCTTGATATCAACAACGATAAATATTGAGCATTTTTTCTGGGATACATCTTGCCCCTTTACTTGCCGATATAGTTTCTGCACAGATAGTTGTTGAGCTTGTCCTTGTACAGATCACCGATAGGCAGCAGCATGTCGTTGTCGAGCATCACGCGTGTCTTGCTTACTTCTTGGATACGACGAAGGTTGATGATATAGGAGCGGTGTATTCTCATGAAATTGTCGGGAAGGCGCTCTTCCAGCCGCTTGAGAGAGTAGAGCGAGACAACAGGACGACGTGGCAGTCCGCGGTCATCCTTTCCGTCGAGATGAATCTTCAGATATTCGCTCATTCCCTCGATGTAGACAACGTCGCTCAGCCGTATTTTGACCATCCGCCCTTCCATCTTTACGAAGAGAGAATCGGTGCTGCTGCCTATCTTTGGAAGTGACGAGTCTACCGCATCTGTCGCGCTTTCAGGTTCCTGACACTTTACTGATGATTGCTGCAAAGTGGCGGGTGTTGCGTCTTGGTCTTTTTCTCCAAGTCTCCGACGCAACTTTTCTGCTGCCCGACGGAAATCGTCAAGTCCAAATGGCTTCAGGAGATAGTCCACGGCATCGACCTTATAACCTTCCACCGCATATTCAGAGTAGGCGGTCGTGAAGACGACGAGAGGCGGAAACGACAAGCCTTTGATAAAGTCCATGCCGTTGAGGTCAGGCATGTTGATGTCGCAAAACACGGCATCTGCCATGTCTTGCGACAATACCTCCTTAGCTTCTGTGGCACTGGGGCAGGCCTTGATGAGTTGAAGAAAAGGTATCTTGCCGATGAAATTAACCAGTTGTTGCAGAGCCAGTGGCTCATCGTCAATTGCTAAACATCTAATCATAGTTATCTGTCTTTTGTATGGGGAGTCGGAGAAGGACATCATATACGTCTGTCTTGTCTTTGATATCGAGCGTATAGCAGTCGCCGTAGATCAGGTCCAGCCTTCGCTTCACGTTGGTGAGCCCTACCCCACCGACGGAAGGCACCTTGCTGGTCTCTGTCACCGGCTTCTTACTGTTGATGCAGGAAAAGAGCAGCTCACCGTCCTCGACGTCCATTGTGATGTTGATGAAGCTGTCCTGTTTATAGCTTACGCCATGTTTGAAGGCATTCTCTACGAAGGTGGGGAAGATCAGCGGCGGTATGGTCACGTCAGGAAGATTGTCCGGGATGTCGATCGTCACGGTCAGCCGGTCGTTGTATCTCAGCCGCATCAACTTCACATAATTGCGCAGGAAAAGGATGTCGTTGTGTAAAGAAACGCGGTCCTTATCGCCTTCATAGAGTACGAAACGCATCATCACAGACAGCTCTCTCAGGCATTCTTTGGCTTTCTCCGCGTCCATGTCAATGAGTACTTGAATGTTGTTGAGGGTGTTCATGAAGAAGTGCGGGTTGATCTGGAACTTCAGATATTGCAGTTGCAGAAACATCCTTTCCTTCTCAAGTTGCTGGAGATGGTTACGGTCTTGCTCTGATTTGAAATAGAATTTCACGCCGAGATTCAGTCCAAGCACGCCTACGAGCAGGAGCAGGTTGACTACATACTCCGGTCCCAATGGTCCTAAGTGGTGATCATCGAAATGGCGCATGGGAAACGGGGGCTGTATGTGATTCTTTTGTGCCAACCTGTTTTCTCTTTCTATCAGCCAGAGCGGCGGACGATTTCTGCCGGGATCTGGGCCATGAAGATAGTTTGACACGGCGAAGAAAATTGCCAGCAAAGCGAGCACCGAACAGAAGTATGCGGCACGCATCTTCTTGATCAGTAGCGGAGCCAGCAAGAAGTTATGGATAATAAAGCACAGGCAGAAGATCAAGAACCATCGCCAGATATGGAAGACTTCCTCCCAATGAAATTCTGCTTGCGTCACAGTGAAGGAACGCAAGTAGAATATGATGATGGGCAGCAGGAAAAACAGCAACCACATCACCACATAGATGGCATACTCAGGAGATAGCCAGTATTTTCTTCTCATTGCTATTATTAACGATCAAATATCTAACTTATTATGCAACATAATGAGGCCAAGACAGATTGAAGTGCTACCTTTATTCTTGCAGCATATATAGTCTTGTGTCATGATACTCGTTTAATAAAATGGTGCAAGCCTCGTGTCCCCACGAAACTTGCACTGCGAGTATATGAATGAAAAGACTATTCTGTCAAAAATGGCGTTGCTTATCGTATGAACTCACTCTCTTATGACATCATTCCTACAAACAGTAACCCGATGTCCTTTTCGATGTTGCAAAGTTATGAAAAAGGACGCAATATAGTTTCAATCTTTCAGCCAAAGGGCAAGACCATTCAGCCAAACGGCTGTCGTCAGTCCCTTTTGTACTCCACGAAGGCTTCCATCGCCTCATAGCAGGCAAGGCCGAGATCGTCGTACTTCTTTGCTGTGGCACGGTTGCGGTCTTCCGCGCGCTGCCAGAACAGTCGCTCGTCGTTGCCCAAGAAAGGCGCGAAGTCGGCCTGAGAAGCATGCTTGAGGATGGCGTTGCGCTTGTGGCGTAGCTGTTCCGGCGACATGGGCACGCACATCTCTATATCCTTTACGTCCCACTCAGCCCACGCTCCGCGGTACATCCAGATGCGGCAGTCTTTGAGCCACTCTGCTCCTGCCTGCTGCTCAAGGTCAACGGCAGCGAGTACGGCATCGGTGCATTTGCGGTGTGTGCCGTGCGGATCGGCAAGGTCTCCGGCCACAAAGATCTGATGAGGCTTGATGTCCTGAAGCAAACGGCGCACGATGTTCACGTCGCGCTCTGTCATCGGATATTTTTCCACCCTGCCGCTCTCGTAGAACGGAAGATCAAGGAAGTGGACATGATCAGAGTGCACTCCATTATATGTACTTGCCGTGCGGGCCTCGCCACGACGGATCAGTCCTTTGATCGTTCTGACGTCCGGCGTGTCGGTGTCTCCTTCGTTCTTATTGGCAAGAAACTGTTTGATGTCGTGATACATGTTGACAATGACCTGCCCCCCAGCGTTCATAAACAGTTGATTGAATCCGTTGAGGAAGTGCATGTAACGCGTCACCTCCTCGTCGTTGACGGCAATGTCACCGCTCGTCTCATAAGCGATGTGTACATCATGACCTTGCTCGACAAGGCGGTGCAGGGTTCCGCCCATCGAGATGACGTCGTCGTCGGGGTGAGGCGAGAAGATGATAACCCGCTTGGGATAGGGTGTTGCGCGCTCCGGACGGTAGGTGTCGTCGTCATTGGGCTTGCCGCCTGGCCAACCGGTAATCGTATGTTGCAGGTGATTGAAGATTCTGATGTTGCAATTATATGCCGAGCCGTAGAGTGCCAAGAGCTCAGAGAGCCCGTTGCTGTTATAGTCCTTGTTGGTCAGTTTCAGAATTGGCTTATGCGTCTTCTCGCAAAGCCATACCACTGCGGCGCAGGTGAGCTTGTCATCCCATTTGCAACTGGAGACGAGCCAAGGGTGGACGATGCGGGTCAGCTTAGCGGCAGCAGCGAGGTCGATGACCACGTGTGCGTCGTTGTGGGTCTGGAGAAACGATACCGGGATGTCTTCTGTGATGGGGCCTTCTACCGTTTTCCGGATGATGTCAGCTTTGTCGTCGCCCCATGCCGTGAGGTAGATATGCCGTGCAGAGAGTATCGTGCTGATACCCATCGTGATGCTACATGGCGGAACGGGCTCTTGTCCTCCAAAGCTCATCGTCATCTCTTCACGCGACACACTGTCGATCAGAATCAGCCGCGACCTTGAAGTAATGATCGATCCGGGCTCGTTGGCTGCGATGTTGCCACTGCGTCCGATGCCGAGAAGAGCGATGTCGAAACCGCCACAGGACTTGACAAGACTTTCAAGGCGTGCGCACTGATCCTGAATATTCTCTTGTGCGACACTGCCGTCGGGCGAGAAGATATTCTCCGGGTTGATGTCTATGTGGTCAAGCAAGCGGTCACGCAATTGTCGCAGACTGGTGATGGCAGAGCCAGCCTTTTGTGGAAAGTAGTCATAGACATTGAAAACGAGGACATTGCGAAAGCTTAATCCTTCGCATTGGTGACGGCGCACGAGCTCTTCATAGATGGGCGTCAGGCTCTGTCCGGTGCCGAGCGCTAATAAGCAGGACTGGTTTTCCTTCGCCTTGGCTTTGATTTCCCTTTCGATAGCGTCGGCGATGTTGGCCACAGCGTCTTCTGTTTTGGGGAAGATGTCGGTGTGGATTTTCTCAAAGCGGGTCAGTTCTGAACGTTCAACGGCAGTCTTGGGGTGATAGAGATTTTCGGTAACTTTGTTCAGAACGATATGGGATGTAAGGTTGAAATGAATCATTTTTGTAGTGAACGGTAATAACGATAGGTGGAGACTTTCAGTTCGTCTGTAGCTTGCTCATCGCAGACGACGACCACGTTGGGATGGAGTTGCAGGGCGCTGGCCGGGCACATCTGTGTGATGGGCCCCTCTACTACGGCCTGAAGCGCGTGTGCCTTGTGATGACCATTGCATAGAATCATCACCTCGCGGGCGTCGGTCACGGTGGATACGCCTACGGTGAGTGCCTGGCTTGGCGTTAGTCTGGCATCGCCATCGAAGAAGCGTGAGTTGGCGATGCGGGTGTCGTCGTTGAGCGTCATTACCCTTGTGCGTGAGCGCAGGCTCGATCCCGGCTCGTTGAAAGCGATGTGACCGTCAACGCCGAGTCCGCCGATAAACAGGTCGATGCCGCCAGCTTGCTTGATGGCGCGCTCGTAGGCTTCGCATTCGGCTTGCAGGTCCGTGGCATTGCCGTTGAGGATATGGATGTTCTCACGCGGGCAATCGATATGGTTGAAAAGATGGTTGAACATAAAAGAGTGGTAGCTTTGAGGATGGTTCTCAGCCAAGTCGACGTATTCATCCATGTTGAAGGTAACGACATGTCGGAAAGATACCTGGCCCTCGTGGCAAGCCTTGACCAAAAGGGAATACATGCCCTCAGGTGTGGAACCCGTTGGCAGGCCTAAGACAAAGGGATGATCAGCAGACGGGTGTGACACGTTGATGCGACGGATCACATGATCCGCAGCCCACTGAGAGAGTGTTTCATAGTCGTTTTCAATGATTACTTGCATATTGGTCTTTGTTGTTAAGTTTGGTATTCGAGTCAGAATGTGTTCTGATCAGGATTTGTTCTTGTTTCAGGTGGCGGATATTTCTCATCAGCCCCTCGTATTTCGCGCGCTTCACGGCAGAGCCTTTGAAGAGTCTGCGATAGTCTTCGACAGAGAGCTGACGCCATTTGTCGAGTGTCATCTCGAGCAGCTCTTCCTTGGGTTGCAGTTCCGGTGTAGTGTTGGGCTTAGCAAATCTGTTCCATGGACAAGCCTGCTGACAGCGGTCGCAACCGTAGAAGCAATTGCCCATCGCCGACTGTGCTTCCTCGCTGAGCTCGCCTTTGTTCTCAATGGTCTGGTAAGAGAGACAGCGATCAGCGTTGAATTCTCCCGACTCGAGTAGGGCGTGGGTCGGGCAGGCATCGATGCAGCGACGACAAATGCCACAACGGTTAGGCATGGGATCGTCGGGAGTTAGCTCTATATCGAGAAAGAGCTCACCAAGAAAAAACATGCTTCCTGCATGAGGGATGATGAGTTGATGGTTCTTTCCCATCCATCCGAGCCCTGCCTTCACGGCCCAATAGCGCTCAAGGACGGGTCCGCTGTCGACGAAAACCCGATAGCGGGGCGACGGAATCGGCTTCTTTCCGTTGAAGTGAACCTCTTTCGGCATGATCCGGGCGGCCAGTTGCAGCAGCTTGTCGCGCACGACCGTGTGGTAGTCCTGCCCGAGTGCATAGCTCGCCATCTGAGGTTGGCTCTTCGGCATCGTCTGTGCGGGCGCATAGTTCAGCGCTACCGAGACGATCGTCTTCAGTCCGGGCATGAGCAACCGTGGGTCCAGACGCATGTCGAGATAGTTGTCCATATATTCCATCCCGGCATTCATGCCGTCGCTGAGCCATTGTCGCAGCCCTTGCTCGGTCTTGGCGTCTACGCGCTCTGCCCTTGCGATGCCGCAGGCAGAAAAACCTATGTCGAGTGCCTGACGCTTGAGTTCCGCTACTTCTATCATGCTTTATTTCTTTCTTGCCTTCATCGTGATCAGCGGCACGAGCATTTCTTCCATCGAGATGCCGCCATGCTGGAAGGTGTCGCGATAGTACTGCACGTAGTAGTTGTAGTTGTTGGGATAGGCAAAGAACGTGTTTCCCGTGGCGAAGGCGTAGGTCGTGCTCACGTTGGGCGCCGGCAGCTGAGCGTCCTTGGGGGCTTTAATGGTGAAGACCTCTTTGGAATTGTAGTTGAGGTTCTTTCCAAGTTTATATCTCAGGTTGGTGTTGGTGTTGCGGTCACCGACGATCTTGATGGGTTTCTCGCAACGGATGGAACCGTGATCCGTGGTAAGGATGACGCGGTAATCGCTCTGAGACAACAGTCGGAAAAGCTCGCCGATGACAGAGTGGCGGAACCAACTCTGCGTGATGCTACGGTAGGCAGCCTCGTCGCTGGCAAGCTCACGCACCATCTTCGATTCCGTTCTGGCATGAGAGAGCATGTCGATGAAGTTGATCACCACTACATTGAGGTCATTGTCCTTCAGGCTGTTGTATTGTTGCAGGAAGCGGTCGGCAGCGGCCGAGTCATTTATTTTATGGTAAGAGAAGCGGTCGTGACAGCGGTAGCGCTCGATCTGTGTGGCGATGAGCGGTGCCTCGTTGAGGTTCTTGCCCTCCTCTTCGTCCTCGTCAACCCACAGTTCCGGGAACATCTGCTGGATCTTCACAGGCATCAATCCACTGAAGATGGCATTGCGAGCATACTGTGTGGCTGTCGGCAGAATGCTCATGTACATGTCCTCCTGAATGTCGAAGAGGTCGCCAATCTCCGTTGCCAGCGTATGCCACTGGTCCCAGCGGAAGTTGTCAATGACGACAAGGAAGACTTTCTCACCGTCGTTGATGGCGGGAAAGACGCATTTCTTGAAGATGTCGGGACTCATCTGTGGGCGGTCTTCTCCTGCTTTCAGTTGGAGGAAGCGGTGTGGATCCACCCAGTCGAGATAGTTTTGCTTGATGTATTTGGCAAAGCCGTTGTTGGCTTCCTCTTTCTGCATGCTCAGCATTTCAGCAAAGGTATTGTCGGTACTGCCGAGTTCCATGTCCCAATAAGACAGGCGGCGGTAGACTTCCATCCAGTCTGTCCATGTGCGGCAATCATCGATTTGCATGGACAGCTGCTGATATTCCTGCTGATAGGAACTCTGTGTGACCTCACTGACAATCTCACGCCGATGGATGTTCTTCTTGAGCGTCAAGAGTATCTGACTGGGATTGACGGGCTTGATCAGGTAGTCCGCAATCTTAGAGCCAATGGCCTGGTCCATGATATCTTCCTCTTCGCTCTTAGTGACCATCACCACGGGTGTTTGAGGTTGTATCTCTTTGATACGCTGCAAAGTCTCCAGTCCTGTGATTCCCGGCATCATCTCGTCGAGTATGATCAGGTCAAACGTCTGCGACTTACAGAGTTCTATGGCATCGGCACCATTGCTGGCAGTGGCTACCTGATAGCCTTTCTTCTCTAAGAAGATGAGATATGCCTTCAGCAAATCCATCTCGTCATCTACCCATAATATGTCTCCGTTGTTCATCTTTAAAAACCGTCTAAATCGTAATACTCGTCCTCCAAGTCGAAAGACTTCTCTTTCTTGGGTTGCTCCTTGGGTTTGGCTTTTGCCTTATCGGCCTGAGTGTTGTTGCCAACCTTGCCGGCTGTACCCTGCTTAGGGGTTGTTTGCTGTTTGCTACCTTGTTGTTTCTTATTTGCCGGAGCGCCTACTGTCGTTGCTGGTTTCGTTTTTGCCGGCATATCATCAAAGATGATTTCAGCGCCATTGGTCAGGTCAGGATAGATCCTCGGCTTCTCTGTCTGGCTCTTCTCCGCGGCCTTGTTGACCGTCTTCCCGGCTGTTACCTCTTTTTTGTTTTCCGTCTCCTTTGGTTTCGGGAGAGGGAGCTGCTTCTGCGTTTCCTGCTGTTTAGGTTTGGCAACGGGCGTTGCTGTCTTGCTCACCGCCTTTTCAGGCTTTGTTGCGGGGTGGACTGTCTTCGCGTCATCATCGGAAATGGTAATGATGGTGCCACCCTGCTTCTGTTCCTTCTCCGGTCCAGTCACCACCTCTGTCGACTGACTCTGACCCCTGTCTTGGTCATTGCCATTGTCAACAGGAATGAAGGTGGAGGACGCTCCTTGCGTGTCTTCCGGTTCAATCGTGATGCCGTTGAGGTAGTCGTCGACCTCTTTTTCTGTCATCGGCACCTTTTCCTTTGCGGGCTGCGTGACGACTTCTGCGGGATCGATCAGCAACTTGGCAGTGGAAATCTTCAATGGTGCGAAATGGGTGTTGTAGAACTTGGAATAGTCGTCGTAACTAAACTGTGCTCCCAACAGCGGCAGATTGGTCTCGGAGACGATGAATGCGCGGGCCTTTCCCGTGAGTTTTTGGACAGAAGTTTGTTGCAGCACCTGATTGGCGTACTGCCGTGCTTCATCGTAATTGTTGAATCCTGAGATCCTCATGCGGTGGATGCCGTCCAAATCGTCAATGGCGATATCGAAATCCCGGACAAGATAGCTCGTGAAGTTATAGCGTGCCACCTGGAACAGCAGTTGGTTCTCCCTGACAGAATCGGGAGCGTAGACAAGCAGGAAGCAGAATGGAGTGTTGCGCTCATTGCTGAGCTTCATCTCTTTCTTCTTGTCAGCCTCAGTCAGCACCTCGGTACGCCGTTGCCAGAAATTGCCGATGTCGAAATGTCCGCCGTGGAGTTGTCGGCCGGCCTTTACTCCGTTGATGATCATTCCGGCCAACTCGGCAAGCTTACTCTCAGGAAAATGCGCTACCAGAGAGTCCATCGCCGCGAGACATCCTTGGCTGTCGCCCTCGTTGAGGCGGTTCAGTCCACTGACGAAGATGAACTTATCGCGGTTCTGTCCCTGTGGGAACCGCTGGGCCGAAACACGGTTGTTGGCTGCCACCTCGGTATAGCGTTCAGCCTTGAAAGCGTCGTAGGTGGCACCATAGAGTGAGTCCTCTATCTGCTCGCCATAGCGTGCGTTGGACAAATAGTTGGGATCCGAGAGTAGCGTCGTCCAATGGCTCTTGGAGAATTTGGCTTTCAGTGCCGCCACTTGTTGCTGGGCCTGGGCCGTGTCGCCCATGCGCGAGTAAAGTAAGAAGAGGTGATAGAGCACCTCATCGGCCTTCTCGTAGTCGGGATAGTTGCGGTTCAGGCGCTCCAAGGCTTTACGGCTGAGCTCCATATTGCCCAACTGATCCTTGAAGATGATACCACTGTTGAACAGTCCGTCGCAAAGAACGTTGTTGCTTGCTTTGAGTTGTTCGGCCGTGAAAGGTATTTGCGCCATGTAGTATTCTCTCGTGTGAGGGTCCTCAGAAGGCCTGGCCGTCTTGGAGTCTTCACCAGTAGAGTCTGCCGAGGTTTCCTTTCCGGTGTCACTATTAGATAAGGAGTCAGTGGAGGCAAGGTCCATGTTGGACTGACCGTCGGCCACCACCGTCTTGTTGGCACGCTGCCAGTTGTCGACATTCTTGCGTTTTCCCCACAGCCGTTGGAACTGTTCCTTACCTTGCTGCACGGCCATAGGGTTATAGAAATACCAGGCACCATTTTGCTGGAAGCCCATTGTGTTGGTCTGACGCTGTGATGATTTCTGCTGTGTGTGCTCCATGTCATTACCTTCCGACAGTCGGTTGGAGGCATCCTGTGCTTCCAGCGCACGCTTTTCCTCCTTTTCCTTCTTTTTCAAAGCCGCGATGACGCGGTCGATGGCGGCGTTGCGGTGTGCGTCATCCATCTTTGCCAACGACTGCAGAGAGTCTTGCAGATGCACAGCTTCGGTATAGGGCACGAGTGCATCAAGGACTTTGGAGCGCTCTATGAGCTGTGCATAGTCCTTCCGATCTTTGTCCAACATGCCAATCGCCTGGGTGTAACAGCGCTGAGCATCAGCAAAACGCTCCTTATCCCAATAGAGATTTCCGAGTTTCAGCATCAGCACACCTTTCTCCACGCCATTGCGTGTGGACTTGGCACCGCCCTGCTCGTATGCGTCAATAGCCTTTGTCGTGTCGCGTTGGGAGAGGTAGATGTTACCCATCGCATAGTACACTTGATCGAGATAATCTCTGTTCTTGTCCGAAGCCGCCATGCGTTTGAGCCGTCCGATCATCTTTCCCGACTGCCGTGAAGCCATCACTTCCGTCTGAGCCACACGGGCGTTGAGTTCGAGTTCATAGGGCGGATTGGCGCGGACAGCCCTTTGATAGGCCTTATAGGCTTCTTGATTCGAGTTGATCAGCGCATAGATTTGTCCAAGCAGAAAATATTCGCGCGCTTTCTGTTTGCGCCGCATCTCGTGACGGATGACTTTCTTTAGATGTGGAATTGCCTCGGCATAGTGCTGTGTGTGGATATAGAAGTCGGCCAAGGTATAGTCCCATTCCTTGCGAGCAACACTCGGTATGGAGTCGCGACGGGCATTGCGGATGACTTCCTCAGCGTCGTAGAGCCACCCACTCTCCACGTAGGTCTTGGCCAGCCAGGCCTGAGCACGGCTGTAGATGGCCGGTTGGGTGGCATAGAGGCGCGACATGTAGCTGAATGTAGAAGCGGCTCCGTCGAAGTCACCTTCGTAGAACTGCGAGCGCCCCATCAGCATCCAGGCTTTCCAAAGAAAGGGGTTATATTCTCTCCGCTGCAGCCACTCGATGTCGCGCTCCGTCTTTTTGCGATTCTTGTCCCACACGGGTCTGCGCTTGATGCTATAGCGCTGTATGGCTTTCTGGCATTTCTCTATAGCTCTGTCGTAGTTGGATTTGCCCAGTTCGCGGCTGTTTTTGTTGCCAACGGTATAGAGCGGAATTAGTTCAGTGAAGTTGTCTTTATTGCCATTTTCCTTTTCCAGAGAACCGTCGATATAGGCCAGCGTACCATTATAATAGGTATTGTAATGGGCATTGAAAGCCTTCCACCAGCGTGTGCTGGCGGTGTTCTTGCTACTTGAGCAGCCTGCTATGATCAAGATGACGGCAGACAGTAGTACAGCGGATAAAAGATATGAGCAACGAAACTTCACTTTGTGTCTTTTTTCTCGAATTATTTCACCATTGTCACGTATTCGTCCTTCAGGACATCCGGCAACTCTATTCCTCGTAGGTTGAGGCTTCTGCCCCATGCCGCAACTTCTCCCGGTCGCAACGACTCCAAGACTTCGGCGAACTGCCCAATCTCTTCGTCGGTGTACTTATCGGAAGGACGACCCTTAAAGGCGTCCAGTTCTTCGTCTTCGAAATACTCGATGGGCTTTGTCGCTGCTTCCAACATGCAGTCCTGTTCGCACTTGTCGTTGAATCCCGTACAGGAAGCGCAACTGTCCGAGGCATCGGGGATGACCGGTGCCTCGTCGTGTCCACGATGACGGGAAATCAGGCTGGAGCCCGCACTGACAAGGCCCAGCACGACGAGACTGATGAGGAGATAGACGATGATGTTCATGGTTCTTCTTCAATAAGGAAGCCGGCTTGGCGCAGGTCGCTCCAGAAATGGGGATAAGACTTGCTGACGACTTCGGGATGATTGATGCGCAGATGAGGATATACGATGGCGAGAGGAGCAAACGACATGGCCATGCGGTGGTCCTCATACGTGTTGATGGGTCCGAACGTAGGCTCACAACGTCCGTGATCCCAAATCAGTTCATTGTTGTTGACGCTGCGGATGAGGTAGCCTTCCTTGTGGAGTTCGTTCTTCAAAGCCTCTATTCGGTCGGTTTCCTTGATTTTCAAGCTTGCCAGTCCCGTGAAGTGAAATGACACACCCAAAGCACAGCAGGCCACCACAACGGTCTGTGCCAGGTCGGGGCAATTGATGAAGTCGAAGTCTAAATGTTGCACCCCGCCAATCTTATGTTTCAGTGTGGTGATGGTCTCGCCCGTCTTGGGATCGGTGCTGAATGTGGTTTTCACGCCTAAGAGCGAGAAGATGTATTTAATGATCGAGTCACCCTGACGCGAGCTGTCCATGAGTCCGTTGAGCCTCACCTCGGGCATGCTGTCACCGAAGAGCGCCACCGTCTCGTACCAGTAGCTGGCTGCGCTCCAGTCGTTCTCAATGGCGTAGGGCTTATTGACGTAAGGTTGCGGCTTTACTTCTATCGTGTTGTTGTCCACCCAGCTGGCTTGTGCGCCAAAGCTTCCCATCACCCATAGCGTCAGATCGATGTAAGGACGCGAGATGATCTCGCCCTGGAGCGTGAGCTGCAAGCCTTTCTCCAACATTGGTCCAATGAGCAGGAGAGCAGAGATGAACTGAGAGCTGACGTTGCCGGGGATTTCCAGCTGCCCGCCTTCCAGTTGATGGCCTTTGATGCGCAAGGGAGGAAAACCCTCCTCGCCGACATACTCGATGTCAGCGCCCAGCGCCCGCAACGCGTCAACTAATATGCCGATAGGCCGGTGCTTCATACGTTTAGAGCCAGTGATGACGTGCTCGCCGGGCGTGAGAGACAGATATGCCGAAAGGAAACGCATGGCCGTGCCTGCTGCTTTTACGTCAATGACCTCGTCGGTGGACTTCAAGGCGTTGATGACCACAGCCGTGTCGTCGCAGTCCGATAAGTTTGTGGGCACATGCTCTCCGCCGGTGAGTGCATAGATGATCAGTGCCCTGTTGCTGATGCTTTTCGATGCCGGCAACTTGATATTGGCGTCGAGTGTTTTCGGAGCTGTAATATCGTATGTCATAATCTGTTGTTTGCTTATTTTATGATGGTGAATTTCAAATCCAGTGGGTGGCTGTTGTCAGAGGCTCGCGTTCTCGTGTTGATATTGTTTTTCTTTGGTCCCGGAATGAGCGGACTGTAGTAGAGTACGTTTCTGATACGCTTCTTCTGATCCGCTGTGATCTGAAACCCCATCGTCAAACTATAGTCCATGATGTTGTCGGACACAAAGGGCTTACCATCACAAGAGTTCCTTGACAGCATCTTCTGAGTTGTGCTCGGATCGTTACTGTTGGCGATCAGTGATTCCAGATAATTGTTATATTCAATACGGTTATACGACGGCGTGTCCTTGCAGTGATCGGTGTCACCGCAAGAGTCTACAGGCTGGTAACTGCCATCTTTCTCCTCTTCCGTGAAAGCATGGTAGAGGCCGAGGTAATGTCCCAGTTCATGCGCCATCGTGACGACGACATCTGCCGTGGAGAGCGTATGGGCTACATGGTTGTTATCTGTGTAGCGGTCAGATTGGAAATAACCACTGTTCGACGCCTGTGCGGCGTAGGTGCTGTTGATAGAAGAGCAAAGTGGATATTTCAGTTGGCTTTTGGCGATATATTGTGCTTTCACGTTGTCCAAGCCCTCTACCCTATTGTCAACCGTGTGCGGCATATGAGAGATGCCCAATGTGATCTCATTGGTAGATACCGATTTGAAGTTGAACATCATCACATTGATATATTGGTTGGGATCCCAAATATATTTCACATTGTTGCCAGTGTTATCAGACATGAAGGCGTTGACATCGATGGGGTAGTCACCGTCGTATTTTACATATTCCACTCCGGGCGTTCCGAGTTTTTTGCCCGTCTCGTCCTTCTCGGCCAAGACAAACTTCAGATGGAGGTTCTCACTCCTGCCATAGATTCCGCCTTGGTAGATTTCGTTGACATATTGCAGCAGATTCTTTAAGCGTGCGGCAGGAACATATTGGCTGACGTCAGACTGATTCTTGTATAAGACATGGAAGATAACCGGCAATTGATATTCATAGTTGCTGTCAATCTCAGTCGTGTCAGTAACAAGACTGCTTTTGTCTGTCGACGCCAGTCCGTCATCACCGCCACAGGCGGTCAGCCCTAAGCACAGAGCGAAGAGCAACCACAGGACAATATGTTTTTGGTTGGTAATCATCTATTGTACTTTGCTTCATTCATTTTACGTCATGCAAAAATACAAAATATCCCTTGAAATAACGTAGTTACGCCCTATATATTTACATTAAAAACAACAAACAAATGAAAAAGTTGCCCGAAAATTTGGTGGTATCGGATAGAATGTGTAACTTTGCACACGGTTTTAAAAACTACGGGATTTGGCGCAGTTGGTAGCGCACACGTCTGGGGGGCGCGAGGTCGCTGGTTCGAGTCCAGTAATCCCGACAAGTATAAAAACCGTTGACTCGCTAGCTCAGTTGGTAGAGCACAACACTTTTAATGTTGGGGTCATGGGTTCGAGCCCCATGCGAGTCACTTGTAAAAGTTCAGCAAGACTATTTTCTTGCTACAAGATCACGATTTACTTTATTATTATTATTATTTCTTAAATGCTGTTTTAGCATTTCTTTACATTTAGTGTGTTGAATAGGAATAAAGTATTTACCAATCATAAACTACTCCTTTTACCGTCATTGATGGCCTTGCGCAAAATGTTAGTCATTGTGGTGAAATCATCGCGCTAGGAGATCACCGCCCAACGATAAGACTCTTGGAGACTGCCCCGTTCGCGAAGGGCAGTCTGTCATCCATGATTTTCCATGCTACAAAGATGCTACTTTTCCAGTGATTGCGGAAGGAAAGCAAGAGAGAATCAACACTCATACCGACAATCTCAGAATATTCAAACCAAGGGGAGGGCATGTACAGCACAGTGGCGGCTATTCACGGCTACCCATTGCCCCACATATCAAGCCAGACTATCCGTTGTCATGGTTTTGTATGATTAACTGACAATTTTCTACCTCTGAGAATCGATTTTTTGCGAGCAAGTGCCTACTCGATCGCAATTTCGTCCAAAATGGAAGATGTTTGTAAATTGCTAATAACCAGTTAGTTAATCTATATATAGAAATTTTCGTAAGACTGAAAAGACCGTTTTACTCCAAATTCTTTAGAAAATTCCTCGTCAAAATGCCTTTCTGATACTAAGAAAACGCCTTTCTGATATGGTCAGAAAGGCGAGATGACTGCGTGAAAACGGCTTTCTGATAGGGTCAGAAAGCCATTTTGAGGGGAAAGGTATCGCTTTAGCTCGAAATCATCACTCTAGATTGAAAGTTCACGCGAACATGTTTTTGTAAAAAAACATCAGATTTTGTATCCGATATGGTCCCTTTACGATAGATAAAGAAACTGGCAGAAGTGCTGATGCAAGATTTTAGAGGTGCGATCGTAGACGCTTTTCACCTATTGTCGGCTTGAACATGAGTGGATAGATATGCATGTCACGGGAGAAAGGTTCCATTCTGAAGAACATTTCTACAACTAAAGATTTCTATGTCGTAAATTCATGACTATCTGATACAAAAGTTAAAACAGCTTATGAACGAAACTTCGAAACTTTCGTATCGAAATATTTGGAGGATATTGTTATTTTCCTTATCTTTGCATCGAAAACCTATAGTAACCACTTAACTATCAATGCCCATGACGACGAAAATTGGGTTCTTTGACGCAAAGAGCTATGACAGAAACGTGTTCAATGCCTGCAATGAAGGCAGTGACTTGGAAATTCATTACTTTGGGGACCGGCTCAACGAGGAAAGCGTGAGATTGGCAAAAGGCATGGATGTCGTATGTGTGTTTGTTGACGACATCTGTGACAGACAGGTCATCGACAAGCTGAAAGAGTATGGCGTGAAGTTGATTGCGCTGCGTTGTGCCGGCTTCAACAACGTCGATTTACAGGAAACTGTGCACTGCGGGATTCCCGTGGTGCGTGTCCCGGCCTATTCGCCGCACGCCGTTGCGGAGTATGCCGTCACGCTGATGCTGTGTCTCAACCGCAAAGTCTACCGCTCTACCAACCGTACGCGCGAGTGGAATTTCAAGCTCGACGGGCTGATGGGCTTCGACATGTACGGTAAGACCGTCGGTATCGTTGGTTTAGGCCGCATCGCCCGCTGCGTAGCTGAGATACTTCATGGCTTTGGCATGAAGGTGCTGGCCTATGATCTCTATCCCGACAAAGCCTTTGTTGAGTCGCACGGTATAGAGCTTGTCGAACTCAATGAGCTCTATCGCCGTAGCGACATCATCACGCTGCATGTACCGCTCACTTCGCGTACACAGTATATGATCAACAATGTGAGCATCGACAAGATGAAACGAGGCGTGATGATCATCAATACGGGACGCGGCAAGCTCATCAGTTCTGATGCGCTCATCCAGGGACTGCGCTCCGGTCAGGTAAGTTGCGCCGGACTCGACGTGTACGAGGATGAACAGAAGTATTTCTATGAAGATCTCAGTGACAGCATTATCAACGACGACAAACTCTCGATACTGTTGACGATGCCCAACGTGATTGTCACATCGCACCAAGCCTTCTTCACGAAAGAAGCCATGAACAACATCGCCATGACCACCCTTCAAAACATCCGTGATTTCGTGTCGGGGAAGCCTCTGGCTAACGAGGTGAAGTCATAAACGACGCCGGGGCGAACATATATAATAAGGAGTGAGGCACAGAAGTTCTACTTTTGCGCTTCTCTGTTTACCATTGGCTTGGGTGCAAGACTGCTTTTGATGATATACACCACAACGCCCCAGATACGGAAGTCAGTCTGGTCTTTGGTCACCTTGAAGACAGGATAGTGGGGATTGGCAGGTTTCTACTCTGGTGTCAGGATGGTTGATGAGGTCGCGGTTGAAATCCCATGGCTCCACTTCATAGCTCTCTTCGGGTGACGGGAAACCGGCTTTCACTCCCAAAGTGCACTGTAAAGGCAGCAGCTGACTGAACTCACTGGGAAGAAGGTTATCCCGCCCTGTTGTATCTTGTTGTCTGTATTCATCATTGCAAAAGCCATAAAAAAAATCGGGTGTCTCACGACAACCGATTCCCAAAAAACAAACTACTTAAAAACTAATCTACTAAAACAAATCAAAATTTCTTATTGCTTATGATACACGCCACTATTTGACGTCTACTACTTTTATATTTTATTCTTTATGTAGGACATAAGTTAGCGCTTTTTGTGCTTACCACCAAGGGAATACAAAAGTATTTAGTAGGCATTTAAGCAATAATAACAATTGACTGATATGTTACCGCACACAGCACTTGACACAAATCAATTAAACAATAAAATTCGGATTTTGTGAGGAAAATAAGTTGTGGGTTTGCAGATAAATTAGTAACTTTGCAGCATCAAAAGGTTAATAGATTGTTTAGGTTAGTAATAGATTTAGGTTTTTAGTTATTAGGTTTTAAGATTGTGATAACACTTTGGGCGGAGAGTCGCTCAATTTATCATTTGATTTTTCACAATTAAGATAGCACAGCCTTGGAAGTGATTCCGGGGCTGTGTTTTTTATGCTTATTCTTCTTCTATCTCAGGGCCAAAGCGGTTTTCCTGTGGTTCGCTCGGTTGACAAAGCAGCACGATGAGCCAAATGAAGCCGATGATAGGGATGAGACAGATCCAGTACCACTGTCCCCCCTTACCTATATCGTGGAGACGGCGCCAAGCCACGCCGAGTCCTGGGAGCAACAGTGCCAGGGAGGTACCATAGTAGAGGATGCTCGTCAACAAGATGGCAAGAAAGCTACCTGACGACACTGCCCACTCGTTAATGGCACCAAGCACAATACCAATGATAAAAGAGTCAAGAGCAAACCACCAATACTCTGCACGACGCGCACGGCCGTTGAAATTGCAATAGTTGTGAAAAACAACTTTCTGGAAGGCAGAAATCATGTTCATAATCAATGCGATTTTAAAGTTAGAAATTGAAGTTTTGAGTATATTCGGTACAAATTTAATAAAAAAGTTTCATTTTCGCGACTTATCGGTGGTGTTTATTTCATCTAAGCTATCTATTTTTAGGTTCCTCACTAAGTCTCAAGGAGTGTGCTGCAAACGATTCCCTGCCTACAAAAAACGGCAAAAGCCCGATGCGTCGCAACGATCGTTACGATGCATCAAGGCCTTTCTATGATAAAAGGTGAGCTGTGTTCCAATAAAGACGGCATCAGTTTCTTTTCACTCCTACGATACCCTGGAGCTTTTCGTCGAAGTAGAATGTGCGCGAAATGGTGTCGTGGTCGTGGGCAAACCAGCCGTGCATGAACAAGAGCTTGGGCGTATAGCCCTGGTAGCTGACCCGGTGCTTGACGATCTTCGAGCGTTCTGCCTCGGCATGCATCGCCTTCAAGGCCGCGGGCGTGACAAAGAACGTGGAGTCGAGACGTGACCAGCGTACGACCTCATAGTCCTGCATGGGCATGTGCTCTTCCATGAAGTCCTCGGCCATGCTACGTGCCTCATGACGCTCGCCACAGCCCGAAAGCAGGAAGCCAAGCGCCATGAGAGGCAGCAAAGTCGTTTTCAATGCTCTGTTCATAGGCTATTCCTCGGGAATATTCTTCAGGATTTCGAGCAGGTGATCCCAGACCATCTGTACGGTGGGGATGTGCAGACACTCGTCCGGAGTGTGGACATGACGCAGCGTAGGACCGAAGCTGACCATGTCGAGCTCGGGATATTTCTCTGAGAACAGACCGCACTCCAGACCGGCGTGAATGCCGCGCACGACAGGATCTTTGTGGAACAGCTTCTTGTAAGCGTCGACAGCAACCTTCACCATCTTGGAGTTGGGGTTCATCTTCCACGCGGGATAGCCGCTGCCCTGCTCCACTTCCGCACCGGCCAGTTCAAAGGCGGCACGCACCGTGTTGGCCATGTTGCGCAGGTTGCTGGTCACGTTGGAGCGATGGCTGGCAACGAAGACGACGCTGTCGTCGGTGGTATGCACACTGGCAACATTGCTGGAAGTCTCCACCATATCGTTCAGGGCCGGATCCTGGCAGATGGCGAAGACGCCATTGTCCAAAGCCTGAAGTCCGGCAATCAGTTTGCGGCTGACCTCTTTAGGCAGCACCTTCTGCGCGTCGGTGCTCTGCAGACTCCACACCATGTTGGCATCCGTCACATGGTACTCGTCCTCGACATCCTTGGAGAAGATGTTCCAGTCAGCCTTCACCTCTTCTTTCCTGCCAGCAGGCACGGCGAAGACAATCTTGCCGTCGCGAGGGATGGCGTTGTGCATCTTGCCGGAGTTCCACTGTGACAGTCTCAGGTCGGTCTTGCTCTGCTCCATATAGAGGAAGCGAGCCAGGATCTTGATGGCATTGGCGCGCTTTTTCTCAATGTCGTCACCGGAGTGTCCGCCTTTCAGTCCTTTGAGACTGCCCTCGAAGAAGAAGTAGTCTTTGGGTGCATCCTCGCGCTGGAAGCGGAAGGTGGCCTTTGTCGACATACCACCGGCACAGGAGATGAAAATCTGGCCTTCCTCTTCTGAGTCGAGGTTGACGAGATACTTACCGGTCATAAAGCCGGGCTTCATGCCAATGGCACCGCCGAGACTTGTCTCCTCGTCGACGGTGAACACGCACTCCAGTGGGCCGTGCTCGATGTCGTCGGAGTCGAGAATGGCCAACTCGATGGCATCGCCGATGCCGTCGTCAGCGCCTAAGGTAGTGCCTTTGGCGTGGAGCCACTCTCCGTTGACGTAAGTCTGAATAGCATCCTTGTGGAAGTCGAAGTCCACATCGACGAGTTTGTCGCAGACCATATCCATGTGGCTTTGCAGTATCGTGGTAGGACGGTTCTCATAGCCTTTGGTGGCCGGTTTGCGGATCAGCACATTGCCGGTCTCGTCGACCAGGGTTTCCAAACCATGATCCTCGCCAAACTTCTTCAAGTAGGCGATCATTTGTTCCTCATGTTTCGAGGGGCGGGGTATGTGGTTGATCTTTGCGAATTGCTCGAACACGCGAGCGGGTTTCAATTCTGCCATGATGTTCGTTTTTTAATAAGGTTTATGTGTTTTTTCTTTGTCATTTGCCTTTATTGTGCTATCTTTGCATCTATAATTGTGCAAGCAAGCACTGCAAAATTACAAAAAATGATAGAAACATTACTCTGCACGGTGTTAATAATTGCTATTGCCATGATCCTGCTGTGCGCGCGTGTCATTCTGAAGAAGAACGGATCGTTTCAGTCGCAGCACATCCACGACAATGCGGCCCTTCGCAAGCAGGGCATCCACTGCGTCATCGACCAAGACCGCGAGGCTCGCATGAAGTCGCAGGCAATGTGATCATCACGCAATCTGAAATAAAAAAACAAAATAGAATACAAAACAATGAAAACAACAAACGCATTACGCACGCTGGCTGTGCTGGCTATATCGGCTCTCACGCTCGTCAGCTGCGACAAGAGCAAGCCTCAGATGGACGACAAGGCTCCTGAGACTTCTACCAAACCAGCAAGTTCCAAGATTGCTTTCGTGGAGGTAGACTCCATCATGGCGCAGTATCAGTTCTGCAAGGAGTACAGCAAGATCCTCGAACAGAAGGGCAACAACATCCAGAAAACACTCGCCAGCAAGCAGCAACAGTTGCAGGCTGCCGCTGCCAACTTTCAGCAGAAAGTGCAGCAGAACGCCTACACGCGTGAGCAGGCCGAGGCTATCCAGGCAGGATTGCAGAAGCAGAGCAATGACCTGCAACAACTCAACCAGCGCCTGAGCGGTGAGTTCCAGGAGGAGACCAACAAATACAACAAGGCGCTGCACGACTCGCTACAGCACTATTTGGCTGTCTACAACAAGGACAAAAAGTATGGAATGATCTTCGCTAAGCAGGGCGACAACGTGCTCTATGCCGATAGAGCCTATGACATCACCAACGAGGTGGTAGCCGGACTGAACAAGGCTTACAAGAGCCAACTGAAGAAGTAAACGGCTTCATACAACCAGACATATAGGGAGCAGGGCGTGATATTCGTCGCCTTGCTCCTTTAAATTGTGCTCTCATCTTGTCTACACCTTATTATATATATGGAGAGAAGATGCGCTTTTCAAGACACAGAATCGTACGCAGAAAGCAGAATATCATAGGAAAATCAAAAAAAGTTTGCGAAAAGTTTTGTAGTATAAGATAATTGTAGTACCTTTGCACTCGCTTACAAAAAGATATGGCTCCGTAGCTCAACTGAATAGAGCATCTGACTACGGATCAGAAGGTTCCGGGTTTGAATCCCAGCGGAGTCACTTCTTACGCAAGCGGATTATTTAGGTTTGGCTCCGTAGCTCAACTGAATAGAGCATCTGACTACGGATCAGAAGGTTCCGGG
>CAVKHS010000005.1:0-138584 GCA_963656095.1 Paratractidigestivibacter sp.
GATTTCTCTTGTTAAAAATCTAAGAAAAGGCCTTTTATCTCAAAATAAATTACGAAATTTGCAAAGCATTATATCACTACTTGGATTTTACGACAATGAAGAGACATCTTTTAGTATTTGCATGTTTCCTGCTGTTGTGCCTGGCAACATCAGCACAAAAGAAATACGCCGTTTATGCGGTAGGCTTTTACAACCAGGAGAATTTATTCGACACATGCCACGATGAAGGCAAGCGCGACTACGACTTCCTGCCCAGCGGCTCCTATCGTTGGAACGGCCTGAAGTATAGCCACAAGCTCCACAACATGGCTCGCGCCCTAAGCGATATGGGCACGACGATGCTGCCTGGCATAGGCTGCTCAGTTATCGGCATGGCAGAGGTGGAGAACGACAAGGTGCTCACCGACCTCTGCGCACAGCCGGAAATGAAACAGCGCGGCTACCAATATTGCCACGTTGAGGGTCCTGACAAGCGTGGAATCGACTGCGCACTGCTCTATAATCCCAAGATGTTCCAAGTGAAAACGGTCAAACTCGTACCCTATGTCCCCACGGAAAAGCAGGACTCGGGCTTCACCACGCGCGGCTTCCTCACCGTGAGCGGCACGCTGGCCAGAGAGCCCGTGAGCTTCATCGTCTGTCACCTGCCCAGTCGCTTCAATGTTTCGTATTACCGCGAAGTCGGTGCTTCTCAGGTCAAGGCCGTCAAGGACTCGCTGCTCCGACTCGACAAGGACGCCAAGATCTTTATCATGGGCGATATGAACGACGACCCGACCAACAAGAGCATGCACGAGGTGCTTGGCGGAAAAGAAGAGATCAGCATGGTTTCGAAGGACGATATGTACAATCCTTGGTACAACATCCTCGCCAAGCAGGGCACTGGTACGCTGCGCTATCAAGGAGCCTGGAATCTCTTTGACCAGATTCTCCTCAGCCCCTCACTGCTCGACAAAAAGGGTACACACGACTACAAGACGCTAAAATACTTCAAGTGTGAGATCCAGCGCATGCCCTACCTCTTCCAGACTGAGGGCAAGTACAAGGGTGAGCCAAAGCGCACCACAGCCGGTGGTGTGTGGCTCGACGGCTTTTCCGATCACCTGCCCGTCTGTGTGTACTTGGTAAAAGAAAAGCCTCTCCCCTAACCTCTCCCCCAAGGAAGGGGAATAATATGCTACAAGAAAAAATAGAGAGCAGAGCAAAGTACCCTATATAGGATCGAGCAAAGACCCCTACTTTGAACCGAGCATAGCACCCTGCATAGGACCGAGGATCCGTTCGGTATGACGGCGTTGTGCGCCGTCTCACTGCTCCCCATCATTCATCATTCATCACTCATCCATGATTGAAGTTCATCCTTTTGAACCATTCCTTCCGAAAAATGCCAAGCTGCTGATGCTGGGCACCTTCCCACCTGCGCCCAAGCGTTGGTGCATGGAATGGTACTATCCCAATTATACCAACGACATGTGGCGCATCTTCGGTCTGTGCTTCTTTGACGACAAATTACGGTTTGTAGACACAGACCACAAGACCTACCGACTGCAGGAGTTAAAGGACTTCCTGCTCGACCGTGGCGTAGCCATCTTCGACACCTGCCTGCGCATCCGCCGCACCAAGGGTACAGCCTCAGACAAAGATTTAGAGGTTGTGGAACAGGCCGATCTAGACAGCATGCTGCGTTCCCTCCCAGAATGCCAGGCGGTGATCGCGGCCGGGCAACTGGCCACCACGCTCTTCACCGAGCACTATCACATTGATGCACGCAAAATGAAGATGGGTGACCACCTCAACTTCACGTTCGAGGGCCGCACAATCCGCCTCTACCGCGAGCCGAGCTCCTCACGCGCCTACCCAATGAAGGTGGAAAAGAAGGCAGAATACTACGACCAGATGTTCCTGGAGATAGGACTGAAATAACCAAAAAGGTTAGAAAAAGATAATCAACAAGCAAAAACAAGCAATATGGAAAACAAGAATAAGAAAGTCACCATCATCGGCATAGCCGGCGGCACCGGTTCCGGCAAGACCACTGTGGTGAAGAAAATCGTAGAGATGTTGCCGCCACATTATGTCACAGTGGTACCTTTAGACTCTTACTACAACGACACGACGGGCATGACCCAGGAAGAGCGCGCCGCCATCAATTTCGACCATCCCGACGCCTTCGACTGGAAGTTGCTCATCAAGCAGGTCAACGAGTTACGCCATGGTCACGCCATCGAGCAGCCCACTTATAGCTATATCCTCAGCAACCGTCTGCCGGAGACTATCCACGTGGAGCCCAAGCCTGTGATTATCATCGAGGGTATCATGACCCTGCTCAACAAGACGCTTCGCGACATGATGGACTTAAAAGTCTTTGTGGACTGCGACTCAGACGAACGTCTCATCCGCAACATCCAACGTGACACCATCGACCGCGGACGTACTGTGTCCATGGTCGTGGATCGCTATCTGAAAGTCCTCAAGCCAATGCACGAGCAGTTCATCGAGCCTACCAAGCGCTACGCCGACCTCATCATTCCACAAGGTGGTGAGAACGTCAAGGGCATCGGCATTCTCTGCAACTACATCGAGGGTCTGGTACCTAAGAAATAAAAAAAACGGCAAGAAAAGATGCTATGCGGTAGGATTATCCTCCGAGACATTGTCGTTTGCCTGCTCTGCCGCATCCTCTTGCCCCTGCTCAGCATCTCCGCGCACGGAAGAAACTTCTTCAGCCTTGTCGAACTGCTTCTTGCAGCGATGAATCTTCAGGGCATTGACAAGGTCCACCGCGCCATAGACCATCATGCACCAGCCGATAATGAGCAGTGGCGCAGAGGCGATCACACTCGGCTTAATCAAAGCCAATAAACCAATGAGCAAAATGACAACTGGCAACACCCACCACACAAAGCCCACACGGGCAAAGCGCGTAGCTAAAGAAAGGCTGAACAACTGATAGGCACCACCGGCAATCAGCAGAGCTGCCAACACAAACATCAGTCCGCCGACAAATGTATTCGGACTGAGCGCCATTACGCTGCCAAGAATGCCACAGCCCACTGCAACAACTGGGAAAGGGCGTTTGCGCTGCTGCCTCATCTTGCGCCCCTGAGCGTCGAAAAGTTCCACCTGCTCATCACGGTTTTTGCGCGAAGCAATATAGTCAATGAAACTGATGACTGCCGAGATAAAGAACACGACGCCAATACCCACCGTGATCCACATCACGGCTTGTTCGCGATATTGCACCAGCACCACACCAGCAGCAATGGCACAGCAGGAGCGAAGAATGGACTTAGGAAATGTTTTCATGATATCATTTACATTTGTTTCTCTGATGCAAAGGTAAGGAAAAAAACGGAAACGATAACGATTACTTGATATTAGTTATACCAAAAAAATAGATTCAATCAGGATATGACCACTTTATTATTAGTACGTCACGGCGAAACCGTGGCCAACAAAGCACAAATCCTTCAAGGACAGACCCCCGGTGAACTCAATGAAACGGGCAAGGAACAGGCTCGGGCTGTACGCGACCAGATGAAGGACATACACATCGACACCTTCGTAGCCAGTGATCTCCACCGCGCCATCCAGACTTGCGAGATCATTGCCGAACCGCACGGCAAACCCATTGTCACCACGCCCCTGCTCCGAGAGCGAGACTGGGGTAGTTTCACCGGCAAGTTCATTCCCGATCTGCAAGCCGTGAAGCAGTGGCCCGACGATATAGAGAGCCTCGAAAGCCTCAAGAGTCGCGCCAAGCAGTTCATCGCCTGGCTAAAAGTTTCCTACCACAACCAAACCGTGCTGGCTGTCGGCCACGGCATCGTCAACAAAGCTATCCAAAGCGTCTACTATGGCAAACCGATGAACGAGATCCAGAAGATGACCAACACCGAAGTCCGCAAGCTCGTCTTGTAATAGCTCCGCCTCCCGCCGCAAAAAAGGAGCCCCCGCAAGAAAGCAAGCCTCGAGCACCGAGTTCTCTCCATTCGGTTCGCTACTGTTGTACAGCAGCCCTTCCCTGTGTTCGGTTCGCGGCTGCTATGCAGCAGCCTTTCCTCGTACTCTGTGCGGCAGCCATTTTTCCTTCCCCCTTCCACCAAAAAGCCCGCTCTCCCAGGACAGGAGAACGGGCAAAATGTTATCCAAAATACGACACTTAATACTGTATCTATTGATTTCTATCTTCCATTTCCAAAGTGACCACCGCCGGAATTATGGCTGCCACCGAAGGCGCCACCGCCACCAAAGGAACGGGTAGGAGCACTGTTGCCGCCACCAAAGGAGCGGGCAGGTGAGCTATTGCTGCCACCGAAGGAGCGTGCCGACGAACTGCTGCCACTACCAAAAGAGCGACTCGGTGCGCTGCTGCCAAATGAACGGTTAGGAGCACTACCAAATGAACTGCTGGACTCGCCGCTACGTGTACCAAACGAACGGCTCGGAGCAGAGAACGTGCGGCTGGGCTCTCCCATCCTATTGTTTCCACCAAACGAGCGGCTCGGTTGTGTCACGGTAGTGCGTGTGCTGCTCTCGCGAGCTCCAAATGAGCGGGTGCGATCACGCTGTGGGTCGCCCGAAGGAGCGCTCGATACGCTATAGGTACGGTTGCCACTACCGAAGCTACGGTTGCCGTTATTTCCGCCGAAGCGTGTGCCATTGCCAAAGCTACGGTTGCCGCCGTTGTGGTCGCCAAAGCCTCTGCGGCCATCGAAGCGTTTGCCTCTGCCAAAGTCACCGCGGTCAAATCCGTCGCGCATCCCCATATAGCGTCCGCCATCTCCGTGGCGTGGTCCGTCGAAATGACGTCCGTAGTACCAACTGCGTCCCCCATTCATCCTCCAGCTATGACCACCATAATAGGTGACATAGATATTCGGGCGACCAAAGAAAAAGTAGTCACGATGCGGATAGCGCGCGTAGATGCTGAAGTGCCAGTACCCGCCGTCCCAGTAAAGCGGACGATAGAAATAGGCTGCGTCGACATAGGTACGGTACTGCCAGTCGAGAAGCACATAGCTCAAGTCGAGATTGCGTTGACGCCAATAGACACCATAGAGATCGTCATACGTGTTGATACTCATCAGGTAATCGAGGTTGATCTCGTAGGCAGCCTCATACTGCGCATCCGTGAGATTGAGTTCGTAAGCCATCTTGTCGGTCAGGAACAAAGCCTGCTGGCGTGCCTGCTCATAACTCATGGCCGATGCCTGAACAGCCATGACCAAGAGAGCGACAAGAGTCAAAACTAACTTTTTCATATCTTCATCTTTTTAATTGTTCAACATATCTTTGTGACAGAAGGCAGAGACTTGGAGAAGCTCTTTTCTCTTCTTTACGTTGCAAAATTAAGAAAAAAGAAAAGACTTAAGAAAGGTTTTCCCCTATCGTAGAGAGGAAAATCCCTAAAAAGCCGTACCTTTGCAGTTGAATTATCGATCACAGGCAAAAAATGAAGAAAAGAATCCTTCTGTCCTTCGTCACTCTCTGCCTGACCAGCGTAGCCTCTGCCCAGTATGCATGGCAGGAAGGCGCTGATCCAGGAAAGTGGCAACCCGGCAAAGATATCAACTACAAGGTAGAAATGCAAGGCTCCATGTCGAGCGGCAAGACACCTCTCTGGCTCAACGCTAATAAATATGGTCTCTCGTCCCTTGAGGAGAACAATGGCTACCTGCGCATGCAGGCCGTCAGACCGCTGAACAACGACTCCTCCAGACGTTGGGGACTCGGCTATGGCCTCGACGTGGTGGCACCCGTTCACTATACCAGTCATGTTGTCATTCAGCAGGCGTTTGCTGAACTGCGGTGGCTCCACGGCACACTCACCGTGGGTGCCAAAGAGTGGCCAATGGAGCTGAAGAACAATGCACTCAGCTCCGGCTCTCAAGCTCTGGGCATCAACGCACGGCCGATACCGCAAGTGCGGTTGGCTCTGCCACAATATTGGACACTGCCCTTCGCCAACCGTTGGCTTCATCTTAAAGGACACATCGCCTACGGACGTCTGACCGATCAGAACTGGCAACATGACTTCACCCAAAAGCAATCAAAATATGCCGACGACGTACTCCTGCACACCAAGGCCGGCTATCTGATGATTGGCAATCCCGACCGCTTCTGTCCCTGGTCACTGGAACTGGGGTTGGAGATGGCAACCATCTTCGGCGGTACGTCTTACCGGCCCGATGGCAATGGCAAGATGTCGCCTGTGCACAACAGTTCCGGATTGAAAGACTATCTCAAGGCATTCGTCCCTGGTGGTGCCGATACTCCAGAACTTGGATCTGACTATCAAAACGAGGAAGGCGATATTCTCGGTGCATGGATAGCCCGTTTCAACTATGAGGCTGACAGCTGGAAGCTCGGTGTATATGCAGATAAGTATTTCGAAGATCACTCTTCTATGCTGCAACTCGACTACGACGGCTATGGCACGGGAGATGAGTGGAATGTGAAAAAACGCCACCACTACTTCCTCTATGACTTCAAAGACTGGCTGCTTGGGGCCGAACTTAACTTGCGCAACGGCACATGGCTGAAAGACATCGTAGTGGAGTATCTCTATACCAAATACCAGAGTGGCCCACTCTATCACGACCATACGGCTGGAAGACCGGAGCATATCTGCGGCAAGGATAATTACTACAATCATTATATCTTCCCTGGATGGCAACACTGGGGACAAGCCATGGGCAATCCACTCTACCGCTCCCCGATCTACAACACCGACGGAACGCTCCGGTTTGAGGACACGCGCTTCACGGCATTCCATCTCGGCTTTGACGGTCAGCCCACTGATGCGCTCTCCTATCGTGTACTTGCCTCTTGGCAGGAAGGTCTCGGCACCTACGAGCACCCCTACACCAAGAAGCATCACAACGTCAGCTTCATGATTGAGGCACAGTACGCCCTGCCCCATCAGTGGAATGTCAAAGCTGCCTACGGTATGGACTTCGGATCTATTCTCGGACACAACAGAGGCGCACAACTCACCATCTCAAAGTCCGGCATCTTCAACTTGTAACGATAGGCGCCTCCATCTGACAGACATATTATATATATTAAGGTATAAAGAAAAACACTGATATGACAAAACATCTCAAGATATTCCTCCCGCTGATCTCCATCATACTTTTCCTTGCTTCCTGCGGTGATCTCGTGGAAACCTCCCACAATGGGAAACTCGACGGCTATTGGAAACTCGCCACCATCGACACACTGGCCACCGGCGGACAGAAAGACCTCCATAACCAAAGCCTGTTCATGGCTGTTCAAGGCAAAATCATGATGCTCAACAACATAGACAATGGCTCCGGATACATCTTTCAGTTCAACCATGCCGACGGTCATCTCAAGATCTTCGACGCGAGAGTCAATGACCGCGGAGACGGCGACCCCTTGCTGACATCGCCCGACGGTCTCAAGCCCTTTGGCTTCAGCGGCCTTGAGGAGGACTTCACCGTGGAGAAGCTTACCAGCGGCAAGCTTGTCCTCAACGACGGCACGCTCCGTCTCCATTTCGTCAAATTCTAAACACTTCCATATAAGCAAAAAGCCCATGCCATCACGGCATGGGCTTTTTTATGGTTTATACTTGGCAGGTGTGACACCGAAGGCTTTTTGAAAACATTTCGAGAAATAACCCGAATCAGAGAAACCAACCATATACATCACCTCCGACACAGAGAACTGTCCTTCTTTGAGTAGCGAGGCAGCACGGCGCATGCGCAGACTGCGAATCAGCTCCACAGGTGTCATACCCGTCATGAGCTTCACCTTTCGGTAGAGCTGTTTGCTGCCGATGCCAACAGTCTCCTGCAGTCGTGTGACGTTAAAGTCTGAGTCTGATATATTCTTCTCTATCGTTTCAAAGACCTCGTTCAGCAAGCGCTCGTCGGCACTCTTCTCCATGATGTCCTGCGCTTGGCCGGCAGTAGGCTTGGCCATATCACGCTTGATGCCGAATGTCAGCCGAAAGCTCAGTGCCGTGTCCTCGGACGTTACGTCGATGGTGCCTCGTCCCAGCTCCACTTCTCTCCTCACATCACTCAGCGGCGTAAGCGATTGTAGCAGAGTGATCCGCTGTTCCGGCGTGAGTGGCAAGTCCGTGCTGGTGAGCACATAGCTGACTTGCTGCCCCACCATGTCGGCATTCACAGCCACGGTCACTGTAGCCTGCGGCTGCGAACCGTCGATGAGATAGTCCATAAGCGAGCCAAACAGATGGTGCCAACTGATGATGTCCACCTCGGCAATAAGCGCGTCGGTATTGGTGGTAAATGCCACATTGACCTTTCGTCCGTGTGCCTTTTCCTTGCTGTCTTCTGTCAGTAGTCTCAGATAAGCCACCGTATCGACAGACACCGGTGGGTCTGCCGGGGAGGAGTCTTGTCCGTCATCGACATTCAGCTTTCGATATACGAGCGTGGCCAACTGCCCGGACTCCTTTCTTACGATGTCCCACTCATGTCGTGTCTTCGTCGCTCCTGTTGTCTTAGCGTTGCCTGTTGCGAGCATCGTGTTGGCCGTAGCCATCAGTGTGCGCAGATGGTGGTTAAGGCGCTGGGCCAACTGAGAGTAAAACGCAGCCTTGGTGTGAACCTGCTCCAATATCTTTGCCTTCTCTCTTTGTTCCTGACGCAAACGCTGGCGCACACGCCAGAAGTTCCACCCCCAGCAACACAGTGCCACGAAGAGCAGGGCATACACTGCCTTTGCCCACATACTGAGATACCAAGGCGGCAGGATATGAACGTCGAAGCCATAGACTTCGTCGGCAGGACGACCATTGCCGTCAAGCGTTCTTACTTCCAAACGATAATCGCCGTATGGCAGTCCGTTGTAGGCAATGTGTCCATTCTCGGAATCCAATGCTGTCCATCCCTTGTCGTGTCCTTCAAGGCGATAAACATAGAGTGCCGAGGGGTGGTCGGCAAAAGGAATGTCTGTCAGACAAAAGGCCACGGTGCTCTCACGATGGCTCAGGGTGACGCTGCCGGCATAAGACAGATTGCATCCGGAAGGATTGTAGAGCCGGCCATTGACATAGAGTGCAGCCAAAGAGACTGGTTCCTGGGACGAGATCCTTGTCAAACGGGCGGCATCAACTCGATAAAAGCCGTCACTGCCAGCCAGACAGACCATACCGTCACGGGCGCTGTAGTTTGCGGCGAGCACATCGGCCGAAGGCAGACGATAGTTGACGTTATCGCCCTTGTTGCCGATGATGCGGCAAACATTGCCGGTGATGACCCACATGCGGTCACCAACCGGACAGATCGTCGATACGCGTCCCTCGGGACCATCGTCGTGAAAGTTGATCGTACGCGGAGCCTGCGCCGGTGAAGCAAAGATGTCCACACCTCCGTCATATCCGGCCCACAGTTGCCCACGCACGTCAGTGGCGATGAAGTTATAGGTTCTGCCGGTCTTCACGGGGATAGCCTTACCCACTCCGTGAGGCACATACGCCAAGCCTTTGTCATAGAAGAGTGCCCAGATATTATTCCCGTTGCCGATAGCCAGTTGTCCCACATGTATACTCGGCAATCCGTCTGCTGTTGACAGATGGTGGTCTGCCACGCAGTAACCGCCGGAAGCCAACAGCTTCTGCTTGGAAATGATGAAGATACCACCCATGTACGACGCTATCCACAATCTATGTTGCCGGTCCATCACGATGTCGTAGGCCCATGTCGTCGTGTACTTGCCCGATGGATCAGCCACGATGAAGTTGCGGAACTGCCCCGTAGCGGGATCATAGCAGTTGATGCCGTGGTCGGTAGCCACCCACAGTGTGCCGTCGGCATCCTGATAGATTTTCCTCACTCTGTTGTGAGAGAGTGAATAGGCGGCGTCGCCCTGCCGATACCAGGCCACGTGGCTGTAACCGTCGCCCTGCGTACGGAAGCGCAGAATGCCGTCGGTACCACCTGCCCAGTTATAGCCTTCACGATCTTGAAAGAAAGCATGCAGTCTATTGCCATCTCCACTATTCGTGATGTCACTGATGGGCACCCATTGGAAAAAACTGTTTTCGGCCAACAGCGAGAGTCCGTTGTCGGTGCCCAGCCAGAGATTATCCCATCGGTCGCGAAAGAGTGTCCAGACGATGTTGTTGGCGATCGTCGACGGAACGCGTGCGTCGTGACCATAGCGTGTGACATCGTTCTCGGCACGATAGGCATAAAGCCCGTTGTCAGTACCGATGAAGAGGGTACCGTCTGCTTTCAGGGAGAAGGCTTTTACCGAATTGCCGCGAAGTGCCTTTTCCTCCACGACATGTCCTTGCCGGAAGGCATAGAGTGCTCCCTCCGTACCCAACCATACACACTTCCGGCGGCTGTCGCGTATCATGGCGTTGACAAGAGGTTGACGACCTGATCTGAGCACAACGCGCCCCACACGGCCACGAAGGGTATAGAGACCGTCAAGCGTACCGACCATCACAGTGCCCCCGGCTGCCAACAACGAGTAGACGGCGGAGGCGATGCCCTTGACACGGCTCACGCCATGATGGTCATAGACAAAGAGTCCCGACGAGGCACCGATATACATCCGCCGGCCCACGGACAGCAGGGCCCTAATGTCCTTGGGCGACTTCGCCACACGCTCATAAGCATTGTGCCGGATGTCATAGACGAGCAAACCATCGTCGGCTCCGAGATAGAGCCGCTGTCCAATACGTAGGATACAATGCACACGGCTCTCGGAAAACATATGCGCACGGTAGCGGGGATAGCACTGGTAACCGTCAAAACTATAGAGTCCGCGCTCTGTGCCCAGCCAGACGATTCCCTGCCCGTCCTGCTCAACAGCAAGGACGGTCGACGCGTCGGGCAAGGCATAATTGTTGAAACGCAGTGGTTGGGCTACAATAGGCAGTGAACCCAATACCGTCAGCAACGCGACGGCTACATATATATATAATAAGGTGTAGTGCCTCTTGAATTGAAGATCTGGCATAAGCTAAGTTATTAGATAGTTGCAAAAGTACAAAAAAGACAAGGAAAAACAGCATGGTTGTCCAATTTCTACCCTCATTTGTCCAAAATAACATCCCTTCACTAAGCAGAGAAGCCTAACTTTGCAGCACGAAGACATTGAAACACTAATAACATTTTAATCAGAACCTAAATGAAGAACAACAACAAGACATTGTCCAAATGGCTCTATGTATCATTGACGGGTTGTATGCTGACGCTTCCGCTTAGCGTGTGGAGTCAGGGAAAGACCATCACGGGTAGCGTGATCGATGCCGACGACGGCAGTCCGCTCATGGGTGCCACCATCATGGTGGAAGGCAGTAAAGACGGTACCGTCACCGACATGGACGGTAATTTCAAGATGAACGTCAACGGCCCATCTCGCAAGTTAAGCGTCTCATATCTCGGCTACGACACCCAGGAGGTAAGTATCACTAATGGTACGCTTGTGATCAAGTTGCACAGCACACAGCGCAACCTCAATGAGGTGGTCGTCGTGGGCTATGGTACCACACGGCGCAGCGACCTGACCGGTTCGGTGTCTACCGTACAGTCCAAGGACTTCAACAAGGGACTGGTGAGCAGCCCGGAGCAACTCATCAACGGCAAGGTGGCCGGTGTGCAGATCATGTCAAACAGTGGTTCTGCCACCGCAGGCTCCACGATCCGCATCCGTGGCGGTGCCTCGCTCAACGCCAGCAACGACCCGCTCATCGTCCTCGACGGCATACCCTTGGAGCAAGGCGGCATATCGGGCAACGGCAGCAACTTCCTGAGCCTGATCAACCCCAACGACATCGAGAGCATGACTGTACTCAAAGACGCTTCCTCCACGGCCATCTACGGTTCGCGTGCCTCCAACGGTGTCATCATCATCACCACAAAGAAAGGAGCCAAGGGTAAGTTGCGCGTCAATTTCAACACCACCAACAGCTTGCAGACCCGTACGCGTATGATCGACATGATGAGCCGCGACGAGTTTGTCAATACCATCAACACACAAGGCACCGCTGCACAGCGGGCTTTGCTTGGCAACGACAATACCGACTGGAACAACCAAGTCTATCGCACCGCATTCGGCACCGACAACAATCTGAGCCTCTCGGGCACTGCGGGGTTCCTGCCCTTCCGTGTGTCTACAGGATTCTACAGTCAGGACGGACTCGTGCGCAAGGACAACGCCAAGCGATGGACCGGCAACGTAGTGCTCGACCCCTCTTTTTTCCAAGACCATCTGAAGCTCACACTCAACGTCAAGGGTACTTATAATAAGAACAGCTTCTACAACGGCAGCGCCATCTGGGCCGCCGCCACCTTCAACCCCACCCTGCCCGTCTACGCCGACAATACCACTTATGGCGGATACAACGAGGCACTGGATGCCTCGGGCGTTCCTGTCAACGGCGGCGTGTGCAACCCACGCGGACTGGTCGACCAATATGACTCGCGCTCCACGGTGAAGCGCCTCATCGGCAGCTTTGACGTGGACTACAAACTCCATTTCTTCCCCGACGTGAAACTCCATGCCACCGTGGGCACTGACATCGCCCGAGGCGAAGGCACAGTATATGTGCCCACCACGGCAGCCTCGAACTTCTCCACCCTGGGACTGGACTATGGCTATGGCCCACAGAAAAACACCAACCAGCTGATGACGCTCTACGCCAACTACAGCCACTACTTTGAACCCGCACGAAGCAACGTGGAGGTGACGGCCGGATACGACTACCAGTACTGGAAGAGCACCACACCGATGTATGTCACACGCAACGCCAATGGCGACGATCTTTCTACCGTCAAGGCCAGCGACTACCGCCATGTGCTGAAATCTTACTATGGCCGTCTGAACTATTCCTTCGACAGTCGCTACCTGCTCACGGCAACTCTCCGCCGCGACGGCACCTCACGCTTCTCCGGCGACAACCGCTGGGGCACCTTCCCCTCGGTAGCCCTCGGATGGACGATGACTCAGGAGAAATGGCTCAAGGACAGCAAGGTCCTCAGCAACCTGAAACTGCGCGCCAGCTATGGTGTGACAGGACAGCAGGACGGCATCGGCAACTATAACTATCTGCCGGTCTACACCCAGAGCGTCAGCGGCGCCGAAGCCCTGATGAACGGGGAGTATATCCTCACCTATCGTCCCGAGGCCTACGTCTCCAATCTGAAATGGGAGACAACCAAGTCATGGGACTTCGGTCTGGACTTCGGATTCCTTGGTAACCGCATCACCGGCAGTCTGGACTACTACACCCGTAAGACCGAAGACCTGCTCGCCACCGTGCCCTCTGCCGCCGGTACGAACTTCGCTAAGAGCATTCTGACCAATGTGGGCAACGTGGACTCGCACGGACTGGAAGCTTCGCTCAATGTCACACCCATACAGACCAAGGACTGGCAATGGAACCTGAGCTACAACATCACGTGGGAAAAGATGAAGGTCAAGAACCTCTCGCTCGTCAAGGGCAGTCAGGCCACCAACGTACTCGTGGGACCGAGTATTGACTCCTATCAGTTCCAAGTGCTTTCCGAGGGCTACGAGCCTTATATGTTCTATCTCTATCATCAGCTCTACGACCCCACCACGGGCAAACCGATCGAGGGAGCGTATGCTGACCTCAACGGCGACGGCGTCATCAACTCTGAAGACCGCTACCGCTATAGGTCGCCGGCTCCCGATGTGATGATGGGACTGAGCACCTCGTTGCGCTGGCGCTCGCTGACGCTGAGCACCTCGCTGCGCGCCAGCATCGGCAACTATGTCTACAACGGCATGGCCATGAACACCGGTGCTTGGGAGACTGTGAGCTACAACGCTTATCAGCTCAACAACCTCAACCGCAGCTATCTCGCCACGGGATTCCAGACACGCCAGCATCTCTCAGACTATTATGTCGAGAATGCCTCGTTTGTGAAGATGGACAATCTCTCGCTGAGCTATGACTTCGGCAGACTCAACCGCTGGATCGCCGACCTGACCGTCTCGGCACTCGTGCAGAACGTGTTCACCATCACCAACTACGACGGTGTCGACCCCGAGGTGCCCAACGGCATGGACAGCAGCTTCTACCCACGTCCAAGAACCTATTCGCTCAGCATCGGACTACAATTCTAAACACTCTCAACCATGAAAAGAACATCTATTATCAACCACATACTTCTGGCCGGCACTCTGACGGTCTCGCTCTCGGCGTGCACAGAAAGCCTCGACCAGTTCCCTCACACCGAGACCACTTCAAAAGAGGTCTACAACACCACAGAAAACTATCGCGCCGTGCTCGGCAAGATCTACACGTCGATGACCACCACCGGCCAGGGCAAGGGCGGTGACAATGCCGATCTCTCCAGCAACGAGGGACAGGACTACATGCGTGACCTCTTCAACCTGCAGGAGGATGGCACCGACGAGGTGGCCTCTACCTGGCTGTCAGGCGACAAGACGGGCGACCTGACTTATCTCTCCTGGGATGCCAACGACCCGTGGGTGGCGGATATGTATTACCGCATCTACTACAACATCGCGCTGTGCAACGAGTTTCTGCGCCATTGCACACCGGAGACGGTTGCCGCCGCCAGCGGCACTGACCAGGACAACCTGCGCCACTACCGTGCCGAGGCCCGCTGCATGCGCGCACTGTTCTATTCCCATGCCCTCGACCTCTTCCGCTACATCCCCTTTGTGACCGAGAACGATCCCGTGGGCAGCTTCACGCCTCCGCGCTACGAGCCGCAGCAGACCTTCGACTATATCGAAAGTGAACTGAAGGACTGCGTGACCGACCTCTACCCGGCCAGCGAATGTCCTTACGGACGTGCTTCGCAGGGCGCCGCCTACACGCTGCTCGCCCGTCTCTATCTCAACGCCGAGGTCTACACGGGCAAAAAGAAATACACCGAGTGCATCCAAGCCTGCAACAATGCCATCGCACAGGGCTACAAGCTCCACAGCGACTATGCACAGCTCTTCAACGCCGACAACGGCAAGCGCACCGACGAAATCATCTTCGCACTGCCCGTCGACGCCAAGCATACAGTGACGTGGGGCACGACCACTTATATCATCTGCGGCGAACTCGGCAACACCTCTGCCGACCTCAACCCTGCCGACTATGGCGTGACAAAAGCCTGGGGCATGTTCCGCTCTCGTGGAGAACTGACCTCGAAGTTTGCCGACGGCGACAACCGCTTCATGTTCTTCACCAAGGGACAAAGCCAGTATCTCGAAAAAATCGACGATCAGACCCAGGGCTACTTCCCCATCAAGTGGACCAACATGACCGACGACGGACAGCAGGCCTCCAACACTGCCGACGGTGGCGTAAACACCGACTTCCCGCTTTTCCGTCTGGCCGACGTCTACCTGATGTATGCCGAGGCTGTCGTTCGCGGTGGGCAAGGCGGATCGCTCAACCAGGCCCTCGACTATGTCAACGCTCTGCGCCAGCGTGCCTTTGGCAACAACAGCGGCAACATCAAGGTCAACGAGCTCACCACCGACTTCCTGCTCGACGAGCGCGCCCGTGAACTCTATCTGGAATGCCAGCGTCGCACAGACCTCATCCGCTTCGGCGCCTTCACCACGTCGAAATATCTCTGGCAGTGGAAGGGCGGTACCAAGGAGGGCATGGCCGTAGACAGCAAGTATAACATCTACCCCATACCGACCACCGACCTGACTGCAAATCCCAACCTGTATAACGAAAACTATTGATAACCAAGCATCATGAACAAGCTATTATATCGTTTCATCATCGTGGCGGTAGTCCTGGCCAACCTTTGCAGTTGCAACAAGGACGGTGACCTTATCTTCCTCAACGGCTTCGGTGTCTCTTCGCTGGTGGCCTCCACCGACGAGGTAGCACTCTCTACCGCCAACAAAACAAAGATCGTGTTGTCGCTGGCATGGAAAAATCCCGACCTGCTGACATCCGACTCCACCAAGACTGCCGCCGACGGACTGCTGAAGACTTATCTGCAAGTCTCGGCCAACGAGAATTTCGAAAACTGCGCACAAACCACAGTGACCAATCTATCCAAAGCCTACACCGGAGACGACCTGAACAGTCTGGCCAAAGGACTCGGACTGACACCCGACGCGCAGTCTCCGCTCTACTTCCGCATCATGTCGAAAGAAGGCGACAACATGTCTCCTGCCTACAGCAATGTGTGCAAGGTGATGGTCACGCCCTTTACCATACACATGAACAGCGTCGACGTGCTCAACAAGGACAAGACCGATGTCATCGCACAACTGTTCTCACCCAAGGAAAACGGCATCTACACCGGATACATGAAAGCCTCGGCATGGCTCAACTGCTGGTTCCAGGAAAAGGACGGCACGCTGTGGGGCAACGATGCCGCCGACGGCCATGAGTTTGAACTCTCTGATGCCTCCGACGCGTGGAACTGCTGGTTTGCCGATGGCAAGGGCGACTGGTATGTCACCGTGGACACGAAGAGCAAGACCTGGAGTGCTGCCAACATCATGACAGTAGAAGTAAACGGTACGGACCTAACCTACGACAATTCGAGTGACTCGTGGAGCGCCGTGATGAAGGTAGACGACAACACCCGACTGACCGCACAGGCCGACGCAAAGGAGTACAACACAACGACTCGCACATCGAGTTCCAAGGACATCAGCCTCGCTCTCGCTGACACCACGCTCGCCAAGGGCGGCACATACACCGTGACACTCGCCATTCAGCCCGCCGACGCGCAGTTCCACTTCTCTGTGGTGGAGGGTGAGAAAAAAACCGACGAAAAGCCTCAGACACCACTGCCCGCTACGCTCGCCATGTACTCCAAAGACGGCAGCACACTGCTCGCCACCCTCAATCAGACCGCAACCAAGGGTGTATATACCGGCAACTACAAAGCCTCGCAGTGGGAGAACTTTAAATTTGTCGACACCGAAAACAATATCTGGTACGGCTCTGACCCCAGCAACCTGTTCACGCTGTCTTCGGCCGATAATGCCTGGAACATCTGGTTCAAGGATGACTTTGAGTCGGGAACCGTGCTGACCGTCACTGCCGACCTCAACACGCTGACGTGGAGCTACAGCAAATAATTTTTTTCACACCATAAAATAATAAATCCTCAATCATCAACATATATAAATAAGGAACACATGAAAAAGATGAATATCCTGAAAGCGGCCGCTGCCGCCCTGCTCAGTCTATTTGCCGTCTCGCTCTCGGCATGCAGCGACGACGACACGGTGGCTGCACAGACAGCAAAGACCTACGACATGAGTGGCTTTGCCAAAGGGGCCGACGTGAGTTGGCTCACCGAGATGGAATCCAACGACATTGCCTTCTACGACTCGACGGGACGCAAAAACGACTGCATGAAGATCCTGCGGTCCATGGGCATGAACGCCATCCGACTGCGCGTCTGGGTGGATCCCTCCGACGGATGGTGCGGTCAGCAAGACGTGGTGGCCAAAGCAGTCCGCGCCCACAACCTCGGCATGAGACTGATGATCGACTTCCACTATTCCGACTCCTGGGCTGATCCCAGCAAGCAAAACATTCCGGAAGCCTGGAAAAACTACACACTGGAGGAGATGAAGCAAGCCGTAGCCAACCATACCAAGACCGTGCTGGAAGCTCTGAAAAAGGCAGGCATCGACAGCGTGGAATGGGTGCAAGTGGGCAACGAGACAACGACGGGCATGCTCTGGCCGATGGGTAAGGTCTCCGACGGCAACTTCGCCAACTTCGCCCAATTGGTCAATGCGGGCTACGATGCCGCTAAGGAGGTGTATCCCAAGACCAAGGTCATCGTGCACGTGGACCAGGGCAACAAGCTCGGTAAGTTCACTTGGCTCTTCGATGGACTGAAAGCCGCCGGGGGCAAGTGGGATGTCATCGGCATGAGTCTCTATCCCGGCGACAGTGACTGGACCACGGAAGTAGCCGACTGCCTCGCCAACATCGAAAAGTTGAAGCAACGCTATGGCACCGATATCGTCATCAGCGAGGTAGGCATGGACTGGAGCTCGGAGCAGGCTGAGCCCTGCCTCAGGCATCTCGTCGACGGGGCGAAAAAGGTGCCGGCCTGCGAGGGTGTCTTCTACTGGGAGCCGGAATGCTACAACGGTTGGAAGCAATATGGCAAAGGAGCTTTCGACAACAGTGGAAAACCGACCAAGGCACTCGACGCTTTCAAATGAATTAAATAAACGATAAGATGAAACCATTCACCATCCTCTTTTTGTCCTTGCTGGCCACCGCGCCCGCTACGGCACTCGCCAAGAGCTGTACCTTTAGCCAGCATCAGGAAGTTAACTTGCAACAGGGCTGGCTCTTCTCGCGTGACAGCCTCCACTGGCAATCCGTCGCCATTCCCCACGACTGGGCCATCAGCGGTCCCTTCGACAAGAAATGGGACTTGCAGTACGTGGCCATCACACAGAACGGCGAGAAGGAGAAAAGCGAGAAGTCGGGACGCTCGGGCGCACTGCCCTGGATAGGCCGTGGCTTCTACCGCCGCACGCTGACCGTACCGAAGAACGCTACCCATGCCTACCTGCAGTTCGACGGTGCCATGAGCGAGCCCCACGTCTATGTCAATGGCAAACTGGCAGGATGGTGGGCCTATGGCTACAATGCTTTCCGCATCGACATCACACCTTATATATATAAGGGACGCAGCAACGAAGTCGTCGTCAGTCTCAACAACCGTGAGGAGAGCAGCCGATGGTATCCCGGCGGAGGTCTCTACCGCCCCGTCAGCCTCGTCCTCACCGGTAAAGCTTATCTCGATCCTTGGCAGAGCTTTCTCTACACCGAGAAGGCTGACGCTGCCGAGGCGATCCTGGTCTACAACGACAACGTCAGGGGCGGACAGGGTGAGCAGCTCCGTGAGCGGATCCAACTCTTTGCCCCCAACGGACAAGTGGCGGCGACAGCAGAAGGCAAGGTGGGTAGCGACGGCAAGGTCAGCCTGCGCCTCAAGGTTGCCCGTCCACAGCTGTGGTCACCGGAAAGTCCGACGCTCTATCGTACCAAGATTGAGCTCATCGAAGGACAAGGCCGCCACACCACCGTCGTGGACAGCCGCACGATGAAGACGGGCATTCGCACCATCGCCTTCTCGCGTGAGCATGGCTTCCAGCTCAACGGTGTGAGCCGTAAGTTCCAAGGCGTATGCCTCCACCACGACCTCGGACCGCTCGGCGCTGCTGTCAACAAGGCTGCGCTCATCCGCCAGGTGAAGATCCTCAAGGACATGGGCTGCGACGCCATCCGCACGTCGCACAACATGCCGTCGACAATGCAGATGGAGGTCTACGACTCGTTAGGCATGATGGTCATGGCAGAGAGCTTCGACATGTGGCGCTATCCTAAGTGCAAGAACGGCTACGCCCGCTTCTTCGACCAATGGGCCGACAAGGACATCGAGCACCTCGTGCTCAACCACCGCAACCATCCCTCGCTGGTGATGTACTCCATCGGCAACGAGATACCGGAACAGTGGAGCCAGGAGGGTGTCGACATCGCACGGCGCCTGCAGGACATCTGCCATCGCCTCGACCCTACCCGACTCGTCACCCAGGGCATGGATCGTGCTGAGGACGCACTGAAGTCGGGCTTCGCTCAGGTGATGGACATCCCGGGATTTAACTACCGCGTGTATAAATACGACCGTAACATCTCGCAGTTGCCCCAAGGCTTTCTCCTTGGCAGCGAGACGGCCTCGACGGTGAGCAGCCGTGGCGTGTATAAATTCCCCGTGACCGTCTCTGACAAAAATGTATACCCCGACGGACAATGCTCGAGCTACGACACCGAGTACTGTTCTTGGAGCAACCTGCCCGAAAGCGACTTCATGGCTCAGGACGACAAGGACTACACCATCGGGCAGTTTGTCTGGACGGGCTTTGACTATCTCGGCGAGCCCACGCCCTACGACACCTACTGGCCGTCGCGCAGCAGCTATTTCGGCATCTGCGACCTCGCCGGACTGCCCAAGGACCGCTACTATCTCTACCGCTCGGTATGGAACCACCGCGACCACACCGTCCATCTGCTGCCCCACTGGACGTGGCCGGGACGCGAAGGCAAAGTGACGCCGGTGATGTGCTACACCGACTACGACGAGGCTGAGCTCTTCGTCAATGGCAAGAGCCTAGGGCGACGCCACAAGACGGGACGCGTGTCGATGTCAGCAACAGCCGGAAAGCTCGTCGAGAAGATGGGAAAAGAGATCACGGACAGCCTGCTCGCGCGCTATCGTCTGATTTGGGACAACGTGGTCTATGAGCCGGGCGAACTGAAGGTGGTGGTCTATAACAAGAACGGAAAGGCCGCTGGGGAAGAGACGATTCACACCGCCGGCACTCCCGCATCGCTTCGTCTCACAGCCGACAAGCAAACGCTCGTGGCCGACGGCAATGACCTGAGCTACATCACCGTGGCGCTGACCGACAAAGACGGCAACCTCTGTCCCGACGCCGCCGACGACATCCGTGTGGAAGTCTCGGGCGCAGGAACCTTCCAGGGCATCTGCAACGGCGATGCCACTTCGCTGGAGCGTTTCACCGAACCTCACATGCATCTCTTCCACGGCATGCTCGTGGCCACTGTCAGAAGCGGACACAAGCCGGGAATCATCACGGTGAAGATCAGCACGGCAAGCGGCATCAGCCAAACCATCAGCATCGCTGTGAAGTAAAGTCACCGACGATACAACCATTAATCATGCCACCTACTATGCACACACAGAAGACTATAGGAGACCGTTGAAAAAGACCATCTGCTTGTAACAAATCGTAAGTTTCCAAGTACTCTACGTATAATATCCCCGAAGGGGACATAAACCAGAAGTTTCAATCTTTCAGTTTATTGTTACTTTGTTTTTTCTGTAACCTCTACGGCAGCCCAAGGTCTACTGATTAGCCCGTATATAATTTAGGACTAACACCTCTCTTTTGTCATGCAAACTGACAATTTTCCGCGCAAATGCAGGCGATTTTCAGAAATAAGACCTATCTCGCTCTGATTTTCGCGATTTTTAGCCACTTTTTATAAGCTACTGATAATCAGTACGATACAAGCAAGACGTAATTTTCAACTCATCAGAAAGGTACTTTGACGAAAAATTTTCTAGAGAATTTCTTGTCAAAGTACCTTTTTCATAGGGTCAGAAAGGCGTTTTGATGATCTCAAAGTACCTTTCTGACACTGTCAAAGTACCTTTCTGACCGCATCATCTCACCTATTTTACAGTTTCAACCCGGAAAAAAGACTTTCTCTCTCCACTTTCTGGCTCAAAGTCCCAAAATGATTTCTCTAGATTGAAAGTTCACAGAGTACTTGTTTTGTAAGAAAGTTTACCAATTGGAACGAGTATCGGTAAACAAGTTAAAACGACTGGTAGGCATATGACAAAGTACCAATCCAAGGAAAAAACAAAAATAATGAATACATTTAACTCGCAGTCCAAAGGATAACGATTTCTCTTAAACTTTGACAAATTGCATCCTTCGCACCCTTGCGAGAACTTGCGACCTTTTGAAACATTTTACCCCCTCTCCTTTGGAGGGGGGGTAAGGCTTTTTTAGTGGAGCTGGTGGGATTCGAACCCACGTCCAAACAGGGAAACCATACGCTTTCTACACGTTTATTCCAGCCTTTGGTTTTCGTGCGACGGCAAGACCTGGACCACCAACCGGCGCCTTAGCCTCTAAAATTTCATCCTGCTGTCGAGGCCCAACAAGACTATTTCCGATTTATCTGCACCGCTTGATCCTCAGATTCGGAACAACATCCTTGGAGCGATGTCTCGTCCCATCATCTGATGACGGGATTAAGCCAGTAATCTACTGTACTTCGATTAGGCAGCGAGAGCGTAGTTGTTTTCGCCAATTAAATTTTTGTTCACTCAGATTAAAGAGCTAGCCAACGAGGCTCTGCGTGCTTACGTACCATCTCAGCCTGCTGTCAAATCCAGTCAACCCCAAATGATATTCTTTGCAAAGTTATGAATATATTCCCATACTACAAAATGTAATTAACTATAATTATAATTTTAGTCTATGTCTGTAAGTCAAGACGACATCAACACTGAGGCTTAACTATAGACCGCTGTGTCTCTGAGTATCTGTGTGAGTTAAGCCATATTCTTTGTTTCTTCCCCAAATAATTGTCGCTATAAACTTTTTATTGTACCTTTGTAGTCTAAAAAGACCTACAATGGATAAATCTCCTTTGTAACCATGCAATATTCTTGCCACAAACGAGTTTATAAACATAAAAAAAGTTAGAATATATAACATGAAAAAGATACTCTTGGGACTTGCCCTGCTACTGATGACTCCACTCTCAATCTGTGCTCAGTCGTCTATGACCGACTCACAGGTGGCAGACTATGTGCAGCGTGAGGCTGCCCGCGGTACATCGCAGGCGCAGATCGTCACACACCTGATGCAGAGCGGTGTGGACATCTCGCAGATCAGAAGGGTAAGACGCGCTTATGAACAACAGGCTAAAGGTAAAGGATTTGGAAACGCTACCGAAACCGCAACAACGGAAAGCCGGTTGAGAAAGAGTAATGGGAAAACCAAATTGACAAAGGCACAGACCGAACAGTACGACAAGCAACGCAATGCCACTACCTCTGGCCGTATCCAAGGCAACACCCAATGGCAAGGATCTTACGACGAGAACGACCAAGATTTCCAACAGATGCAACAGGAAGTCGGCGACATGGTACCCGTGGACACTACCACACTGCTCAAGCAATTGCTTGAGCAGCAGCGCAGGGACAAGCATAAGGTCTTTGGTCGTGACATTTTCTCGAACAAAAACCTCAGCTTTGAGCCCATCATGAACATCGCTACGCCGCAGAACTACCGGCTCGGACCGGGCGACGCGGTAAACATCGACGTCTATGGCGCCTCGCAGAGAAGCATCACCGCCACGGTAAGCCCCGACGGTGACATCGTCATCGAAAACTTCGGCCCCATCCACGTTGGCGGACTCTCCGTGGCTCAGGCCACCACACGCATCCGCTCCCAGCTCGGTGCCCGTTACCAGAGCAGCCGCATCAAACTATCACTCGGACAGACGCGCACCGTCAACGTCAACGTCATGGGCGAGGTCGTCACTCCGGGCACATACACTCTTTCGGCCTTCGCTAGCGTGTTCAACGCACTCTACATGGCAGGCGGCACTAACGACCTCGGTACGCTGCGCAACATCAAGATCTATCGTCACAACCGTCTCATCAGCGTCTGCGACATTTACGACTATATCCTCAACGGCAAGATGACGGGCAACATACGCCTCAACGACGGCGATGTCATCATCGTAGGTCCCTATGACTGCCTGGTCAACATCACCGGTAAAGTCAAGCGACCGATGTACTACGAGATGAAGCGCAACGAAAGCATTGAGACCCTGCTGCGCTATGCCGGCGGCTTCACGGGTGATGCTTATAAGAAGGCTGTGCGCGTTAACCGCAAGACAGGGCGCGAGTATGCCGTGTACAACGTTGAGGAGTTTGACATGAGCTCATTCCGCGTAGCCGACGGCGACAGCGTCAGCGTGGACTCTATCCTACCCCGCTATCAAAACACGGTAGAAGTCAAGGGAGCCGTCTTCCGTCCAGGTATGTATCAGCTCGGTGCCGGCATTAACAGCGTGCGCACACTCATCCAGCATGCTGAGGGTCTCACCGAGCAGGCCTTCACAGCCCGTGCCGTCATGCACCGCATGAATGCCGACCGCACGCTGCGCGTCATCGCCGTTGACGTTGATGGCATCATGAGCGGACGCGTCGCCGACATCCCACTGAAAGAAAACGACGTGCTCTTCATCCCCTCCAAGGAAGAAGCCATGACCGAACGCACCATCACCATCAACGGTGAGGTTAACTACCCCGGCATCTACAAATATGCCGACAACGAGACACTTGAGGACTTCGTGCTCCAGGCCGGAGGACTCAAGGAGACGGCTTCAACGGTGAAGGTCGACGTAGCCCGCCGCGTCTCTGACCCGAAAGCGCTGACTACAGACAGCATCATCGCCCAGACCTATAGTTTTGCTCTGAAGGACGGATTCGTCGTCGACGGAGAGCCGGGCTTCGTGCTCCAACCCTTCGATGAGGTGTATGTGCGTCGCAGTCCCGCCTACAGCGAGCAGCAGAATGTCGTGGTCGACGGCAAGGTGATGTTCCCCGGATCCTATACCATGGCCTACCGTGACATGCGATTGACCGACTTGGTGAAGATGGCCGGCGGTGTTGCTCCCGACGCTTATATCAAGGGGGCCCGCATCATGCGCGTGCCCAATGAGGCAGAACGCACACGTATGGAGGCAGCCTTCAAGATGCAACAAGAGCAATTGCGCCAGCAACTCATGCAGTTGGCCGTCAACAGCAACAATAACGGCATCATGCAAAACTCTGACGAGACGCTGCAAAAGCAACTTGAAAAGTTCCAGGTGCCCAACACCTATCCTGTCGGCATCGAACTGGACAAGGCCCTGAAAGATCCGAAGAGCGACGCCAACATCATCCTGCGTGCTGGTGACCGCCTTCTCATCCCATCGTACACAGCGACGGTGAAGATCAACGGTGCCGTGATGTATCCCAACACGGTCAGCTATGAGCGTGGGGAGAGCGTCCGTCACTATCTCGACGCAGCCGGCGGATTCGCGCAGAACGCACGTAAGAGTGGCGTATACATTATATATATGAATGGCATGGTCGGTAAAGTCAGCCGTGGCGCCAAGGTAGAACCTGGCTGTGAGATCGTCGTGCCATCGAAGCTCACCCGAAAGATGAGCGTGGCAGAGACGATGAGCCTCGGCTCGAGCATGTCGAGTATCGCCGCCATGATCGCCACCATCGCCAACATGACAAAATAACATACCGGGCACGTGCCCAGCCAAGCAGACGACTCTGCGATCTCATCAAGATCTTATGCGGACTCTTCTCCTTCGCTCCGCCAACGGCGGCAGTTACCCTCACCACAATGATGAGGGGAGGAGAAGAAGTACCACTAACGCATCATCCATTATTCAATATACATTATCATGCTAAATCAAGATCGTTTAGAAGACCGTCTCATCTTGCAAAGGCTCAAAGGCCGCTATGGTTCCGGCCAACAACATTTTTTTGAACTTTCCTTTCACATGAATATCCATCAATGAACACGAAAGGATCATAAATAATTAATGAAAAAATCGTGGGCAAATATGTGACCTTAGTGGAATACGATTGTCGAATGAATCTTAATAAGTTTACCAAGATATTTCACTCATCAGACAAACGGAACAACAATCTGAGAAATAACATTCTGCTGTCTGGCGCAATGAAAGCGACCGGAATGCTGACATCCTTTTTGATTGTTCCTGTAACATTGCACTATCTTGACAATGAAATCTATGGAATATGGATGACTATTACCTCCATCTTAATGTGGTTTTCTTTCTTTGACGTGGGATTGGGAAACGGCATGAGGAATTATATGACACAGGCTATATCAGCCAACGATTATAAGACAGCACGTGCTTATCTGAGCACCACACTCTGCGTACTGACACTCATCTCCATAGGCTTAGGTCTGCTCTGTATCCCGTGCCTGGCGCTGGACTTCAACAAGATATTCAACACTTATGCGCTTTCCAACGATGTGCTAAAGAACGCATTGATCATCGCAGTCCTGTTCACCCTTGCTAACTTTGTCCTCAAGAATATTGGTTTTGTTTTTATTGCCTTACAGAAATATGGTCTAAACGATGTCCTCACCACTGCAGGCAGCGTAGTTGGACTCGTCATCGTCTTTATCTTAACGAAAACGACTCAAGGAAACCTTCTTTATGTCGTTACAGCGTTCACACTCTCTCCTGTCCTCGTATACCTGATAGCGGCAATCCCCATCTTTCGTAAATACAAACAACTGCGCCCTTCATGGAAGTACTACGACCAGCTATTACTGAAGAACATCGTGGGCAAAGGACTCGGATTCTTTGCAATACAGATAACAAGTTGTCTGGTTATCTTTGGAGGAAGCAACGTCATTATCAGCCATTTCTGTGGACCGACATCTGTCACTGTCTACAATATTGCCTACAAGCTCTTCAATCTTCTGGCAATAGCTTACACCGTCATCATCTCACCAATGTGGAATGCCTATACCGACGCACAGGTAAGAGGAGACTACACATGGATCAAAGCAACATTCAACAAAGCGCTAAGGCTTTGGGGACTCTCTGTTATTGGAGGCCTCATGCTATTAGCAATCTGCAATATATTTTATAAGGTATGGGTTGGAGCATCTGTTACTGTTCCCATTCAGATATCAGTAGCTGTGCTTTTATATATTTCTGCTTTCAATTTCAACAACTGCGTTACGTACCTCTTAAACGGACTGAATAAAATTACGGTGCAGATCATAACATCTGTTGCCGGAACTATCTTATATCTGCTTTTTATCATCCTCCTCGGCGGGAAAATCGGAATGAAAGGTATTATCCTCAGCATGGCCGTCTGTTATATCCTGATGGGCACTGTGCATCTGTATCAATGCAGGCTGCTTATTGGTAAGAAAGCAAAAGGCATTTGGAATAAATAACATTCCTACCAAGCGTGAATGTCTAAAAAATTGCGGTATAAAACAAATTCTAATAACATAATTATAAGATAATACAAAGCAATGGAACAACAACAATTAAAGCAGATAGACTTAGTAGATATATTTAGGAAGATCAAGAAGCATATCTTACTATATTTAATAAGCATACCAATAGCGGCCATAGTTGCATATCTAATCATCGCTTCTGTTCCAAGGTATTATACATGTACTGTAAAACTTGCTCCAGAGTTTTCCAGCATGAGCTCGAGTTCTCTGAATGAGTTAGCATCCTCTTTTGGCGTTGACATCAGCGGGGGGAGCTCAAATGGCAGTGATGCTATTATACCTGAGCTGTATCCGGATTTGATGCAGTCTGTTGATTTTAAGACGAGCATGTTTCCTATACCTATTAAGACATTAGACGGCAAGGTACATACCACATATTACGAATATTTGGTAAAGCATCAGAAATCATCTTGGTGGGAAAAGATGATGGGTGGGATAAAAAATGTCTTCACGAAAAAAAATACTCAAGCTAAAGAGTCGAATGCTATTAATCCATTCAAACTTACTAAACAACAATCTGACGTTGCTAATTCTATTGAAGGAAAAATTGCTTGTACCGTAGACAAAAAGAATTACGCGATCTCGATATCAGTGACAGACCAGGATCCGCTTGTCTGTGCTACTATCGCTGACACGGCTAAGGCAAAGCTACAAGAGTTTATAACAGAGTATAGAACTCGTAAGGCTCGCAAAGATCTTAACTATACACAAGGCATCTATGATAATGCCAAAGCTGTTTATGAGAAAGCAAGACGAGATTACGCTGCTTACTCAGACGCAAATACTGATGTAATTCTCCCTAGTGTACAGTCAAAATTAGAGGACATGGAGAATGATATGCAATTGAAATATAACACATATACGCAGTATAGTCAACAACTCCAACAGGCAAAAGCAAAATTGATAGAGCAGACTCCAGCATTTACCACTATTCAAAGTGCTTCGGTGCCAATAAAGCCTGCTGGTCCCAAAAGAATGATTTTCACATTGATTGTTATCATGATGGTCACGATAATCGATTCCTTTTACGCATTAATAAAAAGCTAAATGTCTGCAATTGTAATCTCCCTATTCATAATTGTAGCCATTCTTTCTTACCTGGAAGAATATATAGCAAGATACAAATATGGAATCTATATATTTATTGGTATAATACTATGTTTTGTAGCGGGTTTTAAGGATATTAATAGTGTCAATGATGCTGATACATACGAATACTTTTTCGAACATTACGACGATCCTGTATTGGCTAAAGGCGTAGAATTTTCATATTTGTGGCTTTCAAGCATACTCTACCCTGCGTTTCAGAGTGTTTACGCTATCTTTGTCCTTTATGCATTTATTTCAGTACCAACAAAATTATATGCCATTAAAAAGATATCACCGATAATATTCCTACCTCTGCTGATTTACATCTCCAATATTTATATACTTCATGATTTAACGCAAATTCGTGTTGCAGTTGCATCGGGATTTTTCCTTATTAGTATTTACTACTTGTCTTTAGACAACAGACGGTATGCATTTGCACTCATGTTAATTGCTATTTTTTTCCATTACTCATCGTTATCATTACTCCCTTTACTATTTCTTAGTAACAATAAAATGGATACCAAGCAGAAATGTATTTGGGGAACCTTAATACCTTTGGGGTATATCATTTACTTTTTACATATTAACTTATTAGTAACCATACCTATCCCATATATATCAAATAAAATCTCTGCATATCAAGAGCTAACAGAAAAAGGAATAGGCGGAAATGACCAAATCAACGTGTTCAACATTGTTTTTCTGGTTAACATTATTATCTTCTATTATAATCTTTTATTCTACAATACGATATATCATTATTGTAAATCTTCTACTCTTATAATAAAAATACAGGCGCTATCCATTTTCTTCTTCCCTGCATTTGCTATTATCCCTGCAATAGGATTCAGATTAAGTGAATTATATAGTATTGTTAATATTTTTGCATACTCGAATATCTTTTATACCATTAAGCAGAAGATGATAGGTGTTACAGTAACTGCTATAGTTGGTTTTAGTATATTAATGATTAACATTTTCTATAATCATTATTTACTTTAGATAGACAATTTCTTACTTAAGTCGAAGCAGTTATTACTTATGTACAAGATCAACAATAATAGTCAGATAAAGAACTACTGGAATTAGAAATAAATTATATGGAAGATAAAGTTAGTGTTATCACTGTTGTCTATAATGACGTAGAACATATTCAAGAAACATTGGAAAGTTTCTTTTCTCAGACATGGAGTAACAAAGAATATATTGTCATTGATGGAGGCAGCACAGATGGTACGGAAAACATCATTAGAAGGTATATTGATAGAATAACTTATTTCTGCTCGGAAAAAGACAACGGGATATATGATGCCATGAATAAAGGTATTCTTCATAGTACAGGAGATTGGATTAACATACTCAATAGTGGAGACCATTATGTATCCCCGACATCCTTGGAAGAGGCTATGCAATTAAAAGATAAAAAAAATATCGATGTTATATATTGTAACAGTATAGAGGTCACAAATGGGGATAAAATGAGCATTCAAGCAGGTGAAGATGTATCATTGTTAAGGTTCTTTCCTATATATAGGCACGGATCGTCACTGGTTCGAGCTATTCTTCATAAAAAATATCTATTTGATATAAGCCAGAATTCTAGATTGGGATTTGCTTTAGATTTTAATATGATATACCATCTTTATAGGGATGGATACAGATTCAAAAAAGTAGATTGCTTTTTAGAAGAATATGATAGAGAAGGTGCCTCAGCTCATCCGTTTAAAAGTCTATGGTACAACTATAAAATAGTGAGCGATGGTAAGTTCATGTTAGGTAAGACTATTGTATATGCGAAATTAGCCATTAAATACTTGTTGAGCCGAAGTTTGTTTTATAAGTATGCTAGCGCATTTGTTATGGAATATGTTGTTAATGACATTCTTCCACATATTCCTTTTTGGAACATCAGAAAAATCATACTTAAATTTGCAAAACTTCATATAGGCAAGAAATCTTTTATCATGAAACGTGTATATATGATGTCGGTTTCAAAGATAAAGATTGGTAGCTTTACGGACATCAATAGAGATTGTTTTCTGGATGGTAGGGGCGGCATAATAATAGGGAATAATGTTTCTATTTCACATGGAGTGAAAATAGTCACGGGAGGACATGATTATCAAACACAGCATTTCAATTCTATATACAAGCCAGTTACCATTGACGATTATGCATGGCTAGGAATTGGTTGCACAATCTTGCAGGGCGTAAGAATTGGGAGAGGGGCTGTGGTCTGCGCGGGTGCTGTAGTAACACATGATGTAAAGCCGTATGAAGTAGTTGGCGGAATCCCTGCAAGGCATATAAAGAATCGAAACTCCGATTTAGATTACCATTGTATTTGGAACTCTCCTTTTACATAAGTGAACTATAGACCCTCATGTGTTCTTTGGCGCATCTTTCCCAAGAGAATAATTTGACGCGCTCGGCGCCTAAATCAATGAGCTTAGCTCGGCGCTCTTCATCTTCTGTTAGCCTATTCATAGATGATACCATTGAATCTACCGAATACGGATTGAAATATTCACCTGCATCTCTGCAAATTTCTGGGAAGCAACTTGCATTTGATAAAGCAACAGGACAATGATTTGACCACGATTCCAGAATTGGCATGCCAAAGCCCTCATATAAGCTTGGGTAAATAAAAAACAGAGCATGGCGATAAAGAGAAGTCATTCCCTGTTCATCAGCAGGGACGTGTAGAATAGAATCCTCGATATGAAGAGAATGAAACAATTCTAGTTCTTCTCGTTTGAAGGGATATGAAGTGCATACAACCTTCACTTCGGGGTGTAATTGGTGATAGACGGAAAAAGCCTGCATGAATTTATTAAAGTTCTTATAGCTAGCCCTAGCACCAACATAAAGAATATAATCGCAGTTTACTAGTCTCCTATCTTGAATCGATTTGAACTTAGGTATTTCTATGCCATGATAGATGACATGCACTTTGGCCTCGTCTACCGGAAAGTATTTTAATAAGTCTTTTTTTGTATTCTCACTAACAGCAATAATTGCGTCAGCACGCTGCAATGCTTTCTTTTGCAAAGCTACTCTCTCTGGCTGTGGGAAATATGTAAGGTAATTTGCATCGTGATAAGTTACAACAAGAGGCTTTTCATTTAACTTGTTGTAGAAATAGTTATCGAAATCTGTTTGATGCAATACATCATAGTCTTGTTTGCCCACTATATAAGATGTGTAAGGCTGATTTATCAAATTTAGAATTCTCTCTTGACCTCTAATCTTTTTCGGATAATAATTAAATAAATTCTTTGCATGGACATACTCGTTGCAAGACCACAATGCAGTAGCCTTCCAACTGCCATGTGGTAAGGAATTCATCATCATAACAAAATATTTTGAGGCTCCACCATATACTTGGTAGAATAAAGTATGATCGAATAGAATCTTCATATTTTTTTTGAAGCAAAATTAATCATAAAAAGCCAATTAAACAAAAATTCTATGAAAGTATTAATTTTATTATCTACATTTAATGGTCATCTCTTCCTTCCTGAATTACTAAATTCATTATATTGTCAAGAAGAAATTGTTTTTGAAATTTTAGTTAGAGACGACGGGTCAACAGATGATACAAAAAATATTTTAAGGCGATATAATAATAGGTATGGAAACATTACTATCGCCGAGGGAAAAAATATAGGAGCAAAGAACAGTTTTCTTGAATTGATTCAAATGGCTTCTAAAAGGAATGATTTTGATTATGCGGCTTTCTGTGACCAAGATGATGTGTGGGATCCAGATAAATTAAAGTCTGCTATATATCTGTTGGAGAAGAATAAAGCATGTTTCTATTATTCGCCTTACCAACTTGTCAATGAAAAACTCTGTCCTTTACCCGATAATCATCATTTCCTACCAATAAGGGATTTAGCAAAAAGCCTTGTTTACAATTCTGTGACGGGATGTACCATTGTTTGCAATAGTCATATTATAAAGGAAGCCGCTAAATTCTATCCACAGTATGCAATGATGCATGATTCATGGATTTTCAAAGTTGCGCTATCTTTGCAAGGAAAAGTGGTAATAGATTCTACACCGCACATTCTTTATAGACAGCACGGGAATAATGTGGTAGGTGGGAGGGAAAATACGATTCAAATGATTAAAAGGCGAGCAAACAATTTTTTACACCCAAAATGTGCAAGGTATAACGAGACCGAGGACCTTTATTACGGCTTCTATAATAAAATGAGTGATGAGAACAAATCAATTATGAAAGATATCCACAACTATAAGCAAAAGTCTCTTTTAAAGAGAATGTCAATTGCTTTTAATCCTAAGTTTAAAACCGGGAGAGCCTCGAATGACCTTATATTTAAGATAGCCATATTAACAAAAAGATTCTAATAGCCATGATAAGTGTTTGCATTGCTACTTACAATGGGGAAAAATATATAAAAGAGCAACTACTATCTATTCTTCCACAATTGTCTGAGAATGACGAAGTTATCGTGTCTGATGATAATTCATGCGACAAAACGATAGATGTCATTAATAGCCTCTGTGACAAACGTATTAAAATATATACGCACGGAAAAGAACCTTATAAGTTTCTTATTGACAAGTCGACCCATAACTTTGCGAATGCGCTCAAATATGCAAAAGGAGATATTATCTTCCTTTCTGACCAAGACGACAAATGGGCTGCGAACAAGGTAAATCTAATGGTAAATCAGCTGCGAAGTCATTATATGATGGTTTCTGATTGTTATGTTACTGATGCTCAATTAAATATTATCAAAGAATCATATTTTAGCATCAGAAAGAGGACGTATGGAATATGGGATACCTTTTGGAAGTCACCTTTTTTAGGAAGTTGCATGGCATTTCGTAGAGAAGTTCTTGAGGCTGCGGTTCCATTCCCAAAATATGGTGTGGGACATGATTTATGGCTGGCCTTGGTATCTATCAAAAAATTTGATTTGGCTTATGTTACGAAGCCTTTGTCTTATTATCGCAGACATAAAGATACAGTTACAATCAGTGGGCTAGCTAATAACACAACCTTCTTATTCAAATTACGATATAGGATTTTCTTGTTAAAAGCTATTTTGTTTAGGTTATATATTGTTTAATATAACATGTCGTCATTATGATCATCATGCAAGTTATTACTCGCTCAGAATTGGGTGGGGCTCAGAGTGTCTTGGCGAATTTGTCAAATGAGCTTTGCAAGCAAAACAAAATAATTGTAATTGCTGGCGAGGGAGATGGAAAACTTTGGGAGATTCTTGACAAAAGGATTATTCAAATTCCTTGCCCCTATATCAAGCGTAAGCCATCAATTGTTAACGACACGAGAGCTGTTTTTTTTCTTAAAAGGGCATGCCGTGACTTTAAACCAGATGTGATTCATCTTCATTCATCAAAAGCAGGATTGTTAGGAAGAATAGCATTCCCCTCATCGAAGATAGTGTACACTGTACATGGCTTTGATTCGATACGATTAAGGTACCGTAGCTTTATTCCCATAGAAAGGATTTTCCAAAATTTTTGTAGTGCTATTGTGGGGGTTAGTGCTTATGATGAAAGTTGTCTTAAGCAAGAGAAGATTTGCAAACACGTTTCATTCATCTATAATGGTATACCTTCTCCTAACTTAAAAGAAAATAGAAAATTAAGCATTCCGCAGAAATTTCAAAAGAAAGTTCTGTGTATCGCAAGAATCAGCAAACAAAAGCGTTTTGATCTTTTTATAGAAGTAGCAAAATTACTCCCTCAATATGCATTTGTTTGGATTGGGAATATTCAAGAAATCAACAATGTTCCCAACAATGTATTCATGATGGGGAATATCGTGAATGCGCAGTTTTTTTGTAGTGAAGCGGATGTTTTCTTCTTACCTAGTAACTATGAAGGCTTGCCAATAGTCATTATAGAGGCCATGTGCCATTCCAAACCAATTGTAGCATCAAACGTTGGGGGCATTTCAGAAATTGTTGAAAATGAAGTTAACGGCTATACAACAAGAAATGATAGTAAAGAAATGGCAGATGCTATAAGCTCGATTTTGGCCGACAAAGAAAAAGAAAAGGCGATGGGGACAAAGTCCCTTCAGATTTATGAGAGCAAATTAACGCTCGAAAAGATGGTCAGTCAATACCAAAAACTTTACATTAAGATAACAGAAAGAGCGTAAAACAAATTGATTTCTCGCATAATCATTATATTATATTTTGATTACATCAAAATTCCAAGAAAGACCATCTCCTTTAACCGATTTCTTTTACTATGTAAATATTGATTTAACAATTATGCAATATAAAGTTAGGCTAATCGTTATTAAAAAGCAAGAAGTAAATAATAATTGCACCGATGAAAAGTAGCGACCAATTAATGGACATGACATCTAAAACAAAAGAAACTAGAAAAATTCCTTCTTACATCAAATGGAACGATGACAAAGACAACCCACGGTTCATCCCTGATGGTATGAACGCCTTTGAGCGTAACACCAAAAGGATTGGAGATTGTCTTATAGCTGCCACATCTCTTGTTATCTTTTCTCCTCTATTCCTTATCTGCTATCTCTTGGTCAAGCACGAAGATGGTGGGCCGGCTATCTTCAAGCAGGAACGCATCGGACGCTTTGGCAGGCCTTTCACCATTTATAAGTTTCGCAGCATGAGAGTGGATGCAGAGAAAAACGGACCGCAACTGTTCGCTCATAAGAAAGATGATCGCATGACTCATATCGGTCGTTTCCTGCGTGACCATCACCTTGACGAGCTCCCACAGCTTTGGAATGTCTTCAAGGGCGACATGGCGTTTATCGGCCCAAGACCGGAACGGAAGTACTATATCGACCAGATCATCCAACACGACCCGCGCTATGTCTATCTCTATCAGATACGACCGGGCGTGACGTCCTACGCCACATTATATAATGGTTATACCGACACGATGGAGAAGATGCTCAAGCGGCTGGACCTGGACCTCTACTATCTGGAGCATCGCTCGTGGTGGTTCGACGCAAAGATACTCGTAAAGACTTTCATCAACATCGTCTTCGGCAAGGTATTCTAAGAATAGAGGAGGAGACAACGAAAAGCATACAGAAAGACACAAGGGACAGGCAAATGTAAACGACAGTTTATATAAACCACGGTTTACATTTCTAGTGACACGGAACTTCAATGCAGCTTAATTAGCAGAAGTTAGAAACAAAATCAGCGAGAAATTTGGTGGAGCGGGAGAAAAGTGGTAACTTTGCAGGCAATTACGCTCCAAGGGTCGTGAAAGACTCGCAACGTGATCATAGAATTCTATAACAAAACGAATAATTAAAGAAATGAAAAAAGGTATTCATCCAGAAAACTATCGCCCCGTCGTGTTCAAGGACATGTCCAACGGCGATATGTTCCTCACACAGTCTACATGCAAGACCAACGACACTGTAGAGTTTGAGGGCGAGACTTACCCAGTGGTAAAGGTAGAAATCTCCAGCTCTTCGCATCCGTTCTACACGGGCAAGAGCAAGCTCGTCGACTCGGCTGGTCGTGTGGACCGCTTCATGAGCCGCTATGGCAAACTGAAGAAGTAAATACCAAAGCCAACAGAATAGAAGCGCGATCATACGTAGTTGCATATACGTTTGATCGCGCTTTTTTCGTAAGGACCCTCCCGGCCTCCATAAAAGGGAGGTGAAGCAATACCAGAGAAGCCGATAAGACAAAACTATTATCGTGTACTCATATAACTGTTGAACAAGAAATTAGATACTGACATGAGCAACAGAAAACAAAGATTCAATACAAGTAAGACGCAAAGGATGAGAACGGCATGGTCTTGGATGATCGTGTGCGCACTCGCCATCGCGACTCCCCTCCTTTCCTCATGCTCCGGAGACGATGATGGAGAACAGCAGGAAGCGGTCAATGCTAATGCCAATAATGCTCAGATTTTCCCAGAGTATGCCCGCTTGGAGATGCCACACGTCAATGACGGTAGCCGCATCATCATACACCGGACCGATGAGTTCGGCGTGAACTTTATCGTGGAATGGGACGACGGGCTGCGTGCCCAGCGTTGGACATGCTACCGCCTCGACCCTAAGAACAGCATTAGAACCGGCAGTCGTAATGGCTGGTGGCACGGAAGGGATCCCTTTGCCGAAGACGACTTGATACCTGCCGCATACCGCACGACGTTGGCTGACTACAGTCAGACGACTCCTCACTATGACCGTGGCCATATCTGTCCTTCTGCCGATCGCCTCAACTCCAAGGAGGCCAACCGACAGACTTATCTGCTCGGAAACATACAACCACAGCTCAACGGCTTCAATACCGGCGTATGGCTATATATGGAGAATAAGATCCATGGCAACAGCTTTGATGGTATCATCGGTTGGAACCGTGATGCCTTCCGCGACACCTTATATATATGTAAGGGTGGCACGATAGACAACAACAACTACACCCGCTCCAACACAGGTCTGATCATCCCGAAATATTTCTTCGCCGCCATCCTGCGCATCAAAAATGGACAGTACAACGCCCTCGGCCTATGGTTTGAACACAAAAACGACCATAGCACAAGTCTGAAGGCTTACGCGTGCAGCATCGACGAGCTGGAGAAGCGCACAGGCATCGACTTCTTCTGCAATCTGCCCGACGACAGAGAACGTGTCATCGAAGCCGCCAAGCCCAACGATGCGCTGTGGAGACTGGAATAGAAACAAAAATCATCCATTAAATAGGCACTTTCATTGTTTGGAGTTTTAACGCTCCGCTATGCGGAATGAAGAATATCAACGAATATCAAGAACATCTTCTATATATTCGGCAATATTTGTTATTCCATCGAAGATGGAGCGTTAAAAGTCTAAACGATTATCGTGTACCTATTTAACGGATGAACTCAAAACATCTTTATTGTGGACTGATCATTTCTTTGCAGTCATCACCACCTTCCAGTGTGTCTTGCCCTTGTCGGAGCCACGCGTGGCTGCCTTGGCATTACCGGTATAGCGGTCGAACCAGAAGTCATCGACCTCATCACCATCCGAAGACCACAGATAGCCGGTGAACGTACGATCGTTGAGATTCAAATCGTTATAGGCAATGCGCATGACATAGTCTGTCGTAGAGCCACCTTCGTGCACGTTCTTGTAGGTGATATAGATGTCGCCCGTCTTCGGATCAATGTACCAGGTGAAGTCACGCTGTTTCTCCAGGTAGTCCGTCTGTGGCTTGTAATCATACTGCGTACCCGTACCCGAGATAGCCGTATTGTTGTATTGCACAAACTCGATGTCGGTCGAATAGTAGATACTGTCGACAGCCACTCCCTGCTCATTGACTTTATAAGCTCTCATGTCACCTCTCCACCGTCCATTGAGTGTCTGCGCCATAGCCACGAAGAAGTCCTGGTTGTCGACATCATCGTCATCTGGCCGATGGTTATAGTCGTCGCCCCAAGTCCAGCCATCATACCAGTCATTGTACCAGTAATCCGGATCATCGTCACAACTTGTGAAGAGCGTTGGCATAGCAGCTATCACTACCACTGCCATCATTATCTTAAACGTTTTCATATCTTAGAATGTTTAATCTTCAATAAGTGATCTACCTTATTCTACCTTTCCGAAATGTCTCACCGGCTTTGCCGTGCTATCAGCCTGAGCGCGAGTGCCGGCAACATTCTTCTTGGCATAACCGCCATAGTAATAGTCGTCATCGTAGTCGTAGCCCCAATCGGTATAACTGTTCCAGTTGGGTGAGGACACCTGGTGGAGACTGAAGTTGACAGTCTGGTTGTCATGGTAGATGGTACCTTTGAATAGCCATTAGACAAACGATAGTTGCGAATCTCCAAAGATGTGCCTTCTTCGACAAAGTACACGTTGATAGCGCCGTTAGACACCGTCCACTTGATATGGTTGGCCACCTGATTGTTGCGCCATGGAGAGTTCCGGTAATAGTCGATCCAATAACCCGTTCCTGAAGAATATGTATATGGATCTTGCACGAAGCAGATCTCTGAGGACACAGCCTGATAGTATTGTCCATCATAATATGTGCGCACTTCCATATCACCTTGCCACGTTCCTTCGAGGGTGGTTGCGATATCGCTGTCGTCGTCGCAGGAGACCAGCGTGGTGGCGGTCAGCGCGAGGAGCAGCATTGAGATTATAGACATTAACTTTTTCATTGCCTTTTCATTTTTATGTTATTGATGCCGCAAAGTTAACGCATTTCTGTTAAACGGCAACGGGAAATCGTATATTTGTGAGAGGGATTTCCCTACTGTGTGAAGAGAATTCCGCTATTAATTAATCAAAAATAACCGGCAGAAGAAAGGCTTTCTCCATTCTTTTTTGTACTTTTGCCTTGCGTTGTCTCAGAAAGGGAGAATGCTCAACTTTAAGATTGTAAAACATAACAAAGATAAAGCCAAGTATAGAACAAAAATGAGAACGGTTTACGAATTCAGTGTGAAAGACAGAAAGGGTAACGAAGTGTCCCTACGCGAATATGCCAACGAGGTACTGCTCATCGTCAACACTGCCACCAAGTGTGGTTTCACCCCTCAGTACGAGGAACTGGAGAAGCTCTATGAGAAATACCATGCCCAGGGCTTCGAGATTCTCGACTTCCCTTGCAACCAGTTTGGCCAGCAGGCACCGGGCACCGATGAGAGCATTCACTCTTTCTGCAAGCTCACCTACGGCACCGAGTTCCCACAATTCAAGAAGATCAAGGTCAACGGCGACGACGCTGACCCGCTCTATAAGTTTCTCAAGACACAGAAGGGCTTTGCCGGTTGGGATGAGACACATCCTATCTACCCCATCCTTGACAAGATGCTCTCTGAGGCTGATCCTAACTATAAGGGGAACCCCGACATCAAGTGGAACTTCACCAAGTTCCTTGTCAACAAGAAGGGACAGGTAATGAAACGCTATGAGCCCACTGAGAAGATCGACAACATCGCTAAGGATATCGAAGCGCTGTTATAGCCACCAACTATAAAAGAAAAGGAGAACAATATGAAGACAAAGTGCTTAATTATCGGCAGCGGTCCCGCCGGCTACACTGCAGCCATCTACGCCGGACGCGCCAACCTCAATCCGACACTCTACACGGGTCTGCAGATGGGCGGTCAGCTTACCCAGACTACTGACATTGAGAACTTCCCCGGTTTCCCAGACGGCATCGATGCCAACGAGATGATGGAGAACTTCCGTAAGCAGGCAGCACGCTTCGATGCTGACATCCACGACGGTGTGATCACCGATGTGGACTTCAGCCAGAAGCCTTACGTGGCTACCACCGACCGTGGCGAGAAGATCGAGGCCGACACGATCATCGTAGCTACGGGTGCTTCTGCCAAGTACCTCGGACTTCCCGATGAGGAGAAATATCGTGGACAGGGCGTCTCTGCCTGTGCCACCTGTGATGGTTTCTTCTATCGCAAAAAAGTCGTTGCAGTCGTCGGTGGCGGTGATACGGCCTGCGAGGAGGCCACCTATCTGGCCAACCTCTGCAGCAAGGTGTATATGATCGTGCGCAAGCCCTACCTGCGCGCTTCCGAGATCATGAAGAAACGCGTGGAGGACAATTCCAAGATAGAGATTCTCTATGAGACCAACACACTCGGACTCTACGGCGACAACGGTGTAGAAGGTGCTCATGTGGTCTATCGCAAGGGCGAGACCGACGAAAAGAAATACGATCTGCCTATCGACGGTTTCTTCCTCGCCATAGGTCATAAGCCCAACACCGACATCTTCCGTGGCAAGCTCGACATGGATGGGGTTGGATATATCAAGACACAAGGTGACACGCCGCGCACCAACATCGAGGGCGTCTATGCCGCCGGTGACTGTGCGGACCCCACCTACCGCCAGGCTGTCGTAGCCTCCGGCTCAGGCTGCAAAGCTGCACTGGAAGCCGAGCGCTATCTGCAAGGTAAGTAAGCGGAGAACATAATACAACTATAAAATGCCATACTGCTTAGGTCGATGGATCTAAGCAGTATGGCTTTTTTTATTTCTGCTTCATCAATATATACTTCTGCTGTCGTTCTCAAATTTCATCCATATCTATAAGTTGATGAGGCTTTTACTCCTTTTTCCTTTGTCACATCACAAGTTGATTGCACCTTTGTGGAATATATAAACTCTAAATTATGAAATTGCTTCGCGACCGCATCCTCAAAGACGGAAAGGGTTATCCTGGTGGACGTGCATGCCGTTTTTTTTGCTTTTATACTTGCCTCTTTCTAATATTTCACTTATCTTTGCAGATATAATACTATCTAAAAGATCTGTCTATCATGCGCACTCCTGCTTTTCTGACATTTCTGTTTCTCTGTCTCCCCGCCGGCACGTTGCTCGCGCAGAGCCATCGCGGCAAGCGACCGAGTAAACTGCAAATACCCATTGACAGCCTTACTGTCAATGGCACGTCGCTGGGATCTGTCGACGTGGTGACCGAAAGTCACATGAACAAAGGTCTGATCACCAACCCGCTCAACGCCCTCACGGGGCAGGCTGCCGGCGTGAACATCACGTCGGGCGAGAACCGCATGGCGCAACTCAGCTCGGTGCGTGTGCGCGGCACCACGTCCATCACCGGCGGCAATGATCCGCTCGTGATCATCGACGGCGTCTATTCCGACCTCAGTGCCCTGTCGTCGGTCTACCCCTCCGACATCGAGAGCTTCACCATTCTCAAAAATGCCGCCGAGACCGCACAGTACGGTTCGCGTGGTGCCTCCGGTGTCATCGAGGTGAAGACCAAGCGTGGCAGCGGCACTCAGTTTCATATCTCCTACGACGGCAACCTCGGCTTTGAGTCGAAATACAAAACCCTCGATATGCTCGATGCCCCAGGCTATATCGCCACGGCGCAGGCGCTCGGCCTCTATTATAGGGACGAGGGCAACAACACCAATTTCCAAGATGCCATCACGCGCACCGGCTATATCGCCAACCACCACGTGGCTTTCAGCGGCGGATCCAAGGAGTCGAGCTACCGTGCCTCGCTGAGCGCCATGGACCACAGCACCATCATTCGCACCAACTCCTACCGCAACTATGCCGCCAAGGCCGACCTTACGCAATGGGCCTTCGACGACCTGCTGAAGATCGACTTCGGCGTCTTCGGCTCGTCACAGAAAAGCCACGACCTCTTCAACCCCTGGGAGGTCTTCTACAGTGCGGCTGCCCAGAACCCGACCGTCCCGGCTGCCACCAACGCTGACGGCTCCGGTGACAAGAACAACACCGCTGAGCAGATCAACCACCCAATGGTATTGCTGAAAAAGAAGAACGACACCAAGAGCCTCAACTTCGATACACACATCGACATGGACTTCAACCTCTTAGGGATGATCAGCGGCAAGCGCGACGACGGCGAACCTGCGCTCCATCTGCTTCTGCTCGGTGCCTACAGCTATAACTCTTTGGAGAACGCCACCTTCTGCCCTACTTGGATATGGGCACAGGGACAGGCCACCCGCGGCGAGCGCAAGACCGAGTCGTGGCTGGGCAATGCACAGCTGAAGTTCGCCGACACATGGGGCGCGCACCATCTCTCCGCCACGCTGCTGACTGAATATCAAAAGAGCAACGCCAGCGGATTTTGGACACTCGTCAAAGGCTTCACCACCAATGAACTTGGCTACGACAATCTCGGCGCTGCCTCCACCGTCCCATACGGCGGCACGGGATCCGACGCCGACAGTCCTTCGCTGCTCTCGTTCATGGGCAGTCTGAGCTACACCCTCCTCGGCCGCTACACCCTCGGCGCGAGCCTGCGTGCCGACGGCAGCTCGATGTTCGCCAGCGGACACAAATGGGGCACGTTTCCCTCTGTCTCTTTCTCTTGGGATCTGACCAAGGAGCCCTTCTTCCGTCCTCTCAGCCGTCTCTTCGGCATCATGCGGCTGCGCACCAGCTACGGACAGTCGGGAAACCTCGGCGGCATCTCGTCGTACTACTCACAAAACCTCGTCAGACCCATCGGCACCGTGTCGGTCGACAACACACCCACCACGACCATGGGACTCTTCCGCAACAGCAATCCCAACCTGAGATGGGAGACACGCTCGACCTTCAACGTCGGCACCGACATCAGTCTGTGGCACAACCGTGTCGTGCTCACCGCCGAATACTACTATTCGCGCACCACCGACATGCTCTACCAGTACGATGTGCCCGTGCCGCCCTTCACCTTTGACAAACTGCTCGCCAACCTCGGCAAAATGAGCAACCAAGGTGTGGAGTTCGGACTCGGCGTCACGGCCATCAGCCATAAGGACATGGAGCTGAATATCAACCTCAACCTCTCGTTCCAAAAGAACAAGCTCATCTCGCTCTCGGGCAACTACAACGGCTATCACCTGACGGCACCTGACATCACGTCCATCGGCTCGCTCAGCGGCGCCGGATTCCATGGCGGCGAAAACAACATCGTCTATCAGATTGTAGGCCAGCCCATCGGCGTGTTCTACCTGCCCCACTGCAAAGGACTGGTAAAGAACGATAACGGGTCTTACATGTACGACATCGAGGACCTCGACCACAACGGACGCATCAACATTGAGGACGGCGGTGACCGCTACATCGCCGGACAAGCTACACCGAAATGGACGCTCGGATCGAACATCAGTTTCCGATACAAGGACTTCGACATCTCGTTGCAGATGAACGGCGCCTTCGGCCACAAGATCTACAACGGCACGGCGCTGACCTATATGAACATGTCGAGCTTCCCCGACTACAACGTCATGAAGAAAGCCCCCGCCATGAACATCAAAGACCAGCGCGCCACCGACTATTGGCTTGAACGGGGCGACTATCTCAACTTCGACTACCTCACCGTCGGTTGGAACGTACCCTTGCACTCACGCTATATCAGCCGTCTGCGCCTGTCGGCCTCGGTCAACAACCTTGCCAGCATCACGGCCTACAGCGGACTGACGCCGATGATCAACAGCTATGTCGTCGACTCCACGCTGGGCATCGACGACAAGCGGTCCTATCCTGTCTACCGTACCTTCAGCTTCGGGGTGAGCATTCAATTCTAAGTTTCAGCGCTTCTGCCAACAAGTAAACCTTCATTCACCATGATGTCCATTCAACGTCTTCTATACTGCTTCGTCCTTGCGGTCTCTCTTTTCTCCCTGTCAGCCTGTGTTGACGAGGACACCAAAGGACTGCTCCCGGAGGAGGAAGCCTACAACAGCAGCATAAATCTGTATATCAACACCGTCGCCAGCTTATATAATTATATCGGCGGCAACAGCGACTCGCAAGGTCTTGAGGGCACCGTGCGCGGACTCTACGACTACAACACCTTCACCACCGACGAAGCCATCATCCCCATCCGTGGCGGCGACTGGTACGACGGCGGCTTTTGGCAGAATCTCTACGAGCACCGCTGGACAGCCTCCGACGAGTCGCTCTACAACACATGGCTCTATCTCTACAAGGTGGTCATGCTCTGCAACCACAGCCTCGCCGTCATCGACACCAACCGCAGCCTGCTCACCGACGGCGAGTATCTTTCCTATACCTCCGAGGTGAAAGCCGTGCGCTGCCTCTTCTACTATGAGCTCATGGATATGTTCGGCCGCATCCCCTACATCACCCAAGACCAGGAATCGTTCGCCGATGTCAGGCAGCAGGAGCGTAGCGCCGTGTTTCTCAGCATCATTGCCGAACTACAGGCATGTCTGCCCTACCTCGCCAACGAGCATAGCAACCTTGAGGGTAACTACTACGGACGCATGACGCGCCCCGTAGCGCAGTTCTTGTTGGCCCGTCTCTTCCTCAATGCCGAAGTATACGCCGACGATGACTGGACCGACAACCAGAGGCCCGACGGCAAGACGATGACCTTCAACGTTGACGGACAGACAATGAATGCCTGGCAAGCCTGTGTCCGCTACTGCGATGAAATAGAAAAAGAGGGATATCAGCTCCAGCCCGATTACGCCTTCAACTTCAGCGTACACAACGAGACTTCGCTGGAAAACATCCTCACCATACCCATGGACAAGATCAAATACCAAAATCAGTTCTGGTATCTCTTCCGCTCGCGTCACTATGCCCACGGCAGCGCACTCGGAATGGACGCCGAGAACGGCACATCGGCCACACTCGCCACAGTCCACGCCTACGGCTATGGCACCGATAGCCTTGACACGCGTTTTGCCATCAACTTCTATGCCGACACGGTGAAAGTCGACGGCAAGATAGTGAAGATGGAAAATGGTGAGCCACTCGTCTACCAGCCCTTGGTGATGGCCGAGAACCTCACCTACTCGCCCTACGAGAAGACTGCTGGGGCCCGCATGGCCAAATACGAGATAGACCGCAAAGCCTACACCGACGGAAAACTACAGGACAACGACATCGTACTCTTTCGTTTCGCCGATGTGCTGCTCATGCGCGCCGAAGCAAAAGTGCGAAACGGAGAAAACGGACAGAGCGACTTAGATGCAGTCCGCCGTCGTGTGGGCATGCCCAGTCGTCCGGCAACACTCGACAACATCCTGCGTGAACGGCTGCTCGAACTGATGTGGGAAGGCAGCCGACGGCGCGACCTCATCCGCTACGACCTGTTCCATGAGGCCTACGACCTCAGACAGCCGATAGAGGGCGAGAGCGATGCCCACACGACGGTGTTCCCTATCCCCGCAAAAGCCATCGACCTCAATAACAAGTTGACGCAGAACAAAGGCTACAAGACTAAAGGACAACTGTCTAAAACTCACATACTTTAATACAAATTACCGTAGTTTGCAGATAGTCAAACGTTCGTTATCCATAAAGTCAAACGTTCGTTAATCAGTTGGTTAACGATCGTTTAACCAGACGTACAACGAACGTTTGACCAACATCAATGAACGCTTTTTATCGCGTAGTTCAACGTATTTGATGATTATCTTAGCCCCCTACGATGCCAAAAATCTATTCGTACAGATCCTAAAAATTCTCTTATTCTCAAATTCTTGAGATAAATTTGATAGATAACGGAACCAATATTTTCAGCATTTTGATACCGCTTTTCTTCATTTGATGTCATTTTGAACAGCCATATAGAACTAACACCTTATAATATATAGCTCCAGAGAAATTTATTCACCACAAATGGCAAGAAATTGAAGAAAAATGTGTAAGTTTGCAATCGGAATACAATCACCAACTGCAAATTGTCAAACAGAAAGCAATCATTATGAAGAGAAAGAAATTCCTTTTGGGCGAGAACGATGTTCCCCGTCAGTGGTACAACATCCAAGCTGAGATGCCCCACAAACCTATGCCGCCCCTGAATCCAGCTACCCACAAGCCACTCCTTGCCGAAGACTTGGCACATATCTTCAACCAGGAGTGCTCACGGCAGGAGCTCGATCAGGAACACACATGGATCGACATCCCCGACGAGGTGCACGACAAATACTGCTACTATCGTGCCACTCCACTGGTGCGTGCCTACGCACTGGAGAAGGCACTCGACACCAAGGCACATATCTATTTCAAGAATGAGTCGACCAATCCCTTAGGTTCCCATAAGATCAACTCCGCCCTGCCCCAGTGCTACTATTGCAAACAGGAGGGCGACACCAACGTGACTACCGAGACCGGTGCCGGACAGTGGGGCGCAGCGCTCAGCTATGCTGCCAAGCTCTATGGACTGGAGGCCGCCGTGTATCAGGTGAAGATCACGATGCAGCAGAAGCCCTACCGCTCGATGATCATGCGCACATTCGGTGCTACCGTGGAGGGCTCGCCCTCGATGTCGACACGTGCCGGAAAGAACATCATCACGGCCGACCCCAACCATCCCGGCTCCTTGGGTACCGCTATCTCTGAGGCTATCGAACTGGCCACTACCACACCGGGATGTAAATACACGTTGGGCTCGGTGCTGAACCATGTCGCCCTCCATCAGACCGTCATCGGACTGGAAGCTGAGAAGCAGATGGAGATGGCCGGAGAGTATCCCGACGAGGTGATCGCCTGCTTCGGCGGCGGCTCCAACTTTGGCGGCATTGCTTTCCCCTTCATGCGCCACGTCTTCGACGGTACGCACAAAGACACGAAGTTCATCGCCGCGGAGCCGAACAGCTGTCCGAAACTCACCCGTGGCAAGTTTGAATACGACTTTGGCGACGAGGCCGGCTACACGCCTCTGTTGCCGATGTTCACCCTTGGCCATGACTTCAAACCGGCCAACATCCATGCCGGTGGCCTGCGCTATCATGGTGCCGGCGTCATCATCTCGCAACTGCTCAAGGACGGTTATCTCGCCGGTATGGACATTCCTCAACTCGAAAGCTTTGCCGCCGGCATACTCTTCGCCCAGACTGAAGGCATCATCCCGGCTCCGGAGAGCTGCCACGCCATTGCTGCCACCATCCGCGAGGCCAAGCGCGCCAACGTGGAAGGCAAGGCACCAGTCATCCTCTTCAACCTCTCCGGCCACGGCCTCATCGACATGCCATCGTATATGAGCTATATCAATGGCGACCTGGCGAACTATACCGTCACAGACGACGAGATTGAGAAGAACCTCGAAAAGGTGCCACTGACCATTGACAAGTAGTTACAAACAAAAAAAATGACCTTCCCAAGACTTTGCAACCGATATTGCAAAGTCAAGTAGGAGGTCGTTTTTTATTTAGCAGAAAAGTAAATATGAACAACCTATCTTACTATCCATCCACCTTCTTGATGATGTCCAGTCCCTCTTCTACTGCCTTCATATTCAGTGGTATCAAGTCATGATGGCGCTCCGGCAGCGTCTTGTAGAGTGCCTTCTGCAAACCGTCAGTGCTGACGATCGGACAGACTTTGAGCAGTCCGCCGAGCACGATCATGTTGAAGACCTTGGCATTTTTCATCTCCGCCGCCTTGTCCATGGCATCGATACGATAGATCGTGATGTCGTCGCGATGGGGCTTCTCGACGATACCATAACCGTCGTAGATGAGTATTCCGCCCGGTTTCACCTTCGGCATGAACTTTTCGAGTGAGGGCTGGTTGAGCACGATGGCCACGTCGTAGTGGCTAAGAATCGGTGACGAGATGCGGTCGTCACTGACGATGACCGTCACATTTGCCGTACCACCACGCTGCTCCGGTCCATAGGCCGGCATCCATGTCACTTCCTTTCCCTCCATCAGTCCAGAGTATGCAAGGATCTTTCCCATGGAGAGCACGCCCTGGCCTCCGAAGCCTGATATGATAATTTCCTTTTTCATTGTCTTGCGTTATAACCGTGAAAGACTATTTCAAGCCTGTGGTATCCTTGAAGTCGCCTTTATGATATTCCTCAAACATATATTTGCGCATCCACTCGTTGGCCTTCACCGGACTGAGATGCCAGCCACTGCTGCAGGTTGAGACGATCTCCACGAGCGAAGAGCCCATTCCTTTCATCGAGGCTTCGAAGGCCTTGCGGATGGCTTTCTTGGCCTGGAGCACCGAGGCCACTGTGTCCACGCTCTGTCGGGTGACGTAGCAGGTGCCGCGCAGCTGAGCGGCCATCTCGGTGATATTGAGCGGATAGCCGTGCAACTCCGGATCACGGCCGTATGGGCAGGTAGTGGTCTTCTGTCCGATAAGCGTCGTAGGAGCCATCTGTCCACCCGTCATACCATAGATGGCGTTATTGATGAAGATGATGACAATGTTCTCGCCACGGTTGAGCGCATGGATGGTCTCTGCCGTACCGATACATGCCAGATCACCGTCGCCCTGATAGGTAAACACGAGACGGTCGGGCCACAAACGCTTGATGGCAGTAGCCAAAGCTGGCGCACGGCCGTGAGCAGCCTCCTGCCAGTCGATGTCGATATAGCGATAGGCGAAGACGGCACAGCCCACCGGTGAGACACCAACGGCTTTCTCTTCCATGCCCATGTCGGCAATTACCTCAGCCACGAGCTTATGCACGACACCATGACTACAGCCCGGACAGTAGTGCATCGGCACATCGTTGAGCAATTCCGGCTTCTGATAGACAACGTTCTCCGGCTGAATGATTTCCTCCCTATTGATTTTTTCACTTGCCATTTTCTTCCAATTTTGCTTTAAGTTCTTCAACGATCTCTGTCGGGTCGGGCACGATGCCACCCAAACGACCGAAATGGCTCACGGGCACCTCATTGCCCACAGCGAGCCGCACGTCCTGGATCATCTGTCCGGCATTGATCTCTGCCACAAGGATGTGGCGCTTTCCTTTCGCCATCTCTGCCAGTGCTTTGCTGGGGAACGGCCAAAGGGTGATGGGACGGAACAGTCCTGCCTTGATGCCCTCCTCACGGGCGAGCTCAACACTCTTCTCCGCGATACGGGCAGCACTGCCGAATGCCACGATCAGACAGTCTGCGTCCTCGCAGTGTTCGGTCTCAAATCTTACCTCCTTCTCTTCTATCTCACGGTATTTAGCCTGCAGATGAAGATTGCGCTGCTCCATGACCTCTGGCTTCAACTCCAATGAGGTGATAATATTGGGCTGTCGATTCTTGATGCGTCCGGTGGAAGCCCATGGACATTCCTTGATGACTTCCTCATCTGTGCGACGGGGCTTGAAGGGCGGGAGCACCACCTTTTCCATCATCTGACCGATGACGCCGTCACTGAGAATCATGGCCGGATTGCGATAGCGGAAAGCCAGCGTGAAAGCCAGATCCACGAAGTCGGCCATCTCCTGCACGGAAGCCGGGGCGAGCACGATGACGTTGTAGTCGCCATTGCCACCACCACGCGTAGCCTGGAAATAGTCGCTCTGACTCGGCTGTATCGTGCCCAGTCCGGGACCGCCACGCTGCACGTTGACGATGACGCCGGGCACCTCGGCTCCAGCCATATAGGCGATGCCCTCTTGCATCAGGGCCACGCCGGGACTCGACGAGGTGGTCATCACGCGTTTGCCGGCGCCTCCGCCGCCATAAAGCATGTTGATCGACGCCACCTCGCTCTCTGCCTGTACGACCACCATGCCGGTAGTCTCCCAAGGCTTCAAGGCCGACAGTGTCTCGATGATTTCTGTTTGGGGAGTGATGGGATAACCAAAAAAGCCATCCACACCACAGCGTATGGCAGCGCGGGCAAGCGCCTCGTTGCCTTTCATCAGTGTTACTTCCTGTTCCATGATTCTTTATTTCTGGGCAGAAGCCATAGGCTCCGCCACTTCGATTCTCCTACGATAAACAGTGATACATCCGTCGGGACAGACAATGCCACACGAAGCACAGCCGATGCAGTCGGTCGGTCGGACCGCCACAACATAAGGATAGCCATGGGCATTGACCTTTCTCTCTGCCAAGGCGATGACGTTTTTCGGGCAAGCCACCATACACAGCGTACAGCCCTTGCAACGGTCCACGTCAACGACAATGGCTCCAATGTTTTTCTTCATAACTGAAATGGGTATTATATAGGTTAAGGACGTTGTTCTTAGCACAACACGAAGCACGGCTAAGGATTATAGATGTCCTTACAATAAAAGTTCATGATGTCTTCCAGCATCTTCTCCGCAACCACAGCGGGACTGTTGGGATCAAGAGCAATGGCCTGCAGATAGCAGTTCATCGCGGCGGGGAAATCACCCCGACGACGATGCTCATTACCCTGATGATAGTATTCTTCGGAACTCATATTTCTTTTATACTTTGCCTTTTTAGCGATACAAAAGTATAGATAATCCTACAAGCAACATGCATGAACGCTGACATTTTAAGCTATTTTTATATAGTTTCAACCAAAACTTGCACATATCAATAGATACGTGCAGGTTTTGTTTTTATAGCCCAAAACAAAAGAAACAAAAAGAGCCATTTCTTTTCGTTCACAACAAAGAGAACGGAAAGAAGTGGCAAAAATCCCGAATTGCACATATCAAACGATTTTGTGCGTTTTTCACCCACATTGAAGAGTTCAATAATGGTGTTGCATATTTACTTACACTTCATTGCTTTGAGGACCTGTACGGCCTCTGCCACGCTGGGTACCTGGGCAATACGTACCAGCCGATGCCCACGGCTGTCCTTGAAGGTACAGCGGCGCGGATTGTTCATCACATAGTGGATGATGCTGCCAAAAGTCTTGCTCTGATAGTAGGGGCTGTCAGGCTGCGAGACAAACTGCATGCTCATCGTGCCCTGCTTGAGGATGATCTTCTCGCAACCCTCTTCTTTGCCCAGCCGGCGAAGGGCTACCACCTGCATGAGTTCCTCGCCCTCCGGCGGCACAGGACCAAAGCGGTCGGTGAGCCGCTGACGGTAAGCAGCCAGGTCCTCGTCGGTCTCGATGTCGTCAAGTTCACGATAGAGCAGCATACGCTCACTACTGCCGGGTACATAGGTCTCGGGGAAGTACATCTCCAGATCGCTCTCCACGGCGCAGTCCTCAACAAAGTCGCTGGCCCTGATGTCCTCTCCGGCCTTGAGCTCCTCGGCATAGAGATCGCCGAGCTCTTCGTTTTTCAGTTCACTGACAGCCTGATTGAGAATCTTCTGATAGGTCTCATAGCCTAAGTCCTCCATGAAGCCGCTCTGTTCGGCACCCAGCAGATTGCCCGCACCACGGATGTCCAAATCCTGCATAGCGAGGTTGAAGCCGCTTCCCAAGTCCGAGAAGGTCTCAAGAGCCTCCAAGCGCCGACGTGCCTCGGGCGTCATCGCGCTGCGTGGCGGAGCCAGCAGATAGCAGAAGGCCTTGCGGTTGCTGCGACCCACACGGCCACGCATCTGATGTAAATCGGAAAGTCCAAAATGGTTGGCACCGTTGATGATGATCGTGTTGGCATTGGGGATGTCGATACCATTCTCCACAATTGTCGTCGAGAGCAGCACGTCGTAGTCGTAGTTGACAAAGTCGGTGATGACCTTCTCCAGCTCTTCGGGCGGCATCTGACCATGGCCGATGACCACACGGCAGTCGGGCACATACTTACGGATGAGGTCGGCAATCTCCTGAAGGTTGGAGATGCGGTTGTTGACAAAGAACACCTGACCATTACGACTCATCTCAAAGTTGATGGCGTCGGCGATGACTTCGTGACTAAATGTGCACAATTCAGTATGGATGGGATAGCGGTTGGGCGGCGGCGTGCGCATGATACTCATGTCGCGGGCTCCCATCAGGCTGAACTGCAATGTACGCGGGATCGGCGTGGCGGACATCGTAAGGGTGTCGATATTGCTTTTCAGTTTCCGCAACTTCTCCTTTGTGGACACGCCGAACTTCTGTTCCTCGTCGATGATGAGTAGTCCGAGGTCGTGCCACTTTACGTTCTTCCCTAACAGTTTATGCGTACCGACGACGATGTCTACCTTGCCGTCAGCGAGGCCGCTGAGCGCGTCCTTGGTCTGCTTAGCGGTTCTGGCTCTTGAGAGATATTCCACGCGTACGGGGAAATCCTTCAAGCGCTCACGGAATGTCTTATAATGCTGATAGGCCAGCACGGTCGTGGGCACGAGCACAGCCACCTGCTTGGAGTCGCACGCTGCCTTGAAGGCGGCACGTACCGCCACCTCGGTTTTGCCGAAGCCTACGTCGCCACAGATAAGCCGATCCATAGGACGGGCCCGCTCCATGTCGGCCTTGACATCCTGTGTGGCCTTGAGCTGGTCGGGCGTATCCTCGTAGAGGAAGCTGGCCTCCAGTTCGTGCTGCATGAAATTATCGGCTGAGAAGGCAAAGCCTTTCTCATGGCGGCGCTTGGCATAAAGGCGGATGAGGTCACGGGCGATGTCCTTGATGCGCTTCTTGGCCTTTTCCTTCAATCGCTCCCAAGCTCCGGTGCCGAGCGTGCTCAGCCGTGGCGGTTCGCCCGTGTCACTGCCGCGATACTTCGAGATCTTATAGAGTGAGTGGATGGAGACGTCGACTTTGTCGTTGTTCTGGAAGATGATACGGATGACCTCTTGGTATTGCTGCTCACCCGTCTTCCCATTGGTATTCTGTATGGGCACACGCACGAGACCGCCGAACTTGCCGATGCCAAAGTCGACATGCACCACATAGTCGCCTATCTCCATCTCTTGCAACTCCTTCATCGTCAAGGCCATCTTGCCAACACGGGCACGGTCGGACTTGAGATTGTACTTATGGAAGCGGTCGAAGATCTGATGGTCGGTGAAGAAGCACACCTTCATGTCATCATCGGCAAAGCCTTCGTGAAGGGTCTTATCCACGGGCGTGAAGACGATACCAAAGCCCCGACTGGCAGCCATCGACGAAGCATCGCCACCGCCCATCTCGTCGAAGATGTCCTTCAGACGCTGTTGCTGTTTGCGGCTGTCGGCGAGGATATAGAGATGGTAGCCGCGCAGGAGATAGTCCTCGAACGACTGCCGGAGCAAATCGAAGTTCTTATGGAAGAGCGGTTGCGGCGTGACGTGGAAGGTGAGGACGGCATGAGCATCCTTGGCGGTGTGGCCATAGACGACACGCCGAAGCTCCAATATGTCCTCCTTCAACTGCGAAGGGGAACAAAGTACGCTCTCTCGATTCATGTCACGCCGTATCTCGGCCTGTTCCACTTCTGTCGCGTCTTCGAGACGCTCGGTGAGTGCCTGTGAGGAAAAGCCCTCGTTATAGACCCGCTCCACCGTGTCGCAGATGAAACTTAAGTCGTGGCAGACGAGTATAGCATCGTTGGGAACGAAACGAAGGAAAGGTACCTTCTCGGTAGTTTCCTTTGCCAGTTCCGGCACGATCTCCACTTCCTTGCGCCGCTCCTTGGAGAGCTGATCCTCAACGGAGAAAGACCGGATGGTGTCGATCTCATCGCCAAAGAAGTCGATACGGAACGGCAACTCGCTGGAATAGGAATAGACATCGAGGATGCTTCCGCGCGCAGCAAACTGCCCAGGCTCGTAGACATAGTCCTGTTCGGTGAATCCGAGGTCGCGAAGCCTATGCTCTACCTCCACAATGTCAACCCGCTGCCCCACACTGAGCGAGAGCCGGTGATCATCGATATGTTTTTGTGAGACCACAAGTTCTGCCATGGCCTCAGGATAGGTGACGACAAAGAGTGGCTTGTCATGGGCCGTGTGTTGCTGGCGGGCTGCAATCTGGGCGAGCACCTCCGTGCGCAGAATCTCGTTGGCGGCATCACGCTGTCCGTATTTCACGGCACGGCGATAGCTGGAGGGGAAATAATAGACATCGTAGTCGGCAGGCTGACTGCTGTCCGTGACCGTCTGACTGTCTTGTGAAGAATTTTTTTGTTGTTCGGCCTTAATTTCTTCCGCAACTTTCTTTTCCGCTGTGTTGAGGACAGCGGGCAAGAGATCGTTGTAGAAGTAACCGGCTTCGTCAGCATCCTGCATGACGAAAAGAAAGGTATTGTCCAGCCGTGGGGCAATACCTGCAAAAAGAGTCGGCAGGGCCGACCCTACAATATCCTTGAGGAAGACGCTCTTGACTGAGATGTCTTCCAAATATTTGACCAGAGCGCCAGCTTGCGGCAACCGGCCATAAAGTATCTTTATATCGTGTATATTCATGTCTTGGCCTACCCTTTGATCTCGGGGTACTTCTTAAACCAACCGTCAAGACGCAAACGCATCACACCGAAGAGGGCTTCACTGAAGATGCCGCCACTCATCTTGCTGGTACCCTCACGACGATTGACAAAGACGACAGAGACCTCCTTGATCTTGAATCCTATCTTGTAGGCGGTGTATTTCATCTCTATCTGAAAGGCGTAGCCCTTGAAGCGGATGTCGTCGAGGTTGATTGTCTCCAACACGCGACGGTGATAGCACACAAAGCCGGCGGTGGTGTCGCGGATGGGGATGCCCGTGATGAAGTTGACATAGCGCGAAGCAAAATAGCTCATCAGCACACGACCCATCGGCCAGTTGACCACGTTGACGCCGGTGACATAGCGCGAACCCACGGCCACGTCACCTCCCTCATCGTGGCAGGCCGCATAGAGACGGGGCAGGTCTTTGGGATTGTGACTGAAATCGGCATCCATCTCAAAGACATATTCATAACTCCGCTGCAAAGCCCAGTTAAAGCCGGTGATGTAGGCGGTACCCAGACCGAGCTTGCCCGACCGTTCGATGATAAAAAGGCGATCGCCAAACTCATTGTCAATCAACCGATGGACAATGGCTGCCGTACCATCTGGACTGCCGTCATCGATGACAAGGATGTGAAAGCACTTCTCCAAGGAGAAGACGGCACGTATGATATTCTCGATATTCTCTTTCTCGTTGTAAGTGGGAATGATTACGATAGAGTCACTTTCATGCATGATGATATGTATTTTCCGTTTCTGCAAAATTATAAAATTAAACGCAAAGTGCCAACAAATTGGCGAAATATATCCGGCGTTATTGGTCGTCGTTGCGTACGTAGCCCTGGTACTCGGGCACCAGTCCGCTCATCACTACCTCATAGCTCTTATCCTTGAGATAGTCAATGTTCTCGCGGCCCTTGCCGATGGGCATGATGGGCTCGTGGATCGTCAGCTTCAAGGGATGCCAGCGTACCCAACGCCAGTCGCGTGTGCGCGGCATAACATCAAACGAGCCGTTGATCGTCAGCGGACAAACCGGCAACTGCAGCTCGTCGGCCAGCATAAAGGCACCACGGCGGAAGAGGCCCATATGACCAGTGAACGTGCGGGCACCTTCGGGAAAGACCATCAGCGACATACCCTCCTTGAGCACCTCACGCGCCTGGTCGTAGCTGGCACGGATATGCGAGGGGCCGCGCTTGTCAACAAAGATCTGATGGGAATACTTGCAGGCGGGACCGATAAAAGGGATCTTACCGATACCCCGCTTCATCATCCACTTGAAGTTGCGATTGAGGAAACCATAGATGAGAAAGATGTCGAAGGCACCCTGGTGATTGGCTACGAAGACATAGGACTGCCCTGGCTTGAGATGCTCCCTGCCTTCCACCTTGACTGGCAACAAAAGCAGGCGAATCGTAAACTGGCTCCACCACTTACCGGGATAATAGCCCCAGAAGTGACCATTACCCACTCGACAACCGATGATGGTCAACAGTGCAGTGGCAATAGTGTCTATCAAAAACAATGGCATGACGCAAAGTTCATAGAGACAATATAAGAATTTTTTCATAGCTGTGAGATCTTCTTTCTATGAGTTAATGTTTTATACGATGCAATGTGATGACATTGATCTCGGGAGGTACGCCAAAACGGAAAAAGACGAGGCCACCGATACCAGCGGAAACGCACATCATGCTGCCGTCGCGCTGATAGAGTCCGTCGTCCTCGGCATAGACCAGCTTAACAGGACTGACGCCAAAGAACGCAATCTGTCCGCCATGGGTGTGTCCGCTGAGTGTCAGCGCCACACGATGACTGGGAACGATATGATCGTCCCAAGCCCGCGGATCATGCTGAAGCATGACGACAAAGGCTTTCTCCCCCACCCCGTTCATCGTGCGGGAGAAGTCGCAGCTGTCGGGCTTGCGAAAGTTCTGCTCACCGGCAACAACAATAGAGTCACCGCCACGATGGAGCGCAAAATGACTGTTGAGCAGCAGTTTCCATCCCATGCGCCGTTGCAGGTCGATGACAAGACGGCGGTTGGCAGCCTCCACGTCGGGACGGTCGTGGGTGTACTCACTATAATCATGATTGCCCAACACGGAGACGACGCCATCGCGGGCCCTCAGTTGCCCGAGCAGCGGCATGACAGGAACGATCTCCTGCGGACGGATGTTTTGCAAATCTCCGCCAAAAGCGACGAGGTCGGCATGCTGGGCGTTGATACTGTCGATGTCGCGCTGCAACAGCGCACGGCGCGCACCGGTGAAACTGCCCACATGCGCATCAGAGAAAAACACGATGCGGTAGCCGTCGAAGCGCTCGGGAAGATTGGTAAAATAGAGGTCGTTGCGTTGTACGGTCAGTTCCTTGGTTCCTATCGTGGAACCATAGATGAGGACGTACCAGTTAATAAGGATGAGCACCACCGCCACGACATTACCCAAATTGACACGGCTGTGTCGCCAACGGCTCCACAGCAGACCTAACCCGGAACAAAGCGCGAAGATGGCTTTTGGCCATACGATCAGTCCCACAAGGAACATATAGACGTTGACCCACGTAAGGTCGGCGGGAACGAAATCGCGAATCGACACCAGCGCAATCGTATAGATAAACATCAGCATTCCTGGCAGCCACCACAGCAGCCTCAGCCACCATCGTCCGTGATAGCGGCTACGCCAATAGTGCTGGTCGAAATACAAATCGGGCAGCACGATGGCAAGCAAGATAGGAATGAAGATACGCGAAATCATCTATAATCTTTCTTTGTCTTGATCAACGCTTCATCAAACTCACGCTGAGGAAACGACGCATCAGTTCCACGGGTACTCCACGCCGACGGGCATAGTCCCGTAACTGGTCTTCGCCGATCTTTCCCAAATCAAAATAGTGTGCCTGGGGATGCGCAAACATCAGTCCGGAGACCGACGCATGTGGATTCATCATGCCACTGGCCGTCAGCCGGATGCCGATACGCTTCATGTCTATGAGGGAGTCAATGATGAAGTTCACACTGGTGTCGGGCATCGAGGGATATCCGACAGCAGGACGTATGCCCTGATAGTGCTCGGCGTGGATGTCCTTCATGCTGAGATTCTCATCCGGTGCATATCCCCAGTAGGTCTTTCTCACCTGTAGGTGCATCAGCTCGGCCGTACCCTCTGCCAGTCGGTCAGAAAGTACTTGGGCCAGCATACGCCGATAGACATCTTCGTCGCGGCTGTGGTTCATCGCCTCGTCAACCGTTGTGGCGAACACGCCGACCTTGTCAGCTTTGCCCTGGGAAAGCGGACGCACGAAGTCGGCCAGGCAGAGATTGGGCTGTCCGGGGGCAGAAGGACGCTGCTGACGCAACATCGGCAAACGAATGTCGCCCAACAGCAGGTCATCGCCGTCGCTGTTGGCACCGAACAACTCAAAGACGGCATGCGTCTGATGCTTGCCTTGCCATGCGTCGAGCAGCTCATTGGCATCGGCATAGAGACCGGCCTTGTCGGCCTCACTCTTCCCGCTCATGCTCCAGGCATGGTCGAAGTAGATCCAATTGATGTAGGGGCGAACTTCGTCAATATCGTAATGAAGAACCATCGTCAAACCTCCTTGCTGTGATTATTTCTGTCTGAATCTTACGGGCTCGCCATGACTGTTCTCATCAAACTGCCCTTGGTCGTAGATGAGCCGTCCGTTGCAGAAAGTCTGCTTCACTTGCCAATCAAAGGTCTGTCCCTCCATGGGCGACCAGCCACACTTGCTCTGGACGATGTCGGGGGTGACGGTCCACGGACTCTCGGGCTTCACGATGGCAATGTCGGCTTTATAGCCTTTACGCAGGAAGCCACGGTCGCTGACCGAGAAGAGCATGGCGGGATGATGGCACATCAGCGTCACAAGTTTCTCGATGCGCAACACGCCTTCATTGACCAATTGCAACATGGCGGGCAAGGAGAACTGTAACATCGGCATACCGGAGGCGGCGCGGACACAGCCTCCTTGTTTCTTGCTCCACTCGTGGGGAGCGTGGTCGGTACCGATCGTGGAAATGCGTCCGTCGGTCAGCGCCTTGCGCAACTCCTCGCGGTCAGCCGCCATCTTGATGGAGGGATTGCATTTGATGCGGGCTCCAAGCTTCAGCGTGTCGGCAGCGGTAAACCAGAGATGAGCAATGACGGCCTCAGCAGTAATCTGAGGCAAGTAGCTGTCCTCGCACGGCTCAAAGAGCTGCAATTCTCGGGCTGTGGTGAGATGGGCCACATGCAACCGCGTACGATGCTGTAAAGCTAACTGCACGGCCAAAGCAGTACTGCGATAGCAGGCTTCCTCATCGCGGATGAGGAAATGGAAACTGACATCGGGGTCGTCACCGCAGACGAGTTTGAAGCGCTGCATGTTCTTGGTGATGATGCCGGAATCCTCGCAATGGGTCATCAGCGGCAGGTCTAAATCAGCACAAGTTTGGTAGATCTGATGCAACACGTCCATCTGATCCACGAGCATGTTGCCCGTAGAGGCACCCATGAAGAGCTTGACGCCGGGGATGCGTGTAGGGTCGAGTTGCCGGAAGAGTTCTACGTTGTTGTTAGTAGCACCGAAGAAAAAACTATAGTTGACATGACTTGTCTGCCCCGCTCTTGCGAACTTGTCAGCGAGTGCGTCCAACGTTGTCGTTTGCGGCTGACAATTGGGCATTTCAAAAAACGTAGTCACTCCGCCGAAAGCGGCAGCCCGTGACTCGCTCTCTATGTCAGCCTTCTGTGTCAGTCCCGGCTCACGGAAGTGGACATGCTCGTCGATGATACCGGGCAAAACGTAGCACCCCGTGGCGTCTACACTTTTGTCGTAGTCTCCACGGGGTGTCTGCTCATTCTCTATGATTTCTTCGATACGGTCATCGTTAATGATGAGGGACCCTCGGAAGGAGCGTCCCTCGTTGACGATGGTTCCGCCTTGTATCTTTGTTCTCATTATTATATAGTATCGGTCATCTTCCTCCTCGCCTTCCTGCTTATTCTCCTTCGACAGGAGCCTCTTCCGAGCTTTGTCCCCCTTGTTCTGTAGCCGGCTGGGCCATCTCGCTGGGAGTCGGACCGTCTTCCGGCGCAGCTTGCTGCGTGGGTTGGGATTGTACAGGAGCGCCTTGCATACCATTCATGATATTTTGGTTTTGCTGGGCGGCCTCGTAGTATTCCTTGACCATCGGATCGTTTTTGAACTTCTCTGTGGCTTTGCTCATGATATCCTCAATCCACGCGTCGAGCATGGGAGCATTGTAGCGGTTCATGCAGGTGTTGATGAAGATATACGGCCCCAGCACATTGTCGAAGTTATCTTCCACAAACTTAGTGACCAACTTATCCATTCGTTGGTTGATGCGGTCGTTTTCCGCAGCCAGCTTGGCGTTAACGCTATTCATGTTCTTGCCGTTCATGATGGCCTGGTCATGCACATGCACGAGCTCGGCACTTTGGTTCATCAGCTGCGTGAACTTCTGCCTGAACTTTGTAAGCTTGTCGTTGAGCGGTGTGCCGGTGACGCTTTCCTGGGTGTTATCTATTTTCACTTGGATATCTCCGCTCTCCAACACTACAGGCAGCCCATTGTTCTCATTGAGCAGGATGCTTCCCACTCTGACGGAATCTACCGAACCCGCAAAATGGAACTGACCGTGCACGACATCACACGAGTCAAGATTCTTCAATGCCGTATCTTTCAGCACCTTAAGATATAGCTTCTGGCCATCGAGCGTAGAGACGTTCGTTGTTCCAGTAATACTATATGTATTGGCGCAAGATGTTAAGGCCAACAAGCCAAGCATGAAGTATAAAACTTTATTCATAGACGTTTCGTTCAAGCAACACAAAGATAATATGTATTTATGATGCACAAAAGAAAATTAATGCTATTTAGTGAAAGCGCTAACCTTTTATATTTTTTTTGGAGAGCAAATAATCGATGCGGTGCACAGTGTACACTTCAATGACTGCACCGATCAATAAAAAAACTACCCATTTATTATAGACATACGTCACATAGTCGATGTAGTCGTGGAACAGTGGACGAAAAAAACCGTATGCAGTATCAACCATGAGCATGCCGCCAATGATAAAGCAGAGACCGGCCATGCTCTGAATACGCTTCAAACGCTTCAATGCCAAATCGTCGCCCTGATAACTCTGTTGGGCTTGCACCAGCGTGAAAAGCACGGCTCCCAACAGAAAAATCCAGCACATGAGCGCACGATGCCAGAAGAAAACAAAGCATCCGGCACTAATCACCATCAACGCGCCGCCAACCATAAACAGGATGCTGAGCGCTTTACTGATTGGTTTGATAGAGTTGTTCATTGTCTTGTTGTATCTTATCGCTGTCTATTCGCTGCACATCCGTACTGAGGATGAAGATATCTTCGTCCTCAGCTTTCATGAAGTAGCGCTCGCGGGCAATCTTCTCGATAGCCTTCGGATGCAGTCGCAACTCACGAAGTTCATGGGTGGCAGCCTCGTTTTTCTCGTTATACATTTCTATCTGATCGTTGAGCTCGCTGATCTTCAACCGGTACTGCACGTGCCTGAGCAGGCTGTTCTCATCGAGAAAGCCCACCATGGCGACACCGACCACAATCGTGATCAAGTATTTGTAGTGCGCCATCAGACGGAGTATCATGTTCAGTTTAGTATTCATGCACCAATGATTTCAATAGAATTTAATTGCAAAGGTACTGCAAACGCAGATAAATACAAAATAAAACCGGAGTTTTGTTTTGCCTTTCACGTAAATAAATGTATCTTTGCATTATCTTAATCAATACATATCAACAAACAACACATTATTGTATATGAATAACTATATCGTCTCCGCACGCAAATATCGCCCAATGACCTTCAGTTCAGTCGTTGGACAGGAAGCGTTGACGACTACACTGAAGAACGCAGTCAAAAGCGGAAAGCTCGCTCATGCCTACCTCTTCTGTGGACCGCGAGGCGTAGGCAAGACTACATGCGCCCGCATCTTTGCCAAGGCGATCAACTGCGAAAATCCCGCCGAGGACGGTGAAGCCTGTAACCAGTGCGAAAGCTGCAAGGCGTTTAACGAGGGACGCTCGATGAACATCTTCGAGCTTGACGCTGCCTCCAACAATTCTGTTGACAGCATCAAAACGCTCATGGAGCAGACGCTCATCCCCCCTCAGAACGGTAAATATAAGGTGTTCATCATCGACGAGGTGCACATGCTCTCACAGGCAGCCTTCAACGCATTTCTTAAGACGTTGGAGGAACCGCCAGCACACGTGGTGTTTATTCTGGCTACAACCGAGAAGCATAAGATTCTGCCCACGATCCTCTCCCGCTGTCAGATCTACGACTTTGAGCGTATGACCGTGCCGCGCATTGTCAACCATTTGAAGATGGTGGCCGAGAAAGAGGGCATTGCCTATGAGGAACAGGCATTAGGTGTCATCGCGGAGAAAGCCGATGGCGGCATGCGCGACGCGCTGTCTATCTTTGACCAAGTGACGAGTTTCTGCCAAGGCAACATCACCTACAAAAGGGTCATTGAGGATCTCAACATCCTCGACAGCGACTATTATTTCCGCATGGTCGACCTGGCTCTTGGGAACAAGGTCAGCGACATCATGCTCTTGCTCAACCAGATCATTTCCAAGGGCTTCGACGGATCAGGCGTCGTGCAGGGTCTTGCTACCCACGTCCGAAACGTGATGATGGCCAAAGACGCTCAGACCTTGCCGCTGCTGGAGACCAGTGACGAGCAACGCAAACGCTTCCAGGAGCAGGCGGCCAAATGCCCCACTCCTTTCCTCTATCGTGCACTGCGCATACTCAACGAGTGTGATATCAACTACCGGCAAAGCAGCAATAAACGGCTGCTCGTAGAATTGACGCTGATTCGGGTGGCACAGATCACACAGCCCGACGACGACAGTGCCGGTGCGGGGCGTAGCCCCAAGATGTTGAAAACCCTGTTTAAGCATATCACGAAATCACCGGCCAATACGGTCCCGCAGGTAACCGGGTCGGTGAAGACCAACCGTAAGCCAGCAACACCTGTCGGCGTGGCCTCTGATGCCCCTACAACAACAATTCAACCAACGGCTGCCGTCGCTACCGCAGCCACGGCAAGTACAGGACAGCCCGTAGCCACGGCTACACAGCAACCCACGATGGTCAAAGGACCTCATCTGAAGCTGAGCAGTATCGGCATGACCTTTCAGTCAATGCTGCATCCGGAAAAGAAAAAGGAAGAGGCTTCCCCACTCGATGCACCGGAAAAGACAACTGACGAGGAAACGACAAAGCGATTCACGGAAGAGGAACTTGCCTTGCAGTGGGTACAGATGTGCAACCGCATGCCACAAAAGTTCGTGGGATTGGCATCTAGACTGAAGAACATCACGCCGCACATCACGGACTATCCCAACATCGAGGCGGTCATCGACAACGAGATCTTCCTCAGCCAACTCAACGAGATCAAGCGGAAGATCTGCCGCACGATGCAGGTGACGCTCCACAACGACAACATCCAGCTGACCCTACGTCTCGCCGACACGGCCACTGCCAAGAAAGTCTTCACCAAGCGCGAAGTCTTTGACAACCTGAGAAAGGAAAATCCAGCGTTTGAGAAGCTAAGAGTCTCACTGGGACTGGAGCTGAGCTAAAATATTATTTCGCAATTATGCCTTTGCGCCAGCGAAAGATAAAATACCGAGAGGCTAAAGGTAGATACAAAGATTTTCACAGCGCCTCATCATCCGGCTTGTCAACGCCAGAACGAGGCGTGCCTTTCTTTCCCGAACGAAGATGCAACTTCTTGCGAAGCAGCCAACGTTGCTTCCGCTGCTCGTATTCCTCGCGATGACGCTCCAAGAAATTATCTGCCATGATTCGATACTCCTTATTGATATATACTCCTTAATTATATATATACTCCTTGTTATATATAGCAACCTTGATTAAAGACTGATGGACTCGATCCGCAGTTTCAGGATACCGGCAGGCACCTTGACATCCACGACATCCCCTACCCGCTTGTTGAGCAAAGCCTGTGCTATCGGAGACTTGATGGAGATCTTTCCCTCACGCAGGTTAGCTTCATGAGGACTGGCCAGCATGTAGCAGAGCTTGCGATCGTGAGTCAAGTCGGCAAGTTCCACCTTACAGAGCAACTGCACACTGTCTGAGTTTACCCGATTGGCTTCGAGCACACGCGCGTGAGCCAAGACATTCTGCTTGAAACGGATGCGGCCGAGAAGACGGGAGTGCTCACGCTTCGCCGCACGATACTCGAAGTTCTCACTCAAGTCGCCCTTATCACGAGCCTCTGACACGGCATCTATCGCTTTGGGCAACTCTACCTTGATCATATGATTGAGTTCGGCTACGAGCTCGTCGTAGCCTTCCTGTGACATAAATTCCATGATAAACCTTTGTATAGGAGTGAATCTATAAATCTTTTCTAACGCATACTCATAGCAAGCACCACTACCGGCGCTTGCCTTTCTCTACGTTTCGCTTCGTGCTAAGCTTTCTCTCGCCAAGCTGCTTGCTGAGCGCATAGGCATGATAGAGTCCCAACTCACCAGCCTTGCTGAGATCCTGCTGAGCCATGTGCAGATTTCCACTATAGTAATAGGCCAGTCCACGGTTGTAATAAGCCTCAGCCAGACGGGGATCAATCTGCAGCGCGCGCGTGTAGTCATCGATGGCATGCGCGTAGTTTTTCTGGTCGGCATAGAAGTTACCACGATTATAGTAGAGATAAGCATTCTTGGGAGCCAACTGGATCGCCTCGGCATAGTCGCCCTCCACCTGCGAAGTCTTCATGCTGACGTTCTGCCCCTTAGAAGCCTCATAATCATTGAGCATCAGCTGGCAGATAGCCCGTTCAGAATGGCCGAGAGCGCTTTGCCTCTCCATAGCCACATAGTCATCAAGGTCAGAGAGCGCATCGTTGTAATTCTGCAGTTCTGCGTATGCCACGGCACGCTGCAAGAGCAGGGCCGCACGCTGATGGGGATCCTTCTCTTCTTTGATACCTTCCGAGAGGTTGTCGACGAGCTGGAAGATCTGTTTGGAGCTCACATCGTCCATCTTCTTGCTTTGGTTGCAAGTCAAATAGAGACGTTTGAGTGGCTGCATCTTGGTATTGAACTGCTCCAGTGAGGTATCGAAGGCCTTGCTGCCGTTGACCGTATTGACATAATTGAAATACGACAGGCGATAGGATGGCAGCATCGCCACCTCGACAGCATTGTTCTGGATGGCACCACGGATGTCGCTTTTATATTCATGCTCGACGGTCTGCGGCTGGTCCTCCACGACGATGTCGTTATATTTACTGATATCGATCTCGGAACGTTTGCGCACCTCTCTCAGTTTCTTGCGGCTCCATCGTTGCTGAATGCCCACATGCTTATCCATCTGAGCCTTGAAGATAAGAAACTCATCAAGTTCAGCCTTCGACGTCATACCCAACTTGCGATAGCATTGCGCACGCTGGGACAGACCCGTCCAGAAATTGGGGAACTGACTGATGACGGCAGAATAGTCGCGGATGGCCGCCCGCAGATTACCGAGCTTGTCGTTGAGCAAGGCACGGTTGTAGATAGCCATGAAGTTCTGTGGTTCCATCCTCACCACAAAGTCGAAGTCCTTCAGCGCACGGTTGTCGTCGCCAAGCTGTAGGCGCAGCAAGCCACGATTGTAATGCGCCAGGAAGTTATTGGGATCCAAGTCGATGGCCATGTCATAGTCAGCCATAGCCCCACGCAGGTTATTGAGGTTAAGTCTCACCAGCGCCCGATTGACATAATTGTGAACGACTTTCGGACGCAGATAGATCAGCTTGCTCAGACAGGAATCAGCTACCGCCCAATGCTTACGGTTGAGGGCGATGGCCGAGCGCGTTGCCCACGCATCGACGTTATACGGGTCGATGGTGAGGCTGCGGGCCAGCCAGTGGTCAGCCTTCATCGTATCTTTCTTCTCCAGATAGATTTCCGCCTTCAATGAATAAGCCGCCGCTGTCTTTGACCACCGCGAGATGATCGTGTCAGCGTCCTCCAAGGCATGGTCATAGTCCTTGACGTTCAGCCGGCAGATCGCTCTGTTGGTCCAGAAGCTGGTCACCGAGGGATTGAGATGGATGGCCCTGTCGTAGTCCGTGATCGCATCAGCATACTTCTGCTGACGTATGCGCGACATGGCACGAAGATCAAAGATCTGCTCGATATAAGGGTTGAGGTCAATGGCATGTGACGCATCTTCCTCGGCACCTACATAGTCGTCGAGCGAGTATTTGGCGGCAGCACGGTCATACCACGGCAACCACAGATAAGGCTTCAAAGCCAAAGCCTTGTTGAAATACTGTATCGACAACACATAGTCCTCGTAGTGCAGAGCCACCTCACCGGCGGTGATGAGACGGTCCACATTATATTGCGCATTGGCGTTGGTCACGAAGAGCCACACCAATGACAGAAGAAACAATCTGCCTTTGTTCACCTTAATATCTGAGATCCTGAAACACGTTTTGCTTTACCTCTTCTACTTCTTGTGAATCGTCTTCACACGATAGGCGCAACGGAACTTGCCCTGCATGATGCCGCGGAGCTTGTTGCGGATAAGCTGCTTGCGCAAAGGTGAAACCTTGTCGACATACATCACGCCTTCGAGATGGTCAAACTCATGCTGCATAACACGAGCCAGATAACCGTCGACCCACTCGTCGTGAGGCTGGAAGTCATCGTCAAGATAAGTGACATGGATACGTTTCGGACGTGTCACGTTCTCACTCAGCCCCGGTATCGACAGACATCCCTCCTCAAGCGTCTCCTTGTCTTTGTCATCTGTCTCAATGATATGAGGATTGACAAAGACATGGCGGAAGCCCTTGTACTCAGGGAAATCGTCTTTCAGCACATCCAAGTCGATGACGACCACACGGATGGGCTTCCCGATCTGAGGGGCAGCAAGTCCTACACCACCCGCATTGTCGAGTGTGTCATACATGTCGCTGATCAACTGGGGCAACGTCGCGTCGCTTGGATCAACATCCTGAGCCACCTTGCGGAGTACAGGCTGTCCATAAGTATAGATGGGTAATATCATATTCTTCTTTGTGAATTCATAAAATCTTGCAGGATGATGGTAGCGCTCACCTCATCCACGAGTCCTTTGTTCTCACGTCTTGTTTTCTTTTTCACGCCTCCTTCGATGATGGCCCGATGCGCCAACACCGATGTGAAGCGCTCATCGTAATAAACAATCGGTACCGACGGCATATCCTTGCGCCACCGCTTTACAAACGCCTCCACGCGCGCCAGATTCTCAGACGGAGCGCCATTGGGCTGAGTAGGTTTACCGATGACGATCTTCTCAACGTTTTCCTCAGAGAGATATTTCTTCAGGAAATCCATGAGATTGCCCGTCTCCACCGTAGCCAGCCCATTGGCAATAATCTGCAAAGGATCAGTGACGGCAAGCCCCGTGCGGCGCTTGCCGTAGTCAATGGAAAGAATTCTTCCCAAGGTAATCTTACTGATTAGGAAATTATTTCTTAAACAGCAACCAGGCGTCGCTCTTTGGATTGAACTTGCTGCCACGGATGGCGTCACGGCTCTGCACGGCACTTGCCTTATCGTCAGAGGTAGACGCGATGACACGGTACATGTTCACCTCAGGATTATAAGCGATCTGAGCGTCGTAACCGCCCTGCTGCAGCGTGCTCTGCAGTCCCTCGGCGTTGGCCTTCAAAGAGAAAGAGCCCACCACGACGCTGTAGGCCTGCAGACCCTTGCCACTGACGACGGTAACATTCTCGCTGCGCACGTTGGCATTGTTGACATTGGTCACTGTAGTCTGGTCAGCCTGCTTCTCAGCCAGCGGTGTCACTACCGGCGCCTCTTCCTGCACGGGCTTCTGCTGGTTCTGTTGCTCTTCCTGTGCCTTAGCCTTTTCGTAGGCCTTTTTGTAGGCATCTTCTTTTGTTCCACAACTGGTAAAAGCGAAAGCAAGGCACAGAGCTGTGCTTAGTAACACATATTTTCTCATTATCTTCTATTTGATTTAAATATTAATGTTCAGTTGATATTCTCACGCTTTGCGTCTAAAGGCATCCTACCTTTTACTTTGCGAAATTACTAAATTAATTACGAAAGAGTTCTTTTCGTGCACATAAAGTTTGTTAAATCCGTGAATCAGAGGGTATTTAACAAAAAATATATCTGCAAAGCATGGCATTTCGGAAAAAAAATCATATATTTGCAATAGATAAATTTAAAACCACAAAACACCAAGTTTATGAAGACATTAGGTTATATCTCAGCTTTCTTAGGTGGTGCCATTGCCGGCGCAGCCATTGGTCTGTTACTCGCCCCGGAGAAGGGCTCAGACACCCGCACGAAGATCTCCGACGCTGTTGATGATTTCTGCAAGAAACACGACATCAAACTTGCACGCAAAGATGCAGACGATCTTGTAGACGACATCAAAGACGCTGTAGACAGCACGAACGCATAGGCTGTACGGATTCAACAAAACCGAAGCAGCTCCATGCACAAAGGACGAACATTAATATAATAAGGAGCAAATTGAAAATTCCGTTTCTACCCCGGCGAGGCCAGCGCAAGCAAGACAATGCGTCGCACGAGCCTCGCCAAGGTTTCTTTCATCAAGACTTCCACATGTTTTCCAACGATCAAAACATAGAGACCATCGCCCAACTGGTAGAGAGCATCAAGCACTATGCCAGTCTGCAGGGTGAGAACGTGAAGTTGGAAGTAGTTGAGAAGACAGTCAGAGTACTCACCGTAGTGGCGATGACCGCCATCCTGTCCCTGATACTGATGCTGATCCTCATCTACCTCAGTTTCGCGGCAGCCTTCGCGCTCACCCCACTCGTTGGCTCTGTAGGTGCTTTCCTCATCATTGCGGGCATCTATCTGCTGGTACTCTTGCTCTTCCTTATTTTCAGAAAGAGATGGATTGAGCGCCCGCTTGTCCATTTCCTCGCGTCCATTTTATTAAGCAATTAGATCATGAACAACCATTCCACAGACTTCTCCACATACCGCAGCTTGGAAGAGATCTCCATGCGCAGAGACATCCTCAAAGAGCAGATCGACCAAGACCGCAAGAAGATCCAGCAACAATGGCAGTCGCTGTTCCGCAAACCAGAGGGCTTCAAGAAAGATGCCACTCCCTCAAAGCGTATCAGCAGCCTTGTCAACACGGGCGCAGGACTCCTCGACGCTTTCCTCTTGGGGTGGAAACTCTATCGTAAATTCAAAAAGTGAGTCGCAGTGGCACAACGGTGCCAAATGTTGTTCAAAACATTAAAAACGAAGTCTGACTTTGTTAACAAAGGTTATTATACTGTCTTTTACGGGTAATTTGAGATCAGAATTCAAAAAACATTTGTAACTTTGCAACGTGTTTTTCATAGTATTAGATTTAAGGTTAACAAGGTTGGAGTACAGCGGTACTCCTTTTTTTATGCCCCTATGTCAAGTACGCTCTTATTTCCCTATACGAAAATAATCTCTGTTGGTAGCATTCTTGCAAACAAAAAATATCCCCTCTTTCAATCCTTTCTATACCTCTATTTTCATACCGTCAAACGGAAACAGGCAACCTTCCGGCAGTCTCGCGTTGGCCTGATCATAGAGTCCCACGTCATGGGTGACATGGATGATAAAGGTCCGGCGCGCGTCCAACTTCTGTCCTATGGCAACCGCGTCGGGTATCAGCTGATGGCTGTGATGGGGCTTTTCCCATCTGAGTCCATTGACGACCAATGTGTCGATACCCTCTAAAAGTGCCAGCTGATTGTCGTCAATGTTCTTCATGTCGGTGATATAACCCAATGAGCCAAAGCGATAGCCCAAGACGGGCAACTTATCGTGCATCACCTCAATAGGCAGCACGCCGATGTCACCCACCCGCAAAGTTTTTTCTTTGTGCAACGTATGGAGCTCTATCTTGGGTACGCCGGGATAGAGATGTTCCGAGAAGCAATATGGAAAATTATGTCTCACGGCCTTCACGCAGGGTTCATTGCCATACATTGGGATGTCGCCAAAACGACAAAAAGGCCGCAAATCATCCAAACCGCCCACATGATCGTAGTGGGCATGGGTGAGCAGCACGGCATCTATCTTACGAAAAGGCAGTGGCATCAGCTGCTGCCGGATATCAGGACCGCAATCGATCAGAATGCGCGTGGAGGCTGTCTCCAACAACGCTGCCGTACGCAGACGATGGTCGCGCGGATCCTTACTGTCACAAACTGCGCAATGACATCCTATCACCGGCACGCCATTGGAGGTACCGGTACCCAAAAAGGTCAACTGCATCTTTGCCATCACTTTCCCTTCGCACCCTCCCCCTATAGAATGTTTACTTCCGGTTTTAGTTCCAGACCAAACTTCTCTCTGACGTCTGCCTGGATGGCATGCATCAGCGCGACGACATCTTCGCCCGTAGCACCGCCCAGATTGACGAGCACGAGTGCCTGCTTCTCATACACGCCGGCACGTCCGAGCTTCTTGCCTTTCCAGCCACACTGGTCGATGAGCCAACCAGCCGGAATCTTATAGTACTTCCCGCTGTCCAGTTTCTCATCGGGCGCATCAAAGTAGCGGAGGTTCGGATGCTCAGCCTTCAGCCGCTCGAATGTAGCCTCATCAACGATCGGATTCATGAAGAAGCTGCCACCATTGCCGAGCACGGCGGGATCAGGAAGCTTGGCCTGACGGATGCGTATGATCACGTCGCGGAGCTGTTGTGCCGTCAGCGTGTTGACAGCGATGTGGTCTTCTTCCAGCACACGTCGGATATTGCCGTAGTCCAACCGTGGGCTGAACACTGGTGAAAGGCGATATACGACCCACGTTATCAGATACTTGTCGCGCCATTCATGCTTGAAGCGGCTCTGACGATAGGCATACTTGCAGTCTTCGGCGGGTATGGTCACCTGACGGCCGGTAGCGATCTCCACAGCTTCAACGCTTACCAGTGTGTCTTTGGCCTCTGCCCCATAAGCTCCGATGTTCTGCACGGCAGAAGCGCCGCATTCACCAGGAATGAGACTAAGGTTCTCCAGCCCATACATCTGATGCGCCACAGCGTAGGCCACAACATCGTCAAAAGTGGCACCGGCCCAACAGCGCAGCAGCATATTGCCCTTTTCGCCGGTCTCGGCATGCACTTCGAAACGCTGATCCGGGCTGACCACTATGCCTTGGAAATCATGGGTGAGCAGCAGATTGCTGCCACCGCCCAGAATCAGCAGAGGAAGGTCGGCATGATCGCGAATATAAGCTGCTGCCTCCACGGCGTCAGCCGTAGAAGAGAACTCAAGATATTCATCGCATTGTTGGTCCATCCCAAACGTGTTGTGATGGAGCAAAGGATAGTGTTGCTGTATTTTCATTACCGTCGTTTCTTTTCAATCTATAATAAAGTCCTACCCGCCCTCCTTCAGTTGCTAACAGCTGAACTTAACGAGTTTCCATCTATTGCCAAATCTGCGGAAGACATAAACCACCTCATTACTGTTGGCAATGCCACGGATCATAAACACCTTGTAGTTGGTCTCCTTGTAAGTCTGACCATATATTATGTTGTAGATCGTACCGCTCGGCAGGATTCCCGGCTTGAAGTCAGGCCACTGCTGCGACATGATGATACCAGTCATCGTCTCCTGATCATTGGTGGGGTCCGGACCAGAGAACTTCACCTCATCGGCCATACTCCTCATCTGGAAGGCTGAGTCTACGGCAAAGCGTTGGTAGAACTTCAAAAAGCTGGCATTGTCGTTCTGATACATCGGCTTGTAGTTGACCGATGTAAGCATCCACTTGCCCTGGATGCGGTTGAAGAGGAACTGCTGCACGGTCTTGAGATGGAAGAAGATCTTTTCCACCACCACGTGATCGATCGACGTATCCTTGGCGAGCTTCACCTGCTTCTCATTGTCCAAGATCAGCGTATAGTAGTCCTGGTGCATGAAGAAATGCTCCATGTGCCATTGCCCCTTCTCGATCTTCTTCTCCAGCTTGCCGTTGCGATATACGGGCAGCGGGAAGACAATGCGTTTGAGCTGCAACTTGCGGTTGGCGGCAAAGTTAAACACAAAATCGTCGAACAGCTCATCAGCTGTCTTCGGCATCGGTGTCTGCGAAATCAAATTTTCTGTAGAATCCTCCCCCGTTGTGTCCGCGGCAGCACTGTCAGACTGTACGGAATCAGTCTGCTCCGGTTTCTTGTTGGTGCATCCGTAGGGTACAGCCAATGACAAGATGAAAGCAAGTAAAACAACTGATAAAATTATTCTTCTCATAAAATCATTCATAAGCTTTGGCAAAATTACATATTATTTTTTATATAAGATGTATTTTTCCAATAAAATTAGTACCTTTGCAGTCAGAAAGATAAAATTTACAGACGATGATACTAGACAAAATAGATCAACTTCTAAAAGAAGTATCTCAGCTCTCTGCTAAGAACGCAGACGACATCGAGCAACTCCGACTCAAGTACTTGAGCAAGAAAGGTGAGATCAATGCCGTCATGGCAGACTTCCGTAACGTGGCCGCAGACCAGAAAAAAGCCGTAGGCATCAAGATCAACGAGTTGAAAAAAGTCGCTCAGGACAAGATCAACTCTCTGCGCGAGCAGGTTGCCTCTACCGATACCGGCGACAACCACGAGGACTTGACACGCACGCCCTACCCGATCGCCTTGGGCACCCGTCACCCCCTGACCATTGTCAAGAATCAGATCATCGACATCTTCCAGCGCATGGGCTTCACGCTCTACCACGGTCCCGAGATCGACGACGACAAGCACGTGTTCACCATGCTGAACTTTGCCGCAGACCATCCCGCACGCGACATGCAGGATACTTTCTTCATCTCACAGGACAAGAGTGACGTGACCAAGAACGTGTTGCTGCGCTCTCATACTTCTGGCGATGAGGCGCACTATATGGAAACTCACGAGCCGCCTATCCGCGTGCTCTGCCCGGGACGTGTCTACCGCAACGAGGCCATCTCGGCGCGCGCCCACTGCTTCTTCCACCAGGTTGAAGGACTCTATGTCGACAAGGGCGTGAGCTTCACCGACCTCAAGCAGGTGCTGCTGACCTTCGCCCGCGAGATGTTTGGGCCCGACACGAAGATCCGCCTGCGCCCGTCTTACTTCCCCTTCACCGAGCCGAGTGCCGAGATGGATATCTCCTGCAACATCTGCGGCGGAAAGGGCTGCAACTTCTGCAAACACACGGGATGGGTAGAGATCCTCGGCTGCGGCATGGTCGACCCGCACGACCTCGCTGCCTGCGGTATCGACCCGGATGTCTACACTGGCTATGCCTTCGGCATGGGCGTGGAGCGCATCACCAACCTGAAATACCGTGTCAACGACCTGCGCCTCTTCTCCGAGAATGACAAGCGATTCCTCGAAGAGTTCCAAAACGCTTTCTAAACTTCATCATATACCCATTATTATAGTAGGCACACCCGAAGGCCGGTTTCGTAAAGAGCCCCCTTCCCGGTGTGCCTTTTCTTTTGTCTCACCTCTAACCCGTTTCCCACGTTATGACCAACCGTCTCCAAGATTTAGAGCAGCGCACCGCTCGCTTGCAACAACAGCTGACCCGTCTCCGACACAAGAGCCAATGGTTCACCGTGGCACAGATCGGCATGTTTCTCGCAACCCTCGGCATGGTGGCCTGCGCAATTACCTGTCAGCCAAAAGTGTTATACGCCCTCTTGGCAGCTGTGCTCTTCGTCGGCTATCTGCTGCTCCGCCGCACTGACGGTCTCAACAGTCGCAACATCGAACGGCAGCAAAGGCTGATAGCGGCCTACCAGCGCGAGATCAGTTACTTCCATGGCGACTATAGTTGCTTCGACGAGGGAAAGGACTATATCAATCCCTCCCATCCCTTTTCCTTCGACCTGGATCTTTTTGGCAAGGACTCGCTCTTCCAGCGTGTCTGCCGCGCCGTCACCGTCGGTGGCCGCGACCTGCTCGCACAGTGGCTGACAAAAGAGACGGCAGACGGAAACCACAAAGACTTCATCGCAAGCATCGGACAGAGACGGAAAGCCGTGGAGGAGCTCGCCCGCCATGACGACTTCCTCATGAGCGTCAAAGCAGCGGGACAGTGCAGCGACAAGGCTGAGGAGAGGCTGCTGCGCACCGACTGGCTCGCTGACGCACTCACGGCGGCACACGCCCTGCCACTGCCCAAGCGTTGCTCCCCCTGGTGGCTACAAGCCTTGAGAGGCGTTTTGCTCACCGGCTTCTATCTGTCGATCATAGCATCTGTGACCGGCATGGTCTCTGTCACCATTCCTATCGCATGGGGAACGGTCCACTTGCTTTTGGCTATCACCTTTCCAGGAAATAGCGTCCGACGCATCATGATGACTTTGCAAAACATCCACACGCTGTCGGAGGGTCTTGACCGTATCATCCGGCTCACCCACGTAGAAGAGTTTCACGAAGAGGTGAACAAAACATTGCAGGCTTCCCTACGGCAACAGGCAGCGAGCCTCGCTGAGATGGAGCAGATACTTCAGGATATCGACAATAGAAACAATGAGGCAGGCATCCTGCTCTTTAATGTGTTTGCGCTGATCGACCTGAATATTGTCAGGCGCTTCAAGTTGTGGCAGCAGAGCAGTGCCGACTTCGAAGCACTCATCCAGTCGGTGAGCATGCTCGACGCTCTGGTCTCCCTTGCCTCTTACCGTCAAAACGAACCGGGCACTACGTGGCCAACTTTCGTCGACACGCCGTCTATGCTCTTTGAGGGTAAGAGACTGCGTCATCCCTTCTTAGGCATGAAAGCTGTCGCCAACGAAGCTTTGCTCCAAGAACGCAACTTCTATATCATCACGGGAGCCAACATGGCCGGAAAGAGTACCTATCTCAGGACGGTGGGCATCAGCTGGGTCATGGCCATGGCAGGCCTGCCGGTCTATGCCGAGAGCCTGAAGCTCTCGCTCTGCCGGTTGTTCACGGGCATGAGGACGAGTGACGACCTGACCCACGGCATCTCTTACTTCAACGCGGAACTGCTCCGGCTCAAACAGCTCATCGGCGTGCTCGATGACACGCCCACGCTGGTCATCCTCGACGAAATACTCCGTGGCACTAACTCAAAAGACAAGCTCCACGGCTCGCAAATCTTTCTGGAATATATCTCTCAGCACAACGTGACGGCAATCATCGCCACCCACGACCTCGAACTCTCGCAGATGGCCGAGGACCATGGCGACCGCTTCCACAACTATTGCTTCGAGATCTCCATCGGTGAGCAGGTCTCCTATGGCTATCGCATCACGCCCGGCATCGCCAAAAACCAGAATGCCACCTATCTACTCAAGAAGATGATCGCTGAAGAATCTAATTAGTTCCTGCACCCATCGCAGGGAATTGAGAACAACAATGTTACCACTATTTCCAATTGTAGCCCCCCCGTGCTTTCACCAACTCGAAGCCGTTTCTCCATATGATTCTAATCTGTTACTTCCTAAAGGCAAATGTCGATGAAAGACAAAAAGGCGACGAGAAGAGAAAGCTGTTCGCTATTCCCCAAAATTATTGACAATCAACCTTCAACCTCATCTTTCATTCTATAAAGAAAAGCTTCGCCCAAACCATGTCTTTCTCGCTTGAAAGACACAAAAAACAAGCGTTTTAACCACAAAAAAGTGAGATAGCAATACAAAAAAGCCCATTTTACACGCTCATCTCGGTAGTTTTACAAGGTCAAATAGGCATGATGATGAAAAATTCTCTAGAGAATTTTTCGTCAAAGTACCTTGTTGACACAAGCACTCAACTGTCAAGAAAACACAAGCATCTGATTTTTAATCGATTGGAGAAATTAGCGAAAATCACGAAAAAACGGCCAAAGGCACTCTTTCTGGCAAAGAACGGAAAAAAAACGCCGTTTTTTTGTCAGTTATTTCAACAATACAGAAATAGCTTCATATTATTATAAGGTTATTCAACCTATAAATTTGGTCTTTCAGATAAAACTTAGTAACTTTGCATAGTTTTAGTCTAAGACAATTGATCATGCAAAAACCCGTAGTCATTGCCGGACCTTGTGTCATCGAGTCTGCCGCTTTGCTCGACACCGTAGCACAGGAGCTTGTCAGGCTCAACTCCAAATACGACATTGACATCATCTTCAAGGCCTCATTTGATAAGGCCAACCGCACCTCACTCCACTCTTTTCGTGGCCCCGGACTGGAGCGCGGCCTGGAGATGCTGGCTGATGTGAAGCACAAATATCAGTTGAGAATCACTACCGACATCCACGAGGCTTGGCAAGCTGAGCCGGCCGGCGAGGTATGCGACGTATTGCAGATACCTGCCTTTCTCTGCCGGCAGACCGACCTGCTCGTAGCAGCTGCCAAGACGGGACGCGTCGTCAACATCAAGAAGGCACAATTCCTTTCGGGACGCGACATGCGCTACCCTGTAGAGAAAGCGTGGGACAGCGGTGCCAAAGAGGTATGGCTTACCGAGCGTGGTAATTGTTTTGGATATAACAATCTTGTCGTGGACTTCCGCAATATAGCCGACATGCGCGACATCGTGTCCACGGTAATCATGGACTGCACCCACAGCGTGCAACGCCCTTCGGCTGGAGACGGCAAGACCATCGGCGACCGCAAGTTTGTACCCAGCATGGCGCTTGCAGCAAAGGCCTTCGGTGCCACCGGCTATTTCTTCGAGACACACCCTGACCCCGACAAGGGGCTGTCGGATGCGGCCAACATGATCGAACTGGAAAAGCTCGAAGCAACCCTTCTGCCGCTTTTGAAATAAGCAAGCTAAGGCCACAAAGCACCACCACCATTCAGAGGAGAACAACAGATGAAAAAAGAGATAAAAGCAGAAAAAGTAAGAACCACGCCTGAAGAGCGACTGCATCATACCAGAGAATATGCTGAGCGCTGTCTGCGTGAAGAGGCTCAGGCCATCCTCGATCTTATCCCCCAGCTCGATGAGAACTTTGAGAAGGCCGTCGATATGATGTATTGCTGCCGTGGCAAGATCATTGTCACGGGAGTAGGAAAGAGCGGGAATATCGGTGCCAAGATTGCCGCCACCCTGTCCTCAACGGGCACACCGGCCTTTTTCATCAATCCTCTTGATGCCTACCACGGCGATCTCGGCGTGATGACGCCGGACGACATCGTGCTGGCCATCAGCAATTCCGGTCAGACCGACGAGCTGTTGCGCTTCGTCCCGATCCTGCTGCACATGCACGTCCCCATCATCGGCATGAGCCGCAATCCCGAGTCATTGTTAGCCAAATATTCAGCAATCCACATCAAAGTGTTTGTTGATCATGAGGCGTGTCCACTGAACCTTGCGCCCACGTCCTCCACGACTGCGGCACTGGCTATGGGCGATGCTTTGGCCATCGCGCTGATGCAGGTGCGTGACTTCCGTCCCCGCGACTTCGCACAGTTCCACCCGGGCGGTGAGTTGGGCAAGCGCCTACTGACCAAGGCCGAGGATGTCATGCGCACAGAAGAGCTCCCGATCATCCCCGAAGACATGAATCTCGGCAAAGCCATCATCGACGTCTCGAAAGGCAAACTGGGCATGGGCGTGTCACTCGACAGCGACAACCGTGTCGTCGGACTGATCACCGACGGCGATATACGCAGGGCCATGGAGAAGTGGCAGGCCCGTTTCTTTGACCACACGGTGAGCGAGATCATGACACGTACGCCGAAGATCGTCTCACCATCGACAAAGGTGACCGAGATACTGCGCGTCATGCATCAGTATAAGATCCATTCGGTGCTCGTCTGCGACAGAGAAAAGCATCTCTTAGGTATTGTCGACTCCTACGCTGCTTCGTTGCTCAACCAGTAGAGAAATTAGGAACCATCGTGCGGGAAACCGCTGGCTCGACGAGAATCCGTATTCACTATAAGTGTTTTAGTATTAGTTACTTGTATCATTTTGAGAGAATTATCCTTTAAGGTATTAGTGTGTCTCATGTTGACAGGCATAGCGCCCTGTCATGCCCAAAGCTATACGCCCCAGCCCGAGAGCCAGCGCAGCGACTCGATGCTGGTCAGCCAACTAAGAGAAGACGGTATATCCTTCTCCCACGACAACAGCGTGACGCTGCTGATGACCGGACAGGAGAAATTCGACGATCTGTTTAAGGCCATCAGACAGGCACGCTCTTCCGTTCATCTGGAGTATTTCAACTTCCGGAATGACTCCATTGCCCGTTGTCTTTTCGACATACTTGCCGAGAAAGCGGCACAGGGCGTGGAGGTCAGAGCCATGTTCGACGGCTTTGGCAATGACAGCAACAACCGCCCCCTTCGCCGCAAGCATATCAAGAAGCTACGTAAGGAAGGCATCGAGATCTATGAGTTTGATCCGGTTCGCTTTCCTTGGGTCAACCATGTCTGGTCGCGTGACCACAGAAAGATCGTGGTCATCGATGGAAGAATTGCCTACACTGGTGGAATGAATGTGGCGGACTACTACATCAAAGGTACGGATAAGGTGGGCTCATGGCACGACATGCACTGCCGTATTGAGGGCACTGAGGTCAACACCCTCCAGACGATCTTCCTGCGCACATGGAACAAAGTGACGGGGCAAAACATCCATGGGCCACAATACTATCGTGGACTGGGCGACGTGAGCTACTTCCATGGGCTGAAGCGCGACACATGCGACACGGCTGGAGGTAAGATGGTCGGCATTATCAACCGGGAGCCGCACACGACAAACAAAATCATACGGGAGTTCTACACCCACGCCATCAACGATGCGCATGACAGCATCATGATCATCAACCCTTACTTCACGCTGAATCACAAAATCAAGAAAGCTCTGAAAAACGCTGCTAAGCGTGGCGTAAAAGTGGAGATCATGCTCAGCGTGAAAAGCGATATCCCATTAACACCGGACTGCGGGTTCTACAATGCTCACCAACTGATGAAACATGGCTGCACGGTGTGGATGTACAAGCCCGGCTTTCATCACACCAAGATCATCATGGTTGACGGCCACTTCTGTACGGTGGGCTCCGCCAACCTCAACGCCAGGAGCCTGGCCTGGGACTATGAAGAAAACGCCGTGATCATCGATCCGTGCACAACAAACGAGTTGATACAACTGTTCAACTCTGAGAAGAAAGACTCTTTCCGGCTGACGGAAGAAGCCTGGGATGCCTGGCGTACGCCTTGGCAGAAGTTCCGCGGCTGGTTCGCCCATCTGCTGGCAAAGTTTCTGTAGCCTCCTTTCTCTGCTCACCAGCATCCTATTCGTTATCCCTTTTACCTTTTTATCCTTTTACTTTTCTACCTTTTTGTTTTTCTTAAATGCTGTTAACATCGACATATCCGTGCATGACGGCATAGATTGTCAAGGCCGACACGCTACGTCGACCAAGCTTGGCGACGATATTTTTGCGGTGTGTGATGACGGTGGTCAACCCAATATTAAGTTTGTCGGCTATCTCCTTATTGATATAGCCCTTGACGATGAGTCTGAGCACGTCAATTTCCCGTTTGGATAATTTCTTCTCTATGGTAGGCGCAGACTGCGCCGGCAGATGTTGGCCGTGGCCATGAGCATACTGTTCCAATGCCAACAGTTGTCTGACCAACAACTTTTCGGACTGATGGCAACAAATGCAATGAAAGCCCGACGGCTGTGCGGCAGCGTCTCCAGTAGGCGTGAAGACGATGGTCTTATGCCTCCGCTGCACGAAATAATCGCGGTTGTTGAGCAGCACAGCCTGTGAGACGAAAAAATGAACAAAGCCACCCTCGTCGCTTCGCTGTAGTTCCTCCAAAGAATTAAACGTATGCGTCTCCATAATCGGCATGACCTGATCGAGCAATGTCTTCATGCCGATCAAGGCAAGCGTGTCCTCATTGATAACAGCTACTTTAGGATGTTCCATGATTGAAGAAATAAAAAAAGACCTGCCATTAGCTTCAGAATGTTCTCTGGAGCCAATAGCAGGCTTATATGTTTTATCGATGATGATTACTTAGCATAGGCAACACTACGCGTCTCGCGAATGACGGTGATCTTCACCTGACCGGGATAAGTCATCTCGTTTTGGATCTTCTCTGCAATCTCATTGCTGAGTTTTGTGCTGTCCTCATCGTTCATCTTGTCAGCTCCGACGATGACGCGGAGCTCACGACCGGCCTGGATGGCGTAGGTCTTCGTCACTCCTGGATAGCTCATGGCGATGGCTTCCAAATCGTTGAGACGCTTGATATAAGCCTCTACGATCTCGCGACGGGCACCAGGACGGGCACCGGAGATGGCATCGCACACCTGCACAATAGGAGCCAGCAGCGTCTGCATCTCCACCTCGTCGTGGTGAGCAGCGATAGCGTTTACGATATCGGGCTTCTCTTTGTATTTCTCAGCCATCTTAGCGCCTAAGAGAGCGTGGGGCAACTCGCTCTCCTCGTCAGGCACCTTACCGATGTCGTGGAGCAGACCAGCACGCTTTGCCTTCTTGGGATTGAGCCCAAGCTCAGCAGCCATAACGGAGCAGAGATTAGCCGTCTCGCGGGCGTGCTGCAACAGATTCTGTCCGTAGGATGAGCGGTACTTCATCTTACCGATGATACGCACCAGTTCGGGATGAAGTCCGTGGATACCCAAGTCTATCACCGTGCGCTTTCCTGTCTCAATAATCTCGTTGTCGAGTTGCTTCTTTACTTTTGCCACGACTTCCTCGATACGTGCGGGATGGATACGTCCGTCGGCGACAAGTTGGTGAAGCGCCAGACGGCAGACCTCACGACGGATAGGATCAAAGGCCGAAATGACAATACTCTCAGGCGTATCGTCGACAACGATCTCCACGCCGGTGGCAGCTTCAAGGGCACGGATATTGCGTCCCTCACGGCCGATGATACGTCCTTTGACCTCGTCGTTGTCGATATGGAAGACGCTGACAGAGTTCTCGATGGCCGTCTCTGTGGCCACTCGCTGGATAGTCTGGATGACGATCTTCTTAGCCTTCATATTGGCGTCTAACTTAGCCTGATCCATGATCTCATTGACATAGCCTGCTGCGTCCATCTTGGCTTTGTCCTTCATGCTCTCCACAAGGCGCTTCTTGGCTTCCTCGGCAGAGAGTCCGGAGAGTTCCTCTAGTTTGGCACGCTCCTGATCCTGCATCTTCTCAAGCTCAGCCTGGCGCTGCGTGATGATCTTCTTCTCGTTGTCAATGCGTACCTGACCTTGTTCCACCTCCTGCTTGCGGCGTTGCAACTCCTCCTGTCTTTGGTTAAGGGAGATCTCGCGCTGTTTCAGACGGTTCTCGTTCTGCTGGATCTTTTGGTTGCGCAACTGCACTTCCTTCTCCAACTCACTTTTCTTATTCAGGAACTTCTCCTTAACCTCAAGGAGCTTTTTCTCTTTGATCACGTCTGCATCCTTCTGAGCAGCATCCAAGATCTCGTTATATTTACCTTTCGCAATATGGCGGAAGTAATAAAATCCGACCAGCGCGCCCAATGCCAGGGCAACGACAGCAGTAATGATGATACCTATCATGTATTTTTAATTGTATATTGTTAGTTGATTAGACATATAATTATGTACTCTCCTGACCGTTTTCCTTCCCGCTTCCGAGAACGTCCTCAATTTCCGAAGTAAGCTGTTTGAGCAAATCATTATATGGCTTGGTGTCATTGCGCTGAAGCAACTCTTGCAGCCGCAGTCCTATGTCAATCATGGCGAAATAGTGGATTTCCTTATCGCTCTTGAATCGTTTGAACTGGCTGTAATAAGCATTCAAACGCTCATTGATCAACTCTGCGTCACGACGATACAGTGCTTCGTCTTTCCGAGGCACAGTCACACTGATATCTGTATCGTAGATATGAAGCCTTATGGTGATCTTATCAGTTTCTTCTGTCATTGTCGGAACTTTCGCTACTCAGCATGGTGATGCACTTGTTGACATCACGAATGAGCGAGGCCAGAGACCTTTTGGCATGATCCATGTCCATATCGCTCACTTGCAGCATACGAGCGGTTTTCAACGTCTGATAGTCACTCTCCGCCTTTTTCAGCTGTTCTTGCAACAGACTGATGGAAGCATCTCTATCATCGATCACAGTGTGCAGACGCGCATTTTCCTTTTTCAGCTCCTCGTATTGAAGCATCAGCTGCCTGACACGTGTCACAAATGTATTGATTATCTTCTCACTGACATCCATGACTATACTTGTTTGTGCAAAATTATAGATTTTTAGCGAGAACAGCAAGCTTTCTGAAACATTTTTCTCAGAAACCTTGCCTTTTTCCCGTAATTATTTCTTCTTCTCATCTTCTTCCTTTAGGCGCGGCTCTTTCTTGGCCAGCATCATCACCTGATAGGTGAAATCGGTCACCCACTTCTGGGAGAAGTTCAAACGGGCATTGAGCTTGCGCACATTCAGTACGGCTTTGATCACGCTCGGATCCTTGTAGTCGTTCTTCATGAAAATGTCGCTGACAGTTTTCTCTGTCATGGCGTAGATGGTCTTCTTGAAGATAGAAGGTACACGCAGCTTGAATTTCATCAGGTTGCCCATGAGCATCATCAGATCCTGAGTGAAGCTCTGGAACTGGATCATATACACCTGCGCGTCTTGCAACTTTTTGCAGTTGCGACGGACACTCTGGTCGATTTCTTTGAAGAACTGCTCGTCGGTGTGATAGATTTCCATCATCATCTTGCGGCAATGGCTCTTTTCGCCTACCCCTAACTTATTATTTAGCGTGGGTACGTGCAAGGTCGACTTAAACAGTCTTAAATCAGGCAGCATGGCCAGATTACTAATACCCAACTGGACGGCAAGAGTTGCTTGGAAATACACACGCACAAGCGTCATGTAGTCTTCCATGCCGCCTGTCTTGCTCTCTTGTTCCTTCCTTCCAAAAAGCTTGGAAAATATTTCCATCATGAATGAATATTCTTTAGTTGATTGTTGATATTTCAAATTATTTTGCAAAAATACAATTAAATAGCGAGAAATCAAAATTATATCGCATGAATCTCGGTTTAATTGAAGATAATTTATTAACTTTGCGCTCAAATAGAAATAATTAGGAAATGAAAGGTATTGTACTTGCGGGAGGTTCTGGCACCAGATTGTATCCCATAACGAAGGGAATCAGCAAACAGCTGATCCCAATCTTCGACAAGCCGATGATCTATTATCCCTTGTCGGTACTGATGTTGGCTGGTATCAGAGAGATTCTTGTCATCTCTACGCCCTATGATCTTCCGGGATTCAAGCGACTGCTGGGCAACGGTAGCGGTTACGGTGTTTCAATCTCTTACGCTGAGCAGCCCCATCCCGACGGACTGGCTCAGGCTTTTATCATAGGAGAGAAGTTTATCGGTGACGACAGTGTCTGCCTCGTCTTAGGAGACAATATCTTCTATGGCGCTGGTTTCACGGGACTCTTACGTCACAGCCGCCAGATGACTGACGAAGGAAAAGCCACTGTCTTTGGGTACTACGTCAATGATCCGGAGCGCTATGGTGTGGCCGAGATTGACAAAGACGGAAACTGCCTCAGCCTGGAGGAAAAACCGGCTCACCCAAAGAGCAATTATGCTGTAGTTGGACTCTATTTCTATCCCAACAGCGTGGTGGACATCGCAAAAAATGTCAAGCCCAGCCCACGGGGAGAACTGGAGATTACCTCGGTCAACCAGGCTTATCTCGATCAGAACAAGCTGCGCGTAGAAGCTCTCCCACGCGGATTTGCATGGCTCGACACCGGCACACACGACAGCCTTTCAGAAGCCAGTACCTTCATCGAATGCATTGAGAAAAGGCAAGGACTTAAGGTTGCATGCCTCGAGGAAATCGCTTTCAAACAGGGCTGGATCAGCAAAGAACAACTGATCAGAGAAGCCGAGCCGATGGCAAAGAACAACTACGGCAAATATCTGCTGCAGCTTGCACAAGACTGTCAGCGATAGAATAAATAAAGATATAGAGAGGCTAAAACCAAAGATAAAATAAATATTCACAATAGTAATTATCAGCTAAATGGAACAGAACTTAAATGCGGAGCCAGAAATAACGGCCACGACTCAACCCGAAGAGACTCGGTCTACGTTCAGCTTTGCAAACATTTACACTGCTGTCATTCTCAACTGGAAATGGTTCATTCTGTCGTTGATTATCTGTATCGGACTTGCTGCAGTATATCTTCGCTACACGACACCCATTTACCAAGCAACTGCTAAGTTGCTCATTAAAGACAACGATCAGAACGGTGGCGGAAGAAGCGCGAACATGCTCAACACTGCTACGTTGGGTATGATTTCCAATTCTAACGGTTTCGATAATGAGATGGAGATTCTCACCTCACACTCACTTGCTCAGCAGGCTGTTAGAGACCTGAAACTCTACGTCAATTATTACCATGTAGGAAAGGTTAAAGAAGTACTTATGTACAAGACGCAGCCCATCAATGTTGACGTGGATCCGTCGCACTTGGAGCGACTCAACGCGCCTATTGACCTGAAAATTGAGCGTACAGGCAACAGCTATCACGTTACCGGTACCTACTTCGTACCCGTCAATGACGATCAGGCCGACGGTCCGTTCAGCATCGACAAGACATTTACGCAACTGCCCGCCACTATTGGCACACGCGCAGGTATCATCAGCTTTAACGCCAATACCGTGGTGCCGATGAAAGACGGTGACGTGATGAATGTCAACATACAGTCTCCACGATTTGCAGCATATAAATATGTTAATGAGCTCAAGGTCTCACAAACCAGTAAGACTACAACCATCGCACTGTTAACATTGAACGATGAGAGCCCCCAGCGTGCCGTTGACTACATTCAGCAGCTATCTATCTGCTACAACAGACAGGCCAACGAGGACAAGAACGAGGTGGCTGAGCGTACCGAAGAGTTTATCAACGGACGTCTTGAAAAAATCAATGCTGAGCTCGGAAATACTGAGGGACAACTCGAAAGCTACAAAAAAAGCAATGGTATGATTGACCTCAAAGCCAACGCCACCAGTGCCTTCACAAATGCGGACCAGTACTCTCAGAAACTCTCTGAGGCTAATACCCAAGTAGCTCTGCTTGACGAGATGCAGAACTATATGGACAACCCCAACAACCGCTTCCAGCCGTTGCCCTCTAATGTAGGTCTGAACGATGATGCCGCAACAAGCCTCATCAGCAACTACAACCAACTCGTGCAGAAGCGTAACCTGCTGTTGCAAAGTGCCAGCGAGAACTCTCCTTCCGTGATTCCTTTGACGACACAGATCGAGGACATGGACCATGCTATCCGCCGCGCCTTAAAACAGGCACGCCGCAACCTCGATATCCAGCGCAACTCTGTTGCTTCTCAATTTGGAAAATATCAAGGGCAGGTAGGAGAATCGCCTGAGCAAGAGCGTATGCTTACACAAATCGGTCGCCAGCAGGAAGTCAAGTCTGGACTATACCTGATGTTGCTACAAAAGCGTGAAGAGAACTCCATCTCCTTAGCTGCCACAGCCGACAAGGGCAAACTGATTGACGGTCCTGCTTTAGGGGGCAAGATAAGTCCTAAGAGCAGCATGATCCTGCTTATCGCTCTCGTCATTGGACTGGCTATTCCTGTACTTATTTTGTTCCTGCTTGAGTTCTTCCGTTACAAGATTGAAACGCACGAAGACGTCGCGCGCCTCACTCGCTTACCAATCATTGCTGATGTTGCCGTCTCGTCTGAGAATGCCAAGACCAAAGGAGAGATTGTTATCCATGAGAACAAGAACAATCAGATGGAGGAAATCTTCCGCTCGATGCGTACCAATCTCCAGTTTATCTTGGAGAAAGACGAGAAAGTCATCATGTTCACATCCACCACTTCCGGTGAGGGAAAGACGTTCATTGCCTCAAACCTTGCCATGTCCTTTGCCCTATTGGGCAAGCGCGTGCTCTTAGTAGGCCTTGATATCCGCAAGCCGCGCCTTGCTGACCTTTTCGAAATTGATGATTATCATCACGGCATCACCAACCTGCTTGTCAAAGAATCTCCTTCATGGGAAGATATCCGCCAACAAATTGTTCCGTCGGGCATCAACAACAACCTGACGTTGCTGATGGCAGGTCCCACGCCTCCCAACCCTGCCGAGTTGGTGGCACGAAAGAGCCTCGACGAGATTTTCACCAACCTTCGAGAGCACTACGATTACATCCTCGTTGATACGGCACCGGTAGGCCTTGTGACAGACACCTTGCAAATCGGTCATGTATGCGATGCAACCGTGTTTGTCTGCCGCGCTGATTATACACCGAAGGAGAGTTTCGAAATGGTCAATGCTCTCAACGCCCAGAAGAAGCTGCCTAAGATGAACATTGTCATCAACGGAATCGACATGTCGAAGAAACGCAATGGCTACTATTACGGCTATGGACGATATGGCAAGTACGGACGTTATGCCCGCTACACCTACTACCGTCAGTATGGCAATTATGGCAACTACGGAAATTATGGTAACTACGGCAACTATGGTAGTTACGGCAACTACTCAAGCAGTCACTACGCTGACAAGAACGACACGTCCATAAAACGATAGGCCATGGCAACAATTGCAGTAGATTTTGACGGTACTATTGTAGAGCACCGCTACCCGGAAATTGGCAAGGAACTCCCATTTGCTACAGAGACCCTGCGTACGCTCATCAAAGAGCATCACCGATTGATTCTCTGGAGTGTACGGGAAGGGAAACTCCTCCAGGACGCTATAGATTGGTGCCACGAACGCGGTGTCGACTTTTGGGCTGTCAACAGGGACTATCCAGAAGAAGAAGAAAACAAAAACAACCACTTCTCACGCAAGATCAAAGCCGATTACTTCATTGATGACCGCAATATTGGCGGACTGCCTGATTGGGGACAGATCTACCGTATGATCAGCGAGCATAAGACTTATACGCAGATCATCCGAGAGAGTATGGGGAGAGCCTCTTCTGATGACATCCCTAAGAAACGGCATTGGTGGCAATTCTGATCATCAATCGAGCAAATAAAAAAGATGCTGAAGCAAAATGCTCCAGCATCTTTTTTTATTTGCTTATGACTAAAACGTCTCTGTCTCAAGCAAGTGTTTACAGTAGTTGAATATTGTATCCTACTGTTACCATCACTTGCATTTCTCTGGCCTTCTTTGACAACAGCTCTTTGGAAAAGGCACTCTTGGACAGCCGATTGATTGGATAATCAAAGCGTGCATTGACATTCAGTTTGCCTAAGTTACAGCCAATACCAACCGGTACACTGCATGAGCCCTCGTGCAACTCGTCCTTAATATCGGTACTATGTCCAGCCAACTCAGATTTGGCGTTGAAAAGCCAACCCACATGGAACCCGGCAAAGATATAGAGCTTATCGTTGAAATATCTTTGAGCCAAATAGTCCGTATTGATATAGTCAAGACGATAGTCATAAGGACCGGTTTTCTCGTTCTGATAGTACTGATACTGATCCTTGGCACCTAAGTGAGTGTAATTGGCACCGATGCTCACAGAAAATGACGGTGTTAGGAAGAATTGAACCTTGGCACCTCCTGCCAAGCCAACCTTCCAACTGTTTTCATTACCCATCATGCGCGACATCACTGTACCGGCGTATGGTGTCAGTATCACTTCACCCTCTTCATAATGGGTTCGCGCACTCACTGCTCCACACATCGTTAAGCCCAGCAACATGGCTATCATCCGTTTTCTCATGGTTAATACATTTCTGTTTATTTTCTTTTTGCAAAGATAATATTTTTTTTGTTTATATGAGCCTTTTCATCTTTAAAATTAGAATACCTATTATATATTCTCACAAAAACTCGCTACCTTTGCAAAAAGAAAATATAAATGACGATGAACAAAAAAGATCTGAAAATCATATTCATGGGCACACCAGAGTTCGCCGTAGGTACGCTCCGCCGGTTAGTAGAGGATGGATATAATATCGTGGCGGTGGTCACGCAACCCGACAAGCCTGTCGGACGGCACCAAGACCATCTCCAGCCCTCCGAAGTCAAGCGCTATGCAACCGAACAGGGCATTCCTGTCTTGCAACCAGTGAAAATGAAGAATCCTGCCTTTGTCGGGCAGTTAGCTGCTTACCATGCCGACCTGCAGGTAGTTGTCGCCTTTCGCATGTTGCCGGAGGTTGTTTGGTCTATGCCCCGCTTCGGCACCTTCAATGTCCACGCGGCCTTGCTTCCACAATATCGTGGTGCTGCGCCTATCAACTGGGCAATCATCAACGGCGAGACGATAACGGGCGTGACCACCTTCTTCCTTGACAAGGACATCGACACGGGACGCATCATCCTGCAGAAGAAATTTCCTATCCCCGACGACGCCGACGTGGAATACGTCTACGACGGACTGATGCACTTAGGCGCAGACATCGCGGAAGAGACGATTAACCTCGTACTCGAAGGCGACGGACACATTGACTCCACCGACCAGAACCAACTGACAACTACCGACAGTGAACTGCGTCCGGCACCGAAGATCTTTAAGGATACATGCAAGATCAACTGGACGATGACAGCAAAGCAGGTCTACGACTTTGTCAGAGGCCTGTCCCCCTACCCTTGTGCCTGGACTACCATGCAACCGGCAAACGGTGAAGCAGGCAAAGCCAATACCTACAAGATCTTCAAAACATCTAAGACCGGCATTGCCTGCTCAGAGAAGTCCGGGACCGTCAATGTACGAAAGAACCAGCTGCTCGTCGCTTGCTCCGACGAATGGCTGTCGATAGAGGAATTGCAACCAGCTGGCAAAAAGCGTATGCCTGCCACGGCCTTCCTCAACGGCATCCACTGTGAGCTGACCTGCCTCTGAGCCTGCACTGGGCCTGCCGTTTGTCCCGCGTCTGTCCAGCACGTTTTGCGTCTGTCCAGCACCATCTTTGCGTCTGTTCAGCACTATCTTTGCGTCGGCCCTGTACCTTTCTTGCGCCTCCCCTCTCACCTCCGAGTGGTCTTTCAGCTGTCTTTCAATTTCGTTCTGTTCGTCGAATTATAGTTCGACGCTTTCCGCAACCGCCTAAAGCCAAAGAGAGCCGCCCCAATTGGGGCGGCTCTCTTTATATCCTGTAAGCCTCGCTTAGATGTCCCAGCCTACAGCAGAAGCACCCAGCACAGCAGCCGAACTGCCATCCAATCCGCTGACGAGGAATTTTGCCTTGCCCTTGAAGATTGGCAACACATGCTCGTCGTAGCTCTTCTTGATAGGATCCATCAGCAGATCACCAGCCTTCGTCAGGCCTCCAAAGAAGATGAAAGCCTCTGGAGAAGAGAAGGCTGCAAAATCTGCGCAAGCCTCACCAAGCATCTCACCGGTGAAATCGTAGATCTTCTTGGCAAGCTTATCACCCTTGCCAGCAGCAATGCTCACATCGAGCGAGGTGATGTCCTTCGGATTCAGATCACGCAACAGAGACGGCGTGTCTGTTGTATCAAGGAACTCACGTGCCGTACGGGCCACACCTGTTGCTGAGCAATAGGCTTCCAAGCAACCGTGGCGACCACAGCCACAAAGACGTCCGTTCTCACGACGCATGATGACATGTCCTAACTCACCGGCGAAACCGTCGCAACCATAGACCACCTTGCCATCGATGACAATACCGGAGCCTACACCTGTACCCAAAGTGATGTCGATAAAGTTCTTCATACCCCTGGCCACACCGTATGTCATTTCACCAATAGCGGCCGCGTTGGCATCGTTGGTCAAAGCCACGGGGATACCCAACTCTTTGGAAAACATATCTGCCAATGGCACAATACCATTATGACCCCAAACCAAGTTTGGCGCAAATTCTATCGTTCCCTTGTAGTAGTTGCCGTTAGGTGCACCGATACCCATTGCCTTGATCTTGTCTATGCCGCCCACCTGATCGATGATAACATGAAGCGCTTCTACGGAGGCCTTCACATAGTCTTTCACCTTATCGTAAGCCTGGGTCTTAATAGCTGTAGTTGCCTTGATGTCGCCACGGCTGTCCACGATACCAAACACGGAGTTGGTACCACCGAGATCCAGTCCAATGACGTAAGGCTTCAATAATTCTTGCTCATTCATTGTTTTTGGTTTTATCGATTGTGTTTCTGTTGCAAAGATAATAAAACATTTGAAAAATCTGCTATATTAAGATGAATTTTAACTGATACAGCATAAAAAAGAGTCTTTTTTCCCACATCAGGCACACGCTTGCCAAACTATTGAGACATATATTTTTCTAAAAACATTTGGATAGGACAAAAAGAATTGCTATCTTTGCTTGAAAAACGAACAACTATAAAATGACACAAGAAGAAGATATCAAAAACGCCGTGGAAGTGCTTCGCCGTGGAGGCGTCATCCTCTACCCCACAGACACGGTTTGGGGCATCGGCTGTGATGCCACGAATGCCGAGGCAGTAGCCCGTGTTTACCAAATCAAACATCGTGACGACTCTAAGGCGCTCATATGCCTCGTAGACTCTGAAGCCCGCCTGCAACGCTATGTGCGCAATGTGCCTGCGGTAGCATGGGATTTGCTTGACGCTGTCGTCAAACCCACTACAGTCATCCTTGACGGTGCCGTCAACCTAGCGCCAAACCTCATCGCAGAAGACGGCAGTATCGCTTTGCGCATAACCAAAGAGCCTTTCTCACATGAACTGTGCTACCGGTTCCAGAAGGCACTCGTCAGCACCAGCGCCAACATCAGTGGACAGCCCGCCGCGCAAAACTTCGCCGACATTGCACCTGAGCTCCTTGATGCTGTTGACTATGTATGCTTCTCACGCCGCCAAGAACACAAGCCACACACACCTAGTTCCATCATCAAACTTGGGCAACAGGGAGAGGTGACTATCATCAGAAAATAAGTTTGCAAAATAATGCCGATACACTAACATCTGTAGAAACACAGATGAATACAAGGCAACACATATTGTATATAATAAGGTATAAGTTCTCTAAAGTAAGAAGAAAGTGACTTTCAATCAAATCCTCGAGTGGAAAAACCACAACCTGACAGAGCGGCAGATGACCAGCATTCTGGCGTTCTTCATTGGTATATTCTCCGCTGTGGCCGCATACGTCCTGCATCAACTCATCCATCTGATAGAACGTCTGCTCACCGAGGACTTCTTGACCAATGCCGTCAACTGGCTTTATCTTGTCTTTCCTGTCATCGGCATCTGGCTCACCTCCTTATTTATAAAACATGTTGTCCGTGACAACATCTCGCACGGTATCACCCGTGTCCTCTATGCCATCTCGACCAAGCGATCGTGTCTGAAGCGTCATAACTGCTGGTCGTCGGTGGTAGCCTCCGCCATTACCATCGGCTTCGGTGGATCTGTGGGTGCTGAGGCACCTATCGTCTTAACGGGATCGGCCATTGGTTCCAATCTCGGACAGCTCTTCCACATGGATAAGCGTACGCTGATGTTGTTGGTAGGCTGCGGTGCTGCGGCTGCAATCTCCGGCATCTTCAAAGCTCCTATCGCTGGTCTTGTCTTCACACTGGAAGTGTTGATGATTGACATGTCGATGGCTTCGTTGATTCCGATTCTGATTGCCAGCATCACTGCAGACATCTTTTCTTATATCTTCACTGGAACTTCTACCCTCTTCACCTTTACGCTTCAGTCGCCATTCAGCGTAGAACGCGTACCGGCAAGCATATTACTCGGATTGGTCTGCGGCGTGATGAGTCTCTATTTCATGCGTTCCATGAACTTCTGTGAAGGGCAATTTGCCAAGATGAAACAGCATCCCTACCGCAAGCTCTTCGTAGGAGGAATCACACTGAGTACACTGATTTTCTTCTTCCCGTCACTCTATGGTGAAGGATATTCGACGTTAGGAACCTTCATCACCGGGAAGACCGTCACTGACTGGAGTCAGGTGATGAATGGTTCGCTGTTCTATGGCCACAATGAGCTTCTGCCTCTTTATATCGGTCTCGTCATGCTTACAAAGGTCATCGCCACATCTTCTACCAATGGTGCAGGCGGTTGCGGTGGTACCTTCGCACCGTCTCTGTTTGTGGGTGGCTTCGCAGGCTTTCTTTTTGCAAGGCTATGGAATATGCAGCAGATTGGCGTTTACCTTCCTGAAAGCAACTATACGTTGCTGGGTATGGCCGGTGTCATGGCCGGTGTCATGCACGCTCCGCTGACCGGCATCTTCCTGATTGCCGAGATCACCGGTGGCTATCAGCTCTTCGTACCCTTGCTGATCGTATCGGTGGTCAGCGTGATGTTTATCAGCATCTTTGAGCCCCACTCTATCTATGCCATGCGATTGGCTCGTGAAGGAAAACTCGTTACTCACCACACCGACAAGAGCGTGCTCACACTGATGAGTATGGATTCGCTTATCGAAAAAGACTATGTTACCGTACAACCCGACATGCTATTGGGCAAGCTTGTGAACGTGCTCTCCAGCACAGACTACGACTTCCTGCCCGTGGTAGACACTGCCGGCCGGTTGACAGGCGAGATAGATATCAACAAGATTCGCCACATCGTCTTCCGCCCAGAACTCTATCAGAAGTTCCGCGTTGCGCAGCTGATGACTCCGGTACCTGCCATTCTCTATCGCAATGAACCGATGGAGGAGGTCATGCATAAGTTCGACACCACCAACGCGGAAGCCCTTCCCGTCGTTGACATCAACAACTGTCTGCAAGGCTACATCCTCCGTACACGCATGTTGAGAGCCTACCGCCAGCTGGTAGCCGACTTCTCTGCCGAATAGATGGTAAGGCTATAAAGCACACTGATTGCATGAGGGAAGAGACGAAATAACCTAATAGATGATGTTTTATCGGATAAAATTCGTAACTTTGCAAGCTATATGATGCCGTTTTTACATATTGATCTGTTAGAGCTCATCCTCAAGGGACTACTCATCGGAATCATCGCTTCTGCACCAATGGGGCCGGTGGGCATACTCTGCATCCAACGCACACTCAACAAAGGGCGTTGGTATGGATTTGTTACAGGTGTAGGAGCCGCCGCGAGCGACATTATCTATGCGCTCATCACAGGTCTGGGCATGAGTTTCGTCATGGATTTCATCACAAACCCTACCAATAAGTTCATCCTGCAACTCTCGGGTAGCGTCATCCTATTGTTGTTTGGCATCTACTGCTTCAAAAGCGATCCACGGAAAAACATGCATCAGAGCAGTCATAGCAAAGGTACATTGTGGCATAATGCTTTCACTGCCTTTCTCGTGACCTTCTCTAATCCTCTGATTGTCTTTCTGTTCATCGCCTGCTACGCTCAATTTGCCTTCGTCGTCCCACATCATCCGCTGGAAATGACGCTTGGTTACATGAGCATCATCTCCGGTGCCCTGCTGTGGTGGTACGGCTTGACATGGCTGATAGATAAGGTGCGGGCTAAGTTCGACATGAATGGCATACAAATCATCAACCGCATCATCGGTGGTCTTGTCATCGTCTTCTCTTTCGCCATGCTCATTGGCACGGTGTTTAACCTCTACACCATTCATTATTAGCTGCAATAACGGCATGGTGAACACCAACATCGGAGAATACGACTACAAACAGTATTTCAGAATCCCTCAATAGACATCTTTCATCAACAAAATCTTTTCAAGCATGTATATCGCAAAGAAAATAAAGGAGAAATCCATTGCAGAATATCTGCTCTATATGTGGCAGATGGAAGACCTGATAAGAGCATACGGTTGCTCTCTATCGCGCATTAGAAAGGAATATATCGATAAATTCGATTATACACCCGATCAGAAGGATGAGGAAGCCGACTGGTTTGGCAATCTCATACGAATGATGAACGAAGAGGGTTGCCGTGAGAAAGGGCATCTGCAAATCAACCAGGTGATCATCGGTGATCTTTTTGACTTGCATTGTCAACTGCTCGACTCCAACAAGTTCCCATTCTATAATGCGGAATACTACAAGGTATTGCCATTCATCGTGGAACTGCGGCAGAAGGGTGACAAAGACGTCAATGAAATTGAGACTTGCCTCGACGCTCTCTATGGTGTGATGATGCTTAGACTGCAACAAAAGGAGATCTCGCCAGAGACCGAGCACGCCATCAAAGAGATTTCCACCTTCATTGGCATGCTCTCGGACTATTACATTAAAGACAGAACAGAAGGCATTGACTTCGGAGAACAAGGATAATAAAAGATAAACACAATATGAACATTTTGGTAACAGGCGCTAACGGACAACTCGGCAACGAGATGCAGATCGTCAGCAAAGAAAGCTCTGAAGACAAATATATCTTCACGGATGTCTGTGACGGTTATACTCACCTCGACATCACCAACATTGATGCCATCCGCCAGATGGTGAAGGACAACGACGTAAAATGCATCATCAACTGTGCGGCATGGACAAATGTAGACAAGGCAGAGACAGCCGGCGAAATAGTGGAGAAACTCAACGCCACTGCTCCTGAGAATCTCGCCAAAGCGATGAAGGAAGTAGGAGGTCTGCTTGTGCATATCTCAACCGACTACGTCTTCGGCGGTGATCCTTACAACACACCATGCTGTGAGGATCAGAAGGGAACGCCAACAGGCGTCTATGGTCTTACCAAACTGCATGGGGAGCAAAATATTCAGGCAACCGGTGTCGACTACATCATTCTGCGCACTGCCTGGCTCTATTCAGAGTTTGGGCACAACTTCGTGAAGACGATGCTCAACCTCACCACTACTCATCCACAGCTGAAAGTGGTCTTTGACCAGTGTGGCACACCTACTTACGCAGGCGACCTGGCAAACACCATCTTCGACATCGTAGAGAACCGTAAGTACGAAGGCCACAGCGGCATCTATCACTTCAGCAACGAAGGCGTCACCTCTTGGTATGACTTCACCAAGGCCATCGCCGCGCTCGCCGGACACGACAACTGTAACATCCAGCCATGCCACAGCGATGAGTTCCCCTCACCGGTCAAACGGCCTGCCTACAGTGTTCTTGACAAGACAAAGATCAAGGAAACTTTCCACACGACTATCCCCTACTGGCTTGACTCACTGAAAAAGTGTATGGCTAATATGAACGAAATCAAGAAGTAATCATTATATGAACGAAATACAACGTCGGCGCACCTTCGCCATCATCTCTCACCCTGATGCCGGTAAGACTACGCTCACCGAGAAGTTCCTGCTCTTCGGTGGTCAGATACAAGTAGCCGGTGCCGTCAAGAATAATAAGATACGCAAGACTGCCACCTCCGACTGGATGGATATTGAGAAACAGCGTGGTATCTCTGTGTCTACATCTGTCATGGAGTTCGACTATCTGCCCGAAGGTCAGGAGGGCGACCCCTATAAGGTCAACATTCTGGATACGCCGGGGCACCAGGACTTTGCGGAAGACACTTACCGCACGCTTACCGCCGTCGACTCCGCGATCATCGTCGTTGACTCTGCAAAAGGTGTGGAGGCTCAGACTCGTAAACTGATGGAGGTATGCCGAATGCGCAATACGCCGGTGATCATCTTCATCAATAAGATGGACCGCGAAGGTCGTGATCCTTTCGATCTGCTCGACGAGTTGGAGGAAGAACTCCACATTCACGTGCGTCCGCTGTCGTGGCCTATCGGTCAGGGAGCTAAGTTCAAAGGTGTCTACAACATCTATGAGCAGCAACTCAATCTGTTCAAGCCCAACAAGCAACGCGTCACTGAAAAAGTCGCCGTGGACATTAATTCCCAAGATCTTGACCAGCACGTAGGCAGTCAAGAGGCCGAGCAACTACGCAACGACCTGGAACTAATCGACGGTGTTTACCCCGAATTCGACGCAGAGGACTATCGCAAGGCTGAGACCGCACCTGTCTTCTTCGGTTCTGCGCTGAACAACTTCGGTGTGCAAGAGTTGCTCAACTGCTTCGTAGAGATCGCACCAAGCCCGCGTCCTACCAAGGCCGTGGAGCGCATGGTGGAGCCGTCTGAACCGAAGTTCACTGGATTTATCTTTAAGATCACAGCCAACATCGACCCCAACCACCGCTCATGTATCGCTTTCTGCAAAGTCTGCTCAGGCAAGTTTGTACGCAATCAGCCCTACCTTCATGTGCGTTTAGGCAAGACAGTACGTTTTTCTTCCCCCACACAGTTTATGGCGCAGCGCAAAAGCACGGTAGACGAGGCATGGCCGGGCGACATCGTGGGACTGCCAGACAATGGCATCTTCAAGATCGGCGACACGCTCACTGAGGGCGAGCAACTGCATTTCCGCGGTCTGCCTTCGTTCTCGCCGGAGCTCTTCAAGTATATAGAGAACGACGACCCTATGAAGTCGAAGCAGTTTGTCAAGGGCATCACGCAACTCATGGATGAAGGTGTGGCCCAGCTCTTTGTCAACCAGTTCAACAACCGACGCATTGTCGGCACCGTAGGTCAGCTGCAGTTTGAGGTCATCCAATACCGTTTGGAGCATGAGTACAACGCTAAATGCCGTTGGGAACCATTGCATCTCTACAAGGCCTGCTGGATTAAGGCTGATGATCCTGCCGAACTTGACAACTTCAAGAAGCGCAAATATCAGTACATGGCCAAGGACACAGAGGGCCGTGACGTCTTCCTCGCCGACTCCTCTTATATATTGAGTATGGCCCAGCAAGACTTCCCGCACATCAAGTTCCACTTCACCTCCGAATTCTAATTAGCTTTCAACAACGCTTAGCATCATGCAATCAGAGAATGACATAACACAGAACGACGACGTAACCACGCCGTGGTACGCCTTGAGGCTATTCTCTATTAAGCAGCAAGCTATTGATGACGAGTTGAAAGAGAGAGGCTTCACGACATTCATCCCCAAGCAGGTTGTCGACTTCAGAGATAAGTCCAATAAGTTGCGCCACGAGCTCAGGCCCGTGGTCCGCAACCTTATCTTCCTGAAGAAAGCCATGGATGAGAAAGAGTTTCGGAAGGAGATCTTCAACTTCCCATACAAGGTGTCAGTCATCAAAAAAGGGCGCGACACCAACGAGATGGCAGAGATCTCTGCCAAAGAGATGCATGAGTTCCAACTGATGTGCGACCCGAAGCTTGTCAAAAAGAAATTTATATCGGAAGAGAGTGCCAAACTCAAGGTGGGTACACCTGTTATTGTCACTCACGGACCTTTGAAAGGCCTGTCGGGCAAACTGGTCCGGAGCAACAAGAAATACTATCTTCTGAAAGACGTGCCGGGAATTGCTGTCATGCTCAAGGTCACCCGCTGGTGTTGCCAGCCATTAGATGACAATGCCTAAGCGATGAGTTAGCGTCATCTGCAACCGCTCGCATAAGATGCAGTTCACATATATCATCTTTTAGCATCTCTTTCACAACCCATAAAAAGCCGGACATCCTCATTGTTGGATGTCCGGCTTTTATTTTGTGCAAATTTGATTTTTAGTTCAGCTTGCGATATCCGTAGACCGCACGGTCACCGAGCTCTTCCTCGATACGGATCAGCTGGTTGTACTTAGCCATACGGTCTGTACGGCTCATACTACCGGTTTTGATCTGTCCTGAGTTGGTAGCCACTGCGATATCGGCGATTGTGGTGTCTTCTGTCTCACCGCTACGGTGACTTGTCACGGTATTGTAGCCATGACGGTGAGCCATCTCGATGGCCTCCAAAGTCTCGGTGAGCGAACCGATCTGGTTGACCTTGATGAGGATAGCATTGCCCGCTCCCATCGTGATACCCTTCTCCAGGAACTTGGTGTTGGTGACGAAGAGGTCATCACCAACGAGCTGAACCTTCTTGCCAAGGGCGTTGGTCAGCTTCACCCAGCCTTCCCAGTCGTTCTCGTCGAGGCCGTCCTCGATGGAGTCGATAGGATACTTATTGACAAGTTTCTCCAGGTAAGCGATCTGCTGCTCATCGTTGAGCTCCTTGCCATTAGGATCCTTAGGCATACCGTTGCTCAGTTGCTTATAGTTGTAATACCACTTGCCATCACGCTGAGTAGCGAACTCACTGGCAGCACAGTCCATAGCGATGGTCACATCCTTGCCCGGCTCATAGCCAGCATCCTTCACTGCGTCAACAATGCTTTGCAGAGCGTCCTCGATGCCATCAAGTTTTGGAGCGAAACCACCCTCGTCGCCTACGGCTGTAGACAATCCGCGCTTCTTCAGGTTCTTCTGCAACTGATGGAAGACCTCACTGCCCATGCGGATAGCCTCCTTCTCCGAAGCAGCGCCAACAGGGCGAATCATAAACTCCTGGAAAGCGATTGGAGCATCAGAGTGAGCGCCTCCATTGATGATGTTCATCATCGGCACAGGCATCACATAGGTGTTGCAGCCGCCGATATAGCGATACAAGGGCAGTCCCAATGCATTGGCGGCAGTGTGAGCCACGGCAAGCGAAACACCTAAGATAGCATTAGCACCAAGTTTGCTCTTTGTCGGCGTGCCATCCAAAGCCAGCATCTTATAGTCAATAGCACGCTGGTCGAACACGTTGTCGCCTTTCAGGGCAGGAGCAATGACATCGTTGACATTGGCCACAGCCTTCAAGACACCCTTGCCGCCAAAGCGGTTCTTGTCACCATCGCGAAGCTCCAAAGCTTCATTCTCACCGGTAGATGCGCCTGAGGGTACGCTGGCACGTCCCATCACACCATTATCAAGAGTTACCTCTACTTCTACTGTTGGATTGCCACGCGAATCCAAAATTTCTCTTGCATGTACTTTTTCGATTACCATAATCTTATCGTTTAAAACTGTTCTGAATGCAAAGGTAATGCTTTCCACACTTCCTTGCAATACTCAAAAATGATGAGACCTTATCTTACTCTTCTTTTGAGCTTTCACTTACTCTTATTGCAAACGATATGCCAAGCAAAAGAAAAGCAACCCATCTTTTAATCTTTCTTACATTTTATCAGCCGATTTCGAAATTATTTAGTAACTTTGACCCAAGGCACGGCACATCGCCTGCCACATATGTTACCACTCTTGTCACACAAACAGACATATTATATAATAATGAGTCGACTATGAACGAAAAAATTAGAAAAACACTTCTGACAATGGGATTGTCGTCGTCAGTCATGCTGTCCATGGCGCAAAATCCGTCCATCACAGCAAAGACGACTAACCCACTGCTTATTCCGAGTACGCTGACCTTTGGTGCTCCTGACTTCAACCGCATCAAAGCCAGCGACTATCAGCCTGCTTTGGAAGCCGCCATCGCCCAGCAGCGCAAGGCTATCAACGCCATCGCTGACAGCAAACAGACGCCGACATTCCGCAACACGATTCTTGCTTACGAGAACAGCGGGAAACTTCTGGACCGCGTCTCCAGCATCTTCTTCTGTGTCGACGAGGCGGATAAGACTCCCGAAATCGCTGCGACAGAGAAAGCCATCATGCCTCAGCTCACCCAATTGGACAATGACATCTCATTCAACGAGAGACTTTTCCGCCGCGTGAAGTATGTCTATGACCATGAGTTCACCAAGCTCAAAAGCGAAGACCGCCGACTTTTAGAGGAAATCTACAAAGGCTTTGTCCGCAACGGTGCCCTTCTCTCAAAAGAGAAGAAAAACCGTGTAGAACAGATCAACAAGCGCATCTCCGACCTACAACAGCAGTGGGGCACACAACTCCAAGAGGCCACCAACAACGCTGTCGTCTGGGTCAACAGCAAAGAGGAACTCGCCGGACTCAGTGACGCTGATATCGCACAATGCGAGAAAGACGCACAGAGCCGTGGCGCCAAAGCGCCATACGCTATCGTCATCATCAACACCACACAGCAACCCATTCTCACCAACCTCGACAACCGCGATCTGAGACGTCGCGTCTATGAGGCTTCCATCCATCGCAGCGACGGTACGGGTAAATACAACACACTGCCCATCGTCGTGGAGATGGCGAAACTCAGAGCAGAAAAGGGAGAGATCATGGGCTACCCCAATTATGCTGCTTACTCTTTGGAGAAAACGATGGCCAAGACACCGGAGAATATCTATTCATTCTTGAACAATCTCATCAGGGCTTACCGCCCCAATGCCGACAAAGAGACAGCTGCCATCGAGGCCTACGCCCGTCAGACCATGGGCCCGGACTTCCAGCTCCAGCCCTACGACCGTTTCTACTACTCTGCCAAGATGAAAAAAGCACAGCTCAACCTGTCTGAGGATGAGGTGAAACCTTATTTCAATATCGACAGCGTGCAGGTCAACGGTGTCTTTTACGCTGCCCACCGTGTCTACGGCTTAAACTTCAAGGAGCGTAAAGACCTTCCCACCTATCATGCCGACATGAAGGTCTTTGAGGTCTCCGACAGCACAGGCAAGCCCATCGCCCTGTTCTACAGCGACTACTTCCGCCGTCCCACCAAGCGTGGCGGTGCCTGGATGAGTTCCTTTGCCAAGCAGAGCAAAGCGTGGAATCAGTTACCTATTATATATAATGTGTGCAACTTTGCTCAAGCACCCGAAGGACAGCCTTCTTATCTGACGTGGGATGAGGTAACCACCATGTTCCATGAGTTCGGCCATGCCCTGCACGGCATTCTCTCCAACTGCCAGTACAACACGCTCAGCGGCACTGCCGTACCCCGCGACTTCGTGGAGATGCCGTCACAGTTCAATGAGAGCTTTGCCTCCATCCCCGAGATCTTCAACCACTATGCCATCAACAGCCGTGGTGAGCACATGCCCGAGGCTCTGAAAGAAAAGATGATGGAGTCCATCAACTTCCAGCCGTGCTATGCCTTGGGAGAGAACTTGGCAGCCACATGTGCCGATATGGCATGGGCCATGTTGCCGTCGAGTGCCATCCCCACGGCAGCACAGGCAACGACCTTTGAGCAAGAAGCACTGAAGAAAGTGGGACTTCTCGACACTCAGATACCTCCCCGCTACTTCACGTCTTATTTCAATCATGTCTGGGGCGGAGGCTACGCAGCGGGCTACTACAGTTATCTGTGGACTGAAGTCTTGGCAGACAATATTGCCATGACATTCAAGGAGAAAGGGGCTCTCAAGCGCGCCACCGGCGACGAGTTCCGCGACAAGATCCTCAGCCGCGGCTACACCGTGGACCTGATGAAGGCTTTCTCAAGCTTCACTGGCCTGCGGCAGCCCGACGCCCAAGCTTTGTTGAAAATGAGAGGACTGTAATTATTTGATCGGTATCTATGCCATCAAGCCATTGCTCACCGAAGGAGTGAGCAATGGCTTCTTTTTTTAAGAAGCAATCTGTCAGCTATCACTCGTCTGCCATCGTGTAAAATCGTATGTAAATGGGGGTAGATTCTTCCAATGAGCCTAAAAAGGTGAGGCAGTAACGAAAGGGAATGGAATTATTTTCTTAATTTTGAACCTGTCAACTAAAAGCCAATACCAACCAATCCATCAAAAAGAAATGATGCAAAGACTCCAGAACTCATTACAAGCGGCAGTGAAGTTGCTTCTCAGCTTCTTACTTTTGACCATTTGGTCAGAGCAAGCCTCAGCCTGGGACTACGAGGCTGTGAAGCGCATCGAGAGTGCCACCGCTCTACCCCAGCAACCCGACAGAGAAGTGGTTGTCACCCGTTATGGCGCCAGCCCGAAGGCCAGTGCAGCAAAAAATCAAAAAGCCATCAACCGTGCCATCGCTGAGATGTCAAAGAGCGGCGGCGGTCGTGTTGTCATTCCCGCGGGTACGTGGCGCACAGGTGCGCTACATCTGCTAAGCCACGTCAACCTCGTCGTCAGCAAGAATGCCACGCTCAGCTTTGTCTTCAACACCAAACTCTATCCGCTCGTCAAGACGAGCTGGGAGGGACTGGAGTGCTGGAACTATAGTCCATGTATCTATGCACGCGAGGCCACAGACATCGCCATCACCGGTGAAGGTACGATCGACGGCGGTGGCAGCAATGCCACATGGTGGGCCATGTGCGGCAAGGAGCGCTTTGGCTACAAGGCCGGTGTGACCCAAGAAGCACAGAGCCTGGGGTCACGCGACCGCCTGCAGAAGATGGCAGAGGACGGAGTAGACCCCGACAAGCGCCGCTTCGGACGCGGACAAGGCCTGCGCCCGCAGCTCATCAACGTCATGCATTGCGAGCGTGTGCTCATCAAGGGCGTGCACCTGATCAACTCCCCTTTCTGGGTCATCCATCCTCTGCTGTCAAAAAGCATCACCGTCGACGACGTGAAGATATGGAATGAAGGACCCAACGGCGACGGCTGCGATCCCGAAGCCTGCGAAAACGTCATCATCAAAAACTGCTCGTTCCACACTGGTGACGACTGCATCGCCATCAAGAGCGGACGCAACAACGACGGCCGACTCTGGCAAAAACCCGCCCAAAACATCATCATCCGCAACTGCAAGATGGAGGACGGACATGGGGCCGTTGTCATCGGATCTGAGATTTCCGGAGGCTGTCAGAATGTCTTCGCTGAGGATTGCATGATGGACTCGCCCAATCTTGAGCGTGTGCTGCGCATCAAGACCAACAATTGCCGAGGCGGCATCATTGAGAATATCAACATGCGCAACATCAAGGTAGGACAGTGCAGTGAGGCTGTGCTGAAGATCAACCTCGACTATGAACCCCGTGAGGCTTGCTATCGAGGCTTCAATCCTTTAGTGCGCAACGTGACGATGGAAAACGTGACCTGCGACAGGAGCGACTACGGCATCCTTGTCATCGGACTCGACACCACCGTCAATGTGCAGGACATCACCGTACGCAACTGCCGTTTCAACGGTGTGAAGAAGAAACCTGTCTCCGTCACCGGTCAGACCAGCAACATGGTCTATGACAATCTCTACATCAATGGCAATCTCATTCAAGACAGCACTTCCAATCCCTACTCCTCCTATGCCGAGTGGATGGCTTACTCCGAGATGCAGCGCAACCCACAGCCCTGGTTGCTCGACTTCGCCAAGAAGCCCAAATGGAACTATGCTGTAGGCATTGAGCTCGAAGGCATGCTCGACACCTATCTCCGTCATGGCGGCGACACCATACAGAAATATCTCGAAGCCTATCTCCGCCACATGATCGCTGACGACGCTCAAGTCACCGGCTATGAGAAAAAAGACTATAACCTCGACAACGTGCGGCCCGCCAAACTCGTGGAGCGGATGCAGCAACTCGACAAGGAAAAACCAGCCACGACAGTCGCTACCACTGCCCGCCAAGGCAGAGCCAACGCCCTGCAAGTCTTCTTCGATCAACTGACCAAGCAGCCTCGTACCACCGACGGCGTGTACTGGCACAAAGCCATCTATGCCCGTCAGGTATGGCTCGACGGCATCTTCATGGGACTTCCCTTCCGCTGTCTCTATGCCAAGAATCACCTCTCGCCGCGCCAGGCCCGCAAAGTCTACGACGATGCCGTGAAGCAGATCACGACCACCGACCGGCGCACCTTCGATACCGCCACAGGACTTTGGAAACACGCCTGGGACGAGACCCACAGCGTGTTTTGGGCCGACAAAACCACCGGACAGAGCCAGCACACCTGGGCACGGGCTCTTGGATGGTATGCCATGGCCATCACCGAGGTGCTCGACGTGTTGCCCCAAGACTATGCCCGCCGTGCTGAGTTGCAGCAACTGCTGCAAAGGGTGATGACCGCAGTGGTGAAATATCAGGATGAAAAGAGCGGCGTGTGGTACGACGTCATGGATGTCAACGACGACCGCAACTATCTTGAGTCCACAGCCTCGTGCATGTTTGCCTACGTACTGCTGAAAGGCGTGCGCACCGGCAACCTTCCGAAGAGTGCCAACGTGGACGGCCGGTCGGTCAACTACCTCTCAGCCGGCATCAAAGCTTACAAGGGCATCCTGCGACACTTCATCCGTGTCAACGACAATAAAACCATCTCGCTCACCCACTGCTGTGCTGTAAGCGGCTTGGGACCCGGTCCCGGCCCGCTCGTGAAGAAGCCCAACTACAAGCGCGACGGCAGTTTCGACTATTACATCAGCGAGCCCATCCGCGACAACGACGCCAAGGGCGTCGGTCCCTTTATCTGGGCCAGCCTTGAGATGGAGGCACTGCATGAGTCTCAGAAGACGGCCGGATACTATATTGCCAAACCCGGCGACGCTCAGTCGGTGCTCGACATCTTCCACACAATCGCCGATACTGAAAGCAAGTGCCAACGCATAAAAATATTTCTGCCCAATGGCGTTTATGACTTTGGCAACATGACGGAACAGACCTTTCCCGCCGACAGTCTCTCTATCATCGGTCAGAGCATGGACTCTACCATCCTCGTCACCCGCCCCCGAACAGAGCAGGAAGGACTGGGACTGGCCGATATGTTTCTCAACAACCGCTCCGGTCTCTATCTTCAGGACCTCACGCTCAACAATGCCCTCGAGTATTACGAGGCAGGCCGTGCCGGACGCGCAGCTGTCATGCAGGACGCCGGCAACCATACCATATATAATAAGGTGAGGATGCTCTCACACCAAGACACCTACTACAGCAGTAACACGGCGATGAAAGCCTATTTCCGCGACTGCGACATCCACGGTACCGTAGACTTCATCTGCGGTGGCGGAGACATCCGATTCGACAATACCACGTTGAGTCTGGAGCCGCGCAATGCCGACGGCACCGGTCATCGCATCATCACAGCCCCGTCTACCACGACTTCTTTCGGCTATGTCTTTGACCATTGCCGCATCGTCGACTTGTCACAAGGCAAAGGCTCTTGGTGCTACGGACGCACATGGCGCAACCAGCCCATCAGCGTCTTCCTCCACACTGTGCTCGACGCTCATGCTGCCACTACGATACTGCCGGAGCGGTGGATCGAGAAGGGCATGAATGTAACCAACCCTTACGTCTTTGGCGAATACCTCACACTGAGTGCCAACGGCACGACGTTGTCTCCCGTCAGTCACAGTATCAACTCTTACGACGGTCCTCGCTCCACTATTCTGAGCGACAATCAGGCTGCCGGTTTCAGCTATGAGCGTATGTTTCCAAGATGGAATCCCAAAGCCCTAACCAAAGATCTCATCGTATCGGGACTGCTTCTCTATCAGAACAAACTGAGTTGGGAGGCTACTCCTCAGGCCACAGCCTACGCTGTCTTCCACGACAACATCCTGCAGACGATCACCACCGCCACTTCGTTTTCCGTTGCTCAAGCCACAGGAAAGTGGACCGTGCGTGCCGCAAACTACATGGGTGGATTAGGTCCCGAAACCGTGACAAATGGAGGAAATAGTTCTTTTTAAGGGGGAATTTCGTTCCAAGGACAAATAAAACCAAAATAAGAGGACATAGATAACAAAATATTCCGTAATTTTGAATCACAACCTATCCACAGAAATCAAAAATTAGAACGAAAAACAATAACTAAAAACAATCGTATGGCTAACAATCTCAACAAAATGCGGACTGCGCTACTCACTGGTCTGCTCGTTTGTGCCGCTGACATCAATGCACAAATCGTCAAGGGTACGATCACCGATAAGTCGGGAGAACCTATCATTGGCGCCACCGTGCAGGAGGTCGGCTTGCCCGGCAACGGCACCGTCACCGACCTTGACGGTAACTTCTCCATAGATATGAAAGGAGGAAAGAAGACGCTTAAGATCAGTTACGTGGGCATGAAGACCCAGACCGTGACCGTCGGCAACCGCTCTTCGCTCTCCATTAAGATGGAAGACGATGCCAACAACCTCAACGACGTGGTGGTCATCGGTTATGGCTCGGTGAAGCGTAAGGATCTCACCGGCTCTGTCGCTACGGTCGATAACAAGTCGCTCGTCGAGGTACCAGTGGCCAGTGCCGAGGAAGCCCTGACTGGCAAGCTCGCCGGTGTGCAGGTGTCCACCTCCGAGGGTTCCCCCGATGCCACGGTGAAGATCCGTGTGCGTGGCGGTGGTTCCATCACTCAGAGCAACGACCCGCTCTTCATCGTCGACGGCTTCCCCGTTGATGACATCAGCAACATCCCCGCTACCGACATCGAGGACATCACCGTGCTGAAGGATGCCTCCTCCACCGCTATCTATGGTAGCCGTGGTGCCAACGGCGTTATCCTCGTCACCACTAAGAAAGGAAAGCAGGGTAAGGTCAGCGTGAGCTACAATGCTTACTACAGCTGGAAGAAGATCGCAAAGAAGATGGACGTGCTCCAGCCCGGCGACTACGCCCGCTGGCAATATGAGCTCGCACTGCTGAGAAACAACAATGATCCGTCGAAGATATCTTCCTTCACCTCGCTCTTCGGCAATTATCAGGATCTTGACCTCTACGACAACGTTAAAGGCAACGACTGGCAGGATATCGCCTATGGACGCGTCGGCCACACTTTCAATCAAAGCCTCAACATCACGGGCGGCTCGGAATCCATCAAGTATGCCTTCAGCTATGCCCACATGAACGACAAAGCCATCATGATCGGCTCGAACTTCAAGCGTGACAACTTCTCGCTGAAACTCAACTCACAGCCCACCAAACGCACAATGCTTGATTTCCAGGCCCGTTTCAGCAACACCGACATCCGTGGTGGAGGAGCGAACGATGCTACAGGCTCTTACGACACCGACAAGCGACTCAAGGACGCTGTCATCTATCCGCCGATCCCCTTGAAGGGTCTCGCCACTGAGAACGCCTCGTTTGACGACGATGACATGAACCTCTACGATCCTGTCACCTCTGCTGCCGACAACGACCGCAAGAAGAACCGCAAGAACCTCAATCTCAGCGGATCGTTCGGATGGGAGTTCATCAAGGACCTCACAGCAAAGACAGAATTCGGTTACGACTACTATACACAGTACGACCAGCGTTTCTTCGGTCTTTCCTCTTATCAGGTGCGCAACTATGCCTCTCAGGAATATACGGGGCATCCCATCATCACGCTCGACAACACCGAACGCCACACGTTCCGCAATACCAATACGCTCAACTATGATTTCAAGGATCTCATCAACAACAAGAACCATAATCTGACATGGCTCGTCGGCCACGAGTATATCATCACCAAGGAGCATGAAAACCTCGACCAGATTGTCGGCTTCCCCATCGACTACGATGCAAACACGGCCTGGAGACTCTCCGGCACTGGCACCGCAGCCGCCACAAGCGACTACTACGATCCCGACGACAAGCTGCTCTCGTTCTTCACCCGTGCCAACTATGGCTTCATGGACAAGTATCTGGTGAGCTTCACCTTCCGTGCTGATGCTTCCTCAAAGTTCAGTAAGGACAACCGCTGGGGCTACTTCCCCTCCGCTGCCCTGGCCTGGCGTATCACCTCTGAGCCGTTTATGAAAGGCACCAAGAAGTGGCTCGACGACTTGAAACTACGTCTGAGCTACGGTACTGCCGGCAACAACAACATCCCATCGGGACAGCTCATTCAGGAGTACAGCGCATACGACGCCAGTTCCAACCAGCGTACGTGGGTCCACGGCTTCAACAACCCGCTGCGTCCCTCCAACTACATGGCCAATCCCGACCTGAAGTGGGAGACAACCATCACACGCAACATCGGACTCGACTGGACGCTCTTCGGCGGAAAGCTCAACGGTACGTTTGAATACTACCGCAACACCACCAAGGACCTGCTCATCGCCTTCCCAGTGGCCGGTACCGGTTATGACTATCAGTATCGCAACCTCGGCAAAACCCAGAACCGCGGCTTCGAGGCTACCTTCACCTGGCACGCCATCAACAAGCACAACTATGGTCTGGACATCAACGGCAACATCGGACTGAACAAGACCAAGATCAAGTCGCTCGGTATGGATAACTTCTATCAGGAGAGCCGCTGGGCTTCCTCCGAGATCGACAAGGAATATGTCATCGCCGTCGGCGGACGTGTCGGCCAGATCCGTGGCTACCGCAATGCCGGACGCTACGAGGTCAGCGACTTCTCGGGCTACGACGCTGCCACAGACACGTGGACGCTCAAAGAGGGTGTTGACGACGCCAGCGCCGTTGTCGGCAAGGTACGTCCAGGCAGCTTGAAACTGAAAGACCTCGACGGCGACCACAAGGTCACAGCCAAGGACTATGACATCATCGGCGACGTGGCTCCCGACGCTTACGGCGGCTTCGGCATCAACGCCCGTGCCTATGGCTTCGACCTCAGCGCACAGTTCAGCTTTGAGATCGGCAACCAAGAGTACAACGCCAACAAGATTGAGTATACCACTACCGGAAAATATCTCTACCGCAACCTCTGCGACATCATGGAAAGCGGAAAGCGCTGGGCCAACCTCGATCCCGAGACCGGACTGATCACCAATGACCCGGCCCGTCTCACCGAGCTCAACCAGAACACCACCATGTGGAGCCCATACATGAGCAAGATGGTGCTCACCGACTGGGCCATTGAGGATGCGAGTTTCCTGCGTCTCAACACGCTCACGCTGGGTTACACACTACCTAAGTTTGTCACCAACAAGCTCGGCATCAACAGCCTGCGCTTCTACGCCACAGCCTACAACGTGTTCTGCATCACCGGCTACAGTGGCTTCGACCCCGAGAACGACACGATGAAGAAGACCACCCTGACGCCCAACGTCGACTATTCCGCTTATCCTAAGAGCCGTAGCTTTGTCTTCGGCCTGAACCTTAACTTCTAATCATCCGCAATCATGAGACAAATACATCTTACCATAGCATCCCTTCTGTTGGCTTCCGCCACACTTGTGTCCTGCGACATGGATGCTCCCACACAATCATCGCTCAACGAGCAGTCCACCTTCTCGGTCTACGGCTTGGCCGAGCGCGAGGTGATGTCGGTCTGCGTCTCCTTCGGCGAGACCAACTCCTACCGTGGACGCTTCCTGCCCTTCTACGGCATCAGCACCGACATTGAAGTGCCATCCGGTACCACACCTTCGGCCAAAGACGCCAGCAATGAGAAACAGGCACTCTACAACTACGACACGCCGGCCAACAACCCGCAGATGAACACCGACAACAACGCCTACGCCAAGTTCTATGAGGGCATTGAGCGTGCCAACCTCGCCATCCAGGGCATCCGCAAATATGGCGACATCGAGCACAATGCCGACATGAGGCAGCTCCTTGGTGAGGCTCTCACCTTGCGCGCCGTGCTCTATCTCGACCTGACCAAGGCTTGGGGCGACGTACCTGCACGATTCGTTCCCAACAGCCCCAATAATGTCTATCTGCCCCGCACCAATCGCGACAGCATCTACATCCAGTTGCTCAACGATCTCAAGGAGGCCGAGGACTACTGCTATTGGCCCAACCAGAATGCCATCACCAAGACGACAGAGCGCGTGAGCAAGAGCTTTGTCAAGGGTCTGCGCGCCCGCATCGCCCTCGTCGCCGGTGGCTATGGCCTGCGTGGCGACGGTTTCCGCCGTAGCAACAACCCCGAACTCGCACCAGAAAAGATGTACGCTATCGCCAAGGAAGAGTGCGAGGACGTCATCAACTCGGGTCGCAACAAGCTCGGATCGTTCAAGGAGAACTTCGTCAAACTCTGTGAGGACAACGTCACGGCGGGCGGCGAGAGCCTTTGGGAAATTCCTTTCTCCGACGGACGCGGACGAGTGCTCTATACCTTCGGCATCAAGCACAACGCCAAGGATCAGTATACCGGTCAGGCGCAGGGAGGCGTAGTCGGTCCTACCCCAACGCTCTACTACGACTATAATGCCAAGGACATTCGCCGCGACATCACCTGCATACCTTATGAATGGAGTAAGACGCTCGTGGAGGGCAAGTCCAACGTGCAGCTCCGCGGCCTCACCAAATGGTGCTTCGGCAAGCTGCGCTATGAGTGGATGAAACGCAATGTCACTTCAACAAACGACGACGGTATCAACTGGCAATACATGCGCCTCGCTGATGTCTACCTGATGGCAGCCGAGAGCGAGAACCAGCTCAACGGTCCCTCGGAAGGATGGAAATATATGAAACCGATCCTCGACCGCGCACTGCCCACCGACACCGTAGCAAAGCTCAAGGCTGTCTATTGCGCCGGCAAGGAAGCTTTCCAAAAAGGTATCGAGGAGCAGCGTGCACTGGAGTTCGCCGGAGAGTCACTGCGCAAGATGGACCTCGTACGCTGGGGTAACATCGATGAGGCCATGAACTTGGAAAAGACCAAACTCCGGCAGTTCGCCAACCGCGAGGGACGCTATGCCGGACTGCCCGACAAGGTGTATATCAACAACACGACCGACGCCAACAGCATCGAATACTACGGCCTCAACAAAGGCGAGGACGACCCTGATGTGATCGCCAAGCTGAAAGATGCCGAGTGGTCGTCGAAAAACTGGTTTGTTGACTCCTCAACAGGTGCCAATATCCTCAACGACGACTATATCAATGGTCTCTTCATCGTCACACCGTCAACCCACTGTCTGTGGCCTATCTGGCAGACCTTTATCGACAGCAGCAACGGCATGATCAACAACGACGGCAATCTGGGACAGCTCAGCAACTAAATCTTCTCTAACTCAATATCGCAATTGAACAATGAAAACATATCATCATATCATCGCCTTATCGCTCGTCAGCGTCTCCTTAGGGCTGACAGCATGCTCAGACCCGATGGACGAGATCACAAGCCTCATCCTTGACCGCAACTTCTCCCCCATCGGACTCGAGGCAAAGAACGTAACGACGAGCACCGCCAACCTCAGTTGGCAACCAGCGAGCGGTGCCACCTCGTATGAGGTGGAAGTCTATCCCGACGACAGCCTGGCCTTTGCCACCACACCACAAACCTTCTCCACAAAAGGAGTCTCACTCAACTTGGAGGGACTGACCTACGACACCAAATACTCGGTCCGTGTGCGTGCCGTGGACAACAGCGATGCTTCGCGCGACTCAAAGTGGACTTCCGTCTACTTCCGTTCTGACGCTCAGCAGATTCTCAACAAGATGGCACTTGAGGATGTCGGCGACAAGGATGTCGTCATCTCATGGCCTGCTGACTCCATCGTCAACAGTGCCAGCATTCTTGACGCGCAAGGCAATGTGGTCCTCACCAGTGCTATCACTGAGGAAGAACAGAAAGCCGGACGTAAGACCATCGGCGGACTCACACCAGAGACAAACTACATAGTCAAGATATACAATAATGGTAAGGAGCGCGGCAGCAAGAAGTTCACTACCATCGTAGACCTCAGCGGTGCCACCATCGTGCGCTCTACCGACGACTTCAGCAGTATGCTTGAGAACGCTACTGAGGGTCAGGTCTTCGCGCTCTACAACGGCACCTACATGATTAGTTCGGGTTCTGAAACTCCCGACAAAGCAGGCTCGGCAGTCATCGACCACTCTGTCACCATCAAGGGCATCTACCCAACTGCTAAACCGACTATTCAAGGTACATTTAAGATACAGGACGGTGCTTCGCTCACGCTGAGCAATGTCGTGCTGGATGGCACGAACAATGCAGCTACCGACCAATTCTTCGACTACAAGACGGCAGGCAACTACAAACTGCTCGATGTAGAAGACTGCGAGCTGATCGGTGCCAACGACCAGAAGGGTATGTTCTACGGCAACACCGACCAAGCCATCATTGACGACGTGATCTTCCGCAACAACAGGATCCACGGCATCGGATGCGACGGCGGCGATTTCTTCGATGTAAGAAAGTGCTATGTCAAGAATATCACGTTTATCAACAACACGGTCTACAACTGTGCCAACGAGCGCGACTTCTTCCGCTACGACGACAAGGCCAGCAACTATGACAACCCAGTGCCTGTCATCACGGTGAAGAACAACACCTTCTACAATGTGATGAACGCCACCAGCGGCAAGCGATTCCTCTATATCCGCTTCAACGGCAAGAAAGGTGGCCAACAGATCACCTGGGCCGGCAATCTCATCGTCAACACGCAGGCTGTCTACACCAACCAGAGCACGACATCGGCACCGGCTTACAACAACAACTATTACTTCGGTTGCACCAACGCCAGTCTGTTTGCCGCCAGCGATCCGGAGAACAAGCTCTACTGGAATGGCGACACCAGCGGCAAGAACGGTGCAGATCCGAAGTTCAAGGATGCGGCCAAGGGCGACTTCACCATTGGAAACGAAGAAGTAAGCAAGCTTGGAGTGGGCGTGCAGAAATAGAAAATGAATTAGTATAGACAGATAAACAAGAAGAAAGGTTATTGACCATCGTTCTGTCAGCAACATTTAGCGGCCGTATGCATTCAGGCTCCCACCTTTTCGGGAGCTGAGTGCCACGGTCGCTTTGCCATTGGTGGGCATGGCGATTATTCAGCAATTCGCTGAACAGCTACCGGGTGTAGCACCACTGTTTGTGAATGCTTTTATGACTCAAGTTTTGAAAATAAAGAATAATGACAGAAATAAGGCGTAAAAAAGGCTTTGAATATTGGTTAAGAAGCTCAGAACCGTAAAAGGCGTGAAGCAGGTAGAGAGAATCTGAAGCAGAGAGCGCTCATAGCTTGCTTTATCGGCCGCATCGTTTAAGTGCAGGGGGGCCACCTGTGGGCCACCTGAAATGATGTCACAACTCTTGTTCTATCGGTAGAACATTATTTGAGGTAGGACATAGGACCCTACCCCGCACTGTAATGATTGCTGTTGTATCGTACCGCCGTTGCGGTTGAATCCAACGCAAAGACAGCATGATGGCGAAACGGCGGCAAGAGAATCTTCTTGGGATCTCTTGCCGCCGCCTTTTTAGATAGGAAACTCCGTAGTCGCTGTGTTTAGAACCAGAAACCGGAGTTGTCCTCCTTGCGTTCGCCGTTGAGGTTCCACCAGAATTCGGAAACGGCAGTCTTGAAATCAACGTCGAAGGCATCCATCAGCGAGTGGAGCACGCGCAGGTCTTTCTTTGAGAAGTCGTTCTCTTTGGTGCTTACGTCGTTGAGGTCATCCACCATCAGGTCGGCCTCGAGGTCAAGCTCGCTGCTGTCCATATAGATGTTCATCGGGATGACGATGGCAGGCATCCACGCCTCGTCGGTGAGTTGCTGGGCGGTGGGGGCACAGAATGAGCTTGCCTTGCCACCGACAAACTTTGAGTCGTGGGCACGCATGAGCTTTATCTCTAAATTGAAGCGCTTGTGAGTTCTGAAAAACTTGAAGTAGCCTTTCACACCGATAGGGTTGGTTGTGCCCGTGAACTTGGCGTTGTCAAACTTATGAGTCTTGTTCCATGGGTCGGTGTCGCAATAGGTGTAGTCGAAGAAGTCGGTGCTGCTCTTGTCGGTTTCCTCTTTTATCCCGCCGTAACTGGGTTGGATGTCGCTGAGCGTAAAGAAGTGCTGATAGTGCTTGTCCTCGCCATTCTTGATGATCTGGTCGGTGATGTCGTTACCCTCTTTGTCGAAATACCGGATGGAGAATGCTGATGCGCCTTCGCGGCTCTCGGTGCCGATGAGGTTGACACATTTTGGGGTTTTGCTGTCTGCGACCCACTTCCCGTTCTGCAGCGTGTAGGTGAGCCTGTAGTTTCGTCCGATACACTTGTTGCCTACCGATACCGGGTTCTGGTGGAAAGCGCTCGGTCCGTGGAGGTGACCCTCGTAGATGGTTATCTCTACCTTGGCTGGCTTGAAGAGCGAAGCATCGAGGGCATCGTCGCCCTCGGCCTGTCCGTCAATCTCGACAGGGAGTTTGACGTTGATGTCCCAGAGGCCCGTGCTGAGCAGCGTCTTGGCCGGGAGATAGAACGGCGACGGCTCGCCTTTGACATCGAACTTACTCACGGCAGCATGGAGCAGGTCGACGGAGAGTGCGAATCGGCGTCCGGGCTTGACAAACTTGATGAATCCCTGGAAGCCCATAGGGTTGGTGTCGCCGATGAAGGTGCCGTTGAGCTCGTCGGCATAACGGTAGTCGTAAGGTAGCTCCGCCTTGTTGGTGATGCGGATGGCACTTTGCTTGCCCTCATATTCAACCTGCTTGAACATAGAGAAGAAGTGCTGATGGATCTTGTCCTGACCGAGATTGAAGAACTGATCGTTGATAAGCTCGTTCTTTGCATTATAGTATTCCATTTTCAACAGATAGACCACGTTGGGGTTGTCCTTAGCGTTTTTCACGCTGAACTTGCTGTTGGTGCTTGTCACGTGCCATCCCTCAGCCGGTGTCGTCTGCCATTCTATCACCTGGACAGGCGCTGAAGAGGCCTTGAAGTCGGCCATCTTCGGTGTAGCGTCAAACTTCTCCGGAGTGCTGAGCGTGCCTTCCTGCAGTGTGAACACGGCCCGCACGGGATCCTCGTGCAGCTTGTTTACCTTTTCATTCTCCGGATGCTCGGGGTTACAAGAGGTTGCGAAACCTACCAGAAGCACTCCCATGGCCAATGCCATAAGCGATTTAATCATTCGTTTTTTCATTGTTGTTTTGTTTGTTGGTGAATTAAAATTTCCATGTTATGATACAGCGTATGTCCCGCCCCATGTCGTGGGCGTAATATCGGCTGCGGTTGGTGTATTCCTTGTATTCGCGGTTGAGGATGTTGTCGCCAATCAGACTGATTCTGCACGCTTTCTGTCCGCGCATGGCCCAGTTGACGCTCACCTCGAAGCCCAGGAGATGGTAGGCATCGGGTGTGAAGGAGATGAGATCGGTAGCCGGATTAAAGCGCGTCTGCTTGGCCACGTAGCGGTGACTGACGGCTATCCGGGGAGAAACTGCCCTGAGAACAGGCAGCGACCATGCCAGCGAATGGGTGAGCCGGAAGCTCGGGATATAGGGCAGATAGTTGTGGGTGGACTGCTCCCGTGCCCAGATCATGGCTGTCACGAGGTGGTAATCGAGCGATGCGACGGGACGGATGTGTGCGTCAAGGTCTATGCCCCGGAAGAAAGCACGCGTCTGCCGGTACTGGAACACGGGATAAGCACCCGAGACGACGGTGATGTTCCGGCCCGCCGGCTGGTCGTAAATGTAGTTGTTGATCCACTGCAGGTAGGCATCCAGTTGCACTGCAAAGTGCGTGTCGGCATATCTCAGCGCCACGATCCACTTGTAGCTCTGCTCTGAGCGCAGCGTCGAGTCACCTTTCACGAACATGCCCGACCCCAGTTCGTTACCGTTGCTGTACAGTTCGTACACATGCGGAGCACGCCATGCCACACCGAAATGCGACGTGAGCCTCAGGTGCCTGTTGAGGTGATAGTGTCCGCCGAGGCTGTAGGTGAAGTTGGTGAAATTGCGTTTCCCGCCATATCTGCTGCCCGTCCAGTCATATCCGTCGGCCTTCGTCTGCTGTCCGTCGAGGCGTATTCCGCCCTCCATGCCCCAGCGGTTGGCCGTGTATCTCTGCAGGGCATAGACACCTAAAGCCATGTCTGTGTAGTTGGGAATGATTGGTACGACGCCCGTTCCGCGCTCGTTATGGTTGTCGGTATTGATGAGCTGGATGCCCGCCTCGCTTTTCCATCGGCTGTAGCACCTGCTCCATGTCAGCGCGTTCTGCAGCGATCTCAGATGCAGGCTGACCGTGGGGATGTCCGAATGGTTCATTCTCCTTATACGGTTTTCTCTGCGGTCGTCCTGCTGGAAGGTCGTCTGCCACGCGAATTGTCCGATGCCTTCAGGCTTGAAGGAAAACTTCACGAAAGCTGTCTGGTGGCTTACTTTTTGATGAGGATAGCCGATGTGCCGGCTGAAAGGCGAGAAATCGACGGGTTGGCCAAGCCGTATACGCTCCTGGAGCAGCTCTTCGTTGCCCATCTGTGCGCTCAGCATGACACCCAATTTCTGCGAGAAGAGACTGTATCCGGCCTCGATGCACCACACCCGACAGCGGTGTCCGAGCGTCAGGTCAAGGCTTTTCTCGCGCGACCCCGTGTTGTTCAGCAGGTATTTGGCAGTGCTTCTGTCGCCTCCGTTCTCACAGTCTGCATGTATTCTCCACGCCCAGTCACCATGCCATTTGAAAGAGCTCTCAACCTGTCCCGACGTTTCCCACCGCTGGCCATTGGTGCCATAAAGCGCCGAAAGCATGCCATGGATCCCGCCCGAAGCATAGGGCAGGGGCGCCTGCCGCATGAGGATGATTCCGCCAAGGGCTTCGGAGCCATACTTGACAGCCTCGGCACCTTTCACCACTTCGATGTCGGCGTAGCTGTTCTTGTCCACTTCGGGAGCGTGGTCTTCGCCCCATTGCTGTCCCGTGAGCCTGGCGCCGTTGCTCACCAAGAGGATCCGGTTGCCATACATGCCGTGTATGACGGGTTTGGAAACAATGGTTCCTGTCTGGATGGAGCTCATGCCGCTCACCTCCTCAAGGAGAGAACCGAGCGAGCGCCCCATGGCGTTGGTGATGTCCGACTGGTTTATCCTGCTGCCTACATGGTTGGCACCCATCACGGAACGACGAGCCGTCACCACGACTTCATGCAGGTTGACGGAGTCGTTTACATGTTTTGCTGTGCGCATGTCCTGCGCATTCAGCGGCATACAGCAGACCATATACACGCACCAAACGTGCATAATCCTGTGTATGCTGAACTTTTGATAGAGCATGATAAGAGAAATTTCTGAGTGGCGGTGTCCTTTCCTTCTGCCTGCAATGGCAGGAGAAAACGACACGCGTACTGAGCCGGCACCACGCAATTATGCGCAGATGCAGGCTTACACATTAATTTATATATAAGGAGAAATTCAGCCCAGACTCGGGGGTGAATGGGTGTTTATCGATGTGACAACCCGATAAACGGTAAGTTCGGGAAGCATCGGCCTGTCCGTCCACTTCATAATAGTCATGGGCAGGAACACGGAGGAATGGGCCTCGAGAGCCTTGTGCATCGTAAACTCACAGATGTTGCAAGCCTGCTTTACTGAAGCGTGATGGACTGCTGCCGATGATCCGGAAACTTGGGAAGAAAGGTTATGGTAATGGAAACTTTTGAGTGCAAGAGCCGATGTGAACACCAAGATTAGTGTCCACGCATAAAAAAGAGTTATGGTACGTCTTGCCTTCATTTGTATGGAAAAGCTTCACACAAAACGCCTGTCTACAGAAGGGCGTCTGCCAAGAGCTCTCATAGCTTATAACGCAGGACATTGCAAAAACCCCTACTGCCTGATGCCTTCATCTCTTCCATTTAACACTTGTTGGTTTTTGTTTACATACAATAAGTAATATTCAGTCGTTTCAATGAGGCAAATGCGCATTTTAACTGCCTGTAATACCTACTTTTAGGTATTGTGACATCCTTGAATTGACTGTAACTTTACACGCTGAGAAAATATGTAAAATTTAATGGATTATCTATGAAACGATTCCTTCTGTTTATGACAATGGTGCTATGCAGTGTTGCAATGATAGCTCAGGGGACAGACGCCATGCTTTTCGGCGATGTGAAAAGTAAGTCTACGGGGCTTCACATTCCCTTTGCCCGTATACAGATAAAGGGTACGAAGATCGTTACCCGTGCCGACAAGACCGGACACTTCCAGTTGGCGGACCTACCATTGGGTCGTCAGAAAATTGTTGCCAGCAGCATGGGCTATGTCTCAGAGGATCGCACGGTCGTCATGCAGCAAGGAAAGGGCACAGAAGTGTACTTCCTGCTCGACGACGGTGCCAAGGAGCTCAACCAGGTCGTAGTCACGGGAACCCGTACGCAGCATTTCCTCAAGGACGTGCCCATACGCACGGAAGTGATCACCTCAAAGGCCATTACCAACAAGAACGCCCAAAACCTGTTTGAGGCCCTCGAAGGCGTCCCTGGCGTGCGTGTAGAGCAGCAATGCCAGTTCTGCAACTTCTCGATGGTGCGCATGCAAGGACTGGGAGCAGAGCATACGCAGGTGCTTGTAGACGGCGAGCCCATCTACAGCGGTCTGGCCGGGGTATATGGCCTGCAGCAGATGGGGACCAACGATGTAGATCGGCTTGAGATTGTCAAAGGTGCCGGCTCTGCTCTTTACGGCAGCAGTGCCGTGGCAGGAGCCATCAACATCATTACCAAGGAACCTGGATTTGACCCCTCGCTGAAGGCTGACGTACAAATGGGCAGCTATGGTTACAAAAACTACAATGTATCGGGCTCCATGCGAAAGGACAACATAGGTATCAGTATCTTTGCAATAGCGTAACTCATTGCAGAACCTCCTTTCCGTGAATGATACCGATGAACCCGTCCGTGCTTCGTGAAGACAGGCGCTCCGTCGACGGCAAAAAGGCTTGGCAGGTCGTGGCTGTTGTCCTTGTCAATGCTTGCCCGAGACAATGATTGAATGGAACAGAGCCATCGTATCTGTGGGAACGAGGCGCACGGCGACAATCTTCCGGTGCTCGGCAGCGCCTATAGCACATTGCGCACGGCATAGCTCACCATGGCTTGAGGGTGCAGTGGGTATAAAGATAGCCGAAATATATTGACAAAAGTCTGTCACCGCGGGAGAGCATTCCAGAGAGAAGGGAATCGGATATTTCAGAAAAAACCGGTTTCAAAAGATGGAAAAAGCGCACTATCGAGATCAAAAAGGCGAGATGAGTGCATCAAACTACCGAGATGACCATGTCAAACTACCGAGATGACCGTGTCAAAAAGGCGAGATGACAACATCATAAAGGTACTTTGACGAGAAATTCTCTAGAGAATTTTCCTTCAAAGTACCTTTTTTATAGTAGTCCCCAAACGTGATTTCACGTATATCGCTATAAATCAACAAGTTAATAAAATTACTCTATTTTCGCGAAAATCCGAGCAAAGGACAGCTTGTTTCAAAAGAACGCATTATCAGGGGCTGTTTTTTGTCAGTTTTATCAACAATCAACAAATCAGTATTCTGTCCTTATCTACTTTTACAAAGGCATCATTGCTTTTATGGTAACACAGGGGTTTGAAGTAGGGGTGCAATTGATCGAGGATGCTGAAAAAGTCGCCTACAAGTTATAGACCTAAGTAACTAAGCTTAGAACACGTATCATGTCCCCGGAGGGAGACAGTGAGACCGATACAGCTCTACCTCGGAAGAAGTAGTAGTCCCCCTGCCACTGCATGCAGGCTACTCCTCTGCTTCTCCCTGCTTCTGTTTCATGCGCCGGTATTCCGACGGTGTCATACCCGTGGCCTTTCGGAAGCATTTCGAGAAATACTTAGGATCAGCAAAGCCGACAGCATAGGCAATCTGTGAGAAGCTGTCCTTGCTCTTTGCCACCAAAAGCTCGGCACGCTGCAGACGGATGTGTCGGACGAACTCAACAGGTGGCATACCCACGATCGACCGCATCTTGCTGTAGAATGCGGTACGGCTGAGGTTGACCTCGTCGGCCATGTCCTCCATGCGCAGGGTTGGGTCGCTGATATGTTTCTCAAGGAAGGCCATGAGCTTGTCCATCATCACCTTATCTGCATCGATAATCTCAGGAGCACTCAGTCGATAGGACGTGGACGCTTCTTTGTCGGGTGTCTGCTGCTTGTCATCGCTGGTTTCTTCCACGGCAGGGTCAGTGAGCTGTTGCAGCGCCTCTTGTTGCAGGCTATGGCGGCGGGCAATGATGTTAGCCACGCGCTCACGGAGATAAGTAGCCGAGAAAGGCTTGGGGATGTAGTCGTCGATGCCCTCGCGCAATCCCTGCAAGCGATCCTGCATGGAGGCCTTGGCACTGAGGATGATAATGGGGATGTGGCTGGTAGATGCGTCCTGCTTGAGCTGATGCACCATCGCCAGTCCGTCCATGACAGGCATCATCACATCGGAGATGATGAAGTCGGGCAGCTGCTTGCGTGCTGTCTTCAGACCCTGCAAGCCATTGTCGGCAGTGAGCACCGTGTAGTCAGGGCTAAGGATGGTAGAGAGGAAGAGCCGCAGGTCAGCATTGTCCTCGACGACAAGCAGCGTGGTGCGCCGTCCACGATCACACTCCGTGCTGTCGCCTCCCATGCTCTGCTCAGCATAGGAGAGGGCAAAGGGCGCGTTGGTGTCGTCGACGAGGTAGTTGTCGGAGTCGTGGTCATAGTGGAGCATGTTGTCAACAAGGGAGAGCATGCTCTGGCTGTTGCGCCGCACCATGTCGAGCAGCCCGTGTCCCCGCTCTGAGAGCGACTCACTCTTGAGCACTTCTGTGACAGGTCCACCGATAAGTGTCAGCGGCGTACGCAACTGATGGCCGATGCGGGTGAAAAATTCGGCCCTCATACGTCCCATCTCGGTCTGCATCTTCATGCGCTGCCGCTGGTTGATCAGATAGACAGCCAGGAAGACCAGGGCACCGCCAACGATGATATAGAAGCACCACCCCATCCACGACTCCCAGAAAGTAGGATGCGCATAGATGACGAGCACCCGCGTATTGTTCTGCCACACACCGTTGGCATTGGTGGAACGGACGAGGAGGCGCAGATGGCCGTGGGGGATGCGGTTGAAAGAAGCACTGTGCATGTCGTCGACATAATTCCACTTGTCGCCGTCACCCTCAAGCTGATAGGCATATCTGACCCGGCTTGCTCCAGCATAGTCAAGGGCAGAAAAATAGATGGTCAGACTGCGCTTGTCGCTTGGCACTTCCAGCACAGGCGAGTTAAGAATGGCTTGCGGCTGATCGTCGCCCTGATAGCGCACACTGGTAAAGGCGATGCGCGGCACCACAGAGGAGTTGTGCAAATCGTCCGGTGCAAACGAAATGGCACAGCCATTGCACGCCATGAACAGATTGCCGTCATCGGGTCGGCAGAGTGGTTTGGCCTCGGAGAACTCCACAGGATAGCCGATGTCCTGCGCACTGAATATGGAGAGAATGTTGTGTTTGCGGTCGTATTTGTCGATGGTAGTCTCCCGAACAAGCCAGATGCTGCCATGACGGTCCTCAACCATAGCCTGTACAAGTCCCTCGTCGGCGGTTACAGAAGCTATCGTCGTCAGATGGAGATTGTTACGGAGCAGTTGTCCGTCAGTGATTTCCTGTACACCGCCTCCCATGATGTTGACAAAGACATGACCGTCGTGGGTGGGCAGAGCCTGCAAGACGGTGCCGCTGGAGAGCGAACGGTCGTCGCCACTACGGGGCGAGGTGGTGAAGAAGCGAAGACGTTGCAGCGGCATGGATCTGCCCGAAAACGTAATCAGTCCCCCATTGGTAGCCACGACCATCTCGCCACGACGTGTCTCGGCAATACGCCGCACCTTGAGGAAAGCAAGGCGGGGATAGCTTCTGAAAAGGTTGTTGACGTTGATGAAGCGCACCGTGCCGTTTTTTTGTTGCTCCACACAGTTCACGCCACCACCATAAGTGGCGATCCACAGGCGGTGGCTGCTGTCCTCAAAGATGTCGTAGATGTCGTCATTGCTAAGGCTCCAACGGTCGTGCTGATCGTGGACATAATGGTTCATGACCTTGCCGTCCCAGCAAAAGAGTCCCTCGCCCTTCGTACCTATCCACATCCGTCCCTTGCTGTCTTGCTTGATCGAATAGACGCTGTGGGCAAAACCAGTCGGAGAGCTTTGAAGTGCACCCAACGGCGTGAGATAACCTTTCTGTCTGCCCTCACGGTCATAGACAGCCAGACAGCCCTCGCGGTCGCCGGCCCAAAGGTTGCCGTGGAGGTCAATACACAGGGCGCGCACCTCCTGGTTGACGACCATCGGCAGGCGACGCACGCGATGACGACGGAAATGCAGCATCGAGAGATTGCGTTCGCCCGAGAACCAAAGGTTGTGTTGGTTGTCGACAAACGATTTCTTGATCAGCGGAATGCAGGCTTCAGCCGTCTCACCACTATGTAAAGGATAGGCCACGAGGCTGTGAAGACTCTCATCGTAGTAGCTGAAGGTACCGCCACGGGGCACGACCCAAATGGTGCCATACTCATCCTCATGGAAAAACGGCGTGCTGCTGGCCGTGCGCAGATAGGGCTGCTGCGGTTCGGACTGCAGCCATTCACATCGGTCACCGTCAAGCATGGCTACGCCATCGTTGGACGAGAAAAGCCAGATACGCCCCCTGCGGTCTACAAAGATCTTGGTGATGGCGGCGGAGGTGAGCGCAGGATGGCGCAAAGGCAACTCACGCAGACGCTGATGATCCAGCACAAACAAGCCACGCGAAGTACCCAACAGCAGGCTGCCGCGCCAGGCGCAGACGGCATTGACATGAAGATCCTTCATGTCCGTGCAGTGTTTTTGGAAAGTCTTGCCATCCTTGCCGACAGAGACGACACCGCCATGAGCACTGACGAAATAGGTACGGGAGCCTATCCGCTCCGTAAGGATGGCGGGGAAAGCGCAGGCTTTTCGCGCCTTGCTGTCGAGGATAGCTTTGCCCGAAAGCAACCATTCATGGCCATAGCCGTCGACGAGTGCCTGACGGATGTCCAAGCCTCGATAGATGGCAATGCCGCCTTCCGACTCTACCCGATCGTCGTCGATGCGGAGCGTCAGCCTCGGCGCGCCCTCACTGGTAACCCATGTGTGACCGTCGGATAAAGAGAAGATACGGTGAAAACGTACGGGCTGACGGATGGAGGAAGCGATGAGCCGGTTGATGTTGACATAGGCACACCGCTCCGTGTCGAAGAGATAGAGCCGCCGGTCGTAGGTCGTCACCCACACATCGTTGCGGTGATTGGTATGGAGTGTGTAGATGCGGTTGCTCGTCAGCATGTCGCCCAGCCCAGGCATACTGCGGAAGGTGGTGAAGCGATAGCCGTCGTAGTAGCAAAGTCCGCTCCATGTGCCGAGCCACATCAGCCCGTCATCGGTCTGGCCGATACCGGAGATGACGTTAGCGGCCAACCCATCACGCAGTGAGAACGTACGCACATCGCAATAAGGTTGGGCAAATATATCATAGATGCAACAAAACTGCAAGAATAAGAGCAAAAAATACTTTCTGAACATGTTATATAGATAAGGATAGCTATGATGGCTATGCAAAGATAATAATTTTCCACCTATTGACGCAAAGAATACGATAAAAAGTAGATTTCGTACGATTTTATACCTTTACGAACAAAAATCCCACCAGCTTTCAAAAACAATTTATTATCTTTGCAAAAACAATCAACCAATCTCAAAAAGCAAATGAAACAATTCATGGATGAGAACTTTCTGCTGCAAACAGAAACTGCACAGAGACTCTATCACGAGCATGCTGCAAAGATGCCCATCATCGATTATCACTGTCACCTCGTTCCTCAGCAAGTAGCCGAGAACAAGCGTTTCCGCTCCATCACGGAGGTATGGCTCGGCGGCGATCACTATAAGTGGCGCGCAATGCGCAGCAACGGCATTCCGGAGAAATACTGTACTGGCAAAGAAACCAGCGACTGGGAGAAATTTGAAAAGTGGGCAGAGACGGTGCCTTACACTTTCCGCAACCCACTCTACCACTGGACCCACCTGGAGCTGAAGACGGCTTTCGGCATCAACAAGCGACTCAACCCCGAGACTGCACGCGAGATCTTTGACGAGTGTAATGACAAACTCGCCAACGATCCTTCGCTCACTCCATGGGGACTGCTCAATAAATATCATGTGGAGACAGTGTGCACCACCGACGATCCTGTCGATGACCTCCACTATCACACCATCGTGGCGAAAAGCCAGCTCAAGACACGCATGCTTCCGGCATGGAGACCAGACAAGGCCATGGCACCGGAGAACGCACAGGATTTCCGCGCGTATGTCGAGAGACTCTCTGCTGTTTCGGGAAAGAACATCAGCAACTTCCAAGACTATGTGGACGCTCTGCAACAACGTCACGATTTCTTCAACACCATGGGGTGCCGTCTCTCCGACCACGGCATCGAGGAGTTCTATGCCGAGAAATACACCGACCAGGAGATCAACGGCATCTTTGACAAGGTATACTCCGGAAAGGAACTCACACACGAAGAGGTGCTGAAGTTCAAGAGTGCCATGCTCTATGTCTTCGCCGTACAGGACTACGAAGCCGGATGGGCGCAGCAATACCACTATGGCGCCATCCGCAACAACAACACACGTATGTTCCGCCAACTCGGACCCGACACGGGCTTCGACTCCATCGGCGAGTTCAACACGGCCAAGAGCTGCTCTGCTTTCCTCAACCGACTGGATTTGGAAGGGCATCTGACAAAGACTATACTCTACAACCTCAACCCGGCTGCCAACGAGGTCATGGCAACCATGCTCGGAAACTTCCAGGACGGCTCAATGCCCGGCAAGATTCAGTGGGGATCGGGCTGGTGGTTCCTCGACCAAAAGGATGGCATCACCAAACAACTCAACGCTCTGTCGCTGCTCGGACTGCTAAGCCGATTCGTCGGTATGCTCACCGACTCACGCTCATTCCTCTCCTACCCCCGCCACGAATATTTCCGCCGAATTCTCTGCAACCTCATCGGCAACGATATCGAAAACGGCGAGATCCCTTACGACGGCTTTGAAGAGAAGCGCGTCAACCAAATGGTGGAGGACATCAGCTACTACAATGCAAAGAACTTCTTCAATTTCTAAGCGAAGACACGAAGGCTTGGTTTGCGCAAACGCTTCTTTGTATTCGTATATATTATAATAGCAATTATCAAATATCAAGAGAATATGGCAAAAATAGTAACATTGGGCGAGCTCATGCTGCGCCTGTCTCCAGAAGGCAACGACCGATTCATACAGAGTGATCACTTCCGTGTCATCCCCGGCGGTGGTGAGGCCAATGTGGCCATCAGCCTTGCCAACTACGGCCACGATGCCGACTTTGTCACCAAACTCCCTAAACACGAAATCGGGCAGCTGGCACTCAACGCCATGCGCCGCTATGGTGTCGGCACAAGCCACATCGTGCGTGGCGGTGAGCGCGTGGGCATCTACTACGCTGAGACGGGAGCCTCCATGCGCCCCAGCAAGGTCATCTACGACCGCGCACACTCTGCCATTGCTGAGGCACGCCCTGAGGAGTTTGACTTCGACGAGATCTTCGAGGGTGCTCAGTGGTTCCACTGGTCTGGCATCACGCCGGCTATCAGCGACAACGCCGCTGCTATCGTGAAGGCAGCCTGCGAAGCTGCCAAGCGCCACGGCGCGACCGTGTCAGTAGACCTCAACTTCCGCAAGAAGCTGTGGACATCGGAGAAGGCTATCTCCATCATGCGCCCGCTCATGCAGTACGTCGACGTGTGCATCGGCAACGAGGAAGATGCGATGCTCTGCCTGGGATTCAAACCAGACGCTGACATTGAAGGTGGTAAGACCGACGCTGCCGGATACCATAAGATCTTTGAACAAATGGCAAAGACCTTCGGATTTAAATATGTCGTCTCTACGCTGCGTGAGTCTTACTCCGCTACACACAACGGTTGGAAGGCACTCATCTATAATGGTGAGGAATTCTACGAGAGCCGTCACTACGACATTGAGCCGATCATCGACCGCGTAGGCGGTGGTGACTCCTTCGCCGGCGGACTCATTCACGGACTGCTCACCAAGTCTACTCAGGGCGAGGCCCTGGAGTTTGCTGTCGCAGCCTCAGCACTGAAGCATACCATCAACGGCGACTTCAACCTCGTATCAAAAGAGGAGGTGGAGAGCCTCGCCGCAGGCAACGCCAACGGCAGAGTCCAGAGATAAAAAACAAAACATAAGCCATCGAACGGACAAAACACTGTTTGACCGCCCGATGGCTTTCTATCATTTCAATCAACCAATAACATTACTACAATCATGGCTAAATTTGACAAAATACAAGTTCTTCAGAAAATCGGTGCTACCGGTATGGTGCCCGTATACTATAATGCTGACGCGGAAGTCGCTAAGAAAGTGATCAAGGCTTGCTACGAAGGTGGCGTGCGCGCCTTTGAGTTCACCGACCGTGGCGACTTTGCCCACGAGGTATTCGGTGAACTGGTGAAATGGGCCGACAAGGAATGCCCTGAGCTGGCCTTGGGTGCCGGCACTGTCGTCGACGCTCCTACCGCTGCACTCTATATCCAACTCGGTGCGAACTTCATCGTAGGTCCGCTCTTCAACCCCGACGTGGCTCCGGTATGCAACCGCCGTCTCGTTCCCTATTGTCCGGGCTGTGGCACCGTCAGCGAGATCGGCAAGGCTCAAGAACTCGGTGCCGACCTGACAAAAGTGTTCCCCGGCGATGTCTATGGGCCACGCTTCATCAAAGATCTCATGGCTCCCTGCCCCTGGTCGAAGATCATGGTCACTGGCGGCGTGGCTCCTACGCAGGAGAACCTCGAAGGATGGATCAAGGCCGGTGCCTACTGTGTGGGCATGGGGTCGAAGCTCTTCCCAAAAGAGGTAGTCGCAAAGGGCGACTGGAACGCCATCACCGAGCTCTGTAAGCAGTGCATCGACATCATTCAGAATGCTAAGAAGCAACGCGCATGAACGGGGGTACAATCAAAAACGATGTAAAGACGAACTGGAGATGGTACCTCTGCGCTCTCCTCTTCGTCGCCACCACGGTCAACTATCTTGACCGTCAGGTGCTCTCACTGACATGGAAGGACTTCATCGCCCCTGAGTTTCACTGGACCGATACCGACTACGGTATGATCACGGGATGGTTCTCGCTGTTCTACGCAGCGGTGAGCCTCTTTGCGGGTACGGCCATTGACCGACTGGGAACGAAGAAAGGTTATCTGCTCGCCATCATCATCTGGTCTACAGGTGCCTGCCTTCATGCAGGATGCGGATGGCTGACAATGGAAATCGAGGGACTGGACAGTGTGGAGGCGCTCCACGCCGTGAAGCAAGGATCCGCGCTCGCGCTCTCTATCTCTACCATCTCTGTATATCTCTTCTTGGGCTGCCGTATGATCCTGGCCATTGGTGAGTCGGGCAACTTCCCCTCTGCCATCAAGGTGACGGCGGAATATTTCCCGAAGAAGGACCGTGCCCTCTCCACTGCCATCTTCAACAGTGGTGCTTCGGTAGGCGCGCTGGCTGCTCCGGCTACCATCCCGTTCATCGCCAAGGCGTGGGGTTGGGAGAGTGCCTTCATCATCATCGGTGCACTCGGCTTCGTCTGGGTATTCTTCTGGTTGGAATGGTACGAGAAACCCGAAAAGTCGAAACATGTCAATGCGGCTGAACTTGCCTATATCCATCAGGACGACGAGAAGGAGGCTGACGAAGCAAAGGCTGACGAGAAAGCAGAAAAGACGATACCACTGCTCAAGTGTCTCACCTATCGGCAGACATGGGAGTTTATCACCGGAAAGTTCTTCACAGACGGCGTGTGGTGGTTCTACCTGTTCTGGGCTCCCGCTTACTTCAGCGATGTCTATCACTATCCTTCGGCTTCGAAAGAGGGTGCTACGCTCATCTTCATCTTGTATTTCATCGTCACGGTGGTCTCTATCTTCGGTGGCTATCTGCCCAAACTATTTGTGGAGAAGCGTGGCATGGATCCTTACGGCGGACGTATGCTGTCCATGCTCATCTTTGCCTTCATGCCGCTGACAGCTCTGCTGGCTCAGCCACTCGGACAGTATGGAGCTATCTTCCCGGCTGTCATCATCGGCATTGCCGGTGCCGGACACCAGGCTTGGTCGGCTAACCTCTACTCTACCATCGGCGACATGTTCCCCAAATCGACGGTCGCTACGATCACGGGGGTGGGTACGATGGCTGGTGGTATCGGCTCTTACATGATCAACCAGGGCTCCGGTATTCTCTTTGACTATGCCGAGAAAGCAGGCAGCTCTTTCTCCTTCCTGGGCTTTGAAGGGAAACCTGCCGGATATATGATCGTGTTCTGTATCTGCGCGGTGGCCTATCTCATCGCCTGGTCGATCATGAAGACACTTGTGCCAAGATACAAAAAAATCGTACCATAACAACTCCTTATTATATATAGTACACTTAGGACCACCTTATATAAATAGGTGGTCCCATTTTTACTACACCTTATTATATATACTGAATCTATGACTAACAACATTCTCAACAGACACACAGCTCCAAAAGCAGAAGCACCGGAGCGTGTGATACAGTTTGGTGAGGGAAACTTCCTCAGAGCGTTTGTGGACTGGATGATCCAGGAGATGAACGATAAGACGGCATTCAACGGTTCTGTCGTCATCGTGCAACCACGCGAGCGCAACCATATCGAGACGCTGCGTGCGCAGGACTGCCTCTACCATGTCAACCTGCTCGGACTGAAAGGCAACGAGCCAGTAAACACCTGCCAACGAATCAGCAGCGTCAGCCGCGCACTGAATCCCTATACACAGTACGACGCGTTCATGGCACTGGCCGAGCAGCCCGAGATGCGCTTTGTCATCTCCAACACCACAGAGGCCGGTATTGCCTTCGACGACACGTGCAAGCTGAGCGACACACCACCAGCCTCCTACCCCGCCAAACTCACGCAGCTGCTCTATCGCCGCTATACTTGTTTCAACGGCGACACCAAGAAGGGACTCATCATCCTGCCTTGTGAGCTGATCTTCGGCAACGGACATCACCTAAAGGATTGCATCAACCAATACATCGACTTGTGGCACGAAGACCTCGACGACGCTGAGGGATTCCGCAAATGGGTTGCCTGCTGCTGCCCTATCTGCACCACACTCGTCGACCGCATCGTCAACGGTTATCCCCGCAACAACGAGCAACAACTGTGGCAGCGTATCGGCTACAAGGATGCAGCGATGGTGCAAGGCGAGATCTTCCACCTTTGGGTCATCGAACACGACAAGAACATCTCCATCGAACGGCTCGATGAGGAATGGCCGGCACGCAAAGCAGGACTCAACGTAGTGCTCACCGACAACGAAGCACCCTATCATCTGCGCAAGACGACACTGCTCAATGGTCCGCATACCGTCCTTTCGCCCGTGGCTTTCCTCTCCGGTATCAACATCGTCAGAGAGGCCTGCAACGATGAACTGGTCGGGAAATACATCCATCAGGTCATGTTCAACGAACTGTTGCCGACACTCGAACTGCCGAAAGACGAGCTCACTCGCTTTGCCGAAGACGTGCTGCAGCGATTCAAAAATCCCTATATCGACCACCAGGTGACCAGCATCATGCTCAACAGCTTCCCAAAGTTCAAGACGCGTGACCTTCCTGCGCTGAAGCGCTACACGGAGTTGAAAGGTGAACTGCCCAAAACTATCGTACTCGGACTCGCTGCCATCACCACTTATTATAAAGGTGGTACACGGGAGGACGGCACGGCGATCGCACCTGACGACGATCCGGCAATCCTCGAACTGCTACAGCAGCTGTGGGCTTCTGCCGATTGTCATACCATCGCTGAAGGTGTGCTCGGCGCGCAGGAACTGATTTGGAAAGAACAAGGTAACCTCAATGACATCCCCGGACTGACGGACTTGATGGCTTCCTATCTCCAGCAAATCCAAGAGTCTGGCATGAGAAAGACCATTGAGACGGTACTCAACAACTGACAAGATGAAACAAGCAATTAAAATCAACCCTACAGACAATGTCGCCGTGGCCATCAAAACACTGAAGGCCGGCGACACCGTTGACATCGACGGCGCACCACTGAAACTGGTTACGGATGCGGTGCCCGGGCATAAGATCGCTCTCAACGACATCAAGACGGGAGAGATGATCGTGAAATACGGCTTTCCTATCGGTCATACTATCCACGACATTGCGAAAGGAGCACTGCTCGACGACCACGATATCAAGACAAATCTTAGCGGAGAACTGAACTACGACAACATCCATCTACAGCCGCAGGCAAAGACTACGCCTCATCCCGATGCTACCTTCCAAGGTTACCGCCGCTCCAGCGGACTGGTCGGCGTGAGAAACGAGCTTTGGGTGATCCCTACGGTAGGCTGTGTCAATGGTATTGCACAGAATATCGTGGAGGAGGTGAAAGCCCAGACAAATAACGGCGAAGGCGTAGACGCCATCGTAGCTTTCCCGCACAACTACGGTTGCTCACAGCTCGGTGAAGACAATGAAAACACACGCCATATCCTTCGCGACCTGGTGCTTCATCCCAATGCCGGTGGCGTGCTCATCGTAGGATTGGGATGTGAGAACAACCAACCGCACGAGTTCGTGAAGTTGCTTGGTGATTACGATCACGACCGCATCAAGTTGCTCGTCTGCCAGGAGGTAGAAGGCAACGAGGTGGAGGCTGGCACCGAGATGCTGATGGATCTCTATGACAAGGCGCGCAACGATCAGCGTACAGCCATTTCCGCTTCTGAACTGCGCATCGGACTGAAGTGTGGCGGTAGCGACGGCTTCTCCGGTATCACAGCCAACCCACTTTTAGGTGCTTTCAGCGACTGGCTCTGCAATGAACAAGGGGGTACCACGGTGCTCACTGAGGTTCCCGAGATGTTCGGCGCTGAGACTTTGCTCATGCAGCGTTGCGTCAACGAACAGGTGCTTGAAGATACCAAGCATCTCATCAACAACTTTAAATACTACTTCCTCAGTCATGGTCAGCCCGTGGGCGAGAATCCCTCACCGGGAAACAAAGCTGGAGGCATCTCAACATTGGAAGAGAAAGCGCTGGGATGTACGCAGAAGTCTGGCTCATCTCCCGTTTATGGTGTCATCGGCTATGGCGAGCGACTGCAAGGCCACGGCCTTCATCTGCTCTCAGCTCCGGGCAACGACCTTGTCGCCGCGACAGCTTTGGCGGCTGCCGGATGCCATATCGTGCTGTTCACAACGGGCCGGGGCACGCCCTTCGCTACCGCCGTGCCGACATTGAAAATCTCTACCAACACCTCGCTCTACGAGCGTAAAGGCAACTGGATTGACTTCAACGCAGGCAGCATCGTGGAAGACAAGTGCATCGAAGACCTCCTACCTGACTTCATCCACATCGTACTCGATGTCGCCAGCGGCAGAAAAGTAAAAGCAGAGCGAAACGGCATACATGGCTTTGCCATCTTCAAGAATGGTGTGACGCTGTAAATATAAAAATGACTGATATGAGATCTTTTCTCTCTAACGCTTTCATGGGCGGCATGGTGCTCTCCTGCTCTCTTCTGTTCTCGCTACAAGCAGTCGGACAGGACAGAACGATGACTGTGACGCTGCAAAATCCTGGCAACACGATTTTGCAACAGTCGCCCGTGGAGATTTCCGGTATGGAAGGCTTTCGCTCTGCCCGCGTGACTGTAGACGGCAAAGAGGTGCCTTCACAGCTGGACGACTTGGACGGTGACGGAGGAGCTGATCACCTGTTCTTCCTCGCCGACATCAAAGCTAAAGGACAAATCAAGGCTACCATTGCGCTGTGGCGGAAGACTATGCCCAACACCTACGCTAAGCGTACTTTTTCCGACATCCTTCTGCGTAACAGCAAGGTGAAGGCGAAGAACAAACACGACATCTATCTGAGCGAGTTCGCTTCGCTGCGGGGGACTAACCCCTTTCCTGTCATTCATCAGCATGGTGCCGTACTGGAGAGTGAGCTCACTGCTTACCGCTTCTATTGCAGTCCACGACAGTCGGTCGACATCTATGGCAAACGCAAAAGGCAGCTGGAACTTCAAGACACTGAGTTTTATCCTGACTCGGTCCAGCTGGCCACCGGCTACGGTGACGATGTCCTTGCTGTAAGAGATGGTGTAGGTGTAGGAGCCCTCAACGGATGGGATGGCAAACAGCCCCTTGCTTTCTTGGACTGCGACAGCCGCCGTCAGCGAATCGTGGCTAACGGACCGCTCCGCAGCATCGTTGAGATTACGGATCTGAACTGGAAGCCGACACCCGATGCAGAGCCTCGCACTCTCACTACACGCTACACGATGATCGTGGGACACCGCGATTGTGAAGTAGACGTGAGAGTTTCCGTTCCGAAAGGTTTCAACCTTACCGACCAGATATGCGCCACTCCTTATTTTATAGGCATCACGCACATCAAGGGTCAACAAAGTTGGACCGACGGTCATGGTCTGCTTGCCAACTGGGGCACCGACTACCCCGTCACTGGTAAGGACACGCTTACACATAAAATGGAAACCGTAGGCTTGGCGGTCTCCATCCCTCCAACCAACATCCTCAAAGCCGTTCATACCCAATACGACGACGGCTATCTCGTCTCTATCCCCGACGGTCATCTCGTCTACCACATCTCTTTCTGCAGTGACAAAGAGATGCACGGCTACCACAGTGCTGCACAATGGTTCAACGCCTTGAGAGTCTGGAAAGCAAAGGAAGATGCCGCCCGACTCCTAAAAATAAGGGGAGGCAAGGAAGCCTCCCGTCCCTAAGCATTAGCCTCTATTAAGTGCTGCGTCCCGTACGCCTCTGCTTAGCAGAGCCCCCAAAAAATAGCAAGAAGGGCTAAGCAACAAGCGTTGCTTAGCCCTTCTTGTGATTCAGCCGGGGTTCGAACCCGGGACCCGCAGCTTAGAAGGCTGCTGCTCTAATCCAACTGAGCTACTGAACCATACCCTTTCAATAAGGCAAATGCAAAATTACTATTTATTTGTCATACTGCCATCGTTTTTTGATAGACATCCTTAATAATTATTATATATTAACAAAAGCATTTCCTTTCTATCTTCTCTTGTTTGCGATCTTCGAAAAAAAAAGAACTGTATATGCAAAAAAACGAAGCCTTTCATTCTACATGACATATTTTTTTTATATCTTTGTAGCATAATCGTAACAGACATTACAGATATTTATGAACACAAGCGACTATGTGATTATCTTCATGAAGATATTAGGCTCCTTAGCCTTACTGATCTACGGCATGAAGGTAATGAGTGAAGCCCTGCAGAAAATGGCAGGCTCGCAACTGCGTCATATCCTTGGCGCAATGACCACCAACCGTTTCACAGGAATGCTCACGGGTGTTTTCATCACCTGCGCCGTGCAATCCTCTTCAGCCACCACAGTGATGACCGTCAGCTTTGTCAATGCAGGTCTACTCACTCTGGCGCAAGCCATCTCGGTGATCATGGGTGCCAACATCGGAACGACGCTCACCGCCTGGATCATGTCTCTGGGATTCAATGTAGACCTGACAATGGTCGTTTTCCCAGCTTTCTTCGTGGGCATCATGCTCATCTATTCCAAGCGTCGACGCTACATCGGCGACTTTCTCTTCGGTATTGCCTTTCTTTTCTTTGCACTTGTCTTACTGAGCAATGCCGGCAAAGAACTTGATCTGGAACACAACCCACAAGCTATCCAGTTCTTCTCTTCCTTTAATGTTCACAGTCACGCCAACATCATCGTATTTGTGCTCATAGGTACGCTGATCACCTGCGTTGTGCAGAGTTCAGCCGCCGTGATGGCCATCACCATTCTGCTATGCTCCTCTGGCGTACTGCCTATTTACTTTGGCATTGCACTTGTCTTGGGCGAGAACATTGGTACAACAGCTACTGCCAACCTCGCTGCTCTCGGTGCCAACACACAAGCACGAAGAGCTGCTACGGCACATCTGGTCTTCAATGTCTTCGGTGTCATCTGGGTGCTGTGCCTATTCTATCCTTTCGTCAACAGTGTATGCCATTTAGTCGGTTATAATCCAACGGGAGACGGTTTCACCCAAGCACAGAAAGCGATCATACTGCCTATCGTGTTAGCAGCCTTCCACACTTGCTTCAATGTGATCAACACGTTTCTGCTGATTTGGTTTATCCCGCAGATAGAGAAAGTAGTCTGCTGGATCATCAAACCCAAAAGCAATAAAGACGAGGAAGATTTCCGTCTGCGTTTCATACAGTCTGGCATCATGAAGACCCCGGAGCTCTCCGTGTTGGAAGCTTCTAAAGAGATCCACTCTTTCGCCGAGCGCATGAGAAGAATGTTGCGTATGGTGCGTGAACTGCTCAACACTAAGGATGCCAATGACTTCGTCAAACTGTTCTCTCGCATTGAGAAATACGAGAGTATCGCCGACAACATGGAGATAGAAATTGCCAAATACCTCGACCAAGTCAGCGACGCCCACCTCAGCGACGAGACTAAGGACAAAGTACGCGCCATGCTGCGAGAGATCTCTGAACTTGAGAGTATCGGTGATTCCTGCTATCATATCGCTAGAACCATCAACCGTAAATACACCGAGAAAGAGGAGTTCACCACCGACCAGTATGAACATCTCCATCAGATGTTCGCTCTCACCGACCAGTCAATGGAAGAAATGGAGCATGCACTTGTGGAGCATAAGACAGATATCGACATCAATCGCTCCTTCAACATCGAAAACGAAATTAACAACTATCGCAACCAGCTCCGCAGTAGAAATACCATTGATGTCAATGACCACAAATATACCTATGCTGTAGGTACGATGTACATGGACATCATCAATGAATGCGAGCGCGTCGGCGACTATGTCGTCAACGTCGTGGAGGCACGTACAGGAAAAAAGAAAAACGAGGCGTAAAGCTACTCCCACTCCTCATCCGTGATCAAAAGAAGAAAATCAGTCACTGATAAGTAATTGGTGCAAAGGTCTTATTGCTCATTCATTTATGGCAATAGGACCTTTTTCTATGCTAAAAACCTTTAATACGAAAGCAGATTCATTTATTTTTCGTATATTTGTAAAAACGAATATTTCATCATATTTTATTTAAGAAAAAGATGGTATTACCGGAAAGAAAAGAAAAACAAAGAATTACAGTCAACGTCGTTAGGACGGATCCTGACTCACATCAATTTATTGTCACCTATGGAGATGATGGCAAACTCTATCGTCTGCCCATGCTCTTGTATCAGAAAAGAAGTACTGTGCCCGATGCACTCCCCTGCATCGTGGAAGAGTCTTTCAACGGTGGAATACATCTCAGGCAAGACTATGAAACTCTCATCAGGCAATTCTATCATGAAGGCGATAAGATAGAGTTCAGCATCAAACGATCACACGATAATTTCTATATTCTTCAAGAATCGCATGGTTTCACTACGCGCCTTGACAAAAGTTGCATACCTAATCCTGCTCTCACACCGAGAATCATCTGCCAAGTCGAAAAGATCAAAGGCAGATATATGCAAGTACAACCTGTGAAAAACCTACAGGCACTAAAATACGACTTCCCCATCAAGGATAACCAGCTGTCCACGCTTTTAGGCAACAAGAAATGGAACAGCAATTCATTGCGAGAACTTCTCCTGGGAAGCACCAACCCTGATCTCTTCGACAACGCGTGCTATCACTGGATCGCCAATATGGCCGCTGACTATCATGACAAAGACTTGCTCAGGCAAGACCTTATTGATTTCAAGAACAATATGCTCCATGTGCTTGAGCAGACTGATCTGCTCAACATGTGTGACGCTGTTTCCAGGGGCATCTTGGAGAATCGGTTCACAGATTTCATAGAACAGATCTCCTTCTTCATCAATGCGCTGGATCTTGTAAAAAACAACTTAGGAGAGGAATACATCGAGCAAGCACTCAACAAACTGGAATGCTGCAACTATGTCTTCCACCCACGTGAGAACTTCTTCACGATGCTTTGTATCTTCTTGCAAAATGACAGTCTGATGCAGAAGAGCATGTCAAGGATGATCAGCATCATCAGGAAGCACGATCTATCCCTGGTCAAGCGTGCTCCTTTCGGCAAGCTGTGGATCACCTTGCTCGAATACTACATCCGCAAGAACTACGAGACACCAGACAGTCTCAACTGTCAAGGTACAATCGAGACGATGATACAAGCCCTGGCCCTCCAGCTCAATTTGGCTGAAGACGATGACAATGATCTCTTTGACGTGGTGCTCAATCGCAGTCTTCTCTATCGCCTTTGCAGCAAAATGGGAGTGTCTGACCCAAAGAGCCTGTTGGAGGAATCGCTCTACAACCTCGTCTCTGACTCCGGCGACCAGGCTGCTTATGTAGTCAATACCGATGATGCCACACTCACAGCCAACATCATCGCCAACCAGGTTTCCGATACGATCGACTCATCACTCGCCCCCGTGGAATACGTCACGGACAATGCAAAGCTACTGATCAAAGACGGCAAGATCTCTATCTCAGCCTCTGATGTAAACTCCGAGAATGTCTACACACCTCTGCCAACCCGTCTGAACCTCTGGCATGCCTTTACCATCAGGCTCAGCGAAAAGCCTTCCGCTGACCTCAGAGGGAATAAGAGCAACACGCTGCCACACTTCAAACAACTGTGGGATTTCATCTATAAGTCGCTCTTCATCGGCAGACACAGCAACAAGAAAAAGGAAAGACGCAGACTCCTGCCAGGCGAGGAGGTTTCGATCATCATCAAGAAGAAGATACCAACAGACGATGAGACGAAACTTCTTTTCCAATGTGAGGTCATTGACGAGGAACTCCAAGGCATCAAAGGATATATCGATGCCGCCAGAGACATCGTACCCTATTATCCCGGCAAGAAACTCTCGTTGGAGGATTTCTACCACAACGGCTACCCGCTCATCTTGCCTGCCATAGTGGATGGCATCGAGGACGGAGAGGACCATTTCGTGATGAATGAGATCTGCGTGGATTTCATGGAAGACTACCGTATCGAGCATCTCAACTTCAACAGTCGATTGAGATGTGTGCTCAACAATCCCCAACCCGGCATCGGTCGTGTCCCTGCTATCTCCACCAATGGCCTGTCACTGTCCGTGGATGTGGAACCTGGTATACCTCTCAGCGTATTGTCAAAAGGTAAAGTGGTCGAGGTGTACAAGCCCACCCAAGGTAGGGCACCTTATATCAATGTCACCTACCGTGAAGATGTGCCTGACATGGTTTTCAGCGTGGGAGCAGCCTTCCATCAGTTCATGGTCAACCTTGCACATGGTGAGGTATTTGTCAGTGACGAAGAACAGGAACCTTCCGAGGACTTCACCTCGACGATGGATGCCGAGCACCTCACCGAACTGATGTATATCTTTGAGACCTACGCCAGTTTCGAGGATGACTACATCAAAGCCTACAACTACATCTCCACTTGCCGAGTTTTTGCACACATGCTCAATTCTGAGCGGGAACAGTATTACTGCAAGCGACTCTCGCTACTGGAACTGCTCAACGACTTCGCACTGAATAACAGTTTCTCTAACGAGAGCATGGCCATTCTCAACAATGCCGATAGCTTAGGCTTTGAGCAGGACTCGCATCTCTACAACGACTTCCAACAGATGACTATCGTCTCTTGGCTTGACAACGACGAACACTACGACGACCTCTACCAGGTGAGCTGCAAGCGAGAGAACCCGACACTACAAATGCTGGCAGCCCTCGTCATGTCGCACAACACGGTAAAGAAGGCAGGACTCATCTCTCAGGCCGACGAGATCCGGGAAAAGATACGTTCTATACTCAAGCTCAGACGCAACCAGAGTGATAAGAAAGACTATGGACGCGAAGACTTCCACACCGAGTTCAAGACCTCCATCGTCTATCCTGAGAACTCTATGCAGTCTAACTTAGCCGTGCAAACATCTAAGATACTTCAAGAAATCTGTGCCTTCCTCAACGCTGATGGTGGCACGCTCTACCTCGGAGTCAACGACCAAGGTACAGAAAGCGGCGTAGAGGAAGACCTGAAACATCCTAAGTTCAACGGTAACCTTGACCACTACGAAGATTATATTCATAACCAAGTTGCCATCTACCTAGGGCAAGAGGCGGCTCACAATGTCAAGACTCATTGGGATGAAGGTACAAAGGCAAATGTGCTGGCTATCTCGATCTTGCCAAGCCCTGATCCCATAGCACTCAAAGGCGATTACTATGAGCGTATGGGCAAATCGGCCCGAAAGGTAAATAGCGACTATTTAGCTGCCTTCCTCATCGGACGTAAGAAATGGGCTGCGGAGCATCAACTGGAGACAAAGGATTCTACCCCTGCCATCATTACACCCACTCCCATAGCACATGAAATCAATGCAGGCACAACCACGACGCCCTCACCATTCGCCAACGAGATCAAAGACAAGATTCAAACCAGCCGATTCAGAAACAATGTCATCCACGACTATGAGCTAAACTATCTCCCCACGACGGCATATATCTGTTTCATCGACAATGATGAGTACAAATTGCTCCTACAAGATGACTACCGCACAGAGGACTACCGACTGGAGCTGGCCATCCATGAGGAAGAGGAAAGGTCATGGCTCATCATGGTCTACAGCGACGGACGGGTGGTGAAAGCCAGTGTAGAGAAGCTCCTCCACCGAGACAGTGACCGCACCTTTAAGCGCTATTCCGGCAAGGAACTCATCTATGCCAGCATCGCCAACGACGACGAAGAGATCATCCTCGGCTTCGTAGACGGGAAGGGTAACAAACGGCTACGCTTCGACGACATATCTAAGATCAAGGAAAACAGTATGCAGGACTATGGTGAGACGCTCTGCGACGTCTCCTTCAGCGATATCCACTATGTCGAAATCATCAACCGCGACAAAATCCCGGAGTGGGTACAGATCAATCCACCAAGAAAGGAACTGGGCATAGTGTTGAAGACTGTCAACGGCAAGCGCATTGCCGAGATGCTGCCGGAATGCAGCATTTAATCATCCATGACAGCAAACAATAGAGAAGAATCAAATTTCGACTATGACACTGGAATTTATATTGCGGTTAGCAATTGCCGCCATTTTAGGTGGATTGATCGGATTGGAGCGGGAGTACCGAGCCAAAGAGGCCGGCTTCCGCACCCACTTCCTTGTAGCCCTCGGAAGCGCTTTGTTTATGATCCTCTCCATGTATGGCTTTGACAGCATGATCAACGACACAGCGCAGAAGCTGTCCTACGACCCGTCACGTATTGCTTCACAGGTAGTGCCTGGCATCGGCTTCATCGGTGCTGGCATCATCATCTTCCAAAAACATGTCGTCAAAGGCCTCACGACAGCAGCCGGACTATGGGTTACATCAGCCATCGGCCTCACCTGCGGTGCAGGTATGTTTGTCCTTGCCGCAGCTACGACCGTCATGGTACTGATGTGTCTGGAAGCGCTCCACTTCGTTTCCAGCCGCTTTGCCACACGCAATATGTTACTAACATTCAGTTCTGACAGACAAGAGAAAATTCAGAATGTATTGATTAAGATGAGAGATGCAGGCATTGACATCGACTCCTATGAAATGCAGAAAAACACCAATCCTAAGGGCATCGTTTACCAAATGTCCATGGAGATCAAGGTCAAGCGAGATCAATACCAAACGCGTATCATGCAGTTCATGGAGAAGATGGACGGTGTCAGCATACAGAACATCGAATAGTGTGCATACACCTTATTATATATAGAGAGAGAGTCCCTACTCGCTAAGGCAGCATATCCTCCAATTGCCCAATAGCATCCTTCATATCCTGTGCAAACGAAGCATGAGAGAACAGATAATCCTTCCGTCCGCCGGACAAATACCCATAGAGTGAAGGATTCATCTGCTCCACATAGCTTGAAATAGCATATTCTATATCATCTTTCTGTCCGTCACTGTGAGAATACTCATAGACACGATACTTCTGATGAAAGAAGCTATAGGCTGACTCTATACTCCCCAGATCGAAGGAAGCATTACTATTATGATCTTTACCTTGTCGCATATCCTTTTAAAAGAAACAATTCAATGATTAACTATATTGATACAAAATTAATCAAAAAAACTGAGATAATAAAAGAGAGTTAAAAGAAATGCAACAAAACAATAATAAAAAGAAACAATCGTTAGAACGATATATGGAAGAAAAGAAGATCATAAAAAGAATTCTATTTACAGCATTACTGAGTGCGACGGTCAGCAGCGCATGGTCGCAAAATACTATCATGCCCGATGCAATGCCCAACCTAGCTAAAAACGATCAGAAATCAGATACGTTAACAGAGATGTATCTGCCATCCAGTATGACTGATGAAGACTTTCATGGTTTTGCAGAGCTCAACATTAACAATTTACTTTCAGTATTGGAGAAATACAATGTGAAGGAAAAGAAAATCGTTCTGGCACAAGCCTTATTGGAGACAGGCTATTTTTCAAGCCCTCTCTGCATGGAAAGTCACAATCTCTTTGGCCTTCGTCATCCCAGCGATGGCAGCTACTACACATTCAATAATTGGGAGGAATCCGTTAAAGCCTATCACGACGATGTACAATATAAATACAACGGTGGTAACTACTACGCATTCCTAAAAAGTATTGGATACGCGGAAGATCGAAACTACACATCAAAGGTAAGAAAGATAGCTGAAAAGCTTGACATCTAATAGAAGGGCCTCTCTAACTCTCCCCAAAAGGGGGAGAGTTAGAGAGGGGCTGGTTCTACCAAAAGAGCCCTTGAAAACATTGCTGTCTTCAAGGGCTCTCATATTTGAAAGAGGGCGGCCTCCTACTCTCCCGCATTGCATTGCAGTACCATCGGC